>PXYT01000111.1 GCA_003023725.1 Sulfobacillus benefaciens | reverse complement strand
GGCCATTTTGGTACCAGAATCTTCGTCATAGAAACGTCTACGAGGAATGGGGCGGCTTGTAGCAACAATTTTCAGCTTCCGGCTTAAGATAACTAAAGGCGTGGGGAGGATGTGTGCGGACGGCACGGAACGGAAGATTTTCGTGTGACCCCAGGAGATCTCGGCGCGTTTGTCCCCTCCGGGGACGATAAGGGAGCCTATAAGGTAACTCCGAAGTGGTGACCGATGCGCACCGAGAAGTCAGAGTGCTGCATATTACCATGCTCCGGCGCAACAGAACGCCGGAGTCCCATACAGGGCCGGGCGGTCCCGGGGGAAGACAGCGCAGGTGGTGAGAGCAGAGTGGACGTGCGACGTGGTGAGTAAAGTCGGGGCTAATGGACCAGTTCCTTTTGTGTGAAAGACCCCTCTGGCTCTGGCCGAGGAAACCAGGTTGACGAATCCTCTGCGGTTGGCCGTGGCGAGCGAGACCGATTGACGCTGAGCACGGCTGGGGATATTCCCCCTCACAGCCCGAAAGCCGGATGCGGGAAAACTGCACGTCCGGTTTGAGTGTTGAGCGGCGGACGGAGGCGAGCCCTTCAGTGGGCGCCTCCTCCGACCCGATAGCGTAGTAACCCCGAGACCATAACTCGGGGTGAAGTGAAGGCAGGCGTCGTTACCGAACCGTTCATTCAGGAGCAGACATGTCAATCAGTAAGCCTCCGTAGCGAAACACTGCCGAGAGGGTTCTGCTTGCGAGGAGACTCTCAAACTTGAAGTTCGAGAGTAAGTGACGCAGAGCGATGTGCGGGCAAACCGCACGCACCGTTCATTGAGGGGCTGGCCTCGTAAGAGGTCGGCCTACTTCATCCACTGGATATAATAAGATTATTTAAGAAAGGACCGATACTGGTGGAACTTTATATCGTCACCAGCTTGATTAATGGATTTTTCGAAACCACGCAGATATATACGAAGAAAGACAGTGCTACTGCCCGATTTCAAGCAGAACGTCAAACCATCCTGCGTAGTCTCGAGGAAGACGAACGGATCGATGAGGACACCACCAATGAGTTCATCGTCTACAAAGGACATCACGTGTCCTATCAATTGGTTCTCACTACTCGCTCGTTGCATAACCAATAAAGCGCATTGGCAAGTACGCTCCTAATGTCTTTCCATCATTCCCAAAAGAAGGTGACCGGAAATGTTCCGTCACGACGAATTCTGTGCCCCATTTGCGGATGTGTTGGGTGACCTCATCATCGTGACCCCCACCGCAGATGAAGGCGCGACCCGTCCTTATGCCCTGTCTGACGGCAAGACCTATGCACCCATTCGCTATTGTCCCTTTTGTGGGCGGTCTTTGATGCGATCATCTTCGGAAATCATAAAATAGGGGCTGGCCGTTTTATCCTTTCCCGTTCTTCGGAGGACTATCCACGGCGTTCCCGCCGTGTTTCTTGTGATGATTGTTTTCCATAGATGCATGGCGCCTTGCGGCCAGATGACGCAGGGCTGTGAACTGTCTCTTCCGGTGCTTAAATGATTATAGGAAGACCCTCTTCACAGCGCGGATGCCGACAATGAAATGGCGCATCCAGCCGGGGCCGGGCCGGCCGCCATGGTGAACCGGTGTGAGCTTTGTGGAGTCGTACTGCGTAGCGGGGGCACTTCGTTTTTTTACTCGGGCGCTCATCCAATTTTTCCGTGTGCGTTGTGATTCAAGACCTTATTGGATACAATTAATTTATGCGTTAGAGAGTGTATGAATGGAGTGACTGAGATGACGGAGCAGCAAATTAACTATAGGGATATTGCCGATTACTTTATTGCGCTCTCGAACGTTACGGGAAATTTGGTGTCTAATCTCAAACTTCAAAAGCTTATGTATTATGCGCAAGCTTGGCATCTTGCTCTCTATGGCCACCGGTTGTTTGATGGGGAATTTGAAGCGTGGATACATGGACCTGTTCTGCCCGTGCTCTATCGCGATTACAAACAATTTGGCTGGAAACCCATCGAACGTGAAGATTTGAATGATGCTTCCGTTAAGCATCTGGAAAATAAATTTGGGGAAAAACTTTTGTCCTTTCTTTCTGAAATCGTTGAGGAATACTTCGGCCTTACGGCCTATGAATTGGAAAGATTGACCCATAAAGAAGAGCCTTGGCAGCGCGCCCGTCGAGGCTTCAGTGCGGATGAACCGTGTCATCGTATTATTGCAGACGAGTGGATGAAAAAATATTACAAACAGTTTATTTCTCAAGAAGCATAAAATGCCTCAAAAACGGGTCACGCGTCATACGATATCGAATGAGCACGAACGTGGAATCGGCGCTAATAAAACTCTTTTGGATCACGATGACTTAATCACATTTTCGTACAAATATGCGGATTTGTCGCATGGTGTTTTTCACTTCAATGATCGGGATGTTCATTACTTTGTTCGATTTATCCAACGCTTACACGACCTGTCTAGATATCGAGTATCAGAGTTAAAAACATCTAGGAATTCTACATTGCGTTTTCATCCCATTGATTGGAATGACACGACCCAATCATCGTTTGGCTTACCCAATGAGGAACAATTGGTTGAACAACCGTATCAATTCAGTTTAAGTGTCAATGAGCATGGCAGAATTCACGGTTTTTTCATTGATAATGTATTTTATATTGTTTGGTTCGATCCCGCTCATCAACTCTATAGCTGAAAAATCATAAAAAGCGTATGCCACTTATTACATCCTTCGTTATTACACGATACGCCATACAGCATGCTCGTTATTCTCACCATACCGCCCTAACATATCCAAGATAGTGTGTTTCTATGCATGATCTCTTGCGAAAAAGTACGTGTCCACGGCGTTCCCGCCGTGTTTCTTGTAATGATAATTTTCTTATGTATGGCGCCTTGCGGCCAGATGACGCAAGCTCCGGGAGAATTACCGATGAACGATGGTTGCTGATCAGCGTCATCGCGAAGGTTATCCCTTTCGGAGGCTAAAGGACGCTTTAAGCCGGGGCAGGGCCGGCCGCCATGACCGATATATGCCGGTGACGAAACGGTTAACGTCGCGGAGGCGGGGCAACCGACGGTTGATGCCCCTAGTCCGCAGCCACTCAGGGAACTGTCCCCGAATAGTGGCACTGTGGGTTCGAATCCCACCCGGCATGGATACCGGTATCACCCATCGACGTCGCATGTCGATGCGCCAAACGTTACGCTTTATGGGTAGACTGATTTCCTGATAGAGGGTCCTCTAACTTTTCTGATAGGGGATCCTCTAATTTTTCATCCACTAAGTAAATGGGCGTGGCGCCAGAGCGCTCAGCCACTCGACGGAGTGGCCTCAGTCGAGTGCAACTCCCGAGCGTCCACCCATCTAGACGTGTCGTTTAACGGAAGGATAGCGGTCTCTTCCCTACGGGGACTAACGCAAACCCGCCCATGTGGGTTCGACTCCTACCACGTCTGCCATGCCACTCTAGCTTAGAAGGTCTGAGCGCCCGCTTGAAGAGCGGGAGGTTCCGGTTCGATCCCGGAGGGTGGCACCATATGGGGGCATGGTGTAATGGGGAACACACCGCGTTTGCACCGCGGAGTTGCGGGTTCGACTCCCGCTGCGTTCCACCATCGTCTTTGCTCGGATTACTCAAAATCCAATTGACTCTGCGGGATCGCCAAGTTGGTAAGGCACGGGGCTTTGGACCCCGCATGCGCAGGTTCGACTCCTGCTCCCGCAGCCATTTTTTTGAGCAGGCCACTTAATGTGACCGCCATCGGGTTTGTACCCGATAGGAAGTTTTGCGTCCCAAGCCAGGTATCACGTCGAAGAAGGAGTCTTCGCATGACTTTAATGGACTTACGTCATCGCTATTTAGCAGGAGACATCGATACGGAACAGTATCTGCTCCAGGTCGATGCCGTGCGCCGCGCACACCAACACCAGATGACCAAGCGCATGATTCTTGCCAGTATTGCTGTGGCCGGGGGAGGCATCGCTTCTATTTTTTCTCCTGTTATGGCCTGCGTATTCATCCTTCTCGTGGGTTTAGCCGGGGTGATCTTTGTCACCGCGTCGTGTCTGTCTTTGTAATGTCGAACTCGTTCATAAAATCTGACGGTGTCTGACAGTAAAGACAAGCCGAATGTGTTCCATTTGCGGGTATGATCGGGGTCGTGACTATCAGCCCGTGCGTGCCAGCTGCCTTCCGGGGATCCGATAGCCAAATCGGGATGGAGGTGCGAATCCCCCCGACACGCCTTCTGTTTGATAACTATTTACATGAGAAAGGACGATTTTCATGTCTCAGAATATTGCGCGCTTTATCGTGGAACTCGATATCGATGAAGAAAAATGGTTGGCCACATGCCCTGATTGTGGAGAACGCTGGCAAACTCAGGACGGCGAAACCGAGGCCGATTTTCTCGATTCTCTAGTGCTTCATATTGGCACGTGCGGTGTGTAATCGATGCGGCCGTTGAGGATGCGGCCGATTGACGGTGTTCCGTCCTAAATTTTAATGAAAAGGCGAGATGACAATTATGTCTAACCCTATCCTATCTCTCGAAGATATCAAAGAACTGCATGACGAAGATGGTCTGCATCTGGTGGCCAAAGGCCATCATGATGGCGATGCTCGGCGGCGAGCTCTTTCTTGCCGGTCTGAGTCTGTTGGTTGCGGGTCTGTTTGAACTGGGGCGATTTGTTAAGGCGCACCTTACCCAACACAAGCCTCTGGCTCCCCCTTCCGATCCGCTGAAAGACTGGCAAGAGGAGAATCATCTCAAATAGTTCTTACCAGTTTTGGAGCCATATGTTTATGCGTTGGATCAAACCCCTCTTAGGAATTCTCCAGAGACAGGTAGGAATGGATCTTCTTTCTGAATCTGAGTGCTGCGATTCGGCCGGGAAAAAATCTCGCAATTCCGCAAGTACATTTTGATGGTTTTGTGTTCGTCTATCGTGTCTAAGGAGGGTTAAATCTTGCCATTATCTATGGGATTTCCATCAGAACTTAGCTGGAAAATTTTTCTGGATCGCTACACAGTGAAAGATCCTCAGCGTGCCTTTCAAGTGGGGGATCTTGCTATTGCCTTGGTTGAGCCGCACCCCAAGTGGCCAAAAAAAGATGTGGGAGTTGTGCGCGGCATTCTACCCGACGGGCAGTTGTCGATTGAACTACTGACCGGACCGCAAAAGGGCGACTTCATTGAACGCCGTGTGGTCGATTGTGATCGGCCGGTCGAGAGGACTATTGATGAAGTGGCCAAACGTATTGCTCGGGGCGTGGCGAAAGTGGAAAAATCGAACGTGCGGCAGGACGTCGAAGACAGTTTTGCCAAGGAAATTGCCGCTCTGCACTTTGTTCCCGGTGGCCGAATCTGGGCAGGCGCCGGAACCGATCAACAGTTAACGTATTTTAACTGTTATGTAATCCCGAGTCCCAAAGACAGTCGGGAAGGTATTGTGGAAACGCT
>PXYT01000110.1 GCA_003023725.1 Sulfobacillus benefaciens | reverse complement strand
CTGAAGCCACAACGACGCACTATTCCCGGATCAACGGCATCAAACAATTTCTCATCTACCTCAGCCAAAAAGGCTACAATGTTTCGGTGACCAAGGATATCAGGTTTAAGCCTACCGAATTCCAACCCCATATTTATACAGAAGATGAGGCCAGAAGATACTTTCACGCAGTGGATACCTATGAATCGACCCGAAATCGAAAGGATGCGGTGCAATACCCCGTCCTGTTTCGCCTGCTCTACTGCTGCGGAACAAGAATCAATGAAACGTTGGGAATACGCAGAAAGGATGTCGATTTAGAAAATGGAGTGATCAAACTTCTGGAAGCCAAAAATAATAGGGAGCGTGATATCGTATTGGGAAACGATCTTAAGGCACTCATGATCCGGTTTTCAGAAAAATGCTTTTATTTGTTGGGGGAGAAGGATTATATCTTCACGACTTCCAACGGAGGTCGGATGAGCGGAGACAGCATCTACGAGGCACACCGATCATTCCTTCAGCGGGCAGCTATTCCTTATCTTGGAGGAGGGAAAGGCCCCAGAATCCATGATTGGAGGCACACCATGGCCGTACGTTCCTTTAAGCAGATGGTTGATTCGGGCATGGATATGTATGTTGCCCTTCCGATCCTCTCGACCTATCTGGGACACAAAACTATATTGGCGACAGAACGTTATGTCAGGCTGACCATGAGCATTTATCCGTATATTGAGGAGAAGTTCAAGTCAAAATTGAAAGAAGTATTTGAGGAGGATGCGCAATGACGACGAAAAGAACGGATTTTGCCATGTATCTGAATAAATACTTCACAGTTTATCTGCCGAATGCCTGTGGAAGCCCACCCCAGACAATCGATTCGTACAGGTATTCCTTTATTCTTTTCTTAACCTACATGAAAGAGAGACATCAAATTCCTGCTGACAGGGTGAATATCTCGGATCTCACTTATGACAATACCGTTTCTTATCTAAGTTGGCTCGAGGAAGCCCGGTCAAATGGCATATCGACAAGGAACCAGAGACAAGCAGCCATAAATAGCTTCATTCGCTTTCTGATGTATGAACTTCCTGAGTATTTGCTGGAATACCAGAAGATCCTTGGCATTCCAGTCAAGAAAGCACCGCAAAAAGAAATCACTTATCTCAAAACCGAGGGTGTAGCCTTATTGATTGGCCAAGTGGATTTAAACCGGCAGAACGGGCTGCGGGATTACGTGATTCTTTCATTGCTATACACCACGGGACTCCGCGTGAGTGAACTCATCCAGATTCGCGTAAAAGATCTGTCATTGCTCGAACCATTCACCCTTTTGGTTCACGGAAAGGGGCAAAAAAGCAGATATGTGCCACTAATGCGCAGTATAATCCCCTATATTCAAAAATACCTCGTTCAAAAAGGGTATGACAGACCGAACAGGCGGGATGCTTGGCTGTTTACTAACCATATGAACGAACCATTCACCAGACAAGGGATTAATTATATCGTGGGTAAGTACTCAAAAATGGCACGCACCATCGCTCCGGCTCTGATTCCTGATGCTTTGAGTCCGCATAAAATAAGACACACGACCGCCATGGGATTGGTGGAATCGGGTGTGGATCTTATTTATATTCGAGATTTACTCGGACACGTAAGCGTAAAGACCACAGAAATATACGCGAGGGCAGATGCCATGCATAAACGCCAAGCGATAGAGGCGGCCAGTAAGGAAATTGTACCTCCAGAAGAATCCGAGTGGGCTAACGATTCAACCCTGAAAGACTGGCTTAAAAGTTTCAATCGCAGATAATTATGTAAAGAAATATCGTTAAGGCTCTGGTTATTGGCGTCATTTTTGGGGCTACTCTTTACATAACGAAAGTCTTAACGTAACCTTTGTTACGTTAAGATTTACGTAACAAAGGCAAAGTGGAACGAAGTGTCTGGTATGTACGCCAGAATTTTTGGCCACGGATTCCCGATGTCATCACCCGGGAGGAATTGAACACCCGCGTCATCGTCTGGGCGCATGAACGCGACCAACGGATTCATGGGACCACGTTTGAGCGCCCAGCGGATCGCTGGGCTGCCGACTTCGCCGGATCCTCACCGTATGACCCCACACGGCTGTGGGCCTTTGGCGAGCAGTTTCCGCGTAAGGTCACTCGCGATGCTTTCGTGCATTGGCAAGGGCATCGATTTGCCGTACCCTGGACCACCGCGGGCAAAATGGTACACGTCCGGCGACAATCTGAGACCGACATCGTGATTTATCACGAGGCCCAAGAACTCAGCCGATACACGGTGCCCCACCAGCCTCATCAGGTGGTCGGAGCGGATGAATGGCATAAAACGCCGCCCCCGGAACGGATTCCTGGGCAACCCGTGGCACGGCGTCGCACGTTGCAGGTGCCTCACGAGGCCGTACCCACCACGCGATCGTTAGCCGATTATGTGGAGGTGGTGCCCCAATGACGCACTCGACGAAAGAGAGCCTCACAGATCCTTTTGACGTGTTGACCGTCTTGTGTGATCGTCTGAAACTTCCGGAGGTGAGCCGCCTGGCGGCCGCTCGAGCGCAGCAAGCCGCCACGGCACAATGGACGTATTCCCAATACCTGGTCGACATCCTCCAGGCTGAAGTAACTGCTCGCCAAGCCCGATACGTGGTCTCGCATACTCAAATGGCCCATCTGCCTTTTCACAAGACCTTGGATCAGTACGATTTCACCTTCCAGCCCTCCCTTGATGAACGCCAAGTACGTCAACTCCTGACGCTCCAATGGGTGGACGCGGCAGAAAATCTCATCGTGCTGGGGCCTCCCGGTGTCGGGAAAACGCATTTGGTCGTAGCCATGGCAGCGCAGGCTATCGTGGAGCGTATTGCGGTCTATTTCATCACCATTCAGGATCTGGTGGCGGATCTTCGGAAAGCCTGGGACGAGAATCGCTTTGCGACTCGCCTCGGTCTGTACACCCGGCCGCGTCTTCTGTGCATCGACGAAGTGGGCTATTTGCCCCTCAGCCCTCTCGAAGCGAATTTGTTTTTTCGCCTGGTGGCCGCCCGCTACGAACGCGGCAGTCTCGCACTCACCTCGAACAAAGGTTTCATCGACTGGGGCCAGGTCTTCGGCGATCCCGTCCTGGCGACCGCCATCTTAGACCGACTGGTCCACCATTCCACCATTCTGAACATTCGGGGGGATTCTTACCGTCTCCGCGAAAAACGGAAAGCCGGTTTGTTAGGAGCGGCGGCCGTGCGGCCGCCGCTTGAGGCACCTCTACCAGTCGAATTGCCGCCGTCATGACACGGCAGGCCACGGCCGAACCCCGTGCAAAGAAAATGTCCGGGTCTGTGTTCGCCGACGAGGTCACCGGACTCCGCGTCTGGGACAGAAGTTCCGAGTCCCGCTACCGTGCCGGGCTGTACCGCCTCGGCCAATGGAGTGGGCGGACACTGCCCACCTCCTGAGGGAATGGGTCCCGCAGCCGGCGTATAGCGATTGCACCCAGCGTATCGTGCTCGCTCGGACAGTCGATATCTTAACCGGAGGGCACAGTCATCACGTGTCGTCACCCCACCGCTTGTCTGCCGAATCCCCGGGGTCTATCCCTGGGGATTCGGGTGTGCCGATTTTGAGGAATTTACGTTGGCGTTTTTGAGGAATTTACTCTACCGTTTTTGGCCTTTTTGAATTGTCGTTTTTGAGGAAATTGAATTGTCCTTGACACCACCCCCAGCAAGCGATTCAGCATGCGGCGCTGCGTCATTCCGGTTATTGACTACATTAAGCATTAAGACGACGGCGGCGTACAGTTTCCGTACCCGGGCATGGTGCCGGGCACATAGAAGCTGGAACCCGCCGCGGTCGCCTGTTCCGTCCAAGTCGCCAGCCCGCCGAACAGAAAATCCGTCGCCAGAGTATATTGGACAGTCACGCTGACGGGCTGGCCATAATCCGCGGTTTGCGCGGTAAAGGCAGATACTTTGACGCCTTGGGGATTCAATCCCGCGCCCTGGGCCGCCTGCGCTACCGTGGCCGAAGTTTGGGCGGTCCAGCAGCCTTGCTGTTCTTCACTGCGCAAGGCCACGCTGGCGGCATGCTCCAACGCTTGGTGCGTTTGCCACAAGCGAAAGGCGCTGAGGGACCCGGTGAGGCCAAAGGTCAGAATCAGCAGCCCTCCAATGGCTCCCACGGTTTCGCCTAACCCCTGGGTGTCGTGCCAGCGCCGCGCCCAAGCCGCCCGGCTGAACATCGTCCACGTGAGGCGGTGTGTCCACGCTTTCCCGGCAATCATCATGCCGTCCCCTCCCTTCCCTGGGCCATTCTCGCCCGTTTCGCCGCTTCCCGTAACACGCTGTAGGCGGCGAGATCCGCCGCGGCCTGGGCTTTGGCGGCCCAGTGAATCACCTCCGTATCCGTCACGGGCCGGTGCAAATAGTCCGCGGCGGCGAGCCGATACCGGCGATTGTCTTCCGGACTCATCTCGCTTTCCTCCCTTCTCGACTTCATGACGCCGGCATCCCCGGCCTGCTCCAAGACAGCACCGGGGATGCCCGCGTACGGGTTCCTGTCTTTCCCTTTGAGGCTGAGGCTCAAAAATCTACCGGAGTCGGCACCGGACAGGCTCGGGGGTCATACGTGACCACCCCTTTGACATACGCATAGCCCGGTTTATACGGGACACAACTGGTGACCGGGTTCGCACCCTTAAAAATCCGGTACCAGGTCACCTGGGCCGCATTCGAGCTCGCCACCACTTGGCCCGTGCTGTTGAGCACCGTCGCCGTAAAGGTCACCGTCTGGGGCGTTTGGTGCAGATCCGTGACGGACAGCGTCGGATCCCCCGGCGATCCGGTTTGCGACACCCCATCGGTACCGACCAGATGAATCGTTTCGGTGGCGGTCATCTGTTGCGCTTGGGCCGTCACGGTGGCCGTTTTGCCGATCAAGAGTTGCCTCGGCGTGGCCTGTAACGTCACCACGGGCCCATACCACGTGACGTGTTGAGTATGGGAGAGCGCCTTCACGCCGGCGGCCGAAGTTGTGGCTTGATAGGGGCCGATATCGGCTTGATACGTCTGCGTGGTCGGATCACTCTCCGCCATCGTGGTCACACAGGTCGTGCCCGACAGGCAACTGGCGATTACGAGTCCACTGGACTGATCGACAATATTGATGGCTTCACCCGTTCCGGAGACGCTTTGACTCGCCGTCGCGGTCAGGGTGGTGGCCTGGCCGATCGGCAAATCCGTGGGGTGCGCTGTTAAGGTTACCGACAGCGGAGCCATCCATTTGACCGCGACGGTATTAGACGTCGCGACTTTTTTGCCGGACGGACTCAGAATATACGCTGTAAAGTGCACCGTCTGCGGAGTCAAATGAACATCGGTGGTACTAAACGGCGAAGACGGCCCCGATTGCTTCAGCCCGTCTGTGCCCACAATCTCCACCACATCCCCACTCGGTTTATGATAGGCCGTGGCCGTCAGCGTTGTCGTTTGCCCCACCGTCAACCGGGT
>PXYT01000011.1:27040-97884 GCA_003023725.1 Sulfobacillus benefaciens | reverse complement strand
CTCGGCGCAGCGATCAAGGAGCCAGGAAGCTGTGGGGGCGACCCCGAAACCCCCACCTCAACCCCATCGGGGTTAGGTGGCGGGAGAGTTCATGAGAAGGATAGATCACGAAGACGTGTTCCGTTATACAGTGGAAAAGGCCGCTGTTGACCAATATCTGGACGGAGAACCATAAAAGTTGTCTTGATCGGCGTCATTTTGTCATGCACTAACAGCACCGCAAAACCGCTTTACAGGCAAAGAAGTTACCGTAAGATTCGCCGCAGACGTCCTTAATCTCTTAATGAAAACGGTTATGCTAACATAGGCAGTACAGAAGAAGGGGAAATGCGGAGGGATCCCAGCCAAAACGGAGCAGCGTTTTCGGTTACGATCCTCTGTTCCGAAATCCAAGGAATACCCTTGATGACAGGACCCCAACCTAATTTTGAGGAGGATTTATGGTGCAACCCACATGTCATTTTACTGTCAGCTTTCTGGAACCCGGCAACCATATCTACGACGTGGCGCTGGATGTTACTGATCTACCGGAAGGACGTCATGCACTCACGTTGCCGGTGTGGACACCCGGAGCATACAAGATTGAAGACTTCTCGCGTCATCTGTTTGATCTGTCCATCCAAAACCCACTCGGATCCCTGGAAGAAATTACCCATGATTCCAAAAATCGCTGGCTTTTCGAAAACGCAGGCGATGAACCCTTACATATTCATTACCGTGTTTATGCGTTTGAATTCGGGGTCTTTACTTCGCATTTGGATCAAACCCACGCCTACTTCAACGGTGCTCAACTGTTTCTCTTGATTGACGACTATAAAGACATTCCCTATTTTGTTAGCCTGAAAAAACCCGCCGGGTGGACGATATCGACCGGTCTTGATCCTGATCACATCAATCCAGGCTGGTATAAGGCCCTAAACTACGACATTCTCATCGACAGCCCGTTTGAAATCGGAACTCAGAGTATCATCTCGTTTGAAGTTGATGAAAAGCCACACCAGGTGGCCGTGTACGGCCACGGCAACGAAGATTTGGGTCAATTAGCCAAAGACCTTGAAACAATCGTCAAATCCCAGCGGCAAATCTTTGGATCACTGCCTTACAATCACTACACCTTCATTGTCCATTTATCAGACAAGTCTACAGGCGGACTCGAACACCTCAATTCCACAACCTGCGGGGTTGAACGTTTCATGTTCCGGCCGTGGAAAAATTACAAGCGGGTGTTATCACTCTTTTCGCATGAATTCTTTCACTTGTGGAATGTCAAAAGGATTCACCCGGATATGCTGGGTCCCTTCGACTACAACAAAGAGGTGTACACACACCTATTGTGGGCCATGGAAGGATTTACGGATTATTATGCGTTTCTGACTTTAAGACGCTCAGGACTCTATTCCGTATCCGATTATCTCAATGCCTTGAGCAAAAAACTGGAGAATTACGAAAAACGGCCGGGGAAATTTGTCCAGTCTCTGGCGGAATCGAGTTTTGATACATGGATCAAATTCTACCGGCCCGACGAAGATTCCGTTAACCGCACCATTTCCTATTATCTCAAAGGCGACTTGGTCGGAACCTGTCTCGATTTGGAAATTCGCCGACGAACGGGCAACCAGTTCTCGCTGGACACTGTTTTACGCAGGCTTTATGAACGATATGGAGAAAAGGGAATCGGGTTTCCAGAATCCCAATACCAGGACACGGTGGAAGAAGTCGGCAACAGTTCTTTTCAGGACTTTTTCGACAAGTATATTTATGGAACCGAACCCATTCCCATCGATGAGGCCCTGTTAACGGCAGGTCTTCGTATTGACCGGCAATATTCCAAACTCAAAGAAGATGACACGGAGAATTCCGATTCTTCGTCCAGTCAGTTTCCTTCTCCGTGGCTCGGAATCGACACCAAGAATGACGGCGGATACCCTGTTGTCGTGGCTCAGATCTATAGCACAGGTCCAGCCGCCACTCTCATCAATGCAGGCGATCAAATTATTGCCCTCAACGGGTATCAAGTGAAAAAACCGGACGATATCAAAAACCGCTTGGAGTATGACCATCACATCGGCGATACCGTCGCCGTCAGCCTGTTCCGGCAGGGGCACTTGCTGACTGTCCCGGTTGTGCTGGCTCCAAAACCATTTGACAAGGTGCGGATAGTTCCCGTGGACAACCCCGATCCCGGACAAAAAACCCTATTTGAAAGCTGGCTGGCATCCTCCTGGAATTATGACCAGCAAGCGTCCTCCAAAACCTCCCCGCCATCGCCTGCGCAATAGACTACTATGGGATTGAGGGGGATTGGGGCATGCGTGTCCTCATGATTTCCAAAGCCTGCGTCACGGAGAGCTACCGAACAAAATTGGAATACCTTAATCAACTTGATCCTCATATTCAAGTGGGAGTCGTTGTGCCGCCTTCATGGGGCCCACTGCAATTTGAGCCCAGGGAGGACGATCACCGCTATCCGCTGTTGCTGACATCTGTACGCTTCAGCGGACATAATCACTTCCATTTTTATCCCGAACTCCGGTCGGTTATCCGGCGTTATAGGCCGGATTTGTTGCACATTGATGAAGAACACTACAGCATGGTAACCTATCAAGCCATACGCATAGCCGAACGCCTTCGCATTCCTTCCCTCTTCTTCACCTGGCAAAATATTTATAAATCGTATCCCTGGCCCTTTTCAGCCACGGAAAGACTTGTGCTGGCCCGCTGTCGCGGAGCGATTGCCGGCAACCGAGAAGCTCGGGAGGTGCTGCGCCAAAAAGGATTTCGCAACCCCATCTGGGTTATTCCCCAGTTCGGCACCGACACCAGCCTATACTATCCGCGGGATAAATCACGGGCCAAGAGGACATGGAATTTGGAGGCACGGTTTGTTGTCGGGTACGTGGGCCGGCTGATAGAAGAAAAAGGCCTGGACGACCTATGGCAGGCCTCCCGCCCCATCTTGGCCCAGCATTCCGACACGGTCTTGCTGTTGGCCGGATCCGGCCCTTGGGCGGACATCATCCGTTCCCGCGCTGAATCCGAAGGGCTTGCCGGCCAGCTGCTCATCCTTCCCTGGGTCAAGACCCAGATGATGCCTCTGGTTATGAATGCGCTTGACGTGCTGGTTCTCCCTTCCCACACTACCCCGCGGTGGAAAGAACAATTCGGCCGTGTTCTGACTGAGGCCATGGCATCGGAAGTCGCGGTTGTTGGATCCAGCAGCGGGGAAATCCCCGAGGTGATAAAAGACGCTGGAATCGTGTTTCCTGAAGGGTCGGCCACTGCTCTGTTCAAAGCAATAACATCGCTGTATGATAATCCGGGATTACGGTCGAATTTGGGTAAATCCGGACGGAAAAGGGTCTTGCAACACTATTCTCAGGAAACGATTGCACGAGACACGTTAGGTGTTTATCGCCATCTTAGGGATAGCCCTTCGCTAAGATGATTATGAGGAGGATCAACTATTCCAGCCGAGAACGCGCGACAAATCTGGCACACGGACAGGCACCGGGTTTCTATTCGTTATGTTTCTCGCCGTAAGCAATGCTCAAGCTTTCAGAGGGGGATTGGGTTTGTTCCCGCAAGACTGGGCTGCGTTCAGATGGGATAAGTGTCCGAACGGATGGCTCTTTGTGATCAACATGGCAACCGGTTTAAAGATCGAAATCTCTAGGTGAGCCTGCCGTGTGCTCCACTGGGGCAACGAGTGGCAGAATGTCCAAAAACCGATTGCCCAGAAAACCACCAAAGGAGGAACGGCGGCTTTTCTCCGGCCTGAAGACCGGAGCCCCGCCGCCAATTACCGATGAATATTGCCGTATTTGGTGCAGGATATGTAGGTTTGGTGACCGGAGCGGTCCTTGCGGACTTAGGTCACAAAGTGAGCCTGATTGATGTCGACCACCACAAGGTTGAACAGATCAACTGCTCTCAACCACCCATTTACGAATTTGCCCTGGACTCTTTGCTCCACCGGGTGATATCGTCGAATGCCCTCTATGCCCGAACCGAGCCTTCCGGCGAGGTGGGCCAGGCCGAGGTGATATTCATCGCCGTAGGAACCCCTTCCTTAAATGACGGCGCACCCGATCTGGAATCCGTGCATCAGGCTGCGGTGACAATCGGGCAGCATTTAACCCCGTTACAGAACTGCGTCATTGTCAACAAAGCCACCGTGCCTATCGGATCCGCCAACCTGGTGGAAATGTGGATTGATGACGGATTCACGCAAGCGAATGGGCAACCGGCTCCCGAGGGCACGTTTAGTGTGGCCTCCAACCCGGAATTCCTCCGCGAAGGCCGTGCTGTACACGATACGTTTTATCCTGATCGAATTGTGCTGGGAGCGGAAAACCCGGCAGCTTTGGAACGCCTGACCAGCCTGTACCGCCCTATTTTGGAACAAAGCTTTGAGCCGCCTCACCAGCTTCCCCGACCCCAGGGTCTCAAGGCGGTCCCGGTCGTGACCACGGACCGTCTGTCGGCAGAGATGATAAAATATGCCGCCAATGCCTTCTTGTCGACCAAAATATCCTTTGCCAACGAAATGGCCAATATCTGCGAACGGGTGGGGGCCGACATCAACACCGTAATGTCGGGCATCGGACTGGATAACCGAATCGGACCGCAATTTCTTAATGCCGGCGTCGGCTGGGGCGGAAGCTGCTTTGGCAAAGACTTGTCCGCCCTTATCCACACGGCACGGGAATACGGTTACGAACCGCGGCTTTTGGATTCTACGCGCGAGGTTAATAACCAGCAACGCAGATCCGTGATAAAACGACTTCAAGACGAACTGAAAACGATCAAAGGACGTCGCATTGCGATCTGGGGACTAGCTTTTAAACCGGGAACCGATGACTTGCGCGATGCTCCCTCCTTGAATATCATTCAGGAACTGATTCATCTCAATGCCCGGGTGATTGTCTTTGATCCGGTCGCCATGGATAATATGCACCGGCAATTCCCCGACTGGGATATTCGTTACGCTCCTGGGCCTCTGGAAGCGGTAGATGGCGCTCACGCCCTGGTCGTCCTGACTGAGTGGGATATCTTTCGCCAAGTTCCACTCAAGGATATCGTAAACCGGCTGGAGAGCCCGGTTATCATTGATGCCCGCAATATTTTCGACCCTGCTCTGGCACGGCGTCTTTCCATCCGGTACCGGGGCATTGGGCGTTAAAACACGCTCGGCCCTTCAATTCAAAAACAAGGGGGATATCATGAAAACAGCGCTGGTAACAGGCGGTGCAGGATTTATGGGAAGCCACTTGGTGGACAAACTCGTGGACAACGGATTCTTTGTGGTGGTTATTGACAATCTCGCTACGGGAACTTGGGACAATTTGAAGGGCTATGAACCCCATCAGGTGTTGAAAATGACCTGGGATATTACGGAATATCCCTCTGAAGACGTTCTCCCCTTGAGGGATGCCGATGTCATCGTCCATTTGGCTTCGGCGGCATCGCCGGTGCACTACCGCCGTCTGGCTATCGAAACACTGCGTGTCAACTCCATAGGCACCGAAAATGCCCTCAAACTGGCCAGAAAGTTTCACGCCCGTTTTATTCTCGGGTCTACATCCGAAGTCTATGGCGATCCGCAAATTTCACCCCAGCCTGAAACCTATTGGGGCCATGTCAATCCCAACGGAGAACGCGCATGCTACGATGAAGGCAAGCGTTTCGGAGAGGCCATGGCCATGGAATATCACCGCCAATTTGGGATCGATTTGCGGATCCTGCGTTTTTTTAACTGCTATGGTCCGCGCATGCAGTCCGAAGACGGACGGGTCGTGCCCAATTTCGTCCGTCAGGCCCTCGAGAACAAGCCTCTTACCATCTACGGAGACGGCCAGCAAACTCGCAGCTTTTGCTATGTATCCGATGAGGTCGAAGGCATCTACCAAGCCATTGTACGCGACAATCTCTCCGGTGAGGTGTTTAATATTGGTAATCCCGAAGAACGCAGCATTGTGAATTTTGCCGAAGCCGTAGCCAAAATAGGGGGTGTCTCTCTCAGGACTGAATTTAGGCCCCTGCCCGCCGACGACCCCACCAACCGCTGCCCTGATATCACCAAAGCCCGGCAAGTGTTGGGGTGGTCCCCCCAGGTGTCGTTGGAAGAGGGTTTGGCGAAGACGTTTGCGTATTTCAAACAGACATAGAACGAGACACGCGACCAGCGTCAGGCACAAATCCCGGTTTGACATGGAAATGCTACAGGATTGTCAAATTAAGTTGGCCGCCTCCGGATTTTGGGGCACTCCCCTCACGGGCAGCCCCAAAGATTCGGAGAATCTTGGCTCCGCGGGAGACAGCAAGAAGGTCATTTACGCACCGATTACGCCTATCCACAAGGCTAGAGCCATCAAAGTGACAAACAATACCGGAATGGTGAGCAAAAAGCCCACCTTCATGTAATAACCCCAACTAATCCGCACCTTTCGCTGCTCTAACACATGCAGCCATAATAGGGTTGCCAAGGAACCGATCGGAGTCAATTTGGGTCCCAAATCGCATCCCACAATATTGGCATAGGCCATCAGGTGTGTCGTTACCGAGCTCACATGGGCGTGATGAATGGCCAGGGCATTCACCAAAACCGTGGGCATGTTGTTCATGACAGAAGACAGGAACGCGGCCAGGTATCCCGTGCCGATAGCAGACAACAAGGAGCCGTGGAGACTGAGATGCTTGAGCCCCTGCCCCAAAATGGCTGTCAGTCCCTGATTGCGCAGACCGAAAACCACAATGTACATGCCAATAGAAAAGACCACAATTTTCCAGGGAGCTTCCTTAATCAAACGCCATGACGAGATATAAGGACTCCGAGCCGCCCCCGCCAGTAACGCTCCGGCGGCTGTCATAGTAAAAATGGAAACAGGCCAATGCAGAAACTGACTGAGAAAATAACCCAGCAACAAAAGCGGGAGGATAATCCAGGCGAGGCGAAAAACCCGCGGATCTTTAATCCGGCTTTTGGGCTCGGGCAAGGCCCTTGTATCGATATGAACCGGAAGGCTTCTGTGGTAATAGAGAAAGAGAGCCGTTAAACTGGCGCCGGCGCCAATCACATCCACCGGAAGCATATGGATCATATAGGACAAAAAGCCAAGATGAAAGTAGTCGGCGGAAATGATATTCACCAGATTGGAAATTACCAGAGGCAAGGACGTCGTGTCAGCGATAAACCCACTGGTCATGATGAGCGCCAGTGTGGCCTTAGGCGACAGCTTCAAGATTCTGGTCTGCTCATAGACCAAAGGAGTCAAAATCAGAGCCGCTCCGTCATTGGCAAAAAACATGGCCACCAGTGCCCCCAGCAATCCGATCCACAAAAACATCTTATACCCGTTGTCTTTGGCTAGACGACTCATTCCCAGTGCCGCCCATTCGAAAAATCCAATCCGGTCCAGCACCATCGAGATGAGAATCAAGGCGACAAAAGTCAGGGTCGCATCCCAAACGATATCCACAACTTCCACAACATTGGCCAGTGACACCAATCCCAGCAAAAGAGCAATGATGGCCCCTCCTGCAGCACTCCATCCGATCGATAGCCCTTTTGGCTGCACAATTACAAGAACCAGTACCACCACAAATAAGATGACGGCCAGCAACGTCCTGTTCCCCTTTATGAATATTTTGACACGATAAGGCGGGTCATTCGCTATCTATTCGCCCGGAAGCGAACATTGGGCAACCGTAGTCTTGGCGTGTCGCACAAGAGGATCATGTGCAACCAAATCCTCGACCATATGCGGAAAAGAAGGCAATTGTTCCCACAAAGCACGGTTGAGAGAATAATAGACCCACTGTCCCTGCCGCCTTTCATGGATTAACCGGGACTCTTTGAGACGCGCAATATGACGGGAAACAGCCGGTTGTGAAATCCCAAAAATCGAAACCAGTTCACAGTTGCAATGTTCACGCAAAGACAAAAGCGCCAAAATGCGCAGCCGGGTCTGATCACCCAGCGCTTTAAACAACGCGCTGGTTTCTTCCGTTGTCATTGCTCGCACCTTCTTTCCACGTCATCTGGTTATCACATCTGTTTATAATTATATCCTTATGTGCCCGGGTATTTAAACCCTCTGATTAACTCATCCAGGGCAACATCTTCCGGCCCTGGCACGCAGAAGATGCCGTTTACGGAGGTACGCACGGCTTTTCGGGAGCTGTATGCCCGTCAAAAATCAACATAAGGAACACCAACCGGCATTCCCAGGGGCCATAAGCCGCCCTCAGTCTCCCCCGGTCCGGTTCCCGGCAGCATGCTTTAGCCAGTCTGCGGCCGCCATCTGGATGACATCCCAGGGGCTGCCTAATGGTGGGGTATAACTCAAATCCACGTGCAGCAGATCCTCCACTCTCATCCGGTTGTACAGGGCCATCGCGAAAATGTCCACCCTCTTCGCCACGGCAGCGTCGCGGTGTCCCAGAAGGCTGGCTCCGAGCAGTTGGCCGGTTTTCTTGTCACCGGTAATGCGTATGGTGATTTCCTGGGCGCCCGGGTAGTATACTTTATGATCCCACCCGGTTATCTGTGTGCTGAGAGGATCATACCCACTCACTGTGGCATCCTCGTCCCGAATCCCGGTCCGGGCGACGACCCAATCAAAAACTTTCACCACCTGCGTTCCCAAAGAGCCTTCGAACTCAAGATGGCCGCCGGCCGCGTTTTCCCCGGCAACCCGTCCTTGCTTGTGGGCCGTGGTTCCCAGTGGAAGATAGCTCTCGGTCTCTAACAACCGGTGGTAAGTCTCGGCACAATCCCCCGCAGCAAAAATGTCCTCTTGATTGGTGGCCATGAATCGGTCGACGTGGATGGCTCTTCCCGCCCCCAGAGTGATGCCGGCATTGACGGCCAACCCGGTCACGGGTTTTACCCCAACCACGACGAGAACCATATCCACTTCCCGCAGAAAACCGCCATCGCCATACACTATCAATCCTTCTGCCGTCCTTTCAATCTTCTCGACGCGCACGCCGGTGTGAACGTTCACGTGTTTACCTTCGAGATAGACCCGCAAGTGATGTGCCAACCCCTCGTCGATGGTGGGTAAAATAGCCGGCAACTGTTCGACCATAATGACCTCTACTCCCCGCCGGTTTAACGCTTCAGCCATTTCGAGTCCAATATACCCGGCCCCAATAATCAAGGCGCGGGCCGGTTTGTGACGCTCCATGAATTGCGCCACGTGAAAACCGTCCGCCATGGTATGCAGTGTAAACACGCCCGGCAATTCTAGACCCCCTATCCCGGGGCGGACACTTTCGGAACCCGTGGCAATCACCAGTCTGTCATAGGCCCACTCCTTGTCTGTTCCGTCCTCTTGCCGTCCCAGAACCTTATGCTGGACAGGGTCGATTGCCACGGCCCGCGTATTTAAATGAACATCAATGCCGCTGGCCTGAATTTCGTCAAGAGATCGATGGGCCAAACGGCGCCAATCCGGGACTTCACCGCTTAAATAGAAAGGCAATCCGCAAATACTAAAATTAACAAAGGCGTCGGCTACCAACATCGACACCCCCATGTGCGGATCTTTCTCCTTGGCCCGCAAGCCGGCCATAATACCCGCGTCACTGCCTCCAATGACGACAAGAGTTGACACGCTAAACCCTCTCCCTCTTCATCCTATTATTCCTGAAGATGTCAGCTCATGCACATGAGACGCCGTAGCCGTACTCCCAAAGATACCGGGTGACAGTCGAGTTCGATCGCGACAGCGGATAAGTGTATCCCTAGACATTGTCCCCGGAATATCAGGACTTTTTCCCGACTCCCCGCGAGCCCCAAGGACGAAGCAGCAAAGGGTCCGTCTTTGGGGCTATTGCAGGCATTTTCCTCATGCTTTTTTAGCCACAATCGCTTGTAGTGTAGAAGAGAGTGATTAACACCGCATGATCGTTCTGTTAAGACCGTATTAAGCCGTTGACACGGTCGGGAATATTGGTTAATGTCCAATCGAGTGGTGTAAATTAGGGGATCCTGCCGCTCTCGGGTTTGCTGCCTATCTCTGATATGCCACCATGGCGTACGGAATCGTCGTCAAACCCCCTCATGAGATTGACCCCGTTCCAAATACTTAAGAGCCCAACCATGCACTCTTGGTGGCATAACGGTCCAGCAGCTGTCCGTAAAGAACTCTATGCACTGAGGAGAAAACTGACGTGTGGATCTTTAGGTTCTGACACCCCGGCTCTTGTTCGAGGAAACGGGACGGTGAAGATGATGCCAAAATGAAAGTGGCGAATGCAAGGAGATCTTGGAATTGAGCAAAGACGAACAGCATCATGACAAGCGGGTTTGGTGGTCTTATATCCTCTATTACAACAAGGACGACCCGCGCACCTTTGTGCCGCGCTGGGGAGGATTCAACGTCAACGTAGCCCGCCCTGGGGGGATAGCCCTTTGGGTTGGCTTCTTGGTGTTTATCGGCGTGATGGTCTACATCACGAGGTAGCGCGCCTCCATCACCATATTGACCTACCGGAAGTATTCGTACCGCAACAGATCCTTCGCAGCCACCCATTCTAATCGATTGGCCCTATCGAGAAAAGTGATTCCGATCAACCCGAACCGTCATGGCGGCATTCATGATCAAAATCCGTTGGCTCATCACAAAATCCCCTACCCTTTTTCTTTCAACAGTTCCGGTTGCCCCGCACCCGCAACGGTCAAAGGCAATCCAAGATTGATACACAGGAGGAATCAGTGCGACAGTCCTGAGAAGAGACAAAACCCGGGATCCCTGGAATTTCCGACCTACCGGTGTGTGGCCCGGCTTAAGACGACGGCATCCAGGGATTTCGGGATCGGGACAATGCCGAAAATTAAGAACTTTGCCGCTAATTGTTGATTGGGAAGAATGTTTAGGACAAACTGTTCGCCAGGGCACGCGCCACCGGTGATCCCCATCCTGTCACCGCATTCCACCCCGGCGTGCATTGGTAGCCAATGACACCGTCGTAAGAATTATTGCCCACGGTAATAGCGTGAAACGTGGATGCGTGGTCCAGCCCATAAAGCGCCGGATTCAAATATCCTTGAACCGGCTTTCTTTGTTGTGCCCGCACCTGGTTGATAATCGCCATTAACGCAGCCCAAATGGGGGACGCAGCTGAAGTTCCGCCAACAACGGTCCATGCTCCCTGGAAGAAAATCGCGTAACCCGTGTCCGGGTCGGCATTTAAAGCCACATCGGGGACACCCCGCCCCGGGTGGAATCCCGGTTTTACCGGCAACGTAATCGCCTCCTGATAGACAGGTACGGAAAAGACCTGACTGATCCCGCCACCAGAGGCCCCGTTATGATTGGTATCCGTCCAGCCCGTCTCAATGGCAATATGTCCTTGAGTGTCGAGAACCAGATGGGTTCCGCCGGCCGCGACCATATGGGGACAGTTGGCGGGAGCATCAACATGACAAATCTTTCGTCCCGGTCCGTGCAGCCCATAGGCTCCTTCATCACCTGATGCCACAAATATGGTAATCCCGACAGCCGCCGCGTTTCGCGCCATTTGATCCCACGCCCGCATCGTCACTACCGGGAAACGGGTTTCCCCGTCTCCATAGCTAATCGACAACACATTGGGATGATTGAGTGTATCTTGATAAGCGTAGTGCAGAGCGTGCAGAACCGACAACGCAAAGGAGGTGTCACTGGTTCCGGCGCTGGATTCGTAAACCACCAGGTTGGCCCCGGGCGCCATGGCCCCCGACCACTCCACGTCCAAGGTCGCTTCCATATCATAGCCATGCACGCCATTGTCGTTAGGAGTGCCGTCTACCGAAACGAAAATCAAAGAGGGAGCCGGAATGCCGAATTGGCTCCAGAAAGTGGTGACATCGTGAGGGTTATACCCATTGGAAAATTCCAGCAATCCAATGGTCATCCCCGATCCGTCCCACTGTCCGGGAAATTGGTAGGCGGTTTGAATGTCTTGAGGGAAAAACCCCTGCCCGTTATTCGCCAGTTGTTCGCGACGGCTCGGAGAGCGAAAACGGGGATGGAGGCGGGAGACATTTTCCAGTCCGACAAAACCAATAATCGCTGGCTTAAGCCACTCAGGCACCATGGGGTCTGTCAGCGGCATGAAAAACCCGTCTTTCTCACCCCAAGTAATTCCCAGCGTCTCTTCAATTTGTTGCATCGTACCCTTGAGCTTTAAAACAAAGCCATCATACCCCAACGATTGAACACCGAGACGCGTCAGCCAGTTTTCGGCACGTCTGACCAAATCGGGATCCGGCCCGAAAGTTCGGTGCAGTTCCTCTCGCGTCAGCGGTGCCTCCTGCCGAAGAAGCCTCTGTTCCAGTTCGTCTTCTTGTCGAGGCTGAAACACACAGGTCCACTTGATAACCCGCTCCTTGTCTTTCGGTGGCAGGTAAGCCTGTGCCGGTTCCCGGGGCAAAAGATGCCCTGGTATCTTGACAAGTTCTTCGGTCATATTCTCTCCCTCCTCGCCACCCCTCTGCTTAATCAGTGAGAACTCCCCATGGATTCAGTCTGTGCCGAGTTTGCACCATGCACGAAGGGCACAAAACCTCCACGGTTATCTGCCCACGGGAATCGGGCGGCAACGCATTGGACAGGCCTTCCAAAACCTCACCATGGGGAACCGTCTGCTGGCACTTCCCACACCGTCTTAACGTCATGTACCAAGGTTCGTGAGACTCAGTCCGGATATCTGGAATGTCTTCGGCTTGGACGATAACGGTATACACAGACTCGTGGCGCTCGAGGCGACGGGAAATAGCTTGGCGACCAATTCGTTCCATAATTGAAATATCAGAGGAAAAGGGATCGCGTCGACTGATTTCAATCCACAAAGACCGCGGAAAAATAACCGACGCCATTCCCGTGCCGTCGCCCAGCGGAACGGAAAAAACACTCCAGGGACCTTCCGGGGCATCTCCAATCACGTGCAAAAGCTGGGCATCTTGTTCGGGCATCATCGACCTCCTGCACGGCAATATTTTTTTCTATTTTAGATGAGGGCCGGGAGGGATGCAAAGCCCGGAAGCGGGAATATCTCTAAGAGAGCACGAATTTTTGTCTCAGTCAGAACTAATGGGCGCCTTTTTGCTGAATCACGGCGGGAATAGTCTTCAAAAGAATCTTAAGATCCAAAATCAGCGACCAGGAATCAATGTACTCCATATCTAGCTGCATCCAGTGCTCAAAATCAATGTCATTGCGCCCGGAAATCTGCCACAGACAGGTGATGCCGGGACGAACCGACAACCGCTTACGGTAGTCTTCCCCATAATGCTCGACTTCAGAAGGCAGAGCCGGTCTAGGCCCTACGAGACTCATATGCCCCAAAAGAACGTTAACAAGCTGCGGTAATTCGTCTAGACTGGTCCGGCGAAGCAGCTTGCCCAGTCGGGTCGTTCGCGGATCGTCCGGAATTTTGAACACCGGGCCGCTCATCACGTTCAGGTGTGCGAATTCCGCTTTCAAGCTTTCCGCGTTGGGCACCATGGTGCGGAACTTGAAGCACGGAAAGATTCGACCATTGAGGCCAACCCGGTCCTGAACAAAAAATACCGAACCCTCCGGGCTGTCCCATTTGATTAACAAGGCAATCAGAGCCATCACCGGAAGGGTAACAAGCAGTATAAACAAGGCGAAAACCATGTCCATGGCCCGTTTAATCGCCTGACGGGCAGACTGCTGGCCTCGGCTGGAATTCACCACCAGTACCGAATTCCCGTAGAAATCATAAAGAACCGACTTGTACGCGAGAGCCCCCACCTCATCCAGCACCATGCGCACCTCCTTGCCTTGCTGGTGCGCCATTTGAATCGCGCTCATCATGACGTCGTCAGCCATGGGCAATGCCAGCACTACGGTATCGATCACCGTGGTATGCAATAGCTGGCGCAGAGTATTTATGGCCTGGTGCCCGATTTCAACCGAGCCTAGTGGAATCTCCATACGGTCAACCACATCCATCCCTGCAGAGGGAACCTGTTCTACGGTTCTGGAAAAAATCCTGACTCGCTTGGGATACCCAATAATAATGAGGCGCTTCACATCCCGTTTGCCCAACCGGATCCGATTGACACCGATCTTGGTTAGAACATGGACAGTGAGTTGCAAGACCATGGAAATCAGGGGAAGAATGACGAAGATTAAACGGGAAAACCAGGTGGCTTTCACCAAAAAAATAAGCAGCGCCAACGCCAGCGTGCTTTCCATATTCGCCAACAAAAGCATCCGGACTTCCGCAGGCAATTGGTTCCATCGTCTTGAATACCCTTTGAAATTGAATTTCAAAACAATCCAACTCAGAGCCAATAACACCGGCGAAAACGAAAAATAAAAAGTAACCAATTCCATGGTGGCAACATGAGGATTAATCCATGTCAAGTACACGTGCACCGCAATAAGATAAGCTAAATAAGCGGATCCCGTATCAATGAGGACCGCCAACTCATCCCACCTGTTGGTCCAGTGTTTAAACACCCTATCACCTCAGTTTCAGCCCAATTATATCAGTCTTCGGGTCAACATCAACGATGAAAATGCAACGCACACCTCTCACCCTTGGGGTGAATCAAGGGTGAGAGGAGATGTTAGGGTTCATTACGGCCACTGACTATTGTAATTGCAATTTAAACGGATTGGCAGCCGAATGATTGTTCGGCACGACTTCAATCCATGTCTGCCCGGGCGTGAACAAGGCTGATTTGCCGTTGGCGAGGAAAAATTTAGTGGGCTGGCCGGGCCCGGAATTGCTCCAGGTGCCTTTATAAATGTGGTTTCCCAATATTAAGAGAGCTTTTCCCTGACCATGCGTCTGAATTTGAATCCACCCTGTACCCGCAGGATCCGGCAAGTACTGTTCCGTCGTATACTGAATGACAATATTCGAAGCCACCACCGGTTTATGACTGTTAAGTCCCATGACCTGCTGATATTGATTGTTGGGACATTCTGGACATAATACCCAGCGTGTCCACCCTCTGGCCGCCGCATCCCACCGCCACTGTTCAACGGTGTTATGCGTATTCCAGGTTAACGTTATTGTTTGATACTTGGGTGGTGTACTCCCCGCTTTCGGTCCAAAACGCCAATGCGGGGTGATACCGGGATTTCCCCAATAACGTTTCGCTAAAGCAGCTGCCTTAGGTACGCTCATAAACAAGTTGTGAGGCGCGGGACGAGAGGATACGCGATAAGCCAGGCCAAAAGCATTGGCATCCACATCCAAATTATGAATATGATCTCGGTTAATGCTCACATATCCCGGGTTTGACGCCCCAGCGTGCACATAGGCGGCATTGGGCCAACCGTGGACCCAACTGACGAAATAGGGACGGGCCGATCGGACCGGGCCCACTTGAGCGGGTTCTTTTCCGTAAAATAACAGCATAAATCGAGAATAATAAAAGAATTCGGTATAAGCCTCATAAACCACATCTGCCGATCGCAGACCATACTGCGGACGACCATATTCACTGTTCTCCACCATGACCGCCAGCAAGGGACCGTGAACCGGCGAAGGCAATCCCGTTAAGGGATCAAGATTCTTCTGCCGCGAGAGTAAAGGTGATGAGCTCACGGGATGAGAGGTTTTGGAAGATGAATGAGCACGGGACACAGGATGTGAAGAACCGCAACCGGCCAGAAAAAGTGCCGTCGTCAGAATCAGTAAACCGGGGTACGTTTTGTGCATTATCATAATCTCCTATCTGTTTAGACAATCTTGCCCATCCTCTACACCGAAGGGGGCTATTGTGGGGATAATCGCCCCTTGCCGAGGATCGATTCGTCTCTAAAATTCCTAAAAAGGGATCTCATGTTACACTAAAACGGAAATGGGTCACGAAATCAAGCGTTGGTAATAATGGAAATCACTTCAACCACCAACCAGGAGGTCATAGCATGGACGATGTCATTATCATCGGTGCGGGGCCAGCGGGTTCTACCGCAGCGAGACTGCTCTCCCAAAGAGGCAAGCATGTTCGCGTTCTGGAGAAATCAGCCTTTCCTCGCAAGAAACCCTGCGGCGGCGCCATCACGTCGCGCGCGTTGCCACTTTTGCCCCAATCATTCCAAAATCATGTGTTGTCGGCGCCGGTCTTTTGGACCTTTCGGGGGCGAAAGGGAGCCAGAACCATTCCCACCTCCCGCCCGTTTTGTTATACCGTGGACAGGACGAATTTTGACGCCTGGCTGGCTGTGGAAGCCGAGCGTTCCGGGGCCAAGATAGTCTTCGGCACGACGGTAACCGCCTTTGCCTTTGACGGGGAAGAATATTTGGTAAAGACATCACAAGGCTATTACCGCAGCCGTTATCTCATTGGCGCGGACGGCGCCAAAGGCATCAGCGCCAAATACTTCGGCCTCAGCCGCGCCCATAACGGCGCTGCCCTCGAAACCGAAATTCCCTTGGCCTTAGCCAAAGACGATATGAATCGCGTGGAAATCGATGTTTCCCGTTACCCTTGGGGTTATGCCTGGGTTATTCCTCATGGTTCTACGGCGAATATTGGTATCGGTTCATTTAAGGCCGGCAAACTGCCCTCTCTGAAACACCTCCTTCAGGATTACATGAAAAGGGCCGTGCCGGGATTGGGCACGGCGCCAATTTTAGCCCATCCCTTGCCCTACCGTACACATTTCAGTCCCCTGGCAATTCATCACGGCCTCCTTATCGGCGATGCTGCCGGCCTCATGGACGGCTTTTCCGCAGAAGGCATTTACTCGGCTCTTTACAGCGCCCATGTCGCTGCGGAAGTCATTAACGCCGCATGCGAGAACAAAACGAGCACAGATCCGTACAATACGCTCATCCGGGAGCGTTTATGGAGCCAGTTGAAACCGGCTTTGAAAATGTCGCGCCTCTTCTATCCTTTGGCCGGCTTTTGGGCTGACTGGTTTCTGAAACACACCCAACTGCTTGAGGAGTATTTGGCCCTTACCCAAGGGGATTCCACTTATGACCGACTCCTTGCCAAAACGCAGAATACCCTGCTCAGTCAATTGCATTTTCGTTCTCTAGCCCGTTAATGCCTTCATCCAGGCATCGTGGCCGGCAGAACCGAAAAGACGCTCTTTGATGGTCTCGGGAAGGGGGCGGTAACCCATCTTATCCCGTGAGTGGTTTAGCCATTGGGCTAGACGGTCCGACAAGGCCAGAGGGCCGTTGGTGTCGACGAGTTCTCCTATACCGTATTCCGACATCAATTCACCGAGGGCGGATGCCGCCCGGTAACCGAGTACCGGGATTCCGCTAAACATCGCCAGCTGCGCATCCAGAGCGCATCCATCCAGGTATTGGGGCGCGACCAAGACCTCGGCCGACCGGAACCACTCAAAGGGATTGAGCGGCCATCCCGCAAAAACACAATTTATGTTCAAGGATCGGGCCAATTTTTGTGCGTCTCTACGCGATGGACCGTCTCCGAGTACGGCAATTCGAAACAAGATCCCCTGGTCGTAGAGGGCTTTCGCCATCAACAGAAAACCTTCCAGACCTTTCAAGGGGTCTAGCTCGCCAAACACAACGACTTCCGCCCGAGGTGAAGGGAGAGGCGGATCCTGGGGAGGTTGAACCTGTTGAACATAGAGCGGAACAGGCAAAAACAAACGGGTAATTTGCCGGGGAGAGACACCGAAGTTCGCAACCAAGTCGTCATAAATGCGGTTGGATAAGGCAATAATTCTAGAGGCTCCCGGGTACCAGTCCAGCATCAACTTTTTCAGTCGCGGCGCCTGATCGCCATGCGAAGCCAGGAGTTCCGATGCCACCTGCCCGCAAATCAGAATCGTATGCGAATCCGTCGCATGTTTGCCAATGGCCATAATCGCCTTCAGCGAAAAATCCAAGTTTTGGTCCACGACAATGCGATCGTAGTACGTGTACAACCGCCGAAACAATCCTTTGGTCCCAATTTTGACCCCAAAATGGCTCATTTGGGGCCTTGATAATATCTCTACACCCGGGGGGAACGGATAGGACACCACCTGCGGATTCAAGGGGTTCAGAGGTAAAATGTCGATTTCCCATCCGTGTTCGAGAAGAACGGAGGACGCCATTTGAGCCACAATCGTCCCCACTTTCCCCTCCAGCGAAGAAAGCACCCACAATAAGCGCATTAAGCCTCAGACTCCCGGTCTAAGAAATATTTCCAGGTCAAGGCCAAGCCGTCCGCCAAAGGCGTCTCAGCAGTAAATCCCCAGTTTTTCGCCTTCTGCCGGGACAGAACACTGTCATGGATATCACCGGGACGGCTAGGCGCCGATCGAAAGGCGTCCTGTCTCTTCCCGGCCACGCGGGCCAGCATGGAAAAGAGTTCTCGCACTGACGTACGGGTTTCGGTACTAATGTTATAAACAGTCGCCGGGCCCGGACTTGCTAGGCGATGCAAAAAGGCCCGCGCCACATCTTTGGCGTAAACAAAGTCACGGGTTTGCGATCCGTCTCCGTGGATTATGGGGAACCGGTTTTGGGCCAGTGCCTCACAAAACACAGCAATCACTCCCCCTTCCCCCTCAGTTCTTTGTCTCGGTCCATAAACATTAGCCAAGCGAAACACAATCGCTTCAAGACCCTCAAGTTCGGCAAAATGGAACACATATCGCTCAGCCGTATATTTCGACCATCCATAAAACGCAATCGGTCTCACCGGTCCGTCTTCTTTAAGCGGCAGGCACGACTCATCGCCGTACACGGCGGCGGAGGATGCCATGCGGAATTGCCTGGCCCCCAAATCCTTGGCGGTCAGAAGCATTCTCAAAGTTCCCTCCGTATTGAGCCGGAGGTCTTCCAGCGGATCACTCTCCGAAGCGGGCACGCTAATCTGAGCCGCCAGATGAATGACCACGTCAACCGGCCCAACTTTTGGGGCCCAGCTTTGGGGCCGCAAAATATCCCCGTAGACAAATCGCGCCCCTTGCGGAATATTTTCGCGCAGTCCCTGACTCAAGTTATCGACCACCGTGACCCTGTGACCTTGTTCAAGGGCTAAGGGGGAGATATGAGATCCTATGAATCCTGCTCCTCCTGTAATTAACAAATGCATAATGGACTCCTTATCTCAGAGACATGATTAAAGATGATAACACCCTGACTCCACAGTGACTGAAATATCAGTCACGAACCAAACGCCGGTAGAGTTTTTGATATTGTTCAGCAATATTTTCCCAGTTAAAGTCTTCGGCGCGGGCCCTCCCTCTGGCCGCCATTTTTTGAGCCAACGCAGGTGTTTGAATCACACGTGAAATGGTTTCCACCCATTCGTCAACGTTATGGGGAGACACCAAAAGGCCCGAGTCGCCAACGACTTCAGAAACCGCCGGAATATCGCCGGCGATGACGGGAACTCCCATAGCCAAAGCCTGAGCGGGGGGAAGCCCGAATCCCTCATACATTGACGGATAGACAAACAAATCGGCGGCTTGATATAAACCGACAACTTGGTTGCGCAACAGATACGGAGTAAAAATGACACGATCCTCGAGTCCCAATTCTTTTACGGCCCTGAGTGTCGGCTCATGGTGTAATGCTCCCACGAGCACCAGTTCCCCGTCTTTCATACGGGAAAAAATTTTTTGGCACGCCTGTAATATTGTGTGGACATTCTTCCTCGCATCGTATCCGCCAACATATAAAAGGCGAGGGCGTTTGGCCAGTCCGTAACTTGCCGTAAGCCGTTCCATTTGTTCCACAGCCACCGGATGAAAGTAATCGGGGTGGACGCCATTGGCTATGACCGTAACTTTTTGCGCCAGCTGCGGGAAGAAATCCGCGATGTCGCGGTATGTGGACTGCGAAATAGCAACGATTTGGGTAGCATTGGGGAGATATCTTCTAATCTGGGAAAAATAAACGCGTTCACGCAATCTCCCGTGATAAGCCTGTAAGCGATATGGAATCAAATCATGAACCGTGACGACGGTCGGCACGGACAAATTCCTGGGAGGATGCATCATATAAGGAATATGAACCAACGAGACGTCTTTAACGCTGGACAAAATTCCAATGTTTTCCCACCACCACTTTTCCCATAGAGACCGTTTAGGTCGCGCTTCAAGTCCCAGACACGCACGGTCGGGCAAGATAGCCTGATTTTTTCTCCCGACGCCCAAAACCTGGATGCCGACGCGATTAAGCCCCCACACCAAGCCTTCTGTGTATTCCTCTGTACCGGTACGGCAATTTCCCATGATGGAAATATCCATAGCAATCTTCATGAAAACTCAAATGGTCCCCTCTAAACGTCATATGGGCTCTTGAATCCACTATGTCTTAATGTATCATACTATCATAATGTATTAGGATGAGATGGAACATTCCCGTTCCCGGCGGTCTTTTGCCGGTGCGAGGTTCCCGGATAGACTCCCTCGGTGATCTCCTTAAGTCCTCTAGCCGTATTCGCCAACATCCGGCATGATGGGTATTAGAGATGATAAGCGAACACAGAATCAAGCTGCCTCAGTCCCGGTTCCGATGCCAATCGCGCAGAAATCGGAAGATGTCTGCTGTGTCTCAGGTCTGAGCCAAAGATCAGGCACCGGAGAGGACGGCGCCTGTGCGAAAATAGGAATGGCTTTCGGTTTATTTATCCTGAATCACCGACTTTTCGCACCTCTAATTACTCGGCTGGAACATTGGAAGAGTGGATCGCACGGTCAATGATTCGGCTCATGTTCGTCTCAAAAACCTCGGGGCGAAAACCGTAGGCGTGATGTCGGATGGATTGCGGATTCCAGGAAATGTCTTCGGCACGGCGAATCGCACCAATCACTGCATCCACGTCCTGACAATCAAAAAGCACCCCGGTCTTCCCATCGATAACGGTATCCAGCACGCCACCCCGTCCATAGGCGACAACAGGATGGCCAGCCGCCTGCATTTCCACCGGTACAATGCCGAAGTCTTCCTGGCCGGGAAAGATTAACCCGCGGGCGTTTTCAATGAGATCCCTGGCCGTGTCGTCCGTCACCGCCCCGACGAATTCCACTCCTGGCCCGGCCAGCTGTCTCAAATTGACACGTTCGGGACCGTCGCCCGCCACCAGCAGTTTGATTCCCATGCGCTTCGCGGCCAGAACCGCCAAATCTATGCGTTTATACGCAACCAGGCGAGAAAGAACCAGATAATAGGACCCCGGATTCACACTCAAACGGAATCGCTCCACCGAAACCGGCGGGTAGACCACTTCCGAAGGACGCCGATAGTGTTTCCAGATTCTTTTCTGAACAAAGTGCGAGTTAGCGACCAAAACGTCAGCTCGGTCGGCGGACAGCCGATCCCACATTCGCACATAGTGAAATATCGGTCCCATGAGAATCTTTGTCATACCGTGGGCTTCCTGGTTCCGGTATTCATGGTACATATCCCAGGCATAACGCATGGGAGTATGAATATACGCGACGTGAACTGTCTCCGGAGACGTGAGGACGCCTTTGGCCACAGCCGCGGACGAAGAAATCACCAAGTCATACGAGGACAGATCAAACTGTTCAAAGGCGTACATCAGAAAAGGCAAATACCGATTGTACCACCTTCTCGACCGCGGCATTTTCTGTACAAAAGAAGGGACAATTTTCCTCGATTGGAGTCGCGGGGACAGTTGTCTCCGGTCCACCACACCGGTGAAGATAGGGGCGTCCGGAAACATCTCGGTAAGTGTCTCCAGCACACGTTCGGCTCCCCCCGATGTCACCAGCCAGTCGTGAACCAGCGCCACACGCATTACGCGACCGACCTGGTCCTATAAAGATTATAAGCCGTCGCGATGAGGGCCAAGGCAACGAGAAGAGGCACGATGACTCCCTGATCAATCAGGAAGTCTACCCAGTTGTGGACAATAAAGGCGACGGTAGACCCGAATGCCCCGACTAAAGCCGCATACCAGTAATCCGGCAAAACCGCGGTCTGTCGGCGGATGACGGTCAGAACGCTCTTGATCCAACTCCATTCGAACCACAGAGCGGCGATGATGCCGCCCACACCCAAATCCGCACCCCATTCGAGGTAAAGATTGTGTGCCATAGGCGGTATGGCCGCGAGTCCTTTGGGGGGATGATGCTGAATAAACAAATGAAAATTTCCGAGACCCACCCCCAGTATGGGATGTTCGCGAATCGCCTGAACCGCCGATTTCCAGATTAACAGGCGCTGATTAGTGTCAAAGTGTCCCTGAGGATGAATAATGGCGGTGACGGTGCTCTTCAGCCTTTCCGCGGTATTCTTGTGAGCACCGATGGCAAGGGCCGTGTGACTCAAATTGGTTTTTCCCAGAAGAAATATCACGGCAAACATGGCAATGGGAATTCCAATACTGTACCAGGCAAATTTCTTGGCCAGCTGTGGTTTGGTTACAATAATGACCACCAGCATAAAGAACACAGCTGCAGCATCGGCTACCCAACTTCCCCGCGAGTACGAAACTACCGCTCCTAAGGCAGCCAGTGTCGTGGCCACAACCAGCCATCCCCGCTTGAGGTAAGTTGGGCCTAAAGTCAGCAAGGCAACCGCCAAAGGAAAAGTTTCTTCATTAAATGCTCCGAAGGGGTTGGGCTGACCAAAAAATCCGGTAGCTCTCACATGGTGCCCATCCACAATGTTGTACACCGGTCCCAGTTGAAACAGAAATTGATAGAGCCCATAGAGAGCCACGGCACCCACCACCACAAACAAAGCCGTGAAATATCCGTTCCAGATCTTTTCGTCCTTTCCGGCGGTGCGAAAAACCGCGACCATGACCACAAAGAATTCAATATACTCCAAAATTTTGATGACGGTACCCACGCGGCTTAAACTGTCGGCCAAAGACAGCACCGAGAGCACCAAAATAAACAACAAGGGCCAGCGGAAGGGCTGAGGTAAAAATGTGTCTATCAATGCTTTCAACCCACGGTGCACATTGGCGAAAAACAATTTGAACGCTAATACTATGGCCATAAAATCCGCCACGTAAAACTTATGATGCAACAGTATCAAACCAATGGGAAAAGGCGCCGCCAGAATATAGAGCGCAGCCGCGAGCGGAAACGCCACCACGGCTAACCAGATGAATCCGACAAAAAATACAGCCGTGCCTAGAACTCCCACACGAATACCAATGATCGCCCCCACAGCCGCAATCACTAGCGGAATCCACATGCTTTTCGGAAAGATTTGCCCAGGAAATTTGTTGACTTCAGCCTGCATTTATCATGCCTCCCACCTGGCAATTTATTGATCCGCCACCTGCAAATAAACCTCACGTGTCATTTCTGCTGCCACGGCCCACGTATAACGGGCCGCGCGCTCCCGGCCCCTTTGCCCCAAGGAAATCCTTAGATCCCGGTCTTCCCATATCTGCTTCATGTATTGACTGAGCCGGTCGATATCGGAAGGATCGGCCAATAAGGCTGCATCCCCGCACACTTCCTTTAGGGCACCCTTATTAGAGGAAATTACAGGTGTGCCGCATGCCATCGCCTCCAGAACCGGCAATCCGAACCCTTCATAAAAGCTCGGGTAGACTAATGCCAGGGCGTTACGGTATAGCTCATGCAAATCAGCTTTAGACACATAGTCTAGCAAAAAGACACGTTCCCCGACATTCCACTTGCCAGGAGCTTCAAGCACCGATTCATATAACCACCCCTTTTTGCCTGCGATCAACAAATCCGTCTGCCCATTCAAATGGTTTTCATGGATAAACTGCGAAAAAGCGTGAATCAGCCCTTCAAAATTCTTTCGGGGTTCAATCGTTCCCACCGCCAGAAAATAGGGACGCTCTCGTTCTTTCTCTGTCATATGGGGCACTTTCACATCTATCTCCAGAGGATCTACTCCGTGGGGTATGACGGAAATACGGTCCGCAGGAACTTTCAGGATTTCCTGCAAATCATCGGCCGTCGCCCGACTAGGAACAATCACACGCCGGGCCACCTTCACGGAGCGCGCCATGAGCCCCTGTTTCACCAGGGTTTGAACTTTGGGAAACAAGGACGGATATTTAAACGCCACCATGTCGTGAACGGTCATCACGGCATGATGCACCCTCCGAACGACGGGAACCTGATAATCGGGAAAGTGCACCACATCATAAGGCATACGGTCTAATCGGGACCGGAATTGCCATTGCTCATAAAAAATTCGGTTGCGGCTTTTCTCCAATGAGCGGGAAAGATGAATCATATTCACCCCGGGAATGCTCTGCCCACTCAACCCAATCACCCGCAATTCGTCGATATCCCGGTATTTCCCGTCATAAGCCCGTGCCAAAGACTCTATATACCGCCCGATTCCGGCTGATTTAGGATGATAGAGCAACCCGTCCATGACAATCCGCAGACATACTCCCCCTACCCGAAATGATAGCTGTCCTCACACTGTATCATACGACACTCCTATTAAAATTGTCTTAAACCTGGATTCGGGTTTTGCCCCGCCGCGAATCCTTCCCGGCACACTGCTACCGCCCCTCCAGAAATCGTGTCGCAAAAAGAGGAATTCTCGCCCCTAATCCCGTATACGTTTATTGCTAGTTTATTGATATTGCCAAAAATTGTCGGTTTTAGGCACAGTTTTTGCTGAGCACACGTAGGAGGATTCCCAAGATATGAGACAAACTCGGGTTAGGCGCCATCATCGTTCCTGGCTTCGCAAGGACGTTCCGCGCAAAATCGGGCCAAAGATGGCGCTCATTTCATCCGTTTTAATCCTGAGCCAGGTAGCGGCAGCCGGGGCGTTTGCCCAGAGCTCCGCGACAATCAACGGCTATACCCTTTCCCAAAATGGTACGCAATTAACCGTCGACGGGCAAGGATTCGGCACTACCCCGGCCACGGTAACGATTGACGGCCAGTCCCTTTCCGTCGTCTCGTGGTCGAATTCCGCGATTACCGTCAACCTTCCCGCCTCGGTAGATCCGGGTCCCATCACCGTGAAGACTGCCGCAGACGTCACGTCTAACAGCATCACTTTTCAGGGAGTCAGCCGCGGATACTATACCCTATCCTCTACCGGTCAAGTCACGATCCATGGCAATGTGCCTTTTTACGGAGATTTGTCGACAATCCACGCCTCCACCTCATCGCCGGCCATTCAATTAGTGCCCACACAGGACTACCGCGGATATTGGATTTTAACCCAGGACGGCCATATCTACGCGTTCGGCGACGCTCAGTCCCTGCCTTCTCTGCCTTCGGGCACCCAACCGGCGGTGTCTATGGCCGTCACGCCCTCAGGCCAGGGGGCCTTTGTCCTCACTAAGAGCGGAAATGTTCATGCAGTAGGACAGGCCAGCAATTATGGCAATGCTTCAGGGCATCAAGTGGTTAGCATTGCTTCTACGACAGATGGACAAGGATACTGGATAGTCACGAAATCGGGAGACGTCATGGCTTTCGGCGATGCCAAGAACTTCGGTTCATTAAGCGCCTCGTCGTCTTCCGGCACCTCCGCCACCACCAATCAAACGACCAGTGTTTCGTATTCAAATGGGACCTTGGTTCAGCAAAAGAGCACCTCTCCCGTATGGGTCGTCGAAAACGGCACGCTGCACCACATACCTAGCGCCGCCATGTTCCTCTCCATGGGATTTCAATGGAATCAAGTGCAACAAGTCTCCTCCCTTTCCGGACTGTCTTTGGGTTTGCCTCTGGTCACCCCGTATCCGTCCGGGACCTTGCTCCAGGTCTCGGGGCACCAAGCCATTTATTTGGTCATGCAAGGGGTTCTGCATCACATTGGCAACTGGTCGACGTTTGTTAACATGGGGCTCAGCGGCCAACCTATCGTCCATCTCAGTCAACTCGGTTCCAATTGGCCGACCGGGCCCGCCTTGAATTCCCCGCTCACCTATTATCCCTCCGGCACTTTGTTGCATCCTCAGGGTTCGCCCAAAATATACATGGTAAACCAGGGGGTTTTGCAACATATTGTCTCAGGCAGTGTATTTTCGGAGATGGGGTATCACTGGAGCCAGGTCCAAAAAATCGCAACCCTGCCTAATCTCCCCATTGGCCCGTCTTTAACCCAGCCCCAGCGTGCATTCCCCACTGGGACCCTGGTACAGGTTCAAGGAAACAGTGCCGTTTATCTGGATCAAAATGGCGTCTTGCGCCATATAACCAGTCCCGGGGCTCTCGTAAATCTCGGATACCAATTTAGCAATGTGATTCAAGTGCCTTCATCACAGGTTCTCTCGGGTCTAAAAATGGGCACATCTCTCGAGAGCACGGCGATCCCGGGACAGGCCTCTTCGGCGCCGGATCCCTCGAATCCTTCCACTCCCCCCACTTCTCCCGCCGTCGACATGGTTCCCACGTTAGACGGCCAAGGGTACTGGATTCTCCAGTCTGACGGCACTGTGACACCATTTGGCGATGCGAAAAATTACGGAGAACCGTCCCAGATCTCGCAAGCCACGGAACTCGTTCCCAGTGTCGACCAACAAGGGTATGACGTGATTACCGCCCAAGGACAGGTCTACACTTTCGGTGACGGTCCCTCGCTTACGGTCCCGTCGGGTGCCGTCAGCGTCGTAGACTCTCCCTTAGCGGCGTCGTCGGCCACTCCGACCCCCACTCAGCAATTCAACGGATTTTTGTCCATGGGCTACGGCTTTTTTGTCGATAATTTCCCCAATGGGGTCAATAATTCATCTTACGAAGATCTGTTACAGCATGGAAGCCAGCTGTCGGTGATTAATCCGGCCTGGTTTAATCTCTCCCAGAACTCGAGCGGCAACTGGGCCATCACCAGCTGGTCCACGCAAGGATCCTATGCGGCTCCCACCGTGAATGGGCTGAACAATGTGCAATATGTCACCAGCGAGGCCCACCAGGAAGGCGTTTTGGTGCTTCCGTCCATCGGCAATTACTATTCACCAGCCAACGGACCCATCACCACCTCTCAAGACGTCACATCGATGGTGCAGCAGATTGTGTCTTTGGTCAACCAGTACAATTTTGACGGCATTACGATTGATTTTGAGAACAATGGCACAACAGGGCTGGGATTAAGCAAGGCCTCGCAGCAATACACAAACTTCATTCAGCAGTTGGGCACAGCGCTTCATCAAGACAATAAATTGTTAATGGTAGCCGTCTACCCGTCCAGCTATCCGAATACCATCTATAACTACCAAGCGCTCGCGCCCTATGTGAATTTTATCAACATGATGGCTTATCCCGAACACAACTCCAGCACCTGGCCTGGTCCCACCGCCGGTTACCCCTGGGTCAGCTATCTGGTTCAGCAAGCCCTGTCCCAAGGAGTCAATCCGAGTCAGATTATTTTGGGAGTGGCCCCCTATGGTCATGAGTGGACTGTCACCAATAGCGGTATCACCGGACAAGGGGCTGTCAGCTACCGTCAGATTCAGACCCTCATTCAACAGCAAAACATTCAGCCCATGTGGGACTCCATGGAAAAAGAAATGGTCTTCACCACCGGGCCTTTGGCTCAGGCCCCGTCTGGCACGCTGTCTACGCAAAACACCGCGTTTTCCCACAGGGTAGCCAACCTGCAGAATATTTTGAATCTGGTGTTGCTCCAATATGCCTTAAAAAATGGTCAAAGTCCCAGACCCTGGTTGTGGGCTAACGGCTATTTTGACAGCGCCACCCAAAATGCCCTCGAAGCCTTTCAACAGGATTTCTCCGTAAACCCCACGACCCCGGGCGTTTACGGTCCCAACACGGCGACAGCCTTGCAGCAGGTCATCAATCAGTGGAATATCGGTGAAAACATTTATTGGACTGAGACCTCAAGGTCGATTCAAGACCGAGTCCAGCTGGCCTTAAACAATCATTTGGGCGGTATCGCAGCCTGGCGCTTGCCGTTTGAAACCAATAACTACTGGACGGATCTTTCGCAGCTGACCTCAATTTATCATAATGGCCAGTCATGATTCGACATTCATGGTATGATCGAACCCATGAGCATATTTTTCCAAGAAATTCAGACAGCATCATAAGAGAAAGGTGTCATAATATGAACCCAGTTTCGCATAAGACTTATCGGCTGATGGCTTTGCCCTTAGTGGCGGTATTGGCGGGGTGCGGCTTTCATAGCGCATCTCCCGCCCATCATAAGCCGCATGTCTTGCGCTCGTCCTCGTCCGTGTCGCCGTCGACCGCTCCCTCTCCTTCACCGAGTACCCAACCCAGTTCCTCACCCAGTGTCACTCCGAGTTCCTCGTCTCCTACTACCTCTCAATCAAAGACATCTCCCTCACCGTCCCAGACTCCTCCACCGCCCCCGGGGGCCGGATCTTACCGGGAGTTGCGCATCTTTGTGCAACATGCGCAGCCAGAGGGCACCCGCATGGTGAATGGTCAACGCCTGAATATCTATCTTCTGACCTTGAAAGTGGAAAACCCGACATCCGGTATGATTGGCCTGGCGTTGGACGATGTGAGCGTGCAAGCGAATCACAGACTGTACAGCTGGAACGACTTTTCCCTAACGGGACTCACCAAAAGCAATTCGCTGTTCGGGTATCCGCCCACACCAAAGGATCCCGACGGCGACGTGACCCAAATTTTGCCGGGCAGACCCTTAACCGGTGACATCACCGTCCAGGTTCCCAGCGCGTCCCAATACCAACTCGTGTTCAACGGTACTTCAACACCCACCAGTTCGGGAGCTGCCTTTAGTCCTTGAGGTGCCATTTGACTGCTGCATCCGAGGCAACAGATCTGAGACCACTGTAGCGGCCCGGTGATCCCAGCTGTGTTCTTGAGCTATGACGCGCAAGGCATTTTTCCGGTACTGGTCAAGAAGCCATGGCGACTGAAGGCAGTTTTCCAGGGTTTCGGCCAGAGACTCGCTATCAGGTTGGCACCGTTGTCCAACCTGATAGCGCTCAACAAAGCGTGCAGCTTCGGAGTTGTCGGTCACAACCACGCCCAGTCCATGCGACAAGTAATCCATCAGCTTCACCGGCCAGGCCATTTTGGTGTATGCCGTGTTTAGACGGGGAATAACGGCAAGAGAAGCTCGACGGTACCAGAGGTCGAGTTCGTTCCCCTGGGCTTCCACCATGTTCACATAGGGAACCGGGCTTATTTGAGGCCATTCCTTTCGTCTCATTACCAGGGCCAGACGCAGTTGGGGCATCCGGTGATGCAAGCGGTGGACGGCCTCAATCAACAGATTCACACCATCGTAGGGGCCCTGGGCCCCTACATACAATACCCATTGCTCCGGCCCGCTCCCTGCCTTCACGGCGGGTGTGACGATCTCTCTTTGTCCCCCCGGCGGCAGAACCCGGACATCGGATCCGCCTACCAACCGGCCCAGTTCTCTGGACGGAACATAAATGATAGTAGCAAGTCTGCGGTAAAAATACAGGGTGAGCACGTAAAGCCAGGTCATGACATGTTCCCGGAAATTTTTCGGAGGATACAATTCCGGAAAATGCTGGTAATAGTCGCGAACATAGATGGCCAAAGGAATCTGCCGTCTTTTCACCTGCCAGAGAAACAAAATGTCGACCGGTGTGGCAAAAGAACTGGCACTTTCAACATAGACGGCATCGATGTCTGCCAGCACATTGCGGGCCCAGGCCTGGTGAATCCGACGGGCCCGTTCCCTGCGGGATCCGACAATGACCCGAAGCGACGTGATACGGCTCAGAGATTCGGCCATACGCATGATACGCACTTTGGGCGCCCGGTCTAAACGGTCCAAAGGATAAAAACCCACAAGCAGAAAACGGGGATATCTCATAGGCCCACGTCTGGGTCGATTCCCTTGAGCCACTCATCCGCGATATGTTGCCAGGTGTAATAATCACGGGTAAATGCCCATCCTCGCTGGCCCATTTGCCGCCATTCCCCCTGATCCATGCGCGCCAAGCGCATGACAGCATGGGCTAGCGCCCTCCCGTCCTCGGGAGGAACCACGAGTCCGCCTCCGGAACGGATCACCAAATCGGCCATTTCCCCTTCTCCCACATAGATGATGGGCACTTTAGCTGACCATGCCGGAAATACTTTGGAAGGACGGGCTCCGCGAAACAGCGGGTGTTTGCGCAGGGGAACCACAACAGCGCAGGAAATTGCAAAGTATTCGGGAATCTTTTCGACCGGTTGCAGATCCTCAAAAAACACATTAGTCGTTCCCTCGTCGCGGACCCGGTCCATAAGCGACTGTTTTACCGGACCGTCCCCGACCAAAAGGAAGACAACATCCGGGGAGTCGGCGAGTTCCCTGGCCGCCTGAATGATGACCTCCAGCCCTTGAGCATATCCCATGGTGCCGGGGTAGAGAAAAATTTTTTTCTCGCTTCCTCCGTATTTGCGGCGTAGAGTCTCCTGAGGACTCACTTGTGGAAACTGATCCAAATCCACGCCATTCGGAAAGAAGAGGACACGCTGCGGCAAAGTGATGCCGCTCTCAATGACCGCTTGACGAATTCCCTGGGTCACGGTGGACACATAACAAGCCCCAGCATATAGAGAAAGTTCCAGACGCTTGGTCAAGGCAATGAGCAGGCGATTTTTGACGAGGCCCAGCGCAACCGCAGATTCCGGCCATAAATCCGACACTGACAGGATATAGGGCACATGGTATTTCCTGGAGTACCATTTTCCGGTTATTCCCAAAAACAAGGGCGGCGATTCAATGAGGAGATAATCGGGCCTTTGGAGTTGTTTGAGTGCGATCGCACTTGTGAGCACGAAAGAAAAATAATTCAAAAGGCGCCACCAGAATCTTCGGTGCGGAGCCACTCTCCAAATCCAGGTGCGAATGACGGTTATGCCCCGGATTTCCTCTGTAACCATCCATTGTAATGGTAATTTTGACTTTTCTTTGCTACGGGCCCCTAAATGATGCGGCATGGCTGTGACCACCGTCACATGGTGTCCTCTTCGGGTCAGTTCTTGAGCCATCGCTTCCAGGCGCAAGGATGCGGCTCCGGGCTCGGGCGGATAATATTGAGTTAAAAATATAAAATTAAGCGGCCTTGACGGCATAGACTCGTCATTCTCCCCTGATAGCTCTATTGTCGCACGTGGACAACAAATCATAATATAATGCATGCGGATTCCATTAGAGTATTATTGCATCACAAGTCTGTGAGAACTCCTGCGCTTGAAGCCGTACACCAGTTTCAGCCCAGTAGTACCGTATGCTACGTCTCATCTTACCATGACTCGGGATGGGTTTCAGAATCAATCTTGGCGGACAGGGAAAAAAAACCAAAGGATAGCTGCCCAAGACATGCGTTTGCCGGCTATCCTTTGGTTTGATGTAACCCATACAGAATGCAAGTGAAGAATGAGGGCCATTGCTCTGATGACCCACCGGAGCCAGGGAAACGAGTTATTTGCATCTTGTGCGTTATTTGGTTAACAAGTATCCAACATAGTCCAGAAGTTCCTGGCTGCAATGCTCGCAATAACCCATATCATCGATAAGCCGCCGCTTCACTTCCATCACTCGGTTCTTCTGCTGATCATTCAAGACTTTGGTGGATGTGGTAACCTTGACCAAATTCGCCACGTCCGCAAACAACTTCTTCTCAATGGCTTCCTTCATTTTGGGATGGGCATCCCAGCCAAGGGTCTGTCCGCGTCTGGCCATGGCTCCGGACTTGTTAACCATCTCTTGACGAAATGCCGTGGCGGCCGCGTCGCTAATCCCCAAGGCTTTTTCCAGATCCTGCAAAATCTTTTCGTTGGGTTCGACTTCCTCGCCGGTGACCGGGTCTTTCACCGTCGCGTGCATAATCCGGGCTTCAGCATGTTCCAGATAATTGTCGTACAGTAACTGCGCGGCATCCTGGAACGAATCCACAAAGGCTCTTTGGATTTCATTCTTCGCTGCCTCATCGTACAGTTCATGAGTAGCTTTCAAGGCTTCCAGCAGGTCCTGGTTCTTGACCTGGGTGATATGCTGTTCAAAACTCTCCCGAATGGCGCGAAGCATGGCTGTCGGCGTTACGCAAGGTTCTTTGTCGCTGGCCATGGCATAAGACAGAGCATCGAGAATATGACGCGGGGAGATTCCCTGAAAACCCTCCCCCTGTTTGCGGGCAAGTTCCCTGACGCGGTTGATTTCCCGTTGTTGAACATCCGGCAGTTCTTTGCCGTCGTATAACGTCAGCTTCTCCTTGATCGAGAACTTGGCGTCACGCACCAGTCTTGTGCCCACACCAAACATAGCCGCCACCTTCAGTGTATTAGGGGCAATGTGTTTCCCTAATGTCTGGCCGCCAAGATTCATCATCTTTTCATAGGTCCGTATTTCTTGCGTTACGGTCAGGTTATAGGGGACTTTAATCAATAGCACACGGTTGTGCAGGGCCTCGTAAGCTTTGTTGCTGACGAAACGTTCAAATTCATTTTCATTGGTATGCGCGATGATGGCTTCATCGGCGTCAAACAGTCCGAAACGGCCCACCTTGATTTTTCTTTCCTGAGCCAAGGTTAACAGCCCGTGTAAAAAGTCCGGCTGCGCCTTTAACATCTCAATGAATTCCATAATGCCCCGGTTAGCCGCGTTAAACGCACCATCAAACCGGTATGCTCTGGGATCCGATTCCGAACCGTAGCGGGAAATCGTCGACAAATCCATCGACCCCACCAGTTCGCTGATGTCCTGTACTTTGCTGTCCGACGGAGCGAAGGTGCCGATTCCAATCCGGCGGGATTCCGAAACCAGGACCCGTTTCACCGGCACTTCTTGCAAGCGCCCCTGGTATTCGTGATCAACCACCCACTGGCAATAGGGACACAAATCTCCTTCAATAGTGGCCCCCGTTTCCTGCATAAATTCACGTCGAGCCGCTTCCGGCAGCAAGTGAAGCGGTTCTTCCTGCTGAGGACAGAAGCCTATGGCGTACAGAGCCCCTTCATCAGTTCGTGAGTATTCCTCCAATCCCTTTTTCAAAATCGAGGTGATTGTCGATTTTCCGGTTCCGGGGCTTCCCATCATCAGAAGAATCCGGCGCCTGATGTCCATCCCCCGAGCCGCAGCCGCGAAATACTCCACAATTTCATTAATCGTCTCATCGATACCAAAAATATCCTTACTAAAGAAGTTATAACGTGGAACATCCTGCGTCTCAAGCCGTTCAATCCCATGCGACATAATCATCCGGTAGATACGGGCATGGGCTAAGTCGGCAATCGATGGCGTTTGCTGGACTTTTATGAGGTAATCCGCAAGCGTTCCCTCCCAATTCCACGCTCCTTGGGGAGGTTGATGCTTGCTTAACCAATCTGTATCGAATCGTGCCATTTTAAGCCCTCCTTCTCCAGTCGGCTTCGTTCCCATACCAGATTTTGTGTGCGCTGGTCAGCATCACATCTCCGCCCCACAAATATGCAATCGCATTCAAAACATCCTGCGTATAGTCCTTATGAAGGGGCCTGTCGCCATGATAGATCAAATCCAGCCTATGGCTTTGGGCATCAATTTGTTCCACAAATATCTCCGGTGTGTCCGGCTGAAAAACCCGCTGGACATCGTGCATAAGATCCTCGACAGGATAATACTCTGTCCCTTTACTCGGATCGTCGGGATCCACAGGCCGTTCCAAAGGCCACACATTCTTGTTCTGGGCCAGCTTGACCAGATTCGGGGTGATCCACTGGTTAATCCATTGAAGGTCCGTTTGATCCGCCACGATCTGAAAACAGGTTTCGAGACCGTGCAACTCATAAAGCAACTCCCATAAGGTCCATCCGAAATAGTACGGATTAAAAAAGTTTCGACTCTGGGTGACCAACGCATGCATGCGCATGGCTTCAATATGATCCTGATCGTCCCACTGGGAAAATTCCCGGATGAGACGAACATGCCAGAAGGTCGCCCATCCTTCATTCATGAATTTCGTCCGAGCCTGAGGCAGAAAATACAACATTTCTTCCCGCAACATTCTCAGGGCCATGCGTTCTTCCTCGGCCAGGTGCCCAAAATCGGCCACCAAAGCCAAGACATCCTGGGTGTAAGGCCAGATCTTGAAAGACGGCACATAACTTGCGTCATCTTCCGAATCCAGCGGCTTCGACTCGTACAAATCCCTAACCCAGTCAAACGACTTTTCTTGCCGCGGGTTTTGTTGTTTATACGGCACTTGTAAGAACTCGGGAGCCCGGTAGTAAGGATCCACGAGTTGAGCCAGGGTATGAGCGGCATCAATCAGCTTTTCCACCCGGGAAAAACTGCGTTGCCGGTGCAAATCTTCTATCCACTGGGCATGCTCCCTAAACCACATTCCGACGTTAGCGCGCCTAACGGCACTAAGATACTGGTTACGGGCGAAAAAATCCGTATGGCCAAGAACGTGGCCTATGACCAACACGTTGTAAGCATCCGCATTCTTATCCAAAAGATAAGCTAGGGCCGGATCGCCATTGACGACAAGCTCATAAATTCGTCCCATTCCCTGCTCATCCCGTTGCTTGGCCATCCAATACCGTTCTCCATGCGTCCAGTGACGGTACCGACCGGGTACAAAATACGAAGATAACGTATAGATATCTTCGTCCGACACCAGATGGAACTCGGTGGGCAGGGGAATTAGTCCATGAGCATGCACTAATTGATCCATTTCGTGAACCCAGTCGTCTAACGTTCCGTGGACCATTGATATCACCTCCAGGTCCTTGCCATAACGGACAAGCTTACATATCGTGACCGTCGATCACAGTGCGAATAGCCGGAAGAATATGCTCCTTGCTGTCAATTTTTGCCATACGCATGGCCGGGTGGAAATGACCATTCACTTCCGCGCTTTTTCGAAAGAGAGACCAAAGAGGCGAAACTCCTTTATGACCCTCGACTTCAAAATACCCAAGCAAGGATGACGTCGACAAGAGTGTTCGTATAATTTCTATCAGTTCCCGACCGTAGTCTGACCAGATGTCTCCGTCGGAGAAGTGCAATAAATAGCGATTCCAGTCGTCATGAGGAAAATCGTGATCCCATAGTTGCAAAATCGTTTGATAGGTCGACAAAATAGCTGTTCCGCCGGTAATTTCCCGGTTGAAAAAGTCCTTTTCGTCCACTTCTACCGGGACAGTTGTGTGCAGAAAATAACGGATTTCGGCATAACGGTACTGACGGCGAATCCATTGCACCAGCCACCAGGCTGCCGACTTTGACAGGTAGCGCTTTGATTCGTCCATCGACCCGGAGGCGTCACGAACCAGTGTAATCACGGCCGCCGTGACCGGCTTAGGGTAAGTGCGCCAAGTACGGTAGCGCAAATCGTCTTCCTTTAAATAGTCGCGGCCTTCTTTTGCCGCCTGGTACAAACTCCGCCGTTTGTCGATATTGGCCCACGGCCCATTGGTGGCGACATCGTCGTAACGGTCCTCTTCTCCGTGCAATACACCCCGGGGCTTGTCATCGAGTCTGGGCAGCTTCAGATCTTCGAGCAGCAAATCCATGATTTCTTCTGTTGTCATTTCTATCCAGACAACATCGTCCTCGCCATCCTGCCCTGGACCGGAGCCACTACCCTGACCCTGGTAGCCTTGAGGTTGATAACGAAAATCGGGTTCTTCCAACTTTCGGACCGCTATCCGGATACGTTTATCCGGTGCGCTTCCCATCACAGCTTCCTGTGTAATCAACTCTGGCAATCTGGCCTTGATGGCTTGGCTTAATTTCCTCAAATACCACTGGCGGTCCAGTTCACCTTTGTGGTCATAGAGATCCATGGTCATCCCTCCGTTCATGGGAACGAAAACAGAGACCGGCAGAGATAAGTGGATAGGAGAATTTCGAAGGAAAGGTGCTTTCGGGTTGAGTGTAGTATATCATACTCTCGATTATTCCGACAGCCAGAATCATCCGATATTAGCCTGGCAACCAAATGTTTGATAATTTTATGCACTAATGAAGATGTTACGCCCTACAATTTCATCGACACATACCACTGTTCATTCACACAGCCGTACCACTTTCAGTTGGGATCCGCCCCCCGACTCTTACTCCTCATATTACACCCTAAATCATTTCTCATCAAAATGCAAAATGGCGGGAACCGCAAGATGGAGCATGTCCTTTCCGGACGTCTTCCACGGATCATGCAAAGACTCCCTGCCAATGTCCCTCTGGTTTCAACATTCGTCGAAATGCATAATAATCCAATATGGGAAGGCGGGATGACTATCATAATTTTCCACGCGGGAGAACTTGTCACACAAGGCAGCGCTTTGTCAAAGAAATCAGCGGCAACCAGGCGTCCCGGGGGACCAGTCCGGAAAACCGGCAGCCGCAACGCTCCCGGCATTGGGTTCGGCTTGCGCCTCGTCACCGGAGAAAGAGGGCGCCTGAAATCATTGAGCCAATAATCACCCAAAGCGGAGAAATCCTGAAACCTTTAATAGCGACCAGGCCCATAACAAAAATGATGAGCGGCACGACGTAGCGATTCGCGGGAAAGGCGCCAGGAATAAAGTCAATAACCAACAATACCAGCAACACCACCACAATCGGTTTTACGCCGCGAATGAGACCTATCACATACGGATTTGATTGGTGCGCCAAAAGAAGTTGATACAAACCCAGCATTAACACCAGGGAAGGAAGCACAACGCCCAACACAGCGCTTACAACTCCTATGACTCCCCCCACCTGCCACCCTATGGCTGCCGCGAGTTTTGTAGCAATGGGGCCGGGTAAGGCGTTGCCAATTGCCAGCAGTTCCGCAAATTTCGTGTTGTCCATCCAATGGTAGCCATTGACCGAAATGGATTGAATCAAAGAGATGGACCCGGGCCCTCCCCCGTAACCTAAGATGCCAACTTTGAAGAATCCCCAAAACAAGTGTAGCCACTTAGCCAAACTCTGTCCCCCTCACCAAAGTGGCAATGCTAAATGATGTGAATCCAGACACTTTCCTGGTTATTCTGCTTCGCCGCCAGGTACCGAGTATATCCGTCCAAAAGAAGATAGGGTCTTTTGTCATCACAGTCTGTCTGTTTAACCAAAAGCGGCCATTGCGAATGCTTTTCCAAGGCTTTACGGATCTTTTCCGGACGGGGCGGATGCATCTCAAAGACCGCGGGAACGAAAATCTGGTCGAGGGGCACCTCCATCTTGACGCCGTGACCCGGATAATCATCGTGCTCACGGTTATTCTCCACCCACTCAGGCATTTGTGAGGATATTGGGCGGACATCACCTTTCATGACTGCCTCCGACGACCCACTGCCCGTCTGCGGATTCCAGTAACCTTTGGCCTTAATCAAGCTAAAGAACACCCCCCCAACCGTACGAGGCCTCCCATCTTGGCAGAAAACAAGTGACGTCTTGACTTTTCCTGAGCGGTTGCGGTAGAGAAACCAGGCCTCCTTAGCGAGTTCCGCAATAACTGCCGTCCCATAATCCAATATTAACTGCGCCACGATATTACTCAAGTAGCTCGGGCTTTCCTGTATTTCCAGAAGAATACGCCTGGCCGACTGCAAGGCGACGGGGTAGGCAAACACAATTTGGGGCAGTAGGCGAATGGAGATGAGATCTTGACCCAGTTCCGCCTGAGGCCCAATCACAAAAACCGGCCAGGCTCCTTTGGGGCCGGAAAACCCGCTCAGAGCAATAATTCCCGGAGACAAAGAGGGGGCGGTGATGCGGGAAAGCAGCCGATCCGGACGGGTCAAGTCACTGGCTAAGATCTTGACAGTTTCGCCGCGGTAGACATGAGCATGCTGGCTTCTCCACGAGGTTGAAAAAGGCGGGCGAATTCCCGGATCGACTCTCGAATTCTCCCCCGGTTCACGCTCACGGGATAGGTACCCTAAGTTGCCCGCGACATTACGGTACTGATCCCGCTTTGCCGACGAGAGATCTTCCAGGCGTATGATGGTTTTGCCTTGAACACTTACCCCAGACAACATGCCGTTCTTCAAATCCGACCAAATTACCGAAACCGGCAATCCCGTAACCTGGGAAAGGGTCATTACCGACCAAGAAGGGGTTGAGGTGGTCCGTGGACGTCCCACACCATTCATCCTTTCTTTAAGTCGACAGTTCGATCTTCTGTCGAGTATTTTATTACGCTATTCGATAAAAAAACGCAAAATTCCTGCTTGGCAATCTTCTCACCTTTACGCAGAATCTTCTTAGGTCAGTAGGCGCCACGGCGGCGAAGGACAGCACTCAGGGTTTTCCAGATAATTTTGAAATCAAGGCCAATCGTCCAGTTCTTGCAATATTCCATATCCCAGCGCAAAGTCTCGGCCAAAGTCAAGTCTCCCCGTCCCATGACTTGTGCCAACCCGGTTATGCCTGGACGCATCCGGTGGCGAGCATGAGCATAGTCGGGATACAAAGCGACCATTTCCGGAATTTCGGGACGGGGTCCGACCAGAGACATTTGTCCCCGCAAAACGTTCCAAAGCTGGGGCAACTCATCCAGTGACGAGCGGCGTAAAATGCGTCCTAAGGGCGTAATGCGGTCATCTCCCTGATCTTGAAACTTGTAGCTCAGAGCGCCCTCCTTTGAGGGAGCCTGCCACTTTCGTTCTGTTCCGTCGTACATGGTCCTGAATTTCAGCATGGGAAAAGACTTGCCATGCCGGCCGACACGGATTTGCACAAAAAACACGGGGCCCTTGGAATCCAAGCGAATCATCAGGGCAATGAGGATAAACAGCCAGCTGAAGAGTGCCATTAGCAGCAAAGAAGCCGTCACATCAAACAAGCGCTTTAATATCAACATGTCATCAACACGTCATGCAAGATGTGACAAAACGATCTCACGAACGTTTGCCACCACGTCGTGAACATCCTGGTCTGTCATAGACGGATAAAGCGGCAATGACACTTCTTGACCAAAAAACCGTTCCGTCTTGGGAAACTGTCCCCGTTTCCAGCCGTAACGCTGTTGAAAATAGGGGTGATGTGAAATGGGTATGAAGTGAACCGAAGCCCCGATATTCCGCAGTGTTAACTGGTCTATAAATTCCTCGCGGCTTATGGTTAAGTATTCGGTCTGAAGCCTTAGCGGGTAGAGATGCCAAGCATGTTGAGCATATTCCCGTTCCACCGGCAAGATTACGGGCAAGTCCCCAAATGCCTGCGCAAATTGTCGGGCAATTTGACGGCGCCGTTCCTGCATGCGTTCCAGTTTTCGGAGTTGTACCAAACCCAAAGCGGCTTGCAAATCAGTCATATTATATTTAAATCCCGGCGCCTCGATCGTATAGCCCCAAGATCCTTTTTCCCCGTAACGATTCCAGGCATGAGCGGACATACCGTGAAGGGACAGCACACGGATCTTTTCTGCCAAGTCCGGGTCCGGAACAACCACGGCCCCACCCTCACCGGTCGTCAGATTCTTCGTCGCATAAAACGAAAACGATGTCACGTTACCAAAGGTGCCAATCCTTCGGCCCCGGTACACGGAGGCGATGGCGTGGGCGGCATCCTCCACAATTATGAGGTGATAGCGGTCGCGAAGACGGTTGAGATGTTCCATGTCGACGGCGTGGCCGGCATAATGAACGGGAAGAATCGCCTTCGTTTTCTCCGTAATAGCTTGTTCAACCTGCGCAAAGTCGATGTTCCCGGTATCCTCTTCCACATCCACCAGCACCGGAGTGGCCCCGACGTGGATAATGACGTTGACCGACGCGGCAAATGTCAGCGGCGTGGTAATCACCTCATCCCCTGGCCCAATACCTTGGGCCAATAAGGCCAAATGCATGCCAGCGGTACAAGAAGACAAAGCGAGAACCGCTTTGCCCTCAAGTTCCCGGGACAAAGCCATTTCAAATTGCTGCGTTAACGGGCCTCGGCTGATCCAACCGCTCCTCAAGACTTGAATGACCGCTTCTTCTTCTTCCGCTCCCAAATCAGGCAAATTATAGGGCAAAAATTCCTGGCGCATGCTAACTTCTCCTTTGCAAATCCTTAACGATACAATCCACGGGATCAAACACTTCTCGACGCATAGGCCGGACAAAACTTGCCCGACGAATTGCCGCCATAATTTCATCATACCGTACACCCGAGAGGATGGCCTGCCCCTTTTCCACAAGTTCCGTCCATTCGGTTTCGTTGCGCAGAATGTAGGTCGGGACACCCAAACGGCATGCTTCCCGCTGCACCCCGCCCGAATCCGTCAAAACCGCCTGAGCATGCCGTTCCAATGTGATCATCTCCCGATACCCTACCGGATCCAGTATGTGGATACGTTCATGCAACAACCACGACTCCAGCCCAAATTGCGCAATACGGTCCCGGGTTCTCGGGTGGAGGGGAAGCACTACTCGCCAGGGCAAATCGCTTAAGGCTTGCAGCACGCCTTCCAGTGACTCTTTGTCGTCCGTTGTCTGGGCGCGGTGCACAGTCGCCAGGGCATATTGCCCGGGGGACAGTCCCAGCCGGGACAACACCCCGGGATCATCCGGCGTCTTGTCGATCAAAACATCCATCAAATCTCCCGAGAGGCGAACACCCCGGGTAATACCTTCCCGGGCCAGGTTGGCCACAGCCTGCTCGGTGGGACAGTAGAGTCTCGAAGCCAAATGGTCGGCGACAATCCGGTTAATTTCCTCCGGCATTTGGCGGTTAAAGCTTCTCAGTCCGGCCTCAATGTGGGCTACCGGAATGGTCAATTTGCTGGCGGCGAGCGCTCCGGCTAAAGTCGAATTGGTGTCCCCGTAAACGATCACCCAGTCTGGGCGTTCCTCTTGCAGGATGGGATCGAGGGCTGCCAGCATGTTTGCGGTTTGGATGCCGTGACTCGCCGAGCCCACGTGCAAATGATAGTCGGGCGGGGGAAGCTGTAAGTCCTCGTAGAAAACTCGGGACAAGGATTCGTCATAATGTTGTCCTGTGTCAATTAAAACTTCTTGGGCGAAGGCGCGAAGCGCAGGAGACAGGACAGCCGCTTTAATATATTGAGGACGGGCTCCGATCACCGTGATGATCTTCATGCTTAACCTGCCCGCCGGCCATAAAATTCTCCGATGGCACCAATGACATAGTCGACTTCCTGATCGGACAATTCCGGAAACATAGGCAGGGACAAGACTTCCTCCTGCGCGCGTTCACTGACAGGAAAAGCCCCCTTTCGGTATCCCAAGTCCTGCAGAACCGGCTGTAGATGCACAGACAGGGGATAATAAACGGTGGAACCCACTCCCCGATTTTTCAAATAAGATTGCAACTGATCCCGGCGCCCCGAGCGAATTGTGTATTGATGAAACACATGTGTAAATCCCGGAGGAACAACGGGAGTCCTAACATCATCCAATCCCAGGGCACTTAGACCATCGTCATACCGTTTTGCAAGGCGCTGCCGCTTGGCGGTCCATACCGGCAGATAGGCCAACTTTATGGATAGCACAGCCGCTTGCAAGGCATCCAGACGCGAATTGATTCCTAACACTTCGTGGTAGTATTTCTTTCGCGATCCGTGAGCCCTAAGTGCCCTCAAACTCTCCGCCAGTTCTTCCGCCTGAGCTGTCACCATGCCCCCATCGCCTAAGGCTCCCAAATTTTTTGTCGGAAAGAAACTGAATGCGGCAAGATCCCCGGCGCTCCCGGCCATCGTGCCCCTGAGGTCCGCCCCAATTGCTTGGGCCGCATCTTCGATAATGAACAGTTTCGCATTGCGCCTAATGGTTTCAATGTCGGCCATTAGGCCAAATAGATGGACCGGAAGCACGGCCCGGGTCCGGGGGGTTATCCGGGTCCGTATTTGCTCCGGGTCCATATTAAAAGTATCCACTTGAATGTCGGTAAAGACCGGTTTGGCCCCTGTACGCAAAATACTTCCGACAGTAGCAAAAAATGTAAAAGGAGTGGTTAGCACCTCGTCTCCCGGACCGATATTTAAAGCCCGCAGTGCCAAATACAATGCGTCCGACCCGTTTCCCACCCCCACAGCATAGCGTGAATGCGTATACTGGGCAATTTGCTCTTCAAACTGTCTTACGGCCGGCCCGAGAACAAACTGACCCGTTTCCAAAACAGTTTCCATGGTTTGAGACAATTCCTTACCGATATCGGCAATTTGGCGTCGTAATGTGAAACTTGGAACCTCCATGCGTGCATTCATTCCCTTCTCACTCCATCGGGTAAAAATAACCACTGATCTTCCGGAACCTGGCGCACCACCCGTGCAGGAACCCCCATCACCAATCGATAAGGAGGGACATCGCGGGTGACGACGGCCCCGGCAGCAACCAATGCCTCTTGCCCGATGTGAACGCCCGGCAGCAACACGGCTCCGCCACCAATACGGGCTGCCTTATGAATAACGGGTCCCTGCATGGTCTCATGACTCGATTTTGCCCGGGCCACGTACGGGTCATTGGTGGTGGTGACCATAGGTGCAATGAAGACATTCTCCTCTACCGTGGATGTTGCGGTTAAATAGACAGCCGTCTGCAATTTGGTATAGTCCCCGATTTGACAGTCGTTTTCGACTGTAGAGCGCTGACCAATTACCACTCTGACCCCAAGCCGACAGCGTTCTCTGACCACGGCTTGATCGGCAATAAAGCATTCCGGCCCAATGCTGGACCCGCGGTACAATATTGCGCAGGCGCCTACTACTGTGCCATGGCCAATTCGCAGAGGTGCCAGGTCGCTGGTTACCAACCGGCTTGTCTTGCTTTTGGACGGATTTTTTCCCAACACCACTCCGTCTCCGATTACCACGTCATCTTCAATGATGACCTGGGAGTGAATGACGACATGATGACCGATCACCACGTTGCGGCCAATTTCCGCATCTTCGGCAATAACGCAGTGCATTCCCTGCTCGTTCGGGCTCATACGCTTTCCCCTGTGATTTCCGACATCGTGACAACCCGGCCTTCCCGCCCCGACTGCATAAGACCCTCTATGACCGCAATCCCGGCCAGTGCGCTCGCGGCATCCAGACGGGGCCTTCTCCCCTCTTCAATGGCATCCGCGAAGTCTTTCAGAGCATCTTGATGGCTTTGCCAACTAGGACGGGAAGGCAAATCCAGCAGTGCCTGCCGCACCTCGTCCTCGTCGTCGTCTCCCACACGCCAGGTATCGACCTGATTCACTGTGGGTCCTATCACTACCACACCATTTTCCCCCACCACCGTAAGCCGTTCTTCCAGATTGGTTTTGGGAACACAGGTCGTAGCGGCCACGGTGGCCAGCGCACCGGATTGAAACCGTAAGGTTCCGGCGACGCTGTCTTCCGCCTCAATTTGATGAGTGAGAGTGGCAGTGTAAGCAAAGACTTCGGCTACAGGCCCCATTAGCTGTAACAATACATCAATGGCATGAATGGCTTGGTTAAACAACACACCGCCATCCATGGCGAACGTTCCCCGCCACGGTGCCTCATCATAATAGGACTGCGGGCGCGACCACCTCACAGCCACGCCCCCATTGACAATGCGTCCCAGACGCCCATCTTGGTGCGCTTGAAGCAGTTGCTCAACAGTAGGCAGCATCCGGTTAAATTGGGTAACCACCGCGAACACGTTGCGTTCTTTTGCCAGATCGACAATGGCCTTGGCATCGCGGTACGTGAGAGCAAGCGGTTTTTCCACAATCACGTGCTTTCCTCGTCCTATCACCTGAAATGCCAGATCCCGGTGCAGACCAGACGGAGTTGCGATAATGGCCGCATCAATATTCGCCTTATCCAGCATGACATCCATTTCGGTAAAGGCGTCGGCATCAAACGCCACCGCTGCGGCTTCGGCTCGTTCTTGGCTGGTGTCCACCGTCGCTACCAAATCAATCGCATTCTGGTGCACCAAAGCTTGAAGATGGCGTTGACCAATTTTGCCACACCCTATCAGAGCGGCCCGTATTGCCATAGATGATTGTCATCCTTCCTTAGGTAAAAATTCAGGGGTTCCGCAACGTTCACGGCAACCAATGCCCGCAAGAGCTTACAAGCGGACCACGTTTTCCCTTTGGGCCAGCTCTTTTGTCGCATTGCGCGAATCCACAACCAAGGCGCTGTGATTAACTACCCATTCGTAATCAATGCAGGAATGGTCAGTAGTTATCACTACACAGTCTTGAGATTCCACAAGTTCTTCAGTTAATGCCACGGAGCGGATTTGTCTGGAGAAAAACGTGTGGGGCTTAACAACCGGAACATAAGGATCATGGAACTGAACGTGTGCGCCTTGTTGTTCCAGCAGTTCAAAAACTTTCAAGGCAGGAGACTCCCGTTCGTCATCGATGTCCTTTTTATACGCGACACCCAATAACAAAACCCGGGAACCGTTAACGGCTTTCCGCCGCCTGTTCATAGCACGGCTCACCTTATCCACTACGAAATAAGGCATTCGCAAATTAATCTCCCCGGCCAGTTCGATAAACCGGGTGGGGAAATCATATTCGCGAGCTTTCCAACTCAGATAGAAAGGATCCAGCGGTATGCAGTGTCCCCCCACTCCGGGCCCCGGCTGGAAAATTTGAATGCCGAAGGGCTTGGTTCCCGCCGCTTCCAAAACTTCCCACACATCAAGCTGCATTCGGTCACACAATAGGGCAAGTTCATTGACCAGTGCAATATTGACGGCTCGATATGTATTCTCAAACACTTTGGATAATTCGGCAACACGTGGAGAACTTACCGGAATCACCCGGGTAATAGACTGTTGATAAAGAACCTCAGCCGCCTGTCGGCATTGTGCTGTCACCCCCCCGACCAACTTAGGAGTATTATGAGTCTTATACACGGGATCTCCGGGATTCACCCGTTCGGGAGAAAAGGCCAGAAAGAACTCCACCCCAATTTTCAAACCGCTGGTTTCCAAAATAGGCTGTAACACTTCCTCGGTTGTACCGGGATAAGTCGTGCTTTCCAATGCAATAAGCTGTCCGGGACGCATAATTTTTCTGACTTTGTCCGCCACCGCCAAAATGTAGGATAGATCCGGCTCTTTGTTGGTGGTTAATGGCGTGGGCACACAAATGATAATCACGTCCGCCTCCGTCAAGGCTTGATAATCACGCACGCCGCGCAAGCGGCCCTCTTGGGTTAGTTCCTTGAGGAGATTGCTGTCGACGTCAGGGATATAATTTTCTCCACGGTTCACCTTGTCAACCTTGCTTAGATTGTCATCAAGCCCTATCACGTCAAACCCTGCCGATGCATGTTCCACCGCCAAAGGCAATCCCACATAACCCAGACCCACTACTCCAATCAGCGCCGTGCGGCTGCTCAGTCGTTTCATTAAATGGTCAAAATATGTTGTTGTAGTCTGGTTAGTGAGCACGTGCCTTTCCTCCTGTTGTGAGCATTTCCGGCGAAGAAAACGAATAAACTGTGTCCGTCTGGGGTTGGTACTCCGGAACAATCGTCTTCAATAACCGCCGGATACGGGCATCGTCCGCCATTCTTCCGGCTTCCACGAGCTCTTCCAGCAAGGGAAGCGTTCGTGCCAACTCTGGGGTCTCTCCAACATGCATGAAAATTCGTGAATTCTTGGTTGCTTTAGTCTGATCCTGCGGCGTTAGAAGCTCTTCATAAAGCTTTTCTCCGGGTCTGAGACCTGTAAACACAATGTCGATGTCGGCACCAGGTCGCAATCCCGATAGCCGGATCAAATTTGTGGCCAAGTCCATAATCCGCAATGGTTCGCCCATGTCCAGCACAAAGGTATCACCGCCCTGTCCCATCGCCCCAGCCTGAATAACAAGCTGGCAAGCCTCTGCAACGGTCATGAAATACCGGACCATGTCGGGATGAGTAATAGTTAAAGGGCCACCTTGCGCAATTTGTTTTTGAAAGGTGGGAAGAACACTGCCCCTTGAACCCAGCACGTTGCCGAAACGCACAGTGACAAAGCGCATGCCATAACGTTCAGCATAATAGCTTCCCAGAATTTCCCCGATACGCTTGGTCGTACCGTATACGCTGGTTGGATTTACAGCCTTGTCTGTCGAAATAAACACAAAGCGCTCCACCCGCACCTTTTGGGCTATGTCGAGGAATCCCCACAATCCTTGTACGTTATTGCGAATGGCTTCCGGAGGCTGGATTTCCATGAGGGGCACATGCTTATGCGCCGCCGCATGAAAGACGACTTGAGGGCGCGTCTGTTCCATGACTTGCCGCATTCGATCCGTGTCCCGTAAGTCCGCGACCACGGGAATCACGTGCAGGTTAGGAAACTTGTTGCGCATTTCCTGTTCGATGTCAAAAATCGAGGTTTCATCCAATCCTAAAAGGATCAAAGAACGCGGGGAGAATTGTGCCATCTGGCGGCACAATTCTGAACCAATGGTCCCTCCTGCTCCTGTGACCATGATCGTTCGATTCGTCAGGTAGCTGGCAATTTCGCCAAGGTCCACAATGGCTGGCTCCCTTTGCAACAAATCTTCGATTTGGACGTCGCGGATTTGATTCACTAGAACCTGCCCGCCTATCATCTGATTTAGAGCCGGCAGCATGCGCGTTTTGACGTTGAGATCCCGACATTGGTCGACTAAAGGCCGCAAAATCTTTCCGGATGCAGAAGGGATAGCGAACAAAACCTGGTCCACGTGGTAATCCCGAACAACGTGCGCCAACGCATTGGTTGTTCCCAGCACCCGCAATGATCCAATTTGCATCCCATGTTTGGCAATATCGTCATCGAGAAACCCCACCGCAACGCCGACTTCGGGATGACGTCCCAATTCCTGGGCCACTAACTGCCCTGCTTTGCCCGCCCCCACCACTAGCACCCGAGGTGCCATCTTGCTCCTTGGAACCCAGTTGAAATCATAATAGGAGCGGATCAGAAATCGCCATCCTCCCACCAGCGCCATGGCAAACAGCACGTAGAGCAGATAGACTCCGCGCGGGTAATGCGCCGCTCCTTCCAGGAGCAAGTACAGATCCAGAAACACCGCACTGCCCAAGATGGACCCAATCAGAACTTGAGCATCTTTTGGCCCGGCGTACTGCCACATCCGGTGGTAAACCCGCGTAAACCACATCAAGAGCAGAGTCGTAAGGGTAAAATAGACGGCAATCTGTTGATAGGGGTACAAATATTCTCCGGGGATGTAAGGTACGTCAAAACGAAGATACAACGCCATGTAAACTGATGCATTAATCATCACCGCATCCACCAACATGGCAAATACAATTTTCAAATAAAGACGAACCCGTCTTTTCAATCCATTCCCCTCTTTCATTCATTACCACACCCGGCCGCTGGGAATGAAACCTCCAAGCGCCAGCATTATACCATGTTTCCCGATCGTCCGACGACAGTAGCGGTTAGCCCCGCTGTTTTGGGGTAAAATTTAAAAACGCTACCCGAATATTCGACGGAATTTACTAGACAAAATCATTTTCGTTCTCTATAGTAACGCAGGCAAGGTCTTTAGCGTTTAATATTATGGAAGGAACAAAAAATGATTGAGTCCGTTGCCTGTCCGATTACAGTTGGCAACGGTATATTCGGGATGGGGGATTGGTGTGGCATTGAGAATTGACGGCTCTGACGGTTCCAGCGGGCCCAAGTGGCTTAGCGTGCCCGTACGTGACGACAGAGCACCTTCAAAACAACATCGTGTGCAAATCGACCGTGACGTGCTGAATTCTATAATGGAGGAGGATCCCCGTCCCCCGGAGCTTCTTTTGGATCTCATAGCCAGGCGTGCTGTCAAGCGCATGCCCGTCCCTAACGGAAATGAAGGAGAGCGTGTTATTACTCCTCACAACCTAGAACTGGTATGGCCAAAATAAGCGTAACATAACCCAACGGGACGCCTAATGCCTGCGTCCCGTTGGCACATGCCTAGGTTGTAGCTCGCAGAATTTCCTGCAACTCTTTCCGGTCCAGTGTTTCGCGCTCAATGAGTTCCAAAGCAATCCGGTTTAAGCTCGCCCGATGCTGTAGCAAAATATTTTTAGCTCGTTCATATTGCTGTAGGATGATATGGCGAACCGCCTGATCAATCTTTGACGCCACTTCTTCCGAGTAATTGCGCTGCCTCATCAAATCCCGGCCTAAAAACACTTGATCCTGCCGGGTTCCATATGTCATGGGACCCAATTCCTCCGACATTCCGTATTCGGTAATCATCTGTTTGACCATTTTGGTCGATTTTTCGAGATCGTCCGACGCTCCCGTCGAAATCTCTCCAAAGACAATTTGCTCGGCAGCCCGTCCTCCCAGGGACATCGCCACTTTATCGAGAATCTGTTCCTTGGTCACCAAATAACGGTCTTCTTCCGGCAGCGGCATCGTGTACCCCATTGCCATTCCTCGCGGAATAATGGTCACCTTATTGATCGGGTCACCATGGGACACCAGCAATCCAACCAGCGTATGCCCCCCTTCATGGAAGGCCACGACACGCTTCTCAAAGGTCGACAACACCCGTGTCTTCTTTTGCGGTCCGGCCATAACCCGTTCGGAAGCTTCTTCAAAATTCTTCATAGAAATAGTCTTGCGACGTTCGCGTGCCGCTAACAGGGCGGCTTCGTTGGCCAAGTTCGCCAAATCCGCCCCCGTAAATCCCGGTGTTCGGCGCGCAATAATCTCTAAGTCAACGTCAGGATCCAGCGGCTTATTCGCGATATGCACCTCTAAAATCTTCTTGCGGCCTGCCTGATCCGGTCTTGGTACCATAATTTGCCGGTCAAACCGGCCAGGACGCAACAACGCGGGATCCAACACGTCGGGGCGGTTGGTTGCAGCCATGACAATCACGCCTTCATTGACCCCAAATCCGTCCATTTCAACCAGTAACTGGTTCAGGGTTTGCTCCCTTTCATCGTTGCCTCCGCCATAACCGGCTCCGCGCATTCTTCCGACCGCATCAAGCTCGTCGATAAACAAAATGCAGGGGGCACTCTTCTTGGCTTGTTCAAAGAGGTCGCGAACCCGCGACGCTCCGACACCGACAAACATTTCCACAAATCCCGATCCGCTTTCCGAAAAGAAGGGCACCCCGGCTTCCCCCGCCACGGCTCGCGCTAAAAGAGTTTTACCTGTTCCAGGACTCCCAAACAACATCACACCCTTGGGGATGCGTGCTCCCATCTCCATATAGCGTTTGGGACTTTTCAGGAAATCCACAATTTCTTCGAGTTCTTGTTTTTCTTCGTCGACCCCAGCGACATCGGCAAACGTCACTTTAGGCAGATTGTCGGCTTGCAAATGAGCCTGGCTTTTGCCAAATGACATCATGCGGTTTCCACCCTGGCTCTGTCTGAAGAAGAAAAACACAAACCCAATAACCAGCAACACAGGAAGGAAATCACCAATCAGCCCAATCCACACATAAGAAGTGGACGGCTTCTGAACCGTGACATTAGCTCCTCCTTTATTCAGCTGCGCGCTGAGTGCATTGGTTTCGCCAGGCGCATACACGGTCTGAACGTGCTGACCCTTGCTGTTGGTCCAGCTCACCACATGCTGAGACGGATTCACGTCGGCGCTTTTAATCTGATGTTTGGCACTCTCCGTAATTAGGGTACTGTAAGGGAGTGATTGAACGTGCGTTGTCCGGGCGTTGAGAATATCCATCAACGTCGAGATAAACAACACGACCAGAACAATTGTGATTACGCCTCGAAACCACCGGTTTTGCAATCGGATCCCCTCCGCCTGAAGCTAATGCTCCCATAAATAAAAATGAAAAATTTTTGCCCGATACAATACAATAGCACTTTTCGTCAAGACTGCGCTATAGGGTACAGCTTCTTCATCCGGGTCTAACTTTCCGTCCGAATGGGCAGAATGATAACAGTAACAATGGACAATAACCAATCAGCAATGGATAAGGAGGATTCCCGTGTCCTGGAAAGACCGTCTGCCTTGGCTTCTCCTCGCCGCCCTCTGGCTTGAGTCTGCCCTCTTTCATTCATACTTGTCCTCAGCCATTCCGCTTTTCCCTGTTTTTGTTACCTTACCCCAAGGATGGAGCGTCTGGATACCCCCCCTGGTGGTTGCTCTCCTCTACATCACGTTGGGCCGGATGTTTGCAAAAAAATCCTGGCTTCCGTGGACTTTAACAACACTATCATCTGTTTATATTTTAGCGGACATCGTTATCTTTTCCACTCATTTGGGACAACATGCGGAAAGTTTGTGGTTCCGCTTTTCGGGTGCCGTAACGGTGCTGCTTCTTTTTATTTTCGCCGTAACGCAAAAAAACGTGCGTCCGGGTTCGTGGGTTTCCGTCATTGCCGCCATTGGTATGATCAGTGCATTTTGGGGCAGTCCCTGGTGGGCTTATGTCATGGCCCTAATGCTAGCAGGCAAAATTTGGCGGTGGAGACGATTGCCGGCAGAAACTCAAAAAAGCGAAAAACCCCGCTAAATGCGGGATTTTCGCACTAGCAGAGTTGGGGGAGAGTTTGCTACCACTGGCTATACAGTGCGTAAAGTGCCTCAACGTTATTGACATACCCCTGGGTTCCCGGAACCACCTGGTCACCGTTTGCCTGAACTGCTCCGGGACCTGCATTGTAGGCGGATAGCGCCAGAGACAGATTACCCCCGAACAGGTTAAGCATGTCTCGCAAGTATAGACACCCGGCAATAAGATTTTCCCTGGGATCGGACAATTGACTAGCTGGTATGCCCAAAATCTGAGCAGTACCAGGTTCTAATTGCATAAGACCAATGGCGCCAGCCGAACTTACGACGCTGGCATTGCCTCCCGATTCCTCCGTAATCACCGCAATGACAAGAGCCGGCGGCAAATTGTCCTGTTGGGCAATCGGAGTCACCAAAGGCAGCATCGCCGTATAGAGTGCATGCCGGGAAAGGCCTCCCTGGTTGAACTGACTAAGCAGGGATTGAATTTGTGACGCAATCTGACTAATCTTTGCCCCTAATTGCATCATATTCTGATGAACCTGCGCCTGCTGGTTTTGCAAGCTAATGACCGCCTGCTTTTTTTGAGCGAGGGTTGACTGGGCATTTTGCGCCGCGGTCACCGCCTGGTTTCGCAAAGCCATAGCCTGACTTTCTTCCTGAGACAGCATATTGCGTTCCCGTTGCAACAGCGCCTGATGGGCCGCCAGAGATGCCCTCGTCTGCGAAAGTAGCGCTGCTTCCGCCTTCAGACTGGCCTTTTCCTTTGCTTGCTGGATTTCTTCCTGTTTGATGATGTTTACTTCAGATGCCGCCTGTCCGGCAACCCGGCCGAGAAGGGAGAGACGGCTCATAAAATCGCTGAATGAATGGGCCCCCAGCAAGACATCCAAATACCCAATGGAGCCGCGCTCTTCGATTAACTGCAACTGTCCCTGGAGCAAATGGCTCTCATTAATCAAACTGTTGTGCGTCCTTTGGAGTAAAGCCTTTGTTTTTTCGTAATTGGCCTGGGTCGCACTCAGCTCGTTTTGGGTTGCGGTCAATTGCGATTGCGTGCTGCTCAACAGGGCTTGCGTCTTTTGCATTTGGGCTTGTGTGGTCGAAACCTGTTGATTCGCCGATACTGCCAAAGCCTGATCTTGGGCAAGCTTATGATTAAGACTCTGAATCTGTTGCTGTGCCTGATTAATAGCCATCTGGGTTTGTTGATATTGACTTTGTTCCGCCGCTAGCTGAGCCTGCGCCTGCGATTCTTGCTGCTGCAACTGCTGCAGGGATGCCCCGTAAGTCATGGCTACGGGACCTGCTAACACCAGAAGACCTGATCCAGTCAACGCTAAGGCGATTTTGCCGCGCATGCGTCCAAGAACCCCTCTCATGGTTGAATTTCGCCAAAAATCCGAATCATTTTACCTTTTCGTTGTGAATACGTTCTGCTCTGTCATAATATATTCGGGGTGTTTTCTTTTTTTCCTGCCGGGTTGCCACAAGTTGTGTTTTTTTCTGCTTTATCTTCACTGACGGCTCCGAATTCTGTCAAAATTTCCCCGCGTTTCCGGGTTCCCAGCTCAAAGAACTGTCCACACATCTACCTCCCGTGAGTTCCCCATGGACTCACTTTGTTTCCTCTTAAGCCGGCCCAATTGTGACTGCCGCATCATAAGCTTATGGGGTGCTTACGCATATCCTGTCAACAGGCCCCCTCATTGGGCAATGCCGAACGCACTGAGCAGGTGCCAAGTATGCCAGTGAGTTTTCCTGTCCGCAGTCATCCGGACCGCTGCCACAGAATCCTTTGCCTACAAACATTGACGATCTGCCCGGAACTGAGAAATAATGATTCCCAGAGCATTTCAGGAGGTCAGCGTGAAAAAACTGGTTTGGGCCTTCGGGCGGCATCTTAACCGTACCACAGAAAACCTGGGCCTTGTCATGACAAAGGAATACCAGTATGACCTCATCCCGTTCTCAATGGAAATTTCCCGCCTCCGCCGGATTCCGGCCATGGTGGCTTCATTTCACGTTGTGAACGGAAAAGTTAGAGCATTTTCCTCTATTCATCCCTGGACCAAACGCCAGGTTCATTTGCCTTTGGACCTGGAGGGATTGCCGGTGATGATTGTCATGGGGAGTCATATTATGGGATCGGGTCCTCACTTTTTTTACCAAGACTTGGATGTGGGAAGCATCATCCGTGATCGGTTGAACGGGAAGCGAACGTTTATGTACGACGATGTTCCCATGTCCCTGCTACAAAAAATGTATGACAGGCAACTGTGGGAGTATGAGCGCGCGCAAGCTGTCTTCACCATGAGTGAGTGGGTTCGGCGCAGCATTGCGGGAACGGGAGTCATCGCCGAAAACCGGGTTCATACCGTACATTCCGCCCCCAACCTTCCTGTCAGCTTTGATTCCAATCCCTATTCCCCGAGAAACCTGGAGGCCCGCACCCTGGTTTTTGTCGGACGGGATTTTGTTCGCAAGGGCGGCGAAGTTTTGCTGGAAGCCTGGCCTCAAGTTCTTCGCTCCGTACCCTTGGCAAAACTCAAGATCATCGGCCCGGACCCAACGACGGTGCCAAACGATTACCCATCGGTTCAGGTTCTAGGCCCTCTCGCCGTAAACGATCTGATCCAACAAATGCGGTCCAGCACCGGTCTTGTCATTCCTTCGCTTTGGGAACCTTACGGCATCGCATTTTTGGAAGCCATGTCCATGGGCTTACCGGTTATTGGCACTAATCATATGGCCATGCCGGAATTCATTGTTGAGGGAAGCGGATATTTGCCTCCGGCTTATAACGTGAAGAAATTAACCGACGCCATGGTCGGCCTCTTGATGCGGACGGACGAGACCTGGGAGATGAGTCAAATAGCCTTCCGGCATGCCCAAGACTATAAGTGGTCCAAGGTAGCCTCCAAAATGGACAAGATTATCGCTCCGGTGATCAGCACATGAGCTATGGCATTGTTGTTCCGGTATACTATGGTCGATCATTCGTACGGCGTGCGTTAGACAGCATCTTCGCTCAGACAGACATCACTGATCCCATGTTCGTGTTTGTCATTGATGACGGGACTCCCGTTCATGAAAGCGTAGCGGATCTGGTTGCCGCTTATCCCGTCCGCTATTACCGCATGGAAGAAAACCAAGGAGTATTCCATACCCGTCTCTTTGGCCTCAGTCAAATCCCTCGGGATGTGAAGTACTGCGCATTTCTCGACCAGGACGACGCATGGCGCCCTGATTTCCTGAGTACGCTCAGCCGAGTGCTGGAGAGTAACGACCGCGCCGGATTTGCAGCTTGCAACGCCTACATCATTGAGGACCATCAAGGGAAAACTGGGCATATTCTTTATGAGACAAGACGTCCCAGTCTCTTGCTTGAGGATCTCAAGGTCGCTAACCAACTCATCTCACCCAGTCAGGTGTTAATCAGACGCCAAGCCTTGGATGCTCTAAGATATCACAACGCTACGCTCCCGTACTCCGGAGCCGATGACTGGCTGTTTTGGTTGAGTATATTGTCTCAGGGGTATGAAGCCACTTATACCGACAGCATTTTGGTCGATTATTACGATCATGAACAGGGAGCCCATCATGATGTAAAAGCTATGACATGGAGCGAGGAATACATTGTCCAGCAATATTTTCCGTTACTGAAGTTCAGCGTGTGGGACCAACGGCTCTACCGGGGACGGGTTGGCTGGGATCATATTGTCGAAGGAATCCGCACCAAGAACCTGAGCCGGTTGTTCACCGGGCTGCGTTTCCTGTTGACGGATCCGCACGCCCTCAACCAAGCCAGGCTATTTCGTCGTCGCCACAAACGCCAGGGAATCGTTTAGATGATAGATCGCCGGCTCCCATCGTAGGTCAATTGGCCCTTAAAGACAAAACCGCAAACCCAAACCGGGTTTACGTATACTAGATGATAAAGGGACTTTGTTCCAGGTTTCGGGCCATACAACAGTACGGAGGATACTTCCGGTTAAGGATGGGCAGGCCGCCAAGCATCACGCCGTGCCTGATCATCATTAGAAAATAAGACAACAAGAGACTGACAGAACAAGGTGTGAAAACCCATTGACGAAATCCTTACCGTCCATATCCGTTATTGTAGCCACCTACCACCGAGACAAGAGTCTTGCCAATACCTTGCGTGATCTCCTGGCCCAGGACTATCCGGATTACGAGATTCTGGTGGTAGATCAGGATGTTGCCCATGACAGTGCAACCGGGACTTTATTGCAAGATTGGCATGAAAAGCGTGCAATTTACTGGATAAAAACGCCTCATCCCGGCCTCACTCGGGCGCGAAATATCGGCATAAGGGAAAGCCGCGGTGACATCATCGTTTTCGTGGATGACGATGTTCGTATCCCTGAATCCCGATTTCTTTACAACCATGTTCAGCCCTTTCTCGACAAACCCGCCCTGGGGGCTTCGGCTGGACGGGTTCTCGATCCTGACAAGAAACCCCTGAAGGTTCGACGTCGGGTGGGCTGGATGGGATATTCGGGGATGAGGGAACCAGGCTTTGGATCGGATTTTTCTACGCGGGCCTACAGTGTGAGAGGGTGCAATATGGCTTTTCGCAAAACAGCCCTATTCGCTGTTGGGGGGTTTGACGAGCGCTATACCCATTCCGCCTTTCGCGAGGATACCGATATTTCCTTCCGGCTTAGACGGACCGGCTATGACATCTGGTTCAACCATGAGGCCTGGCTCTATCACCTTTCGGCCTCTACAGGCGGCACACGCGACGATTCTATCCGGGTCGATTCCGATTTGATGCTCAACGACTGGCGATTCGCTCTTTTCAACCTCTCCGGGCCGCACCAATGGCTATGGATTCTCCGCCTGTATGCTTCCCGCGTTATCAAAGCCGGCCTGCGGCAAGGGCAATTCGCCCAGCGTCACCAGGCCTTTCAGCAAGGCTACCTGGACGCCAAACAGGAACGAAGCCGCCAGAGGAGCCCGGGATCTTTATCCTGACTTTTTAGCCACATGGTATCGTGAGACTGGACTCTACCCATAAGGTGAAGGTAAATCGCCCACATTCTCCTTAACGCCAGGAGGGCGAAAACGTCGTCCGTTAAGGACGGGCCTTTATTTGGCCCCCAAATCCATTGATGCCTCGGCCGGAGAACCCTTACGACCGACAACCCATTCAAAAAAGCGCATTCAGAAATCCCGCCGCCCGCGTCAAAAATGGCACCAGCAGCCAACCCGAGACTTAAGTACCTCCATCCGATCTGGCAGAGTCCGCTACTGTCCACTGACTACGCACGAGCTCCATGGCTTCTGCCGTGGCTAAACCTACTTCCGTCACCAACTGTGTAGGTTCCGCCTCGTGTCGCATCACCTGATGAATATGAGAAATCATATCAGTGAAAGACAGTTGTCCTTTCATCGTAAATTCGCGGATGACACGGTCTTTTTGCAACAATTCCACACAATCGCGTACGCCGGGATGATACATCTTATCCACACGAATTTCTCCTTCGGTGCCCACAAAGCGGGTAAAGGTGTCATAACGGCGGCAAAAAGAGACATTCATTAAAAGCTGCATCGTGGCATCACCCGGGTAGGTCAAAGCAGCCCAGACGGCTTCATCCACTTCCTCCCGCATTTGGGCACGGGCCACAACGTGGTCGGGAAGGGATTTCATCAGCAGTTGTGTGACGTGAACCGGGTAGCACCCCAAATCATTGAAGGCACCGCCATCATACGCTTTCACCCACCGAACGTCTTGCTCCCCGTGGAGCTGGGTGTTAAATGTGCCGTGGATTTCCTCCAATTCGCCAATGGCACCCTCTGTAATCAACTGCCGTACCCGTTGCCACTGAGGCTGGAACTGAAAGGCATAGGCTTCCCACAAGAGTGCACCCCGCTCTCGGGCACCACGAACAATGTCCCGGGTGCGCTCTAACGACCCCGTCAAGGGTTTTTCGCACAAAATGGGCTTTCCCGTATTCATGGCCGCCATTGCCCATTCATAATGCAGATGATTGGGCAAGGGTATGTAGAATGCATCAACCTGATCATCGTCCAACACGCTCTGATAGCTCCCGCTGGCGTGAAGAACCCCGTTTTCTCTTGCGAATACTTGCGCCCGTCCAAGATCCCGGCTGCCGACACGCCAGGCCACGCCCCCCTGAACCTCCCGCAGTGCGGGCAAAAACGCGCCATGCGCAATTCCTGCTGTTCCCAGAATTCCCCACCGAACCGTGTCCACAACTCTGCCTCCTCGTCAATGGTATCTCCGTGCCATAATCGGCATCTCAGCCTGGCTTTTCACAATCTTAGTGCGTCCATCCCAGCATACAATACTGTAAAGCAAATTCACCTCGCCTAATCACAGATCATTTCCACATCAGGCAATATAAGATCTTTCAATTCCTCAGGCTCTGCCGGTCGGATGGACATCTTGCCGCAGGGATCCGGGAAAGAAGCCGACACTTTAAACGGCATAAAAGGCCACGAGGCTCACCCGCCCGGTAATCATGGTCAGAGACCCCCAAACCCAGATAAAATTTCCGGTTCCGTCAATAACAGAACCCAGAACAGGCGGAAACACCGGAGACGGACCCGCCGGGAAATCCCTCGCCGGCGCATATGCTTGTTCCCAGGCGCTTCCCTTCTTAACGAATATTACCACTCATGGCTATAGCCCTGTCCGCGTACATTCTTTCGAACGGATGTTGAGTAATAAGCCGACCTATTTACATTCATCTCAGGAGGGAGATTTGTGTTCAAACCTAAATTTCCGCCACGTTTTGCGCAGTTCATTGCCGCGGGTTTCGTCGGCACCATGGCCTTTGAAGTTCTGATGACTGCCGCGCCTATGTTTGGCGCCCCAGTCATCAATGTAGCCCTGTGGGACGGTAGTTTCCTGACTCTCAATCTCAAATTTGCCACCATCACCGGATTGGTCATCGAAATCGCCTTCGGAACGATACTCGCCTACCTTTATCACAATTGGATCACAACGCATTTGCAAGGTCCTTACTGGCAAAAAGGGCTCTTTTTTGGTGTCGTGTTATGGGGTGGGGTGATGATATTCGGCCTTCCCGTGTTCGATCACATCAGTCCTCTAGTGAATAACGGTCTGATGCTGGCACCGGGGTTATTTGCCAGAAATTTTGGCCAACCCACTGCTCTTATTTTTCTTGCCGCCCTGTGGGGTTTCACTCTGCCACTTAGCTACCTCGACGATCGCTGGGGGAAAAATCCTGCTTAAAATACTAAAGATTTCCTCCCCTTCAGGCTTCGTGACGATCCTCGTGCCCGGGTTCGGGGAAATCAACATCAAATTGTCCTTGCGTTTCCACCGTTCGGGTCAGCGTCCACATCCGAAACACAGGCCCGTTATGTAGTGTGCGTAAAAACCGATCGGCTTGGGAAATTTCATGGCTCGAAAAGTCCTGAGGCGAAAATAAGTATCCCCGCGCGGTTCCGCTGTGGGCTGTCACTACTCCCCAATGATGCTCATGAGCTTCTTCGATAACCTGGCCTAGAATCCGGTCATGACGATTACGTTCCCACTCAACTTCCGCTGAAATCAAGCCCGCCTGCCCCATTCCCCGAACATCATGGGAATACGCTGCCTCCCGGGCGATCTTCAAGGCTTCTTGGAGACGGGTTTGATGGAGGCGGTTGTAAGGGGCCCGGGATTGGTGATGCAAAGCCGTATTGACCCGTCCGTGACCGACCAGACCCACAATAACGGCATGGGGAGCCCGAGGCCATTTTTCCAAAAGAATGCCTTTAACCGGCTCAAAGACCACCATTTGCGGGTACATCACTCCGTCGGACGGTTCCACTTGAGCCGCCAGGCGGGCAATCACCGAGGGCGGAAGGGTCCGTCCATATGCCGCCGCCACCGCACGAATCGACGCCACAATATCCGCCGAACTCGATGCCATACCTTTACCGATGGGAATGACCGACGATATGCTTAAGGTGCCTCCCGGTTTTTTTAGCGTATGGCATGCCAGCATCGCGGCCATTTGCGCCTTTTTACGGTGTGTGGGATACACCACTACTTCTTGATTATCCCCCGGAATAAATTTGGCCCGGGTCCCCCACCGGATCGGTATTGTCACCAGAAACGGAGTGTCGTTAATTACCCCTTGAACGAGTTCGCCAAATGTTCCGGAAGAGAATCCCCATCCGCCATGCTTCATAGGGCCCCCTCCTTGACACTTGTTCTCATTGTACCACGCCAAAACCCGTCAAGGGGAGGGAGTTGGCGCAGACGACGAAGTAGCGCTCAGGGATGGAAGACTCCCCCACTCATTCAAGAGACTGTCCACGGTGGACACGTTTCCCTCCACGACCACTTGGGTTTTGTGATCGACGAAACCAGCCTCAGCCATATTGTTAGGCAGATTAGCCATGGCGACACTAAGTGGGCCTACGGTTTCGACAGTCGAAGTCACCCCCGAAGGCAAAACCACTCCGGATCCTTGCTTTAAGGTTTCGGTGATTAAGACTGAACTGGAGTCCCGGGCGGTAAATGTGAGAATCACGAAACGCCGCCCCTTCGAATTGGTTCCGGTGTTGATGGCATCCAACGTCATTCCGGCCGCCTGAGGAGGAAGTACTATGGGGAAATTCAGCTGACTCTTGGCCAGACTTAACGCCGTTCCGGTTTGGGTCAGGGAGATGGCAGGAGTAACCCCGCGAGGGGGGGTAAACGTGAATGTTCCAGAAGGCAACGCAGGATTAACCTGAAAATGGCTGAAAACTTCCTTAACAACATCATTCTTGCCGAGTTGCAGCGAAAAAGACTGCGGCATATCCGATGTCGTGTTAAAAACAAACACCGCGCGGGTATCATCCTTCGACGAAGGCAGCGGAACACTCATGTCGAGCGTCACGAGGTTCCCTTGCACCCGTACCGACCCAATCTGGGCCCGCCTAATCAAGGCCGGCAGTTCACCCGCTACAGCCCAAGGCATGTCGGCGCTTGGCAGTTTGGCCAGCACGGAATAGTGACTTGCATGATCGAGGTACCAGATGGTTTCATGGGTATTGACGTACACCGAAACCGGATGGCTTCCCTTTAGATGTATCACATATTGACCATTTGACAAATTGCTGGTAATCTCATAATCCAGCGTTTTGCCATGATAATTGCCCGGCCCTTGAGTTTCCTGAACAGCGGCCCGAATTGTCTTCCATGATGACATGCGAGCCAGAATTTCGTTGGCAGCCGTCCGGGGTTTTGAATTATGAGTAATGGCCGAGGGGCGGGAAAAGCCACATCCCGCAAGCACCAGAGCCCCCCCGGTTATCATGAATGCATACCAGTAATGTTTCATGTTTCTATCGTATCGTGTTTACAGTCCGTGAGCAATCTTTGCAGCGTTTTGTACGCTAAAACATACACGCATCCCGTACGTGTCGTGTATCATGGGTAGTATTCGGATCAGGGTGTTGAGCCGATTGTCCGACAACCCGCCCATCATCTGGAGGTCTATGTCAAACATCATTCTATCCATATTAGTCGTATCCGTTGTGGCCTTGATGGCTCCATGGATCTTATTGCGCACCAGCACCAAAATTCCCATTGCAGCCGTCGAAATCCTCCTTGGGATGGTCTTCGGCAAAAGCGGGCTGGGGTGGATTCGACCTTCGGCTCCGATCAGTTTTTTGTCACTGTTTGGCCTCGCCTATATCATGTTTCTCTATGGACTGGAAACCAACTTGGACGCATGGATCAACCCAGACCAGCCAGGACTTCAGCATGGACGTTGGCTTTGGCCTGTTATCGCGCTGTGGATGCTTCTGGGGTTTGGGGAAGGCTACGTGCTCTTTGCATTCCATATCATTCCCAAGATCGTACCTATTTCCCTGCTGCTGGCGTCAAGCGCCCCGACCGTACTTCTTCCAACATTAAAGGAACGGAGTTTGGTTGACACCAACTTTGGACAGTGGATCCTGAGCATCGGGTTATTGGTCGACTTCACAGCCCTCATGGGTGTTACCGCTTTAGCCGCTTTGGATCATCACGGAGCAATATTACGGATATTCCTTGTGGTTTTGATGTTTGTACCGCTAGTCATTGCCAAAACCACCTCCCGATTTTTACATCGTGCCTGGTTCGGCAATGGTCAGGACTCTGTGACCAGTCAAATCGGCATCCGCGGTGTGATGATGATCATCACTCTCTTCATCGCTTTAGCCGAAACGCTGGGCACCATTACGGTTCTCGGAGCATTTTTGGCGGGTGTCGTTGTTTCCATGGTGGTCGGCAAGGACCGTGAGATCCTGCAAGATAAACTGGACGCGTTAGGATTCGGCTATTTCATTCCGTTCTTCTTTGTCACAGTTGGCAGCAATTTAAACCTGCAACCTGTCATACACTCTTATCAGATATGGATTTTGACGGCATCGTTTCTGGTCGCTATCACCCTCATCAGCCTTGGGGTTTCCTTTATCCTCGGCCAGTTGTTCCCCCGCCGCGAGACGATTGCCATGGCCACCCTCTTGGCCACCCGCTTGTCGGTGACTGTGGCCGGGTCCCTGATCTTGTTCCAGGCCCATATAATTTCCCAATCCGTATATCTAGCCATGGTGCTCACTTCGGTCCTGTCGGCGTTTGTCTTCCCTCCCATTTTTCATCGCTTCAGCCCCGCGAAACCGCGTCCCAAGCTACAAATTATGCTTTTGGGTCCCAGCCACTGGGTCAAACCCATTGCCGGCCACCTGGCCGCCCAGGATTATCCGGTTCTGAGCTATGAGGATGGGAACCAAGCATTGGCAAGCGCTGCCATTCATGCTCAAAGCGTCAGAGTGGTGGCTATTTTGGGATCAGCGCAGTGGAAGCAGCACATCGAATGGGCTCAGCACCTGCGCGAGGTCTTAAACCCGGATTATGTTATCGTCGATGTCCCCACGGAAGCCAGAGAACTGGCGGAGAGCCAAGGATTCATTCCTTTCGTGGCCCCTATTGCCTCCATGCAACTGTTGGAGATGTTGATCCTCTCACCGGTGTCGGGGCTGTCTGATCGGGACATGTGGGCATCCATGATCGAATTGGAAGTCACGAGTCCCCGCGCCGCAAATGTTGCGCTGAAGGACTTGCAACTGCCTGAGGACACCCTGATCATCGGGATCACGCGCCGGCGTGAGCACCTTATTCCCCGTGGCTCTACAGTTCTTCGCACGGGAGATATCATCACGGTGGTCTGCCCGCGACCCAGGCGCCGGGAGATTCGCCAGCTATTCGAACGATCTGCGTTCTAGGCAGACTATTTAGACTCCCTGTGCCTGGTCTTTGTGCTCCCGAAGTTTGCGGCGCCATTGTGTAGAGGACGCCTGATCGTCATCTTCCACGGCTTTCAAAAGCGCTCCCATGACCGGCGCCAGTTCGGGAAGATGAATGTCGCACTGAGGATAGACTTGACGGACCAGGCGGCGAAAGTGATCTTGCAGGACTGGCGATACTCCCTCCCACAAGGAACCCGCTAAAATCACTTCAAAAGCGCCGTCCTCCCAGTGCAACTGATTAGCTGTTGCAATGACTGTTTGGGCTAGGGATTCCGCCATTCTTTCCAAAAGTCGGGAAGAGACGGCATCTCCCTTTAGGGAGGCTTCAAAGCATAAAGGAACCAACGCCAAAAACGCCAAGGGATGTATCGTGTGAAAATACATAGCCCGCTTTAATCCCTCGTAACTCTTCTGCCCCATTCGTTCCAGTACGCCTGATTCCAGAAGCGTCTTAGGGCCGCGCCCTTCGTGACTGCGGAAGGCGGCATGCAAGACTTCCCTAGCCAAATCGGCTCCTCCGCCAAAATCGCCGAATTCATATCCCAGCCCTCCAATTTGGCATCTTCTTCCACTTGGATGAATTCCCAGCACGTTCGTGGACGTGCCACAAATTCCGACAATACCGTATCCTGTGCGAGATCCTCCCAAAAGAGCAATTTCCGTGTCGTTGACGATGGCATAGCGTAACCAGGGCACTAGCCGTGCAAGTTGTTGTGACATGGCTTCAATATCTTCCGGGAAATCAGCCCCCGCCAGCCCCAGAACCGCCGGACGCAGATGAGTGGCATCATAGCCTTGGATGGCGTCACGAAGGCACTGTGCGAGTTGATCCATGGCTCCTTCCAAGCCCATGGGTCCCTGGGGATTCGAAGGACCTCCCCGCACAACCTTCAAGATTTGTCCGTCTTGGGCCAGGACGACTTCTGTTTTGCTGGCCCCTCCATCCACTCCCATATAGAAACTCATAACGCAAACCGCCCCAAATATTCACGGTTCTCCTGCAGGATATCATTCAGAATCCTATATGCCACATCACCGGAAGGAACCAGAGGATTCGTGACAAGAGCCGCCAACGCCTTATTTCGGTCGCCTTCGATCGCGGCTTCGATAGTTAACTCCTCGTAAGCTTTCACTTGTTGAATCAACCCTTTCACTTCCTGAGGCAACGCCCCGAGCGTGAGGGGACGGGCGCCGCGGCCATCAATGACAGCCGGCACCTCGACGACACTGTTCGGGGGCAATTCCGCCAGAGCCCATCCGTTTCTCACATTAACCACCATCTCACGCGTCCGGTTAAGGGCCAGAGATTCGATCAACATAACCGCCACCGTGCTATAGTAAGCCCCTCCCCGTCGCATTAAGAGATCAGGGACCTGATGTTGAGAAGGATCGTCGTAAAGCTTGAACAGGTCTTGTTCAATCTTCATGACCTGAGTTGCACGCGTTCCGCGTCCCTGTTCCCACTCAGTCACTTGTTTTTTCCGCATGATGTCCGAATTCCAGTAATATTGCAAATACGGGTTAGGAATCATCGGAAATGCTTCCAGCATATAAGGCTGCCAGTTCTCTTCAGGAATATTGGCCATAAAACTTTGCTCTTTGCCGTACTCCCCCTTCAAATACTCCAAGACCTCGGGCATGATATCCTGGCCGTGAACATAGACGTGGCGAACAAAAGACAAGTGATTCAAGCCAAAGATGTCCAATCTGACAGTGTCCCAAGGCACGTGGAGTGCCTGAGCAATTGTTCTTTCAATGGTAATCGGCACGTTGCAAAGACCAATGGCATCCACAGAACTGTAGCGCAAAAGAGCTTCGGTGATTATCCCGGAAGGATTGGTGAAGTTTATGAGGCGGGCTCGGGGACTGACCCGCTCCAGTTCCCGGGCTATGTCCAAAGCCACCGGGATGGTCCTCAAGGCATTGGCGAATCCGCCCGCCCCCACCGTTTCTTGGCCAATGGCTCCATATTGAAGGGGAATTCTTTCATCCCGGGCTCTTGCCTCCATTCCTCCGACACGGAATTGGCTCAGCACAAAATCGGCTCCGGAGAGCGCCTGGCGCAAGTCGAGAGTAGCCTCCAAGTGAAATTCCCTGGCACTATGATCAATAAGACGCTGACAAAAGGACCGGACGCTTTCCATTTTTTTCGTCCCCTCAGGAACGTCCACCAGGGTGACTCGCTCGATGGCCAAATCATTTACACCAACGAGTCCGCTAATAAGTTCCGGTGTGTAGGAACTCCCTCCACCGACCACGGCAATCTTTATTCCCGACTTCATGTTCAACCCTTCTCTCGGCCCGGCAGGCAATACGAGCCAACCCTATTTACAACGATCATAACCCATCCGGCAAGTTCTGGGACAAATTTCTTGAGCCACTTGTGATAAATATGTCATGTTCGGTGCAGGATTAAGTATGATAAAGGTGGATTATAGTCTCATGCCCTAAACGCAGAGCCTAAATTCGAATTATGTAGGTGTAATAGAAAATAGCGAAGGTTTCTTAAGGAGGAAAACGTGGATTATAGTAATGAACGGGTGGCCATATTTGTTGATGGCGCCAACATGTTCTACGCCCAAAGGGTGTTAGGATGGCATTTGGATTTCGCGCGGGTCATTGAGTATTTCACGCGCGGACGGGAAATCTATAATGCGTTCTACTACACCGGGGTGCAGGTGCCTCCCGATAACAGCCAGCGGGATTTTCTCACCGCACTGCGTCATCTGGGTTTCACTATACGGGAAAAGTCCATAAAAGAAACATTAGATCAAAGTTCCAGCTCAGTCATTCGGCGGGCCAACCTTGACATTGAGATTGTTATAGATATGTTTAGTACGGTAAATCGTTACGACGTTGCTGTGCTAATGTCCGGTGACGGCGACTTCGAACGGGCGGTGGAATTAATTCGATCGCGCGGAAAGGAAATCGTCGGCGTGGGCACTCGGGGAATGATTTCATCCGAGCTCGAAAATGCCTGCGACCGCTACGTCAAACTGGAGGATATCCGGTCCGAGGTGGAAAAGATCCGCTAATGTGTGTTGGATTCAGTCCCAGTCCACTGCCTCCCGTAGTGAACTGGGGCCTTTTTGTGTTTGTTCTGGGGCGATCCCCATCATATAGCGGTTTTGCCGGCGTTTATAGAGATTCATTGGCCAAAGCATCGGGCAGCGACTATAATTAATGACAGAAGTTAAGGGGGATCAGCATGCCAATGAAACCTCTCGCGATCACCGTGATCGCCGTGATTTGTGCGATCACTTTCTCTGGCGCCGAGGCTTGGGCAGCTGTGAGCAATTTGAGCATTGCTTCGTCCGCTGCCGATCCGTCTTTACCTGCACAGTATAGCTATACCCAATCCATCACCTTTTCAAATACTTCTGCGGCGCCAGCCTACAATGTCACGGCGTCAGTCGTTTTGCTTGCGCCTGAAACCAGCTATTCCCAGGTAAAATTGGTACACGAAAGCATGCCACCGCAGAGCTCTCACCATGACCAGTATGGAAATTTAATCGGCACATTCACGTGGCCAGAAATTCCGGCACACCGCTCCGTCTCTTTGACCCTGAGTTATCAGGCCACTTCGTCCGATGTCACCTATCAATTGCCGGCGTCGTATCCGCCCTACAACGTGCATTCTTCAGTCTATCAATTTTATACCAATCCACACCTGGAAGCGGCGCAAGTTAACACGGATTCACCGGTGCTCGAACGCATAGATCAGTCTGTGGTAAGACCCGGAGAAAATCCGGAGCAAAAGGCGCACGCGATTTATCAATGGATTGTTCACAACATCCGATATAATTACTCTCTGCAAGCATCGGGAAGTGCTGTGGCCACCGCTCTGTCCCATTTGGGTATTTGCAGTGACTTCGCGGATCTGTATATCGGACTTTTGCGTACCGCTAAAATTCCGGCCAGGTTTGTAGGAGGCTATGTCACCAGCAACGGCAGCGGACAAGGAGGATTCCACCAATGGACCGAATTTTATTTACCCCGAGTCGGTTGGGTTGTCGCCGATCCCACCTGGGGAAACGGATATTTTGCCCAACTTCAAGACCATTGGCATATTGGTCTTTATGACGGTATCCGCAAGGATATCACAGTCAACTGGAGTTATAACCCCGCCGCATTGTCGACCCAACAAGCCACAAATCAAATTCGTATTCTGTACCAGTACCATTTTCAAAAAGAGGTTCCCGCCAGTCCACTAAAACCGCCTTTTGTGAGAAAACACCCTACAAAGACCAAAGTCCGGCCGATTCTGGCTCCCACAACGGTTTCCCACAAAGTCCACGGCGTTCCTTTGAGCTTTTGGCAACAATTGTGGCTCAATTTTACCGGATGGTTTTGGAATCAAATCCATCGAGTGAATCGCTGGTTTCGGGTTCACATGTAAACCCTGCCACCATTGTGCCCCAGAGTACCAATCCGTGATTTCCCAAAGTTTAGCAACCTTTACGCAGCCGACCCGGCCAATCTCGAAATGGACTCAATTACCATCATGGATTCTGCCGGAGCCGGGATACTATCGGTAGAGAGGTGATTTGAATGGCACGGATATTTGGATGGTTCAATAATACTAAAACCCTGTTATCGTGTCTTGACAAAATCCGGAATAGAGGAATGGTGTCCCTGTTATTACGCGAATCCAACGACAGTGTCGTAGTCGTTGGTCCGATAGTCCATAATTTCAGCACTTACCCTTTTCTTGATTTGCCTCATCACATCCGTCTTTTGGGTCTTGCCCGTCCCTGGGCTGAAAAGTATGCTCGCGTCATTGCCAAAGGAGGCATTGTTGTCTGCGTCGATATGGAGGAATCTAACGACTATGACAAATTACGATCGTACCCGTTCCACGACCTTAAGCTGGTTCCGACTCCGGGACAGATCAAGCCCACGGCGCTGGCTGTGTCGAATCGATAAGAAACTGAAAGCGACCAGGATATTGTGCCACCAGTTGATACAAGGGCATATCCGGCGCCGGATTTTTTAAGAGGTCCCGGCCACTAAGCTGACGAATAGTGCCAATATCCGCATAGCTAGGATTGACTCTGTACCCCTCAGGCCCAATCCACAACCCCGCACCCCGGTGACGAGCCATGCCCTCATAGTCCAAGTAAATGTCTTGAGCATGCAAAAAGGTCAAGGCTAATACGTCTTGACCGGTATTTAGGGTCACATGTTCGTATCCCGGGGGAATCATGACCCAGTCCCCTGCTGTCGCGGACACAAGTAAGATTTCCTCGATTCTGTCGTTCTTCAAGGACTGCAACACAAATACTCCCTGCCCGTTAACCACTTCCACCAATTCTCCAAAAATCACCGACCGCCGGGCCCCGGTATGACTGTGTCCTGCCGTTTTGGTCCACTCCCGAGTGAGGCAGCCCGGCCATAACATGGTCAGATCGATGCTCAACCCGGATCGGTGAATTTGATCCTTTTCACTTTTAAGGTGGACCCCCTCATAGACATGGTAAACATACATGGGGCCTGTCGCATCCGGATCTTCCAGAAAAGGCCGCAGTTCTTCGAGGCTTCGCGCAACATGATGGTCATATCCGGCGTCGATCAAGGGGTAGAGGGGATCGTCCAGATGACCGGTCCAGGAAAATGGAATGCCTAAATGTGTTGTTAAATCCACCATATGTTGCTACCCTCCTCGCTCATCACTTGCCGTTATGATAGCAAAAATTTGGCCACGCTGACATTTCGCAACATTCAACGGACAGTTAAGGCCATCCACACCCAGGCTACCAGCTCACTCACGTCAATCAAGGATTTTTGAGAGGGCCGGGGATCAGGGGGGTGAAACCACAACACTACCGTCATTACCGCTCCCGTCAGAAAGAAAACATCCCCCGCGGTTGGCATGACACCGGTAAAGTACAAGATTTCCCCCACCAATGCCATGAGGCGGCACTGGGGTCCGGGGCCTAAGGGCTGTCCGCGCAAGTCCAGACTGATGGCGAATATCGCCAATGCCGAGATGGTTATGCCAATTTCTGTGACCACCTCCATGCACCTCCTTTGCCTTGGTCATACAGTATTCGCAGGCTACAAAGAGGTGTGAGAGGGTCATTATCGCCAGCGCTGAAACCCCGCCGCGAACCGCAGATGTCGCCAGCTTGCCACCATGACAACAGCCAACGTCAGGAGCATAATGGACAGAGCCATCAGCACGACGGCCACGTGGAACGCATTCATCATAGTCGGAACCATGGGCGTCGGGGACACAAAGTCCCGGGAGGCCATGGCTGGCAGAGTGAACGTGCTGCCCAGCACGGTTTCCACCGGCTCAAAGAACACTAAGGTCATCACCCCGGCGTAAACCGCATGCAGAAACCGCGCCAGGAAATAGGGCTTCATGGAAATATCCGTGTCAGCCAAGACGGAAGCCACCTGCCCGTGAACCGACAGTCCGGACCAGGCAATAATCGCGGAAACCACGATCAACTGCTGTAACAGTGGCGCCTGGGCGTGTGCGGCAGCGGCGGCCCCCAAATCGATTTCAAAGAATCCTTGAACAGCGGCAGGCACCAAGTTGGCAGACAGTCCCACAAAACGGAATACAGCCTGAAACGGCAACGCAAGCGCCACGATAAGTCCGCTGCGCGACAGCACACGCAACCCCACGGCAAACAGTACCATGAAACTCATTATCATAAAGAGAGTGCCCATGGAATCGCTTATGGCTTCATTAACCACCTGACCATAGGGCCGGCCGTCTTCTTTCCGTCCCCGCATCATCGCCTCCATAGCCCGTGTGGGCAGACTTTTGAACCCGGAGCGGTCTTCTTGGGGTGGGGGATCCTGCCGGCGGCCATAAAACCGGAAAGTTATACCAACCATGAGAACCGATGTATAGTGCGCCAACGCCAAGACCGCCCCCAGAGCCGGTTGCCCGAACAACCCCACAGCAACCGCTCCGAAAATAAATAACGGATCAGCACTATTGCTGAAGGCTAAAAGCCGTTCACCTTCTACTTTCGTACAAAGCCCCTGACGGCGAAATTTCGCGGTCAGCACCGCGTCCATGGGGTAGCCGGCCGCGAGTCCCATGGAGAACACAAACGATCCCACGCCAGGGACGTTAAAGAGAGGACGCATCAAGGGCTCGAGGTACACTCCCACATAATGCACCATCCCCGTGGCTAGCAATACGTCCGACAAAATGAAAAACGGAAGAAGGGACGGAAACACAACCGCAAAAAAAAGTTTCAGGGCATCCACTGTGGCGTGATAGCCGTGTTCCGAAAACACAACCAATGCTATGGTTAAGAGTAACATGGTAAAACCCGTTATGGCCGTAGCGACCCGCTTCGGTTCCTGATCCATTCCCGCCACCTCGTCTACCAGTCTCATTTCTCTTCATGCTATGTCCACCGCTCAATGGGTATGACGGAGGAGCAGCAGGTTGCGTTGTGTGCCGGCGAAAATGGTGACCCGACTTCGCCTCGAAGTCCCCCGGCACTCTCCCGCAGCCTGGGCTCGAAGCACGAAAGCTGGCCAGGAATCCTGGAGCCCTGTGATCCTGTCAGATCTTTTAATGATGTTGAACGGGAGCGCGGTATTCCGTTATGTATAGAAGTACGCCATGACTATTCCGTATCAGCCCGGTAACCGACCAAAGCCGCGATTCAATGGCATCGGGGACGGTCGGCAACCAGGCGATAAAGTCGTCAATGGCTTGTTGAATCGCCTCGAGGCCGGGTAGATATTGATTTAAGATCACGGTGTCCTTCAACCACTTCCACAGCCGTTCGGTATTGTTTAGATTCGGGGAGCAGGGCGGTAGAACATGCCATTGGAGTTTCGGGTGCTCCTCCATATGGGGCTGACGGGCTTTGGCATGGAGGATTTGGCGCTGTCCACAATCAGATGGAGATGCTTACCGGCAAACGTCTCACGAACCGCCTCCAGGAATTCCATAAAGGTCTCGGTGCTCGATTGTTCCGCCTTGGACATGCCGTCGCGGGCGCGACGGCGCCAAATAGGGTGGGGCCGCAGCAGAGGCCGTGTCATCATGACGATAGAGAGGTCAGCCAAGGCATCACGGGGGACTCCGTCTAGGGTGGCATCCATAGGTTTCCTCACAAAAATCCGCCTTATAGATGGATTGCAAGAGACGTTTCACAGCCGCCTGCAGGAGGCGATCCTCCACTTCAGGAACACCGAGTGGCCTGCTTTTCCACAGCTGCCCCGATTTCGGAATGCAGACTGGCGAATGGGGGCACGCGGTACGAGTGTGCCTTGAGCGTGTCTACTCAGGCTTGAATCCGTGGGCCGCGGAGGCTGTGATATCCGGCCATGGTTTCACCTGACATGCCCGGGGCGCCATGTTGATCCAGATGTTGCCACGGTTCCGTCTGGGAATTCGGCCGTCAGGGGTGATGCGCCGTTGCCGTGAAGCGAGCATGTGGGTGGTCTTTTGCGCGATAGGCCATGTCGTCTATTGAGGGTGACCGGGTTGATCCTCTCTGGTGTCGGACCATGTGTCCGCTAGACGTCTAGTAATCGGAACACCCTTCCTCAAGGATACGGCTTTCCCGTATTCGGAGTACACGGGCGTTCTCCGAGTGCTCCGGTGGGTATTCCCCGACCCTTCGGATCTCACCTATCAGGCGCAGGTACGTGGGTTGCGCGACGCCCGGAGCTTCTCCCAAGTTTTGGCTCGTTTCGTGTTCTGCCATGCCATGCTCTACGACTCCGCCGATGTCTCCGGGACACTCGCCGTGAACGTGCCCCTACTTGTTGCCTTCCCAGAATTTCGACCCGGTCGGCCCTCGGACTATACTCTAACAAAGCTCAATCGCTTTACCCCGGAGGGTTATGGTCTGGACATCACTCTGTTTACGCTGTGTCCCAGAGCTCCCGGCCTCGGACCCAAAACTCGATTCTCCGCGAAAAGCCGATCCTTACGGAGGCCGGAATTGCACCGACTCGAAACGATCAGCTTATCTTGGAGCACCGAAAGTTGAGGATCTAATATACCGCAGGATCTCTTACACCTCTATATATGTTGAGGGCTGCCTGCTATACATGGCGACTACACTGTTACCAAAAAACTTACACATCCCCTTTTGCTCTGACGGGTTGGAGAAAGGAGAATACCCGATTCGTTTAGTTATGAGTGTGAACCCACGGAGGATGATCGGTCGTCGCACCTGCTTTATAAGCACGGATGGCCGCGGTCTGTCCGAAGAGATTTTCGTCCATATTGGTGCCAATGCTTAAAAAGAAATCGGGTAATCTCTCCGGTTTTGTTAAGTCATCGGACGGATTCGGGGACCATGCTAAATCAAAAAATTGTGGATCGCCTCGCGGGTC
>PXYT01000011.1:0-26935 GCA_003023725.1 Sulfobacillus benefaciens | reverse complement strand
GTTTCGTAAATTCGTCATAGAGTAATTGCAAGAATTTTGTTTCTAGGCGCTGACGATCTTCTGCGGTAAGTTGAGCCCTAGGAGAAGGTTCGTGAGACCGGCGATGTTGTTTTCCGTGGAGCATCATCTTTGTCCTCGTTAGATAGAGAATTGGATCGTAGAAAGCTAAACTTTTAGGTTTTAGGTTTATAGTAAGCCACGTTTATCCACCATGACACAATTGAATTGTGAGGTTTCTCATGCCATAAGCTAGGACGCCCCCCTGATCGAACCCTTGGGGGCACGGGCGTTTTCTGTATCCGATCTCAACATGACCGAACCGACCGGAGATTTGCTTGAAATGTCGGTGTGAAAAGCATGGTTTCGGTGGATTCCGGATGCGGACGAGGAACCACTGACCGATACATAGATTGGGCCATCAATCGTCGTAAGAATGGGCAATGGGCCGTCATATGCTTGGGAAAGTAGGCCCGTTGATTATTTAGGATCGGTGGCACTCCCTTCCCTTGCCGTTTGACCCGCTTCCCAACCAGCTATGTATTGTTGGGTTCGCCCCTGATTGGATGTCCCTGTTACGCTCGGGAGGAAATTTTGAAAGTGTGCAGAACAGGGAGGCAGCTATTTGGGGTGTCTTATCTTATCGGTGTGGTCCGGCAAGTGTTATGCCCGCAACATCGTATTAAGGCCGCTGATTTGGACCATTGATGGGACGCGTTGTGCCCTCCTTACACGACTATGATGAGAATAGGCGTGATGTGAACTTCATATCACCGTCAGGCTTGTCTTTCATTGTTCGGTTCCCCCAAATGCCTGCTTTAAAATGCACGCCTCAGATTGATTTCCAGAGTTGTCCAATCCTCGTGCGTAAATTCGCATTGTGTTGGCGGCCCCCCGAATGAGCGATAGAATAACCTCACAATCAACAGTACATGAGGAGTGAGATCCAATGGATCCGATTACGATTTCCAATCAAGCGATCGAAACAGCGATGCGCCAAGCCTTTCCCGATGCTCCCAATCCATTGCCTATTGTCGCATTGTCTAGCGATATCTATGGCAAACAATTTCAGTGGGTGCAAATTGGTTCATCGCAGATGGCCATTCCGCATATCGCCCCGCCAGCACTCCGAGCTGATATGCGTGAAATCCGACAGGGGAACCGGTGGTTTCATCCTCTTTCCCGACCGGTCTCTCCATATTATGCGTACGAAGGCAGTCGAGTCACTCCTGGTGTTGATCCGCAATTGTTTGTTCTGCGTGAGAGTCATGTTCACCCCTTATATTATGCGTGTTACCGACTACTTGTAGAACTCTATCGATTAATCCCTCTTCACGAAAACGATGGCATCCGAAACTGGAATATTTGGGTCACAGGGGATGATTTGCTCATGACTGTGGCTCCTTCTCCGTCAAAACGTGCAACGTCCGTAATTCCCGCTGCATTGCGCCAGGAATTGATCGTTGTCGGTACGGATGCCGGCTTGTGGCTTGGGCGGGCATGGAATTGGAACATGAATCATCCGAGGACGGTGCAAGATTTGTTGAATACGGTGATAGAGGTTATCAATAGCTTCGAAATTGATCAGCCCCCACCGCCAGAGGCCGTGCCGGGCATGATACTTGGCGGGCGTCAAGCCGTCATTATGTAACTCAAAGACCCAGAGCACGAAAAAACAACCTGCTATGGTTCATTAACGGCCAATTCGCGCGGAGTACACCGTCCCACATTCATCCACCAAGGATTGACGGCCTTCATTTATTCATGCCACATTTCGTGACATAGTTCCTCGCATCGGGATCCAATAGTGCCTTAGCGTTCTATAACGGTGAACCATTTTGTGTCAAAACCTCTATGACTGCAATAGAACGAGGCTGTGACAGCGCTTTTGAGGGTGTCACAGCAAAAGTAGCGGTAAATATGCCTAATATTGATGTCAATACACCAACCAGCGATAGAGTTGTCGTTGTTTTCACAAAATTTAACTACTCGGTTCCTCCATAAACTATAAATCCGAGTCATTATAACGAGTTCGGAGTTACTCTATGCAATAAGAGATAATGCCCCATAGCCTACTTGTTCGTCGCAAAAGGCGTAGACGGATAAATGTCCGACCTGCATCGTTTACTACCATAATTATTCGCGGCAGAGTGACCCCTTTTATCCTCGTGGGCCCACTCTTGAGTCAAACCCACTCATCATCAGTGTCATGCCGGCTAAAATGGGCATCATTGGATAAACGGTCATATACGTCGTAACCCACGGGATTATCCAGCCACTTGCGACTGCAATGATCGGATATACGCTCAGAAGAAAAAGAGGAACGAAAGTTCCAAGAAACCGCTCCGGATTGAGGTGTCGGGAATGTTTCCATACCCAGGGCATCGCCATGTACAGACCTAAGACGAACAGCATAGGAGGTTCAATCCATAGCGTATCGTTTTGAAACGTCCGAGTCGCCATGACCGAGACGTAGTGTTGTATCCTGTAACCGAGAACCAGCAACAAACAAAGTCCGATGGTCCATACAAAATATCCGAACCACGACCGATTCATAGAACACACCCCTCCCCTTGAAAAAAGATTGTACATATAACATATAATTGTTCAACGTCGTTCATGGGCCACCATCTAGACCGTCTCTGACCCATTAATAGCCCCTCATTTTCATTCGTGTGAGTGCCCCAAACCCCGGGGACTGGGCGTCTCCTCTGATTAATACTAACGTATGACACAGTCTTAAGGTGTTGTGTCAATCAAATATACGAATCTCCATTGATTAGGAATCCGCAACTGTCAAGGGCCTTGCCAGAGGTCGGGGAGAGAGACAAGGTAGCACAAAATGGGGGAGAATGTCAGGACATACCTCCGGGTCGTGGATAATGGAACGATATTTCGAGTTCCTTAATTGAATTGTTCAACTACCAAGGACATTCCCCACGATTCGGTTCTTCGCATAACGGCAACTAATATTAATGCAAAGTATGATCGGACCGTCATATCAAATCATACAATGGGCAAGAGGAGGTCGAGATACCTGCGCAGTTCGTCAAAGAACCCCTTTAGTATGTACAAACTTACTTCATGACAATAGCAGCTTGGGCGGTCACGGTGTTTTGCCAATTAATAACAGCTTGTTGTTGCGCGTGAACCCATTCGGCGGCAGTCATTGTCCCATGGGGAACACGTGCCTCAATTTGATTGCGAGCGGCGGCAATCGTTAATAGCATTTTTGTTGTCTGTTCCTCGTATTTTTGGGCATATTGCGTTACCGATTCACCCAGTTGCTGTCGCAGATTTTTCAAATGGCGACTGATAGGTAATCCTGACCTTTCTATAGCCCGTTCCTGTTGTATCGCAGCTGTTAAAGCTTGTTGATTCGAAACGTGGATGCCCATATTCTTTGCAGCCTCATATAAAGCCAATTGCCCAGCTAACGTGTGCACAACCTCACTGGTTGTCAGCGAGGGAGTAGGCCTTCCCGACGCTTGAGATGCATACAGGGATTGAGCGCGAAATCGAGCAATCATTCGGGTCGTTATTGGCAGGCCATTAACGGTTGCTACAGTCTGTCGCGAGGGTAGAGTTTTATACGCCTGGACAAGAGTTAATGCAGACTTATGAGTAGTCATTGCCGCTTGGGAGATAGATCCTCCCCAAATCAATGCCATCAAACCAAAACTCATCCCAATAAAGAGTCCGTATCGTCCCTTTCTCGTCACAGACTATCGCCTCCTAAGGAGTCTATGCAATAGCGGATGGATGTGCCGCAGCCGAAGTGAAATTGCGGCTTAAGCTCTGAATATGCCATGTTATTTGTGTAGTAACACTGGCGCTTCCGTTGTTAGACAAGAGGCGAATTTCTTGAAACGTAAACCCTGTCAACATCATACTGGCATTAGAAACTAGCATCACAGGCCAATTCCTCTTGACACCTTCTTCCAAATTATAGATCGTTTACGCTTTCTTAGAGCAAATAAACAGAGACCAAATTTACAGAGAATCTAACATGCTGAAATTTCTGCGACTACAAAGTCCCCCCCAATTGTTCAAGTCTCCGGCAAAATTAAATTGCGCCGATGACGCAAATAACATGGCTTTGGGCACCAGGGTAAGGATGGTCTTGACCGCACGGTGGTACGCGGGGATAATGGCGGAAACCTCCGGCAGGCCAACGCCACCCAAAATCAACGGTCCGGCCGCTTGGAAGAACGGCAGCCAAACCCTCTCCGTCCGTAGGCGCGAGCGTCCCCCGACTCCCGTGGAACCCTATGGCGACACGGTGTTTCGGGCACTACAGCAAGGGGCCACATTGGACGATTCATCACCGATCCTGCGAAAGCAAGATACCGAACTATTCTATCTACCTGATGGCTGTTGCGCTGTTATACCGAGAATATGCAAAGCCGTGTTCAAAGCAAATGTACCCAACCACACCGCCAACAAGAAGATAGGAACCGGATAAGAAAACGGCTGTACCTGTATAACCCCGACAATACTACCGGCGATCCACGACGCCGCAAGAATCGCCCCGACAAGACAAAGCACGGACCAAATAATATGGGCACGTTGCAAGCAAAAGAATACCAAAGCCATACTCAAGCTTTCAATAATGCCCAACAGCATATAATTCCAAAACGCATTTGACAGGGATAAAAAATCACTTAAAGTGTATGGCAATTCTGTTGCTTTAACCCAGTGAGCGCTGAAAAACATACCACTCCAGATAGCCAGAGTGCTAATAACAATTCCGACCAAGCCGTACCAACGCATGGATGCGTCTCCTCCCGTGGCGATCTGGATGCCTTTGTTCTATTATATTTACTATAAACATTTTATTATAAACATCCGGTAACTACTCGGTACCTCCCCCATAAATAGGGCTGAACATTCTTCAAGGCATGTTCTACCCCTCATGATGAAAGTCATACCCACGTCCGAACTTTTGTGCCATAAAAGTTATAAAATCCATCCTTACAACGAATGCATAGAGGAAATACGCAACGCCAACACGTTTGTATTCAACAGCGGAGTCAAGGTCAACACGGCCCGTCACAAACATGTGAGAGGTCAGAAAAGACGACGTAAGAAAGTCGTGTAACACGCAAGCTTTAAGGGAGAGTGACTCTTCTTCCTTCCGCACTCTAGGGTGTGGAGAAGGCCACCGCTAATGTACCCAAGGGGGTGCTTGGTCGCTGAATGGTTTTGAGGATGCTGTCAGTGCCGACCTCCAAAGTGTGCGCGATATCCTATCGCGGGACATGTACGAGGCGGAGAAGCAGTACACCACAGAACCCACGGGGCTTGCCCCGTGCGAGGGTCAGAAGGGTTTTGTCCACTCATACGATTGGGCGTTGTAGAAAGCGCATCCGATCATCTGGCTTTCCTCTGACTATTGTCTCAAGGACACCGAGGCCTGGAGCCTACGGCGGTCAGCCCAACGAATCGGTCCCACATTTCCTAGTATCAAGCGACATAGCCCGCGGCGGCATTCCGGGGGGTGAGCGTCTTCTTTATCTTTATCCCCTTGGACCTCGGGCGTTGGGCCGACATGGCTATATAGGAAGTGGCCATAGTATACGTCTAGCGCGGTACGCCCGCATGAGCGCACAGGGCAAAGACCAAAACCCGGACACCCAGGCGCTGGCGTTTGCCCAATTTTGTCCACCCGTACCCGGCCTGGTCCATGCTCCACGATCACGGAAACGCGGCCAGTGCCACAGTCCTAGGGCACCGAACCGCTTGAAAAGCGTTGTTGGACGACACCCTTCACCTGGTAGGGCTTCGTGAGGCCGAAGCCAGCCACTGTCTGATTCAATCATGTCCTCTAGCCAATTTGTGCCATAAAGACCCAAGGCGGATTGGCTGCTGTGGCTCCGTTTTCATAGGCTTCGAGAGCTTCGCTTTGTCCGAAAATTTTTTCGTCAAGATCTGTCAGAATTGAACTCACACTGTAACCAATTTCCGCTGAAGTAACCCGGCCCTGACGTATGGTCTCTGCGGCCAAATAATGAGGTATTTTTCGTTCTCGTACAGGGAGATACGATAGGGCTTGTCGTGACCCGGCATGCGTTCATCGACAATGTCCATCCACCACTGCTCCCGTGTTCCTTGAATCTGACAGCGCCAGTCCCCCAAATCACTTACGTTAAAATCCGGATGCTCGCGCATCATCCGCTCCACGGTCCAATTGGGCATGGGCGATCCCGGGCCGATTTTTGGTGTCGACCTGAGGACACCGTCCGCTGTTGCGTCGGACATGAGAGCATCGTAGAGTGCCGCAAGAAATTCAAAGAGTAAAGGATTGTTCAAACTGTTCACGTCCTCGTGTCGTTAGTTCATGTACATCCAGGTGCGGCAGTAGTCGTCATTAATCAACAATGGCCCTATATTACCATTATTCCGTCCACATCGATCGGCCGATTTGTAGTTGGCGGCGATTGGATACGCGGTAATCACGGCACCAAGACCTCATCCTCAGAATCCGCATAACCCGTGGCATTCCCCCCATTGACGATGACTGGTATTACAACGTGGAAATCAAGAATCAGAGAGGGAAAAGGTCCAGTCAAACCCCGCCACGGTTTACTGTTGGTATGGAGTAAAACGGTATCAATTTTCACGGCACCACTGAAGATATTCCGGGGATTGGGGTATGGGCTGTCCTATGAGAAAACGCCCGTCGAGCCAAATTCCTCCGGTTTCTGTGTCACGCTGCCACGCGTGATGGGACGAATGGGTGTCCATCTCTTCAGTGATAAGCACAGCCCATTCTGGATCGTGCGGATCATCTGGATTAGGATAATAAATGCTGCCATCCTCCGACAGTGAAGGAAGCCAAATACGCAGAACATGTGTGCCGGGCAGGGACGAGTGAGAGCACCGGACGAGCAGTCCGGCATGAGGAGATACAACAATGGTGACGCCTTCGAACTTGTAAGGATCCGGCGCATATGGTCGGCCGCTCGGGCTTACGAGAAAGAGTCCTTCTAACGCCTGAGCCAGTTCCGTAGAGTCTCGGTGCAACGCTTCAGAATGCATAATGAGTGTCCCTCCTTCACAATCTGAACAACAGGGTATCTGTTCCGCTCCTCCTGCCAATCGGAAGATCCCGCAGGTAAAACGGGATGATAAAACCCCGATGGATATAACCACATGTTATGGCCGATCCATTTCGGTTTTCATGAGCCGTGTTTAACTGGTGATTGAACAAGGGATGACACTGCGGCTTGACGGTTGGTCACGTGAATTAATCCAAAACGAGAATTCCCTTCCCGACAAGGTACGTCTTGTCCGTTGCTGCCGGCATCAATTTGATATTTGCGGATTCTTGAAGAACGAACCCAGTAGCCGAACTCATCGACGTCCCCCTGGCGAAATATCAGACGGTCCCAGATCACTCCGGTTTGATGGCGCGCCACAGGACACATGTTGGCTTAAAAGTTGGGTCAAGAGTGCGCCATGGTAATCATACGTCATACGTACAACGAAACCCAGTATTTGGGTCAATTATAGGGGGAACTGGTGCGCAGCAAAAACTCCCTCGATCGGAGCAAATGGCCCGTATGACGGTGCATCGTCACAATCGTGTTCACGATTACATGATGAAGTCGGCAAGATATCTCGTGAACTACGGCCTCACTCGTGAGATTGGGACTCTCGTCGGCGGTTACCATCCGGATGGGAAACAAGATGCTCACATAGCGGAACAATCAAAACTGTGTCCAGATCCCCCATGGACCACACTGGAAACCCTGTGCGAACACTACGGATGGCAGTATGTCGAACAAGCGGAGTCCTACACATCCCCGGCGAGTTTCCTGGACGGCAAGGCGATACCGGTCTGGAACGGTACACACCAGGAAATCACTTGTCACGAACCACGTGTCAAGCGCAGATTGTATCGCACGAAAGAGGGTCTCGCGCTAAATGCCGATATGAATGGTGCGGCAAACATCCTGCGTAAAAGTAACCATAGACTCACCCGTGGTGAGCGAGTGGCTAGGAGCTTTGGGCAACCCCTTGGCGAGTCAAACTGACGTCAATCAGTTCCTCGCAAGAATCCTCTGCCTTTAGGCGTGGGGAGTGTCATATGCAACGCAGTTGTTAGTTCTCACTTAGCGAATGGGCACCACTGTGGTCCAAGCAAGCCCACTCACATCTTGCACAATGATTTCGGCCCTATGAGCTCCCTTAAGCTTGTGATCGGCGGATGCACTCAAGGGCAGCGTCAGGCGGGCCATAGCTGCCAAGGGCACCACCAGACCCCAGGGCCCCGTTTTTACCTGCTGAAAGTGATAGCGGTTATGCAGTGCAGAAGAAGGTAAAGACGCTAGTGTTTTCGGTCCCCATACCTCCCACGGCCGGCGACCCGAAACTCCTTTCAGCGTCACTTGAACGACAAAGGATCCGTACGTCGCCGGGCCACCCGTACGATACAAACTGAGAGACAAATCCCTTTGACTGACATGCGTGCCCGACAAATTTATTTGTGGAGTCTTGCTGTAATTCGTTAATTTCCCCCACAGCCCATGGTGTTCCAACTGATACGCCAATAAGGTCACCACGACCGCAATGATGAGCATCACCCAGCTCTTTCTCCGCACAATCGATGGTTCTAACGGAGTTTTGACTGCCTCAGGGCCGATTGGCCGGTTGGTCATAAGATTCTCCCCTTTCATTGTCTGCCATCTTCTTTCAAAATCTTCCCATGGGAGTGTGTCAGTGCTTTTTCCACCGCTTTAGGTAAGATGGATGGACCAGCGCCCAATCTTGACGTAACCATCCCATTTTTTGTGAATCCAATGATCGATACTCCCAGAGCCGGCTCCCGCAAATAGGAAGACCATACAGGCAATCCCCTCTACAGTACCAATCTGAAATTCATCAATACAGGTCGTTCCTTGCCAGCCGTTGCCAAAGAGCATTCCAAAAGACAGCAAGACACCTCCCAAAGCAGCAAGACGGGTTAATGTGCCTGTCATGAGGCACAATCCTACTAGGCACTCTATCCAACTGAAAACAATCAAAAAATCCCATGCCAAATGCGGCCTCAGCACGAGGTAGCCTACAAGAGCTTTTATGGGACCAAATGCATGCGGAAGAAAAGACTGGAATTTATGGCCAATATTGCTTTTGGCGTAGTAATCCAATTTTTGGGGCGCGTTGAAATATCGCCTCACCCATGCCGTGAAGAATTGAAACCCGAGGATAAAACGCAAGGGCCACAAATAGGACAGTGGCATCGTAAGCTCGCTTTGACTCTGGTCCAAAACGGTTTGTGAAGAAAGATTGACTTGCGCCATAATTGTTCCTCCTTCTATAATCAAACCTCACCCTTTATTTCCCAAGGGCAATGCCCCACTCAGCTGCATGCTAGCAGGAGCTGGATCTTATTGTCACTCGGATAACGTCTTATTCTTTTCCTAAGATGGCCCGACCCTGTCCTCTTGGCCTACGACAAAGCCCCGAACCTTCTCTTCTAACATCCTTTCTTCAATCTTTAATTATGAAAGAATCCTGATGGCACATAAAATTCTGGATTATCTCGCTATCGTAGAGAGTTGGTATCGTTCATGAAACCAAAATATTTACCGCTAACCCAGTGGGTTTTGAAACCAGTTAGATGTGGCTTGTTGCCACTTTTGAGGGATTTTCGTTTTCAATGCCTCTTATAACCACGCGACGGATTTGTTTTTTAGATAGCGCCGCATTTGTTGCTCCGCCTGGCATCACAACATTGATGGTGCAAAGAGCGCATCTGATGTAATCGAAAACTTCTTCACCTTGCAAGAACACACAGTTTTTCCTAACCTCTTTGCATTGAAAGAGGGACCCAACAACAATCCAGCCACATTCCCTCTCCAAGATTCGTCGGGATACGTAATTTCCTGCCTCAGTAACGCGAAGAAATTTGTCGATGGCCCGCGGGGACAGAAGTTGACCAGGGTTCCCACCACAGAGTCGCCGAGCAGGAATAGGAGATTTGCAAGGGTGTACGCCATGCTGCTTTTCAAGAGGGGAATGGTTTTAACGCTCATCATCCATCGTCTCGAGTTGTCGGGCAATTCGGCGTTCATTGGCCACGATCAACCCCCTGGAGTTCGTCAACAGTCGGTTTCGCACCTATGCTCAGCAGATTAAGCGCTGGACCATGGGCCAAGTGCTGCGCTCGATGGCAGCCGCAAACCTCTTGCTGGAGGTCCATGGGACAATCGGCCGCGAGACCCATGGAGAACACAAACGATTCCATGCCGGGAACATTAAAGAGAGGACGCATCAAGGGCTCGAAGTGCACTCCCACATAATGCACCCCGTGGTCAGCAATACGTCCGACAAAATGAAAAACGGAAGAAAAGATGGAAGCACGACCGCAAAAAGAGTCTCAGGGCATCCACTGTGGCGTGATAGCCGTGTTCCGAAGGCACAACCAATGGTATTGGGTTAAAAGTAACATGGTAAACCCCGTCATAGCCGTAGCGACCCGCTTCGGTTCCCGATCCATTCCCGCCACCTCGTTCTACCAGTCTCATTTCTCTTCATGATAAATCCACCGCTCAATGGGTATGACGGAGGGGCAGCAGCTTGCGTATTGTGCTGGCCAAAATGGGACCCGACTTCGTCTCGAAGTCCCCCGCCCCTCTCTCACAACCTGGGCTCGAAGCACGACGGCTGGCCAGGGATCCTGGAGTCATGTGATCCAATCCAGGGATGAGGTGTCGTGCCGGAGCACGCATATATCTTTCGGGCCCCGAAGGGTCATCTGGCACACCTGCTAAGTGATGTGTCACATAATCCATGCCCACGAGCCACGGAAACCCAACGGAAAATAATTCCCTTTAACCAGGCTCACGAACGGATCTAATTAAAGGGAATGGCCAGACAACACAAGATGTTGTCTGGCCCGGAAAACAACGAGCGAACATTTAAGATTGTTTTCCGATGTTCTTTAGCAGTTCGTGATAAATAGCGCTGTTGGCATATCCTACCTGCCACAAGGCAATACCGGCTAAATGATCTTTCTTGGCTAACGCAATTTTTTGCGCAATACCCTTTCGGTTTTCCCACCAGTATACGTTCCCTCCAATATGGGCTGTCATTTCCTGATACCGGGTATTCCACACGCCCTTTGCCTTTATGGCCGGTGTTATGGCATCATAGGGAATCGTGACGGCGTGTGTAGTCCCGATCGGCCATTCGTAGCCATAAAGAGCCACACCGAGATAAATTTTAGACGGAGGTACAACCTTTTTGAGCCGTGTAGCCAAACTGCTTACCCAGTTAAGGGCCGCCACAGGACCTGCAGGAGTTCCTCGAGAGTGCTGGTCATAACTCATCAGTTGAAAACCCGTCACTTCGGGGGCGAGTTTGGCATAATCGTATGCACCTCCCGAATGAGGCACCACGTCGATAAGAATCCGATCACTGGATGGTAGTGAGTCACGCAATTGCACCATGAATGCGGTCAGCTCTGGTTTCAAAGACGTGTGCGGCGGTTCAAAGTCAATATCGACGCCCTGATAGTGCATTGTGGCAATGAGATGGTCGATGCTCTGAACGGCTGTTTTTCGAGTGGCATTACTGCTCAAGAAAGCCTGACGCCCTGTGGAATCACCCACCAAAGGAATGATAGGAATGTGGAATTTGTGGGCCGCGGCGAGCACTGCCGTATCCATCTTGTCCTTTATCGTACCGCTGGATGTCAGTGTATACCAAAAAGGTGAAATGTAGGTCAGAGAATGCGCACTTGCCGATAGAGAGCTTGCAGGAAGAGCCTTATGATGGGCCCAATAACCAATAACGGCCAACTTCTTCGAGGAAGCGCCTCCCGTTGTGACCTTGGATGCTGTCTTGTGGATAGTTGACTGGACATTTTTGCGGGTACTCACCGTCTTTTTTGTTGTTGTACTGTGCTTAGATGGCGATGCGTGACTCATGGGAGCACCACATCCCGCCATCAAAATTACCGACGCCAAGCTCAATATTTGAATTCCTCGGGCATTCATGAATTATCACCTCAGCGACAGTTTGTGTCGATCTGCGCTTTTTGATGTGATCCGAAGAATTCGCAATCAAGCCCAATAGTTACCCTGGGTACCAGGTCATGGTGTTTCTTTCCGGCACTATGTGCTCCCACAATCTACTGCAGTTGTGATATATTGCGTTTCGTTGATCTTCGTGGCTCTGGATCTCCTGGGACATATTGTCTGCCGTCACGTTACCCGAAGCGGTCGGCACAAACCCCGGGACGAGTACACAAGAGGAGTCGAACTCCGCATAACTCCGTAGGAAAGACGGTTAAAACCGGCTCACGGTACCACAAAGAGAGCCCCTAACTCAAGTGTCCAACTTAAAGAATTTCTCGACCACGCGTGATCCCGGTCCTGACAAGCCTCCTCGGGCCGATCTTCCCATCTTTCCTGGATGTTCATACTCGCTATCGTTGGTTCCACGGGTTAGAACAGCGGAGGGGAAGAAAAACGTCGCCGGCTATGTCCAAAATGAAAATGGGATAACCAGTGAGGCATGCGAAAATTCTGGCTCAATGACATCATTCCACCCTAGTCACAAAAAGCAGGCAAGGGTTCCCCCTCACCGTGTCTGGATTCTTCTGGGAACCCTCGCCTGCTACCTCTCCCTGCCGCTGTCCGAGGCTGTCGCTCCCGATTCGGCATCCACCACCGATCCCGGGATTGTATTCCCTTCGTCCTCTTGCCGTTTTTGTTCCTCTTTTTCGAGGGCCAGTGCATGAATGGCGGCTTGAGCTGACAGGCCAGTGGTTTCCGTAATCCACAAAAGACTTTTCGCAAGTCCATGCCGTTCTCTGTCCATGGCCGATGTCTCCCTAACGTCTTCATTTCGCACCGTTCGCAGTATGCCCCCTTTCCTGATTCTCCATTCATAGCTTATGATGAGTATTCCTAATAGGATACATAATAGTCAGAAAAAACTGTTTTATGCAAGCCCTAATTTATCTGCCCATGCCGCAAGAGTCATCCGGAGTTTGTTGTTGTTCAATGTCTTTACAAATCGTCGACTGACCGACAGCGGATCTTCCCGGGGCGATCTCGCAAAGTCACTCGGAGACTCATTTAAGGCGGCCCCGATTGATCAATTTCGATTTTTTCAATGGGCAACGGCGTGCAGTGGGAAATGTTTTCTCAACCATTTGATTGGCGGGATTCCACGGATACAGGAGAACATCTTCATGCTCTCCATAGTGAGCGTCCCAAAGATTAGTGTTTCACGACGCTAAGGGTCGCGTGACGCAAAAGTGGTGTGTGGGAAAACGCTGCGCACCATTCATTATGGGGCTGTCCTACCCTCTACTTCACGGAGGGGCACGGTGACTACAGTGTTAAAAGCCCGAACAATATGGCAAGGACACTAGCACTAATCACGACAATCCTCCGGTTCCGGCTCATTTTCCATGAGTGAGGCAGGGCTCGATATTCCAAAGCGATCAAGAAAGTGAGCACCAGGGGCAACAATAGCGCATTCATGACTTCCACCGCAATACTGATAGACACGTACCTCACTGTGGTTAAAACGATACCTACGGCGATGACGTGAGACAACGCGTACACAATGTGGAACATGGGAGTGTCTTGGAATCGGGAATTTAGGCTATGCTTCCAGTCAAAAACCTCCGCCAGTCCCCACGCCCCTGCCAGCGACACCACTAACGCCGCCACCATACTGGCGCCCAAGAGTCCGGCACTAAAGACGACGACTGCTCCCCGCCCCAATAAAGGAACCAGCGTCATGGTCAGCGAAGCCATAGACGTCAATGTCACATGGCCTGGAAATGCTTCCGCTGCTGTCATCATCACCGCGATCATCACGGTTTGAGTCAAGACGGCGCCAAACAGGGTATCACGGCGCGCAATCTTCAAGTGCGTGCGTCCCAAACCGCTGTCCTGAACAGCTTGTTGCTGAAAAAAGACCATCCACGGCATGATAACGGCGCCCACATTAGCTGCAACCATCCACGCAAAACCCGCATGACCCACGGGCAGACTCCAGGTGCTTCGTATTTGGCCCGGCCTCCGAAACAATCCCCACATCGCAGCGGGAATGAAGACAACCTCAAGAAGTCCCATGGCGATGCCCAATCGTTCGACACGCCGGTACTTTCCCAGAAATGCGGCGGCGATTAACGCGATTGCGCTCACGGGAACGAACCACAATTTACTAATCCCGGCGATTTGCCCTACGGTCGCGATACCTGCATATTCCGTGACCAATGCACCGACACAACTAATGTACAATGCGGATACCGCAATGGCCGCCCATGCCCGTCCAAAATATTTTCGGATTAACGCACCCTGTCCCTCGCCAGTGGCGAGACCCAGTCGCACCGTCATTTCCTGAACCAGGTAGAGAACCCCAATGAGAAAAATATCCGGTATGACCAACGCGTTCCCATACCGCGCCCCGGATTGTGCAGCAGTTACAACACTGCCTGCGTCGGTATCGGCCAGCATTACCAAAATTCCGGGACCAAAGAGCCAAAGCCATTGCCCATGGGTCTTGGGAACTCGGTGATTAAACCTTGAACGCGGCAAGTTCATCGCGGTTTATCTCCCATAACGATAATGACATTCGTTCTCAATTAGAGTAGCTTGGCCTTCCTTGTCTGTGTAACGTCCATCCGGACCAATTTTCCACGATAAAAAGAGTGATCAAAATAGCGAGCACCAAAGTTTTCGCAATGAATTCATTTCTAAAATGTCTATTATTGCTTGCAAAAAACCTTTAGGGCTATCAATGTAGCCGCAAGGGGCTCTAAAAATTGAACGTGGCAGAAACCCAATAAACATTCCTACAATCCATACATTCCATGGCCGTGCCAGGGCGTATTACGGGTTCCCCGTACCCGCATCAGGGGCAGTAACTTCTTCAATCTATCGTTCCTATGGGGGAAGACCCGATACCACTCACGCCTGCCCCTATTGGAGACACAATGTCTCTCCAACGTTTACCGCCTGCCGCTGCAATTGCCGAATATTTCAATGAATCCGGCCCGCACAAGGCTAAGGTAATGCAACTCCGGTTGATACGGGTTCCTAAACCTAGGGGGTGACCGTCTTAGGAATTTCTTGAGGGGTTTAGAGGCACAAACAACGCTTTACGACGCAGAACGATTTGTTCATCTGGTAATCCCGAAAAGCAGTAAACCCTGGGCGAGTATGTTGCATTCTCGGCCAGGGTTTACCTTGGGGGCGGTTCCCGATCCATTTTTCTCCTCCTTGTTTTCTTCTCCTTGCCGCGTTTGCGCTTAATGAATGCCCCGGCTAAAGCCGATGACAACAAGTATTAGCATGACCACAATGTAAATGCGCAAGCCCCAAAAAACTACCCGAATGGAACCCTTTGGGGTAATTCGTTGTAATTCAACTTTCCTCTCCTCATCCGGAGATGGGAGCACGTGCAACATTGTGTTTTTTTCTTTCATATCCTTTCCACCTCCTGATTGCCTTTCACCGTTCAGCCGCTGCTCCGCTAAAACAAACGAGGAAACACCACGGAAATTCCGTACAATCCGTTAAGTACAACGAGTAAGCCGACAATGAAATATGCCATCAGGTTCTGCCACTTGCGATTAACATGAGCTCCCATAATTTCTCGGTCGTTTAGCAGAAGAAGCAGAAACAGCAGTGCCGCGGGCATGAAAATCGACGCAATAACTTGCACGGTCAGGTTCAGGAATCCCAAGGGCGCATTCGGAATCAGCACAACGGCCGCCGCAATGGCTGCGCTTAAAAGTCCGGGAACATAAAAGCGCCATGCTTGTGCCACCGGAAGATTAATACTCTTCGGCCAGTGAAACGCTTCTCCCATCGCCCATGATGTACTGGCGGTTAAGGCAATAGCTGCAATAGTTCCGGCCTCCACCAGCCCCAGAGCAAACAAATCCTCACCCGTTGGCCCAAGACGAGCCCCAATCAACTGCATAATCTGCTGAATGTTATAATTGGATGCTCCAGGATGCCCGAAGGCCAGAGTGCCGGTTAACACCACTAGGGCCACCCCAACGGTTACCATGACCAAAGCGCCCAGCGCCGTATCAAATTGGCCATGCCGGATGTCCCGAACCGTGAGCCCTTTGTCGACGACGGACGACTGCTGGAAGAACAGCATCCAGGGAGCAATTGTCGTCCCAAAGTTCGCCAGCACCACAAACAGAAAAGCTGGTCCGAAGCCACCGGGAATTTGCCACCGGCTGAAGGCCGCCACCACCTGTCCCCAATGGGGATGCGCCATCAATGCCAGGGGAATAAACACTAAATTGCCTACGGCAATCCACAATGAAACCCGCTCCCATGAGCGGTAGCGCAAGACCAACAAAATCGCTGCATCCACTGTTAAGGCAGCGAAAGCGCTCAAAACCGGAGGCACGCCGAAAACCGACATTCCCACCGTAATTCCTATGAATTCGGTAATCAGCGTGAGAACATTGGCCACAACCAGGTCAAGAAGCGAAAACCAACCCCAAAATGCGCCATAACGTCCCCAGATCATTTCGGCATGGCCACGATGGGTAACTGCCCCGAGACGTACAGTCATCTCTTGTACGATGAACGCAATAATACCGCCAATCACAAGGGCCGGAACAAAAAATCCGATACCATAGGTGGCTCCGGTTTCTGCATAGGTGATGACACCACCCGCATCGTTATCGGCCACCATGACTAAAATACCCGGACCAATCAGGGCCAGTAATAATAAAATTCTTTTAATCCAGCTGGGTGATTGACGCAATTCGGCAATGCGTGCCTGATCCTCTGCCCGGATCCGTGCGTCGTCCCAGGCTTGCGTGGCTTGATAGGCCATTTTCTTTGACATCATTAATACCCCCTCGGCATCTCCCGAGGGGGCAGAGCAAAAGCTAAGGGCAGCCCTCGGAAGAGCCTAGTAAAATGTTTAATTTTCGTGAATGCAGGATCCGTCTACTATGGCCTCCTGGGTCTGTACTCACCCGATTCACCCTCCTCAACTTTTGCGCCACATAAAGTGGTCCTCTTGCACTCCAGCAAGAGGACCAGGCTTATTACGCCGTTTCCTCCTTGTGGAGCTTCGGCACTACATCACGTAGGAATCCCTTCAGATTCAGCCACATTGGAAGAAGCCTTAATCCGGCAACCTCTGTTCTACTCCTTAGCGTCTTTGGACGGGTCGGAGCAGTGGCCTATGTTGATGTAGACGCCTCGCCTAACGAGGACTTATTTTGTTGACACATTTACTATACGCATGTGTGGGCTCGTGTGTCAACGGTTCGTGATGAAAAATGAAAATAATTTATGACAGACACGTCTGTACAGCCTAAAATCACCTAGAATCGGCATATTTAGGAGCGGGGTACTATTTCATTGTGTTGAGCGATGCTCTGGGCTTGGGGAACCGCAACGCCCATCTTGTGCGCCTGAACCAAAAATCGTTCCAAACGCCTTTTTGCGCTGCGCCCTCCTGCATTGTGGGATGTGTCGGCAAGAAGTGCTTGGTTTACACGCTCCAAGACCTCACCCACCGGAAACGATTCGCCCATCACGGCATTTTGCACAGCCACACTTTCTTGAACCAAGGCCTCTACCAATGCCGAATGCTGCTGATAAAGTTCACCCGTGGTCATTCGTCCCACTTCCAGACTGGCAATGTTGGTTGCCCAAATATAGGCATTTTTTATCATTAACTCGGTTAATATCTCCGTTTCATCACGGGTCACTTCGCAAGGAATAGCCAAACTATCCATGGCGGACCGGATCACGTCCTGCTGGGGGCCATAGACTCGTGAAGGCAGAAGCGGGGTAATCGGTTTTCCTTGCTTACGTTCAAACCACACGACAAAAACAGTCGGCTCAGATATCCCGTGTTCTTTCCACTGGGGAGGCAGCAGTTCGTTTTGCAAGAGAACAACAGAGCGCTCTTTCCAGTTCTGCGGAACTTTTTTCAGGGCTGGGCCCAAATCATCCTCCCCTGTTGCCAGGATAACTGTCTGGGGATTCAGGGCCGTATCGATCGCAGTCGACCGCAATACCGGAGTCACTGTTATCCCGTTCAATAAGAGTCCTTCACCGAGAGTCCGCCCCAGTTGTCCCATCCCCACAATTACCGCCTGTGCGCTCATTCTCCATCTCCCCTCTTTGGCCAAATTTGACATGCATCCGCCTTGTCCTGGTACAACCGTTTATCGGCAACGCGGTAAATTTCCTCCAAATTAGTGCCTTCGACACCCCAAACAGCCCAGCCGGCGCTCACCGATACGTCGCGCAGCTCACTCGCCACTTTCTTCTTCAAACGCTCGATAATTGACGAGGCCAAATGGCCTGGGCTTTTTAACATGACAACAAATTCGTCTCCACCCCAACGTCCGCAAATGTCCCCTTCACGAAGATGCGAAGACAAAATGCGGGCAAACTCTATCAGAACCCCATCACCATGAGGATGACCAAGGTTGTCGTTTATGGTTTTGAAGTCGTCGACGTCAAAAATAGCAAATATCCACTCACCGGCTCTGGAATCCCGCAAAGCCAACAACGTTTCGATGCGCATGGTTGCGCCCCGACGATTGTAAATTCCGGTAAGCGGATCCCTCTGACTTGCTTCTTCTGCCTGGCGGCGGTAGCGAAGCAACTCCATCACCAAAGAAATCTGGCGGACAACCAGGCTCATGACCACTGTGTCGTCCACTCGGTGAACCCGCCGGTGAAAAACGGCCATGCCCACAGGAACGGATCCGATAGACAATAGCCACGAGCCTCCGGTACGAATTCCCCATTCTTTCCATAGGGTCTTCAAATAGCCAGGAGCCTCTTCCACGCTGATCCACTGCTCACTGACGTGTTTAACGGGATCCGGATTCTCGCGCAGTTGCTCCAGCACACGCTGAAACATGACATCTTGACCGTTCTGGGGCATCCCCCAAGGGGCATAAACACGAAAGGTTTTTTCCTCATCAGTTCCCAAAACGGTCTTCCTATAAACAAAATAGCCGCTTTCGACGTTGTAATAATTCTGTAGCATATCCCTTGCGGCATAAAACAACTCGATCCCACGCTCAACCGACGCCCAGTTATGGGATTGTCGGATAAGAGTTACGAGCGCATTCTCAAGGTGGTCATCTTTCACTGGGATAACCCTTCCCGGTTCATAATTATAACGTTTTTGCCCCAGGTGTTCACCTTCCGTAGCCATATTCTTTGATGATTTCATGCCGTCTCGCCATCGTTTTCTCATATCCGGTCTGAATAATATAGGGAATACGGGCCATATCCATGTTTTGGTCCATTTCCAGCCGGAGTAGCACATAGGGTATTTTCACCGCATCCTTTTTGAGAATCGTCATATGGTGAATGGCAGCAGCCACACTTGCACTCAAAACCTGCAACAGGTGCGGAGAAGGATTCGGAACCTGCCATCTTAACGGTTCGTCAATCCACAATCCGAGCGCCCGGTTTGCTCCGGCAGCCTGTGCAACATCCATGGGAAAGTCATCCGTCATTCCCCCATCCACCAGAACCATCCCGCCTATGCGTTCTGGTGGCAAGAATCCCGGAACAGCCGATGACGCTCTGACCACCGATAAAACTTCTTGTGACCTTCCGTCAACCCAAAAGACATGGGGCAACTGATAAAAATCGGGAGGAATTGATGAGCCAAAAACTACACTGGTCCGATGTGTCAAAGACGTCGCCACGACAAACAACGGAATTTTGGCATCGCTGAAGGTTTTGTGGCCAATATATTGCGACAACTTATCCCACAAGGGTTCCGGATCTAAAATAGACTCGGCGAGCGTACGACGGGTGAGCAGTGTCCTTCCCATTCGTCGCCAGTTCCAAATCATGTCTTTGCGTCGAATGGTCACCGCCAGGTCATAAAGGTCCTTAACAGTCCAGCCTAACGCATACAAAGATCCGATAATGGAACCGGAGGACGTGCCGACAACAATTTCGGGCCTGACATCCAGCTCTTCCAGAGCTCTCAAAATTCCTATCGCCGCAACCCCGAAAATGCCTCCGCCGCCAAAGACGACTGCCCGCATTTATTTATCGTCCTCCCGTTTTCGGATAATAACCTTGATATGTTACACGGCGATAGACCAACTTCCGTTACACACTGCTCTTGGCTCTTATCGCGGCAATCCATGGACCTAATCGCTGTGTCAGCACGGAATTAGCCCAAAGAGGGTGGATACCCGCGGATTTGGCCATCTGAAATGTCTGCCGGTCAACATGGGGACCAAATCCTGAGACGTGGGGAATTTCGTCGAACCAAGACAAGTCATTGCCAATAAGCAAACTCAAGTCCACGACAGCCATATCCGGGTGTTCCCGGTTGACATACTCTCGGAATTCTTTAATTGTTGCGTACGTAGTGACCTCTTCACCGACTTTTTGTCCTATCCGGGTGATGCGATCGACAAAAAGCAAATCCGCAACCAGTGCGACCATTATGGCATCAACTCCTTTCTGCCGGCAGGCACTCCAACTTTGGGACACAGTCCCTCCACCGCACAACTGCCACACCGAGGATTTTTGGCCAGACAAACCCTTCTCCCGTGATAAATCAGCCAATGATGGGCATCACCCCATTTACTTCGAGAAATTACCCGCATCAAGTCTTCTTCAGTTCTTAGCACATCTTTGGCATTGGACCATCCCAAGCGGTGCGCTAGTCTGAATACATGGGTATCCACGGCAATCGCGTCTACCCCAAAACAATTGGCCAGAATAACGTTTGCCGTCTTTCTGCCCACCCCCGGCAACTCCATCAACCCTTCCCGTGTCGCAGGCACTTCTCCGCCGTATTGGCTCACAACCAATTGCGCAGTACCGATAAGATTGCGGGCTTTGCTGCGAAATAGCCCGCAATCCTTGATTAAATCCTCAACTTCCCCCGGCGCAGCCGCTGCCAGTTCCCTAGGGCCCGGAAACCGGGAAAAGATACGCGGGGTAATCATGTTAACCCGTTTATCCGTGCATTGTGCCGAAAGAATTGTTGCCACAAGCAACTGCCAAGGGCTGTCGTGACTTAATTCGGTTGTCGGGTTTGGGTAAAGTTTGGAAAAGATGTTTAGGATCTCTTCCACTGGCGTTGTCATTGACCGGTTATCCATGCGTCAGCTGATTGACCAATTCTTTCACCTGGCTCACATGGCCCGGCACTCTAACCCTTCTAAAGACATAACGAATAATCCCGTCCCGGTCAATGATAAACGTGGAACGTTCGATGCCGTACGAAACCTTCCCGTATAGATTTTTCTGTTTGTAAACCCCGTAACGGTTCGCAACCTTGGCATCGCTGTCGGACAACAAATGGAATGGCAGCTGATATTTGGCGGTAAATTTGGCATGACTTGCTAAAGAGTCCGTGCTCACTCCGAGCACCACTGCGTCCACTTGCGAAAAATCTTGAATCATGTCCCGAAAATCACAGGCCTCCGTGGTGCATCCTGGTGTATTGTCACGAGGATAAAAATAGAGGACGACCACATGCCCATGCAAGTCTGCCAAGTGGACGGAGCCGTTGGTGCCTTCCAGAGTAAAATCCGGTGCCTCCTGTCCTACCATGGTATCTTGTGTATGTGTTACCGTTTTTGCGGCCACGACGCTATCATCTCCTATCCCGCGGAATTTCTTAACATTTTCATCTCTTCAATCGTGCTGATTCCAAAGAACTCGGCCAGCCCACTCAGGATTTCACATGGTACACATCCCGGGGGACCTGCGACAAAACAACAGCTCCCTCCTCTTTGGCCACAACCACCTCTTCCAAGCGCACTCCGAAGCGCTTCGGTAGATAAATTCCCGGCTCGATCGAGAACGCGGAATTCACCGGCACTCTTATCGGGTTGCCCTCCATAATCGATGGCGGTTCGTGAACCGACAACCCAATGCCATGTCCCAGCCGGTGCACGAAATATGTTCCGTAACCGGCATCCTCGATGACCCTCCGAGCGGCATGGTCAATGCTTTGAGCCTCAGCAAAGGCACGAGCTTTGGCCAGGGCCGTTTCCACCGCCTGGTTCACAATGTGATGAACATGAAGAAATTCGTCGGTGGGTGTGCCCACATAGGCGACGCGGGTCATATCGGACGCATATCCGTCTTTATAACAGCCTATATCCAATAATACCGGCCCCTCCGCGATCACCGTATTGTCGGGTGTATGATGAGGCAAGGCGCTGTGAGAGCCAGCTGCCACAATAATAAACGCTTCGCGGTCGGCACCATTGGCCATGAAAGCCCTGTGGATCACATCTTGCACTTCCATCTCCGTCATGCCAACGCGAATTGCAGCAAGACCTGCCTGCATTGCCTGATCATTAATGATCTGGGACGCTTTAAGTTTTTCGATTTCATCGGCATCCTTGGTCATGCGCCAAGGACCCATTAACGCGGAAGCCCGTTGAAGGGGTGCTGTCCACCCCAAAGAAGATCTGAGAGTTTCAACATGATCAAAACGGGCATCATCCGATACGTAAACCGTATGTAGCCGGGAGGCCGTCTTGCCGAATACCTTCAGCAACAAGGCTTCCGGTCCCTCTTGATCCGTATAGGAAAAGAGCTCAACGGCTCCTCCCACATGCTCCCTGGCTTCCTGAACATTTACGGAAGGAATCACCAGAGCCGCGCCGTCTCCCGATATTCCGAGAAACGTCAGCCGTTCATCCGCCAACGGCGACCAAGACAACAAATAACGAAAGTCATCGCCGCATGATACAAACATCATGGCGTTTTCTTTGCCGAGGCGCTCTCTTGCCTTGGCCAGTCGATGCATACGCATCCCCCTTACATGCCCTTTCTCCATTTATGGTATCACAAACTCTGTACTCTCTTGGGCCACACTGATTAGCACGAGAAAAACCCCATGCACCACGCCACCCTTTTTGATCCCATCACCGACCGCTTTAAAAGCCTTTCCGGTTGAAAAGTTTCTTGGTTGCAGCCGCCCCAGGCCGCGGTTCTCCCAAAAAAGAAGAGTTCCTGATACCATAAAAACAAGACAACCGCGAATCGAGGGATAACATGTACCTCAAAATTTATCGCATCAGTGCCGAGATCTTCTGCAAACACCGAAAGATTGTCTGGCTTCTCGTGTGGCAATGTGTTTTTCTTATCATTACGGGACTCACAGTCCTAGTCCTGGGGGTAAATCAGACCCGCCATGGCGTTCCGCTTTCCCGATCGCTCCTCCCTCCGGTGTACGTGTTCCTTCTTCTGCCGTACTTCGCGGCCGCCTTTTTGGGAACCCTGGCCGAAGCCATGAGACAGAACCCAGTCACTATAGGCAATTTTTTCGGCAATGGACTGCGCTATTTCGGCCGTAGCTACGGCTTGATATTGAGCGTCCTACTCGTGCTGGTGACGTGGTTACTGGTTATTGGCGTTCTCTTCGCAGTGATGCATATCGTTCTGAGATTTTCCCTGGGGTCGAGCTTCAAGATTTTGGCCTTGGTTGGCCTCTTTCTTGCGCTGATCGGGAGCATGTGGCTCTTGTGGACCATGAACCTGCTGTTCGTGGGCGGTTTCAGATGGCTCAGGGCCTTCAAATACGCCTGGATTCTTCAGAGAAAGAACTTTTTTTTAAGCCTGGCGGCGACCATCACGGCTCTTGCCGGCCAACTTATTCTGATAATCATGACCCTGTGGATCACCCGGATTGCCGGAATCGGCGGACAAATGGCCGGCCTTCTTCTGGTCATGTTTCTCACGGTGTTTTGGACGTTATCTTTCATGGCTTTGTACCGTCTTACCCGAAAGACCCAAAACCCCTCGCAATAAAACCTCCGAACCTTGTCAAAAAGCGGACAAATGCTTGCTGGCGGCATAGTGCAGGTCCGGCTACGGAAAACCTGAAGCCATATTTATCACTTGCCTCATCGTGCTGCCTGTTCATGTCCCGGTGCCGGGACATGAACAGAGTGGCATGCGCTCCGAAAGGACAAAACTCGACAAAATATAGACATGAACAACAAATATCTGCACAATAGGCGTAGTAAACTTTCGAGGAGAGAGTCGCCACGCCAGCTGATGAATTTTTGTCCGCGCCAAACTTCAACATTCTGGAATGGATTCAGGAGGCACAGCAACCATTTTATCTGGTATTTCACCCCCTAATTTCCTTGTCCAGCGGTCATACCATGGGCTATGAGGTTTTGACACGCCCTTTTAACGAACAACAACAGCCCATCAACGCCGAAACGTTCTTTCAAGAGGTATCCCGCCAGGGTCTGTCCGTCACGGTCGATCGCATTATCCTTAGAACAATTATCCAGTTCGTTCACACCCACGACATCCCCATCCCGCTATTTGTCAATATCCATCCCGATTCTCTCTCCGACTCCATCGTTCAAGACCTTATTCAGTCCTGTCCCGACGGATCAATAGTCCTTGAGATTACCGAGCGCGGGAACTGGTTGGGTGCAAGCGTGGAAAATGGCATTGAAAACTTCCGCCATCATGGCGTCGCAATTGCCTTGGACGACTTTGGCACCGGCTATTCCGGATTGGAAAAGCTCGTGGCCATTCATCCCAACTATGTCAAACTCGACCGCACTCTCATCACCCAGTGCCAGATGTACCCCGTTAAACGCAACTTAATGGCTTCTGTCATCCAGATGGCACGGTTTCTTGGTTTTCAGCTGATTGCCGAGGGCATCGAAACCCGTGACGAACTGTTGACATGCATTGACCTCGGCATTGAAATCGGCCAAGGTTTCTACTTCGGCAAGCCAGTGATCTGGCAGCATACAGCACATTTGCCAGGAGAAGTCATTGCCATTATCCGCCAGCGGCAGCGAGAGATCGTGGAAGTCTCGAGCCTTTCTTTGCGGGAACTTGATCCTTTTCTCTCTCACTGGAGTCTCATGCTGGAACACCTGGCGGATGCGCATCTATCCACGGCCGAACAACTGGCGACGATGATGGGCGCGGCATTCAAAATGCTGCAGCCTATGGCAATGACAGTCTTTCAGGCGCTCCCCGGCGGCATGCAGCCTCTATTCAGTATTGGGCACGCCCGCCGCGACGTCATATCGTGGGAAACGCCAGCCTTGATCATTCGGGCCTTTCGCGACCAAACCCCTTTGATTTTGCAGCAGAAAAGTGATGAGCCCGATTATCTGCAAGCCCCCGTGGTCCGGGCTCTAGGCTTTCCCGAGTCCGTCGCCGTAGTTCCCGTGGGAAAACCCGTATGGGGCACTCTCAGTGCGTATTATATGGACTCTTACAAGTGGAGCAACACCCGTATTCAAATCCTGCAATCTCTGGCCCATCTCATGACCCTGTTGATTCCCCCACCAGGGGCTTGAACGAGGACCGCAATTACTACGGCATCTGTTTTTGGGGAGACGCTTCGTGCTCCTCTTTGTCCTGATTTTTGGAAGCATGCTTCCTGGAATAAGCAAACCACCACACGCTCAAGAAGACGAGCCAGAGCACACCCGACCAAACCGACACCTCGGTCAATGGAGAGGTCATAATGGCCACCAGCAGCCCAGCCAGCAGCACGAGTCCCAGAATCGGAAGAATAGGCCACAGCCGAACAGGATAATGCAGTGAGGCGGACAGTCCGCCTTTTCTCTTGCGAATGGTAATTTCCGATAGCAAAATCATGCTCCAGGTCCATATGGCAGCAAATGCGGAAGCGCTTGAAATCCAGACATATACTGAATTCGGCGCCAGATAAGTGATCAAAATGCCCACAGACATGCCGAGTCCGGTAATAATGACCGACAACTTGGGCACCTTGAAGTGCGATAAGCGTTTGAGTGATATGGGCAAATACCCGTCCTTGGCCATGGAAAACAACATTCGGCTTCCTCCGTACAAACCGGTGTTGGAAGAAGATAGCCCCGACGAAATAATAATGATATTAATCACCGTGGCCGCTAAGGGAATGCCAGCTTTGGCAAACAGGAGCACGTAAGGACTCACGTGGCGCCCAGCTAGGGACGTCCATGAAAATGCTACCAGCATGACACTAATGGACCCAATATAGAGAATAACTATTCTCCATGACACATTGGATACGGCTTGGGGAATAGCCTTTCTGGGGTCCCCGGTTTCGCCCGCGGTCACTGCCAGCGTCTCTACACCGCTGTATCCCAGAACCACCAGCGAAACCGCCTGCAATACTCCCGGAATTCCGTGCGGCAAGAAACCGCCATGGCCCCAAAGATTGGACAGGCCAGCTCCATTGATTCCGATGATAGCTACGAGAACACCGAGAACAATGAAACTCACAATCGCGAGAATCTTTAACACAGCAAACCAAAATTCCAACTCGCCGAACACTTCGACCGAAAACAGGTTGGAAATGACGAATAATCCCAGTGCAATGAGTCCGGGAATCCAAGGTGGAAACGCCGGAAACCAGTACTGAATCAGAAGCCCAATGGCCGCGAGTTCCGACATCACCGTGGCAACCCAAAAGAACCACCACATGCCCCCCGTCAAGAACCCGAACATTTCACCAAAAGCCTGATTGGCAAAACGGCTGAACGATCCAGCCAAGGGTTCCTCTACTGTCATTTCCCCCAAGGCTCGCATGACAATAGCCACAATAACCCCGCCAATGACATAGTCGATGATGACGGCGGGGCCCGCCAGTTTCAACGCGACACCCGCACCATAAAACAAGCCGACGCCAATGACACCGCCCATGGAAAGCAACTGTACCTGCCTTGAGCCCAGTGCCCTTCTTAACCCTTGGTTAGGCAACTTCTTTTTGAATTTAGGAATACTGGGCGAATTCCTGCGATGAGTGCGCAGCAATTCTTCCTCCTTTCGGCAACATCCTACCGTCAGTATTTCCGTGAACCGGAAGAGGTATAGCCTCCGGTGACAGCAGGATTTTTCCGATGCTCACGTTGATATTAGTGTCTCTTTCAGTGAGGTGTAATTATCACTCTCACGAATAACAAAAACGCTCG
>PXYT01000109.1 GCA_003023725.1 Sulfobacillus benefaciens | reverse complement strand
CTCCGGTACTCCCCCCTTGCGGCGGACCTCAAATTCCAGCCGGGCGCGTGGCGGTTTTCTCTTGTCTAGCACAATTTCCGACAGGTAGAGATAGCCGTTCGTCCCACTCAAATTCTTCAGTTCAAACCCCTTGACCTCGATTTTTTTGACGAGCTTCTTCTGGAAAGCGTCTAGTGCGTCGAGGACATAAATCAAGTTATGGGAGGTGTTGTGCGTCGCCGAATAATTCAGCGAAAACAGCGGTGCAAAGTTTCTCTTTAGCGCATTCTGCGTCGCCACGCCGCCCATTCTCTGTGGTTCGTCTAGGATGATAATCGGACGGTTCGCCTTGATGACGTCAATGGGGCGGCGTGACCCAAACTCGTCACGTTTACTGTAGATAATTCTGGCCGCCTCGTTGCCTCGTCGGCCTTCGATATTCTTGTCTTCGTTCATCGTGGTGTTGAACGCCTGGGTGTTAATAATCATCACGTTGATGCCGCTATTCTGGGAAAACTCATCCAACTGATGCAGATTCGCGGAGTTGTACACAAAGAACCGAGCCTTGAGGCCATAGAGCTCCATGAAGTGTTCCTGCGTGATCTCAAACGCCTGTTTGACTCCCTCGCGGATGGCGATACTTGGCACGACGACGATGAACTTACTCCACCCATAGGTTTTGTAGAGCTCGAACATCGTCTTGATGTAGACGTACGTTTTGCCCGTGCCTGTCTCCATTTCAATATCCAGAGACACCGCACCCAACCCATCGACGAGCTCTGGCGAATATTGGATATGGTTTGCCATCTGCACCGCGTGGATGTTTTTCAGAAGCTGTTCTCTTGACAATTCCACGTCGGCGTTGCGGTAGGCGGTTTCAAAGTCCGCATCGAATTCGTCCAGCGTCCCCTTCAGCCGGCCGACATCGCGGCGAAACTTCAACGGGCCATGCTTTGTCTGCCCGACAAATACCTTCACCACGTTCTCAACAGCTTCGGTCTGGAAAGGCTGGATCTTGAATTGAAAATGCATTTACAACACCCTCCTGATCGTTGACGGGCTGTAGGTGGCGAACACCTGCTCAACGTTCACCATGGCACTGTCACTGACGAAACTGGCGTCCCGGAACACGGCATAATAGGGCTGTTTCTTGGCCATTTCGGTAATGAGGGCGGTATCAACCCTGCCAAAGCAGGCAATCAGATAGGTGTCGTTGACATAGAACAATGTGCCGTCCTGTGTGATTTTTGCGGACAGCGGAACGCCAAGGTCAAGCATCACCTGAAACAGCAAGTCCTCATCGGTGCGGTCTCGCTTGATATTGTCGATCAGGCCATCGAGATTAATCTGGGTTATTTCCTCCGGCTTGTAGTACACGTCCTTCATGTTCGTACTGTCGAGCTTCAACACGCGAAACCCGATGTCGAGATTTTGCGCTGTTGCCTCCGCGTGGTCTTTGATCTTGCGTCCGGCGCGACGAATGCGTTCTTTGCCGATTTCGCAAATGGTTTTATAACCTGCCTTTGCTGCTTCTGTATCCTTGGCACATACTTCGGGCAACTGCACCATAATAAACTTTCGTTTGCCGTTATCCTCCGCGTTCAACTGCATTACGGCATGGGCGGTGGTCGCAGAGCCAGAGAAGAAGTCGAGGACAATGTCATCAGCCTCTGTTGCGTGCAAAGTCAAGCGTTTGATAACACCAACAGGTTTAACTGTTTCAAATCCGTGTTGCCCCAATATTTCAGTTAGTTCTTTTTTTGCACTTTCTGCAGTTCCCATATCTTTAGTGAAAAATCCCCAAAATGGTTCAGTACTTTCACCACGCTCAAATTCAGGACGCATTTTGATAATGACTCGTCCATCACGGATAAACAAATTTCCCCCGTTTTTATATGTGGCAACTTGGACTTGCCCAAGTTTCCACTGTTTCCCCTCAGGCGGTGAAACCGTGGAAACTCCATCTGTAACATCATAAATCATCGTTTCACGGCCACGAATACCGTTTGCGTTCATAACCTCCAACGGATATTCACGGTATGCACCTTGTTCATCAGAAAGTGGATAATCTTTACTTCCTTTTGTAATCAAGTTGAAACGTCTTTTATTTTGTTTGGTGTAAACCAGTATCATTTCTGCCTTCGGTTGCAACTTGTTATAGGCTGTTGATGTGTTCTGAGACTTTGTTTTTGATTCCCAATATATCTCTCCTACAAAATTTGACATACCAAACACTTCATCCATAATTGTTCGCAAGTTTGCATTTTCGTTGTAGTCAATGGAAACAAATATGATCCCATCATCGCGTAGCAAATCCCGTGCCACACGCAAACGCGGATAAATCATATTCAGCCAGTCGGTATGGAAACGACCGTTTGAGTTGAGGTTTGGGGTAAGGCGGTTGCCCTGTGTGTCATACTGCCCGTCGAGGCGAAAAAATTCGCCCGACTCCTCCGAAAAATCGTCCTCGTAGATAAAATCATTGCCTGTATTATACGGGGGATCGATATAGATCATTTTCACGCGGTTGAGGTACGTTTCACGCAGCAGCTTCAGCACGTCAAGGTTGTCACCCTCTATGTAGAGATTCTCGGTGCTGTCAAAGTCCACACTGTCTTCACGGCAGGGGCGCAGAGTGGCGGCGATCGGCTGATTGGCCAGAAGAATGGACTTGCGCTTGTCCGGCCACGTGAACTGATAGCGCTCCTCCTTGCCGGATACGACATGGGAATTAATCTCCTGCGCCAGCACGTCGGCGTCAATTGCCCGCACCACCGCCCCGTTGTCGTCAATCGTCTCTGTAACGGCGTTTGGGAAAAGCTTTGCCAGTTTGGCGAAATTCTCGTCCGTGACGGACGGCGTGTGCATCTTGAGCCGGTCGTTCTTATTCATTGGTGTGTCCTCCCAATTCTCTCTTGAGCCGCTTGATTTCCTCGGCATAGTCCCACTTTCGGCGGGATTGTTTTTCCGCCCGTGCTTTTCTTTCGAGCGCGGCGATTTGGTTTGACAATTTTTCGTGGCGGTCATTCTCTGCAATGATAGCATCAAGGTCTTGTCCGCTCGCCAAGTTAATATGGGCGATTTGCGCAACGATGTGGTCCCATGCGCTTCCCAGATCAAGTCCGATCAGCTTGAGTTGCCAGGCATCTATCGGCTTGTCTTCCGACACCAGTACCTTTGCCGCCCGGTACGCAGCCAGTCGTGCATGATCTCCGTATTGTAGGACAAACACCATCCGTTGGTCAATGAATTGGGCGAGGAGCACCATGTTTTTCTTGTCGCAGTCAGGGGTTTTTAGCGTCACGGTGATCACGTAGACTGCCGACACCTCTTCGCTTGCCGCAAGATTGACCGTGTGCGGCGAGATCTCCGCGACAATTGCCAGTCGACCAATCTGCTCATCAAACCGTTTGCGGTCGGCAGCCGTCGGTTTGAACTTCTCAAACAACGCCTTTTTCGCCAGCGGCTTGTTGATCTCCGTAGTGCTTGGCAATCCTAACATCTCTCTATCTCACCTCACCGTCACAAAGCACACCAATTCGAAGTCGTTCAAACCCTCTATCGTATTGGTCGCCAGCGATATCGGTTTACCCGAGAGGAAACTGTCCAGGGAATCCTTCTCGTTCAGATCCACGATGGACTTCACGCCCACGTAGAGCAAGTCGGAATAGCGACGCATATCGCGTCCATCCTTCGTTTCTGTGTTGAACTGGTCGCACAGCGCATGATCGGGCTCGATCTTGCCACGGCACAGCTGACGGAACACGTCGAGTAGCTTTTTCGGTTGCAAGTGGTCGATGAAAACGGTTGAGCCATCGTGAACATAGACCATATAAAAGGGATGCAGCTGGTTCTTGTTTTTCGCGTTGATGTGGGCGTTGCGGTTTTTCAGGATGAAAATCGTGCCGCGGGGCGCGTCGGCGCTGCCTTTCACCACCGCGTGAAGTCCAAAGGGGACTTTATCCAAATTGTCGTGGTGCTTGACGTATTCCAGCAGGTCGAGCCGGAATTCGTTCAATCCCAAATCCATAATCGAAATGCCGGACTGCATATCTTCTATGTCCACCACTTCATTTTGGAGTTTCTCAAGCTGGGTCATACGATATTCGAGGTCGCCCCGCTCTTCCGGGTCGATGGGGTTATCGTCGCCCGTGGCGGTCATCACCGATGCCTTCATCCGGGTTTCCACACGTCCTTTGAGCTCCAAATACTTATCTAGGTCAATGTTTGGCCAAAAATTCACTAACTGGATTTTTTCATTTCGGCTTCCAATCCGGTCAATGCGCCCGAACCGTTGAATAATGCGGACCGGATTCCAATGAATGTCGTAGTTGATGCAGTAGTCTCCGTCTTGCAGATTCTGGCCTTCAGAGATGCAGTCGGTCGCAATCAGAATATCAATTTGGGCGACTGTGTTCGGCATCAGCATTTCTTTGGCCTTCGACAGCGGCGAAAACAACGTCAGGATGGTGTTCATATCGGTCCGTTTCAGCTTGACGGTGGTCTTCCCATCGATGGTGCCCGTGACAATTGCGGAATCTAGCTCAAACCGTTCCTTAGCAAACGGTGCGACGTGGTTGTACAGGTAGTCGGCCGTATCAGAAAATGCTGTGAACAACAGTATCTTTTTGTTGCCCCGATTAAACGGATGCTGCACCTTTTCAGAAATCAGCTGCAATAGCGTTTGCAGCTTCGTATCGTGTGCCGGCGTGATGTCCTTGACCATCAGCGCCAGCAGTTCAAGAATTTCGGAATCCGCGACAAGCTTTTCGCGCCACGACACATAGTCCATATCGTTGAGGTCAATGTCGAGCGGTTTTCCTTCGTTTTCAAAGAAGCTGGTATTGAGGTCGTCATCGTCAAAGTCGTTTGCGTCATGATCGCGCGTATGAATCGTCCGGCTCACGCCTCTTTCATAGGAATCAATGGCCGCAATCGTACCGTCTATCAGGCTTTTCACTCGTTGCAGTGTGATGTTAAATGACGCGACGGAGCTTTCCAGTCGTTTCAGCAGGTTAATGCACATTAAACGCCGTATCCCATTTTCGCGCCCGGCACGGTCGATATTCACACTGGGGTCAACGTATTTGGCGCGTCGGCTTTCCAATAAGAAATCTGTCGGAACATACACGGCGAGATTCAAGAGCATCAGTTGCTCGTAAATCTCATCGTAGTCGATTGCGGACGAAAGATCCGTCAGCTTCGGACGCAGAGAGATGGGGGGCATTCGCTCGGGGAATTGGCCTATTTCTTCGGTATTATAATATTTTTGAATGTGCTTCCGCGAACGCGCGATAGTCACACTATCCAAGACGGTAAAGAAGTCAAAATCCAAGGCACGTAGGAGGCTTTCGGTCGTGCGCTCTTGGGGATCCAGTTTGCTCCACCGATTAAAAGCGGTTTGGGCACTACGGAAAATCACATCAATAGGTTTGGTGGTATCGAGTTTGTCGTTAATCAGTGCTGGAGTGCCTTCGTAGGCCAGTTCTAGCTGGTGCCGTAGATCGGAGAACCCGTTATTCACAGGGGTAGCGGAAAGCATCAAAACTTTGGTCTTGACGCCTTGTCGAATCACCTTGTTCATTAACTGCAGGTACCGGTTTTCCCGCTTGTCGTCGCCGCGCCCGGAATAGTCCCCACCGTTACGAAAATTGTGGCTTTCATCGATCACGACCAGATCGT
>PXYT01000108.1 GCA_003023725.1 Sulfobacillus benefaciens | reverse complement strand
ATTTTACCAAAGAGTGGCCCGTTTTTGTTGTCCTGGCGCCATTTTTTGCGATCGTTGACGGTCTGGGGTCAATTTTGCGGATCCCGGTCCATCCCTGCCCACAAAACCGCATCCCGTCGTGGATTATTGGGGGAAAATTCTTTTTCCGCTGTCCTTAAACCTTTGTCCCTCAAGGCTTCCAGGACAGCGCAAAAGGCTCGTAGCAATATTCTGGTGTTGTCAAAATGCTTGAGTGCACTACCCTGGCAAATGATACAATTCGAAAAATATTGCGAAACAACCCGCAGGAAACGAACGAAAAATCGCGAATAAAGTACGCGTACCTGACAAGGCAATTATGCCTTCAGTCACTGCTCGGCACCTTACAAACGAAGGGGGACAGGGTATGCGATTTCGTGACTATGGATTTACCGTGGGATACCTCCCGCCCGGATCCCACAATGCCATTACCGATGTTCCCGGAGTGCGGGTGGGGCACGCGAATTACTGGACAGATGACCCGGTTCACCGATCCGGAGTAACGGTCGTATGGCCTCACGACTCGAACCCGTTTCGTGAACGGGTGTATGCTGGCACATGGGTGCTGAACGGGTATGGGATCATGACTGGCCGTGCGGTGATTGAGGAATGGGGACTCTTGGGATCCCCGATTGTTTTGTGCAACACGCGTAGTATCGGGACCGGCTTCGAGGCGACGGTGCGTTTTATGGAGGATCTCGACGCGGCTGTCGGGGATGTGGATGTCTTGATGCCCATCGTCGCTGAGTGCGACGATGGGTTCCTCAATGATAATCGCGCCGGCGCCACTCCTGCCTCTGTATTTCAGACGGCGCTTCGTCAAGCATCTGAGACAACTCTGAGGGAGGGAGTTGTCGGTGCCGGGTGTGGGACTCAACTGTTCGGATTCAAAGGAGGAATTGGCACAGCGTCTCGCCTAGTGTCAGGGGAATCACGTGAGTATGTTGTTGGGGTACTCGTTAATACCAATTTTGGCTATCGCCACCAACTTCTAGTCCAGGGGAGGCGAATGGCGGACGTGATCACGACGAACGAACCCGCTTATCGTAAGGAAGGCTCATGTATCGGTATTGTTGCCACTGACGCCCCACTGTTGCCGGGCCAACTCAAACGGTTAGCGAAACGGGTGGGAATGGGACTAGTCCGGACCGGGTCGGTAGGTAACGACGGGTCGGGCGAATTGTTTTTGGCGTTTTCGACGGCCACCCGCATTCCCCGTGAGTTACCAACCCCCCTAACCACCGCTCATCTCGTGGATGGTCAGTTCTGGACTTTAGGTTCTCCGATTGATGTAGTGTTTGATGCAGTGGTGGAAGCCGCCGAAGAGGCGGTAATGAATGCGTTGGTTGGGGCCGAGAGCGTGATCGGGCGCGACAATCACACCCTTGAAAAATTCCCGATCGATAGGCTCATACAGCAAAGATGATATGCCAGAGGAGGGAACACATGGATGATCCAGAGATTCGTTCGGAAGAGATCTTAGAACAGGCGGGTTATCGCCAAGAACTGTCCCGCGGATTAACGGTGCTGCAAACCATTGGATTAGCGCTATCGGACATTACGCCCGCTGCCTCGTTTTTTGTTATTGCCGCACAAGTGTTTCCTGCAGCAGGTACGGGCGCTGGATGGACATTTTTAATTGCGGGCGTCATCGCTTTGAGCGTGGCATTTTGCATGGCTGAATTGGGATCCCGTTATCCGTTTGCAGGAGGACTCTATTCGATAGTCACCCGAGTCTTAGGGAAACCGCTGGGGTTTTTGGCTATGGTGGATTACGTCGTGCAAGCCATTTTTCTTCCGGCGGCTATTGCCCTGGGCATTGGCGGCTATATCCAGACACTCATTCCCGGGGTCAACGCCAATATCTGGGCCACCATTCTCTTGCTCTTGGTTACCCTGATGGCTGTTTTTCGGGTAAAAACCAATGCCAACATCACCGGTATCTTTCTCAGTATTGAACTCGCCGTAATGGTGCTGGTTACGGTCATTGGGCTAGTACATCCATTGACCTCCCTGACACAATTATTGCAGCCAGTCGTCTACCACACGACGCATGCCAGCCCCGTGAAATTCTCCATTATTCTTGCGATGATTGCAGTGGCTTTGTTTTCTTATAATGGCTATGACAGCGCGATCAATTTTAGCGAAGAAACCGATGGATCGGCTCGGAATGTGGGGCGTTCTGTCATCAATGCGGCAAGTTTGGGCGTCTTATTTCAGGTCGTGCCAGCCTTTGCTGTGTTGCTGGCCGTGGGTACGCTACCCGCCTTTTATCATTCGAGCTTGCCCATCGCGTATTATGTGACCCATGCGATTGGTTCCACGTGGGCTACGGTAGTCATCCTGGGGGTCATCTTGGCCGTCATCAATGCTACGTTGGCCATTGTTTTGCAATTCTCTCGGGTCATCTACTCCACCGCAAGGGATCAGTCGTGGCCGAGTCCGGTAAACCGCATGCTCACACATATTCATCCACGATTTAAGACCCCCTGGGTAGCGGTGTTGGTGGTAGGCTTGCTCGGTGTCATTCTCACCTTTTTCGGGTCCGTGGTCGCGGCTATCACCTTTACTTCGGTCATGATTATTATCCTGTACGCCTTAATCGCCATTTCGGCCATCGTGCATCGGATAGGACGATTTCGTGGCGATGTATTGCCGTTTCGGATGTGGCTCTGGCCACTACCCCCGGTGTTGGCCCTAGCAGGGGTCATTTTGGCCCTGACGCAACAGACACTCAGCGATCTACTAATCTGTGCAGTCATCTTCGCGGTCGGATTAACCTATTATCTGATCTGGGGGCGCCGCACGACCGGAATTTGGGGGCGGGAATCCGCAGGAGATATCGAGACCGTAGCCAGTGCCGGAAATTAAATTTCTATACCAAGGAGGGCCAACATTATGACCATACGTGAGATTCGACAACCCGGGGACCATCCCTATGTGTTTGGACGATATCACGCGCCGATTGCCCACATTACTCCAGGAGAAGTGGTCGCGTTGTACACGGAGGATGCGTTTGAAGGGAAGATTACAGGGCCGGAGACACTGCCGAGCCAGGTCCTCGGCAAGTATCTTAATCCCCAAACGGGACCACTGTATATCGAGGGTGCTGAGCCGGGAGACACCTTAGCCGTCGAAATTCTGGCGATTGAACCGACGCGGGATTGGGCGGTGAGCACCTTGATTCCGTATTTTGGCGGTCTCACCTCGACGACCCTCACGCGGACATTGCAGGATCCGTTACCCGAGCGGGTGTGGATTTATCGTCGACAACCAGATGGTATGTGGGCTTATGGGGATCGCTTTGCGGTATCGGCGCGACCTTTTATGGGGACTATCGGCACGGCCCCGGATTTAGAAGCGTTATCCGCTCTGACACCGCATATGCATGGCGGAAACATGGATGTTCCGGATGTTTGTGCGGGTAATATTGTCCATCTTCCAGTGAACGTCCCTGGTGCCTTGTTTTCGACAGGTGATTGTCATGTGGCGCAAGGCGAAGGAGAAGCATGTGGGGTGGCACTGGAGATTAGCGGAAAAATTACGTTGCGGTTTGCCGTGCTCAAACAAACGCCGATTCTGTGGCCCCGTATTCTGTCGCCTCAGGAAATTATGACCGTTGGAAGTGCGCGGCCGTTGGAAGATGCTGCCCGTATCGCGTTAGGAGAAATGGTCGACTGGCTCACGAAATCCTATCGTTATGATCGATGGGATGCCTATCAACTAGTTAGTCAAACGGCCAAACTCTCAGTCGCTAATTTGGTGGATACCTACTACACAGTCGTGGCAAAAATTGATCGACGCTATAGCGACTAGGATATCTCAGCGAACGGCGAGAGAGTTCGGGAAAGGAAAGCCCTATATCTTTATGAATTGACCACGCTAACATATTCTTTCCGCTGCCTCCCTATCGAGCGGGGCAGCGGAATGCGGTGCGGGAAAGGAGGTTCTCAAAGCGACGCGTTGATACAATACGACACGCTCGGCGTTCGCGTCGGGATTGGGTGGGGCCTCTTCGTCCCACCATTTTGACAGTTTTGTCCTCGCGTTGGACGCTCTGGGATCCGTAACGCCTCAAGGCCGACCCATCCCGCTGACTACCCTTCGCGATGTCGGGCGGAATGGCCGCATGGGCGTTGGCAAACCTGGGAGAATCACAGGCAACAGCATATGGAGTGATAGGGAGGAGCGAGACAGCGGAAACCTTGTGTGTTCTTTGAACTGAGGTAATTGGGCAGCCAATTCCTGGGACCCCTGGTTTGATTTTGGAAATCCATCTTGGTTATCCAAAGATGGTACCATTATTGGGATGGTTCGCACGTCAGGCCAAGCAATCTATACCGCTTTTTTCACCACTGGCTTCAATCCCCTTGATAGTCTGAGTCCTGCTGACGAACGGCGGTTACACGAAGAGATCGCGGACTTTCTTAATGAAGGCGGTGGCAGTTCGAGCGACATCAAGGGCACAGTTCTCATCAAACACGGATTAGACTTTATTCATCGGAACCTTAGTCCGGCTCAGCGCCAAATCCCTCCCGGCGCACCGTACCAAAGTGGAAGCCGTTTGTCTTTAGCACCCGATCTGCGATGTCAGGCGCGGACGTCAAGATCACAATGGGGCCATCGGGACAGGGGGGGCAAGTGACTCGCGGAGAACCCAATCCGTTCGGATTGGGTCTCAACACAATGCCCGCATTCTGCCTCAAGATAGCGGTCAGTGTGTCAGATTCCCGGTACCGTTTCTCTTAACTGACAGCATTGACCTTGCGGTGGGGGTTATTACCTTACCTTTATCCCATGAGGGAGATTCGTGCTTCACTCATAAATTTGGATCCCAGTAACAGGACGGCGCCTATTATTTGAAACACCGTGATCCCTTCGCCAAAAACCATGGCTGAAATCAATAAAGAAGTTAGAGAATCAATATAACTCAATATCGCGATACTTTGACCTCATAACCCGTTCAATCCGGAAAAGAACAGGTAGAAGCCCGCCCCTGTATGCAGTATCCCTAACATCACAATGAGAACCAGAGCATAGACGCATATCCGCAATACGTCGAATCCCCTTGTGATCAAAAAATAAGGTAGCAGTAATGCCGAGGTGAATACCAGTTGTACGAGTGTCCGTTCTAGTCCATTGAGGTCTCGGATAAATTAGTTGTTCATCAGAGTTGCGTAAAAGGCCGTGCCGGCATATGCCACCTTTTTCAACGAAAGTTTTCCCCCAGAACAATAGGCGACATCACGATAACCAAAACGGGTGCAAAATAGTAGCTTAAATCGGCATTAGCAATCGTGGTCCTTATAGGACCGAGAAAGAAAGATCCAATTGCCTCCCAGGGCGATGCTGGAGAAGAGCAATACGAAAATGTTTTCGGTGATCTTTCGCCTTGATAGGGGGGACGTGCCAAAGATTATGATACTCGACAAGAACAGGCTGCCAATCAGGCTCAGGAATAACGCAATTTCGCTCGGGGCCAAAGCAATGAACTCGGGGTACGGCAGCGATTCCTTGAATTGCGGGACATAAAACAAACAAATCCAATTGATAACTGGCCCTATCCAGGATGGAGGGGGACTCGCCGAACTGAACTGTGAGGCCATCTTCCCTGTAAAGAGAAAAACGGTTTGAGTTCCTAATGGGTGGTCCCCGAGCTCACGATACCCACAATCCCGAACCCTATAATGATGGCCGCGGATAATCTGCCAATCCACACGATCGCCGTTTTGTTGAACATAATGCCCGCGCATTCCCCTTCCCAGGCGAAGCCGGGAGGGGGTCAAGCGGGTGGCGGCCTCTTGGCCGCCTTCCGGGGTTTTTCTTTT
>PXYT01000107.1 GCA_003023725.1 Sulfobacillus benefaciens | reverse complement strand
TCATCCGGGCCAAAGCGCTGTGCTGACAGACAACCGAGACAGTTATTCGTCGCCGCTCTTCGAAATTCCTTCTTTAATGCTTAATATGCTTCATGGTCGCCAAGCATCAAAGGCTGGCGTTCGTCGAATGCTTTTTGGAGGCCCCACGCAAGGGCCATCGAATTTACAACGCCGCTCCAACAGCGTCTCCGCCTTAAGTATCGGTCGTCTCGGAGCCAGAAAAGGAGCCAGTTAAGGCACGCACCGCGATCTTGCCGACTGATTCGGGCAGCGCAGGAACACCAGCGAGGTTGCGAGCTACACTGGATGACTTTCTTATGACGGCCCCGACTTGCGGCTTATCGTTAGACCGAGATAACGCACGGTATTGTGAGTGAAGACTCGAATTTCTGGAATAATTGTCTGGCTGGACTTTGTCTGCCAGGTTAAAGTCTGCACGGAGGCGGCACCTTTAACGCTTTTTTGATATAGAAGGCTCTGCGGTTTCGAGGAAGAGAACAGTCGAATTTTAGCCCAGACTTGTTTCCCTGGGTGTTTATCTTGAAGCCAAACCTCAATTCTGTACGTTCCCGGCGGAAGCGTTGCCGGCAGGCCTCGGTACGAAGCGGAACCATGGCTTATTACCCACCCTGAAGAGGATATCGAAGTTCGGCCCGGAACTGTGAGCAGGGCCGGAAAGCCTTCGGGGAACACCAGGTCATTCGGCGCCTGCGTCTTATAGGCCGGAACAGGATATGACGAAAACGCGTGGGTACCTTCAAGCACCACGGCGCTACTGTTTGCGGCGATTAGCTTGTAATGGGACTGTAAGGCATTCCAGACCGACGTGGTTACCGCCGGATTGCCGTCACCTTTGGGCATAAACACCACAATACGTGAGTGGGGGGCATACTGACGTCGTTGCAACCATAAGGTGGACACCGTTTCATATGCATTTTCGGCGACCAGCGCATGCTGATAAACCAACGGGGCCAGATGATTCGTGGTCCAGATAGTCACATGGTGTTGCCGGTTAATGCCTGGTGCCAGCTGGAATTTCTTTGCAGCCACATTGTTCGGTGCCATCTGAGGGGCTATCTCTGTTTTCCATAATCCGTGCAGCAAGAATATCGACGTGAACATAGCGACCGCTACAGGCATTGCCTGATACCAGCTGAATCCTTTATGGCGGCGGATCGCAGCACCTGCCGCCAATAAGCCAAAAAAGTCAATGATAACGGAATACTGGGTTGCAAGTGAACGGAGAGCGGAATTATTGGCCAGGTCGTTCAGTATTACAAGCGCCATAAAAGGCAAAAGGTAGAGTCCGCCCACTAAAGGCAAAAAGCCCCATGATCCCGACACCTCGGCTAAGTAATGCGCGTGGCCCAAGATAACGTTTGCCACTATCGCCGGGTGTTCGGCCAGGTTTTTGGCAATGGCCGGACCGGAGTTGCCGTAGACTTTAAATAACGCCAAATGGGAAGCACCGGAAACACCCATCATCTTTGGAAGCAACAGTTCATCAAACATGAATAGCACGAGGGAAGACAAGCCGGTCCAAAACCAAAGCCACCTGGTGAATACGCTGGGGGTAATGAATTCCACAAAAGCCCAGGCAGCAATGGGCAGAACTGCCTCATTTTTGGACAACAGCGCCACAGCGATTCCGCAGATAAAGAGAGTGCGGTTTTGACGCACTACGGCCAATAAGCCCAGCGATAAGCCCAAGAGAGCGATAAAGTCAACGTGAAAGTCGAACATTAAGCCGCCGATGACGGCTGGAGAAATCAAAGCGAGGATGCCAAAACTCCAGGCGAGCCACCTCGAACCGGTGCGATGAAACAAATATTCGTATGCGGCGCGTCCAAAGATGAACACGGCCACAGATTGAGCGACAAACAAAAAGTATACCCCGCCCATAAATCGAAAGGGCCATGCTAAGAGATAGAGAATAAACGCATCAATGTCCAAGATGGTAGGTTTGCCCAAAAACGAGTTATATGCCAGCCAATGGCCATGGGAAATGAGATATAAACTTTGGGCCGTGCTTCCCAGATCGTATCCCGTCGCATAACCTCGGACGTACCGGAGTATTTCCCATAACGTTAAGATCGATGCCACAATAACGGAGGCGCCAAAAAAATAGGGATTGGGACCCATTACGATTTGTTTCAGGCTACGCCATGTTGATGGCAGTGATGGTTTCGTGTCAGCACTCGACAAGCGAAACAAATAGTGACCTCCTCCAAGAAGGTGCTCACGTAGATTTTCTTCCATCCAAATTATATCATGGTCAAAGTGCCAAACCGTTCTAGTGCCGGTCTTTGAATGTCCCTCTCCCTGAAGGTTAGCCTTCAGGGTATGTTGACACTGTGGATCGGTTACAAGAGAACGGGACGAGGAGCGATAGACCCGTGTTGAATTGGGCTAAATGTGTTCCATAGCTTAAACGGACGAATCCATGATAGGTTTTAACGGATTGGGAATTGGCGACTTTAGGAATCTTGATGGTGCCGGTCGCATTTCCTGCGCGTACACGACAAAGAATTCGACCCCATATGCATCAAAGGACTGTGTGGTCTCTGAGCCAATCCTGCACTGGCGGCATTGGCTCAGAGACCTCGAGGATCCGGCATCATGTTGTGAACCTCGCCATTGCTGGCGCCAGCGGTGCTGCCGAAAGCTTATTCCCAAGTTGTTGGCTCACAGTCAGCGTCTTCCCCCCATGGTTCATCACGGAACCGGTCTATGAGACAACTGGTCGATTCGCGTGGTGAAGGGGGATATCTTAAAACCGCCCACCATGGATCCGTGTGTCCATGGTACCGAAATAGTTCTTCATTTAATCAGAACATATTGGGAGTCCACTTTAATGCCCTCGAACGGGGAACAAGGTCATAATGTTGGTGGGAGAGTGGTGTAACCTTCGTTGCCTCCCTGGATACGGACAGGGTTGTTGTTGATGGCCACCTGTGCGGAAAAATTCGCGGCGTATTGAAACGCCGCCTCCCTCGATCGACACGGGATATGATTCGAGGAATCGTATCGCCCCATGTGGGGCATAACGAACAAACGTATCACATGCTGAATGCTTCTCTATTTGTATCCTGATGCCATATTACGAATTCCTCATCTGCCGCATGGGGATTTGAAGTCAGTTTGGACTGGAAGGATCACGTGATAAAACACGGGAAAGCGACCTTTCAAGCAGAAAGCGCGTCAAACCGAACGGACATGTCGTGGCAGTCAAAATGACCGGCAAGCTCGTGTGTTGAAATGTCGCGACAGGCCTTTTTCTTCAAAAGAAACAGCAATAAAAGCGCCCACCGGAACATCAGCGCCAGTCATCGTCATCGGTGTATTCAATAGCCAAGACATCACGGCAATGCTCTCGGCCAAAAATCGGAAGTTATCGCGGTTGAACCAGCTGCCCATCCCATACGCCTAATGAAGAGAACTCTTTGGGGGAGCTGAGAATACCATGAGCAGCTCTCCGCTACGGATATGGTGGATCACTGAATATCTGGCCTTCGTCAACTGCCGGGGATAGGGAAAGTATATGCGCCGCGCTGTGGGGCCATCTTGGCGAATGATCGGTTCAATTTCCGTTCCCGATCCCGTTATACCGATGCCATACATATCGCGACCCACTGCTCCCACCCATCCTCCGTCATCGGTCCAATACCGATTAGCACCGGAGTTCGCGATGGCGCCGAACGAGGAATTGAGAAGATGGCGGCTTTCCAAGAACGCGGGAGAGAGCGGCCCGACGTCGCCGGGATGACGTATCAACCACATCCTTGCGGCGTTATTCAGTGCCTGAAATTGTAAAAGGTCGGAACGCGATAACACCGAAGACAAGGAAGGAGTACCGGAAAACGCTTTGGCGGGCGAGATGGACCACACGGCAACGTGCGGTCCCGAATAGATTTTTCGGCTGCCCGGTATTTCTTTAAGAAGCCTGCCGGCGGGGAGGGCGTAAGGACTCAGGGCGACCACCCGCCGAACCCCTTGATTTTTGAGCAATCCGGCAAACTGAACGGCTATGGCAGCATTATGGGGAATAGCAGGCAATAGCCACAATTGCTGAACCACTGGCCACTCCCCATACTTCGAGGGCGGAATGCCCCAGTATCCATTGGCCAGCCGAAACCAAAAGTCGGTGTGGATCTGCATGGCAATGCCATTGCCATAGGAACCATAGGGAAATATAAGCACATTGCTGTTATGAGGAATGATGCGCTGATACTCGGATGGCTTGAGGAAAAAGGACGGGATATCCATGGGCGTCGACCAACCGCTTCGGCCCCAAGACACATTCGGAAGCAAGAACAGTAATGACACGCCTGCCAAGGCATAATACTTGACACGCAGTTTGTCTGGGGATAAACGGTCCAACCCCATGGTGGTAAGCAGTGAGACGAGGAACGCGACATAGACTGAAAACCTTGCAGGGAGAGCATCTTGAAGGATGGGAACATGTTGGAACACAGTCCATGGCAGCGGGATGAAGGGATAACCCGCTATATGTAAAATAGGTCCCAGCGACAACACGGCGACACAAATGAGCATGCCGCTCAGGATTTTTATCCAAAACTGGTCCCAATTTTTTTGTATCGATATGACACTCAAGACGATTAAGGGCAATCCCAAATAGGCTCCTTGTTCAAACCAGTTGCCCAGAAATAGATGACTCACGCCCCAAAAAACCTGGCCTCCGAGCCAAGTGACATAGGTTGGAATAAAAAAGTTCAACAAGTCCGTGGAAAATGTGACAGGACTGTGCGGGGGGCCGGAAAAGGCAGGATGGGCTGCCATCCAAATGACAGCCGGACTCAATAACACCACAACCAATCCGTAGGTGGCCAGCTCCCACCGAATGAACACCAAGAGACGGGATCGCAAATCCCGTCTTCTGTGACTCAGTATCAACGCTAAAGCCAGTGTCACGGTAACAAAAAAGGCCAAGGTGGCAAATATTTCGAGAGATGCCCCGAACAAAAAGAGCAGGAGGATGCTTGCCCACACCCGGTACCGAACAGGCGGCCGGATGTTTTTTGCCTGATACTGATAGACGCGAACGCCGATCAGCACGAGAAGAGGAAGGGGAAAAGTCCAGGTGAGAAAAAGATGTGCCAGAGTTTGGCCAATGGTATAGGATGAGAAGCCGAATACGTATCCGCCCCACATCTGCAGGACCAAACTCCGGGTAAAAACCCGGAGAAGGAAATACATGCTCCATGCGGATAGAGCCGGGCCCAAAATTTCGGCCACATTGTAGGAAGCCACAGGGCCCCACAATGCCGTGACGGGGCTCAACAGCAAACTGATACTCGGCATCGACGTGACCCACAACAGAGGTTGACCATGGGGAGCCCATAGCCAATGATCAATAAACGGATTGGTGCCATGTTGGATGGCCCAGGGCCACCAAAGCATGGCCGCGATAAATTGCACGGGATCTTCCGTCTGCCCAATATAACGGCTTTGCATATGGCCGATGACGGGCCAGCCAAAAAACGCCAGGGACAAAGCGAGAAAGAGGGCAAGAACCAAACCGTGCTGAAGGATGGGGAGCGAACCGGCAGATGGCTGTTTTTGGCTTGCGGATGTAAGCTGAGAACGGATACGATCACCCTCTACACCTATTCTTCGATGCAATCCCCATAGAACAACCCAAAACCTGACGACAGCACATCTCCCGGGGAGAGGGGATAGCTGCGAAGTAAAAACACAATGGTTTTGTCAAATCTTTTCAACTGAACTCTGAAATAATACGTTACATCTAAATTCTACAAGCGGCCTCGAATGTCCTTCTCATGCCTCATCCCTTTTCTACGACTGAGAATCGGGCTTGAAGCACCTTAACCTGGCGCTGGGACAGGAAATTACCCTTGAAGAACATTTCGCCAAGAACGACTGGATGCCCCCGACCCAGACGTGGCCTGGGATATGAAGCCTAAAGCCCGTCTGGGTCGGCGAATAACACGGTTGTGGGCCGGCAGGCATTCCACCGGAGGAGCAGGGGAGCAGGTATAGATGTCATCTTGAGTGCTCAAACTGACTTGAGTATCCTAAAACGGCTTTCGGTCGTCATACAGCTCAATAGATTGTCTCTCAAAG
>PXYT01000106.1 GCA_003023725.1 Sulfobacillus benefaciens | reverse complement strand
ACAAATCCGATTTCCTCACAGAGGGCCCGGATGACCGGTCCGGCGCCCACAACGAGGGGTGTAGGCATTGGTGTGTTCATAAGAGATTACTTCGCCAGGCAAGGCACCATCTCCTTTGCGATCAACCCCAAAAAAATAATTTTTTTGTTCTCACCACGTGCGGAAGGTAAAATATAAAATTAGAGGCAGTGGGAGCACGAAACAAGGGGGCAATGATGCAATCTTACCCGCTCTACGGAGAAGCGAAAATATATGGTGGGAGACGCGCAAGTCTCACCACGGTGAAAAATGAAACAACAGCAAATCACGCTGGCTACCGCCTCATAAGGGTCGTCCATCGATTCGTGTCCACGTCCACCATAAATGCCATCGAACATGACCGATGTGTCCTTCGGTTTTGGTTCTTGATGCCATTGCCGCCGGGCTGGACCTTCCTGTTGGTGTATGGGATGATCCTATTCTGTCAAGAGCCGGTTCAAGAAACTGAATGAACTCTTGCACGATACGTCCTTCGATTAACCGATCATTCAGTGAATTACGTACTCTCGTGTGCTGATTCATTGGCAACCCCCTCGGTTGGGTTCTCATGCAGACCCGGTCTTGCTAGGTAACAGTTCAATCCTCGGCAACGGTTGGTCAGTCCAAAACTTTGCGAACACCCGAACGGCAGTAGGCACGAAGGAACAGTTATCGAAGAGGGCCATCCGCTTAAGGGGCCACATGGGAGGACGCCCACCAACAATTCTGTAATGAGCGAAGAGGCCTCCGATTGAGGCAGCCCATAGACCGTATCCTGCGCGAGTCGACCAACAATCGCGTCGTTGTCGTGTGGTGGCGACTGTGCGTCACGCACTGCGACGACCCATGAAGGATCAAGATATGGTCTGACTTCAATCATGATACACCGCCTCCGGATAAAAGTGTTGCCATTTTGGTTAATTCCGCACAGAACCTCACGATACGACATTGAAGGGCAGGGGCGGCTATGGTATACGTTCCGTCGGGCTCTTGCGTGAAATCGGCGTCGCACGAGGCAATTTGTGTGGGGATCGCCACACCTAACAACCCGCGAGCGACAATGCGCAGGTGGTCGACGGCTTGCGTGCTCACAAGACCCCCACTATGGGTCACCAGTCCAATCGGCTTTTGCTCAAAATGGTCATAATTCACGGTGTCGAGGGCGTTTTTCAGCCGTGCTGAATACGAATTATGATAATTGGGGGATCCCCAAACGAAGGCGTCGGCCCGCGCGACTTCCCGAATGAATCGTCGGGTCTCCGGATGCTCGATGGTCTCCGGAGCCCGATGGAAATCCGCCAAAGCGTCCGGCAACGGGTCGCTCGCCAAGTCCCATGTCACGGTTTCCGCTCCCAACCTTCCCAATTCGGCGGCCACCGCGTCGATCAGAGATCGCGTGTGGGACGGGATCCGTGCACTGCCTGATAACAACAGCACTCTCATCCGGTCTGCCCCCTTTCCCATAAGGGGCTTACCGGATGCCGCGACCAGAGAATCCACAAGGTGAGGGCCGATAGTCCGGCTAACGTCATGGACACCCACAAGACCCCGTCTAGAGACAGGACCTCCAGGAGGCCCCCGATGAGCAAGTAGGATGCCGAGTCCGATAGGTTCCCTATGGTGGACCGAATGGCCATGACTTTGCCCATCAACGGACGCGGCGTGTACGTCTGCAACGCCGTGGTCAGGGGAGGGCCGCTAATCGGCATCCCGATGCCCTGCACGATGATCGCTCCGATGAGCAACGGAAGGCTCCGGATACCTAAGGCGATAGCCAACAGGGCCAAGCCTCCGGCGCGCACGCCATACCCGCCGAAAATCCATGGGAGGGATCGACTGGCCCTCCGCTTAACCCATAAAAAGGACATGCCCACTTCCGCTGACGCCATCAGACCGATCGCCAATCCGTATGACACATTATGGCTCAGGTGCATGGCGGTCAATATCTTCGGCAAGGCGATTTTTATCACGCCGGCCTCCGCCACAATAGCGGTGGCAAAGGCCGTGACGAGGTAAGGCAGCGGAGACCGCTGCGAGAAGACCAGGACGAGCCCGTGCTTTAAATCGCTGAACGGCGTGGCACCTAGAGTGGGCCGCTGCTCAGGCAAACGGAGGAGAGAGACCGCAAGGGCTGACAGCAATAAAGTGATGACGGGGATCCAGAAGAGATCCGCGACGGCATGGGTCCACAGCAGCATGACACTCCCCACGATGGGCATGATGATCCCCCCCAAACTTTCGGTTCCATGGACATAAAGATTCAGCTGACTCAATGACACCGCGTCAGCAACCAGATCCGGCGTGAGCCCTTTACGGGCGGGGAAATAAAAGGCGCGGACGGATGTCGCCAGCAACAAGGCTCCAATCAGGACAGGAACCGTCAATCGGTGGAAGGCGGCCGATAAGGAAATGAACGCCAACACCGTGGCCCGAATCAGGTCGCACCCCATCATCAGGCGGCGTTTCTCGACGCGGTCCGCCACCACGCCGCCCACCAGGCCAAAGAGCAGATAGGGAATGGACGCGGAAAAGAGGATCAGTCCCGACTGGAAGCTGCTGCGGCCGAGATCGACGGCAAGTAGCGCGGTGGCCATTGAACTGATCACGTCCGATCCCGATGCGAGGGTGTCCGTTAAAACATAAAGAAACACATTCTTGGTCATCGTTGTTTTGCCTCCTTGGGAACCGGGACTCTAACAGCAGAGTAACGGGCGGAAGAGGGCGTTGGCGTGAGCCCAATGGTGTACGAAGACTCCGCCTTTGAGCGTATATCCTTCATATTTCGTCAATCGTTTGACTCGTTTGCGGGACCAAAGCGATCGGTGTTAGGGGACCCTCTCGGACGGTGCGACGAGCCTGCTAAAGGTCTACTGCGCGGGGTCGATCGAGATTAGGTAATATGCTGCGCGTCTAGAAATCCTGAGGAATGTTAATGGGCTTCCACGTACGGCCCAGTAATCTAGTCCATGGGCCAATTCGCGTACTCGTATCGGCTATACCCCCTCCGCTAATAGGCTTCGTCCAGTATTATGGGATCGTAATCCAAGTTTCTCGCCTCCTACGATCCATTATGCCATCCCGGAGATCGGGGTCATATAGGACTTTCGGCCGAGTGAGATCCCGAGGAAACACTTGCGCACGACCGATACTTGAAAGCCGTATAAGGGAGTCCTGGCCCCGTAGTAAACTTTATCCCGTAACCGACTATCCAAATTCGAGCGTATTGGAGAGAGAGCCCTCGATAAGGTTGTGCTCCCTTAGGCTAATCCGTATTCACCGCAAAGGACGGCGCACCGAGCTACTCCAAAGACCATTGGAGGTTCTTGTCGGGGGGGCCGTAATCGATGCCCTATCATAGGGACTTGGGGTCAGGTGCCTTTGTAGCTTCGGTATACACACGGTGCATTGACCAAGAATGGATGAACTGGTTTAGAATTTAGTGTGAGGAATTCTCTCCCCAATTGGATTGACTGGCACAGTCTCCTCAAGAAGGAGCTGATTAACCTGTTGAAATTTCGAACACGGGCGGAAGGGGAAGTCACGATCTTTGCCGCTATCGAGATTTTCTAAGATCGGCACCGAGTCCATAGTGCCCTGAATTATCAGACCCCAGCCGAGGCTAGGCAGCATATCAAGCGCGATCCGGTTAATGTCTCCATTTTGGATGTCCATTTTATTGACATGGGTCCAGTTGTAAGACACGCGCGGTGTCCAACTTCAGAACCGACAACAAGGATGACGATTACACAGTGGTCTAGTTTGAACGGTTTATGGTAGGCTAACGATAAAAATTCCATGCCCATAAGCGAGGTGAAAATGGCGATGCCGACATTTGTGCCGGGATTGATGCTGAACCAGCGCTATTATGAATCCATCGTGCGCCCTATCATTGCCCAAGCGTTTCCGACGCTCTCCTATGCTGCCGCTTTGATTGGATACGGGTCGGATGTTCTCGGATACGACACGGAGCGGTCCACCGATCACGAGTGGGGCCCTCGTCTACTCATATTTTTGAATGATGTTGAGTTCGACACCATAAGCCTCGCCATCGATGAGCAGTTACGCAAGCGGCTGCCCCCCACCTTTATGGGTTACTCCACCGCCTTTAGTCCCAAAAACCACATCGGTGTAAGGGTCTCGGTCGAGGCCGTGCCGGGAGACGTGGCGCACCACATTGACTTCTGGACCGTGCGACAATTCTTCACCACAACGCTCGGATGGCAACCGACCTCACCGCTGAATCCGGCGGACTGGCTGTCTTTCAGTAGCCAAAAACTCCTGGAAGTCACCTCCGGTGCTGTGTTTCACGATGGCCTAGGCAGTTTAACTGCCACGCGCGCCGAACTACAATACTATCCAGACGACGTGTGGCGCTACCTTTTGAGCGTCCAGTGGATGCGGGTATCCGAAAACGATCCGTTTTTAGGGCGGTGTCACGAATTGGGCGATGGCATCGGCGAGCGCCTGGTGGCCGCCCGGCTAGTTCGCGATCTCGTCCGCTTGTCCTTTCTGATAGATCGTCAATATATGCCCTACAGCAAATGGGTGGGCACGGCCTTTACGCAGTTGCCGATTTATCCGCCACTGGGGTCGCTGCTCGAAAGTGTTCTTGAAGACGAGGTGTGGGATCGGCGGCAAGCCGCCCTTCACCAGGCCTATGCGATTGTCATCGGCCAATTTAATCAACTAGGCCTGGTAAAACCCTTTCCCACCGACGTGTCGCCGTTCTATGAACGGCCGTATGCTGTCATTCATGCTGAACGCATTGCCGAAGCCTTATGGTCGACGCTGATGGAGAGCCCAGACCGAGCACTCTATGAACAACTGGGATTCGTCGGAAGCGTGGACCAACTGTCCGACAACACGGACTTTCTCTCCCATCCCCAACGTACAACCGCGTACCGGACCTTATTCCATCAATAAGCCTTCAGGGCCGCTAGGGCGATGGGGTGAGGTCGGTTCTTCACCGACAGCACTACCATTCAACGCTACTTGGACATAGGCCCCAAAGTCTTTCTCATTAGAGGCGCTAAGGTTTGTAAGTAAGCGTAAAATGAGTCCCACCTTGCGGCAAAGACTCTGTTTTGTTATTAGGTGGGAGACGCAGTGGATGGCGCTTTAACGTGGGCCGCGGCAACGTGGGCGACCACAGAAGGCAATCGGCCCTACTGGGGGCATTCGACAAGTCGCGTTGCGGCAATTGCTCGAATAGATATGGGAGATAAGCGCGTGGTTCCAAGTCGTTTTCTTTGGCGGTTTGAATCAGACTCAAGGTGATTGCGCTGGCTTGCGCTCCGCGCGGCGTGTTGGCATAGAGACAGTTTTTGCGGCCCGTCACAAAGGATTTGATGGCCCGTTCACTGCAGTTGCTGTCCACCTCGAGTCGCCCATTCTCGGGAAAACCGTGCCAGCGATTTCCATTGATTCAGGCAATAGGTCACCGACAGTCTACTTCATAGACACCTTGAACTCAGAGATGATACGCTATCCTCACAGACGTGAACGAAATGGCAACCAAATGTGGGGTGAAGGATTTTATGATCCTGCCGCTCCGTCACACCGTGTTCGTCGTGGTGGTGCCATGCGTTTTCTCTCTTAATGGCGCAATCCTTTGAATCGGTATTGTGCTCCACAGCCTGTACGCTCCCTGAAAGTTTCGTCCATCCGTTGTGTGTAACCGTCACGGGACATGGTGTCAGAGACAGCGAGGGAGATGATATCCGTTGGACCAACGCCGTCAGGGTAACGATGGGGCCATAACAGTACATCCTGTTACAGCGGACCAGTGGGACGACCTGGTTAAAGTGTTCGGGTGGCGCGGGGAAGATCCCACGTGGTGTTGGTGCCAACGGTTTCTCCAGTCAGAATCCGGCACATTCTCACCTTCCGATCCGGACCTGACTAATCGCGATGCTCTGTTCCGGCAGATCAGACACGCCGCTATACCACCCGGACTCATTGCCTATGTCCGTAACAATCCGGTTGGATGGACGAGGGTAGGACTGGACCTATGTCAATAAAATGGACACCCAAAATGGAGACATTATCCTGATCATGCTTGATATGCTGCCTCAGCCTCGGCTGGGGTCTGATAATCTAGGGCGCTATGGACGCGCTGCCGATTATAAAAAATCTCGATATAGGCAAAGATCGCAACTTCCGCTTCTGCCCGGGTTCGGAACTTCGTCAAGTAAATCAGCTCCTTCT
>PXYT01000105.1 GCA_003023725.1 Sulfobacillus benefaciens | reverse complement strand
GTTTGTAGCCTACCTATGAGGAATTGAAACCCCATGTGGGCCGATGGTGTGGGATCGGGGGGGTGTGCGGTTTGTAGCCTACCTATGAGGAATTGAAACCTCTGCGGAGTGTTGGGGAGAAGTTTGGGGTCTCGGCCGTTTGTAGCCTACCTATGAGGAATTGAAACGACCCCGATCTTCACATGAGATTGAAATTGTACTGTTTGTAGCCTACCTATGAGGAATTGAAACATCACTTCGTTGTTATTAGCGTCACTCAACGTAAAGTTTGTAGCCTACCTATGAGGAATTGAAACGTGGGACTTGTTGAGCCGGTAGCGGAGGCGTTCCCACGTTTGTAGCCTACCTATGAGGAATTGAAACTATGCTTTTTCTCGGCCATTTCTCTCACCGTCCTGTCTGAGTTTGTAGCCTACCTATGAGGAATTGAAACCATCTCATAAGACGCGAAAAGAATCACGATCAAGAGTTTGTAGCCTACCTATGAGGAATTGAAACTGGGCTTTTCTTTTAGGATGGGGGGTTTTTATGTGTTTGTAGCCTACCTATGAGGAATTGAAACCTTGGTAATGGTTAAGAACATGTCCTGGCCAGTATGCCGTTTGTAGCCTACCTATGAGGAATTGAAACCTGCTTCAGAAACCGGTATTCCTCCGCGGCTTCGTCGTTTGTAGCCTACCTATGAGGAATTGAAACGCGGTTGTGGCCATCGGTGGGGCCGTGGCATGGCTTGGTTTGTAGCCTACCTATGAGGAATTGAAACCGTCAAGCGCCGACGAGGAATCGGGTGGAATTATTAGGTTTGTAGCCTACCTATGAGGAATTGAAACCTCAATTCGGGTCTGGAACCCAAGGTTATCGGCCTCAAGTTTGTAGCCTACCTATGAGGAATTGAAACCACGCGTTGGGTCGCCTTCTGACGTAATTGATGCTCGTTTGTAGCCTACCTATGAGGAATTGAAACGAGAAGCTCGTTCGCGATCGGCAGGTGGTCTGATGCCGTTTGTAGCCTACCTATGAGGAATTGAAACCCGGTATTCAACGCCGGGGTAGGTTATCAGATTATAGAGTTTGTAGCCTACCTATGAGGAATTGAAACATAAACTCTTTTTCTTCGTCATTAAAAAATCCCTTGATCTGTTTGTAGCCTACCTATGAGGAATTGAAACCCGGAAGCCACTTCATGCAGGCGGGGTTGCTCGTCCAGTTTGTAGCCTACCTATGAGGAATTGAAACCCGGGTTTGGGCGCCGTCGCGGTAGAGATGTTTCAGTTTGTAGCCTACCTATGAGGAATTGAAACTCAGATGGCCGTTAAAGCTGATGCCGGCGGGGTTGTGCCGTTTGTAGCCTACCTATGAGGAATTGAAACCAATTCGTCAATAGCGTCTTTCACCTGGACGCGCTTGGCGTTTGTAGCCTACCTATGAGGAATTGAAACTGCCATGTGATCGTCATCTGCATGGTCTTCCCTCTGTTTGTAGCCTACCTATGAGGAATTAAAACCGGGTTTCACGTCCGTCTGGAGAAAAACGTCCGGATAGGTTTGTAGCCTATCACGCGAGATCCCAGGATGACGTGATCCCGGTTCAACGCGCGGCTGGGAGGCGATAAGCGACAAGGCCTGCTTCTCTGCGATCCCTTAAGGCTCGATACAGTTATTCCAAGAATGCCTGGCATGCATGTGGTTGCCGATGGTGTGTTCGGAAGCTGAACCGGTCAATTTCTCCACCGACGGCATAAAGGCGGCCATGTGGTGTGGCCACGCCGCCATCAGTTCCTCCCGCAGATCAGGCTTTTTTGACAGTTCCTCTAATAAATAGGCGCTAATCGTGTTCCGAATGACGTCGCGGTTGATCCGCAGAATCTCCCGCTCGACATCATCGATAATCATTGGCCCATCCTCGAGCATTTCGACGTCCACATTCACCGGATGAACTTCCGTGTGTCCAATCTTGTCCTGAATCGTGATTTGAATGCGCAGGTTCATCGCGCCCCACCTCCCCTTTGACCATAGCCCCCGGAAGAGCGATGTTTCGTTCGTACCGACAAATTATATGTCCGAGTTGGCGTCGCGACCTGGCAGTGGGTTCGCCTGAGTGTGGTGAATTGCAACGGTCGAATTATTTCTCTGGGAGCCATCGGTACTCGTACAGCCAGGACCCGTTCTGCTAATTCGTATGGCTAAAAATGGCATGTTCTAGCGATAGCGACGTTTTCTACGTAGGAGTCTTTCATTGGTTGACATGATTTGTACCAGCAAGTAATATCTTCGTATGACCAAATTATTCGGATGTCCTATACATTGGACAAATCAACCTACGTATAAAAACCTTGGGGAGCGAGGAACGTCAGTAATGGTGACAAGAAGTTGTGATAACCCGGAGGGTCTTCGTTTCTTTTCTATGTTCCGGGGATTGCGCAGAAAACATCTTGCTAAGCCGTTGGCTAAGTGCTTGTCCTGTTCCATGAACTGCAACGGGCTCAACCTCCGGGATTTGATAAAGCCAGGTTTTCTTGCGAACGAACTCGGATTAGGCGTCGACAGACCATCTTCAGGCGGGATTTTTTCACCGTGCACTCTTGACATTCAGGCACATCCGCATGGTAATCATTCCTGGAGGAGACCGGCTGCATGATTCCAACCAATGACAGTTCCCTGAATGGCAACGAAACGGAATTCCTGGCCGTGGACGAAGCCATGTCGCGTATTCTGACCATTCAACAGCGCGCGTTTTCATTATTCGTTGAACGTCGCTCAGAGCGCCGTCCGGATTACCCCACACGCATTCAAATGCATGTGCTTCACATTCTTCGGGACCGCGAGATCGTTTCGGTTTCTGAATTGGCGAGGCTGCTGAGTGTCTCCGTGTCCACGGTCAGTCAGTTAATCAATACCTTGGTGGAGCGGCAATGGCTGCGGGTTGAGATTTCAGCTCAAGATCGTCGCCGCCATGACGTCCGCATAACCGAAATCGGGGCTGCGTTGTTGCGAGACCGATATCACGAACGGCTGAACACGGTGAAGCAAGTGCTTGAACAATTGACCCCGGAAGAGAGAACGATGTTGGTCAACCTGTTGGAAAGAAGTGTCGCCATCTGGCAGTCATCGCAAGAAGGGAGCAAACCTTATGGCAGTTGAACAAAATGTGGGATCTCAGCCCCTAATTGAAGTCCGGGATCTCGTCCGCACCTACGGAGAAGGTGAGGCCACTGTACACGCATTGCGAGGGATAGATCTCTCGATAAACGCGCGAGAAATGGTGGCCTTGATGGGTCCTTCGGGAAGCGGAAAATCGACCTTGATGAATATTCTGGGACTATTTGACCGACCAAGCCGTGGTTCGTATTCTTTGGACGGCCAAGACATGACGCGGTTGAGCAGACGTCAACAGGCCAGTTACCGCGGACGTCACATCGCCTTCGTCTTTCAGGGAATTCACCTTTTGCCCCGCCTGAGTGCTCTCGCCAACGTGGAGTTACCCATGTCCTATGCCCGTATGCCCGCATCCGAACGCCGGAAGCAAGCCATGCAGGCGTTGGAACTATTGGGAATTGCTCATCTCAAAGACCGTTACCCTGGCCAAATGTCCGGAGGTCAGGCCCAACGTGTCGCAATCGCCCGTGCCATTGCCCCAAACCCGCTTTTGTTGCTGGCTGACGAACCAACCGGAGCATTGGACAGAAAGTCCGGCGCCCTGGTGCTGCAGGCGTTTCAAGAACTGCATGCGAATACCGGTGTCACCATTGTTGTCGTGACCCACGATCCCACTGTCAGCCAACATGCTGAGCGCATTGTGTCCCTGGAAGACGGGCAGATTATTGATGATTGTCCCGTCGAGGACCGACTCATTGCATCACACTCGGAGGGAGGTCAATCGTGAACACTTTTGCTATTGCATGGGATTCGATTTGGCATCATCGCACACGAAGCTTTTTAACCGCCTTAGGTATAATCATTGGCGTCTTTGCCGTTGTTACCCTCACGTCATTGGGGGGCGGTGTTCGAAAATATGTCAGTCAAAAGTTTGTAGGTGTCGGAGCGAATCTAATTACAGTTACGCCGTCCGTCCCCTCCGCCCATTCTTCATCTCGCGGCTCCAAATTCCGGGGAGGTGGGCCCTTCTCCAATATCCCCAGTACTCTAACGGTATCCGATGTGAATGCCCTTAATCACAGCCATCATTCGGTGATTAAGGATGCCGCTGGAATGCTTACCGTGCCGGATCTGATTGGCCTGCCCAAGAAGTCTCCCGTGTCCGCCAGTGTTTCCGGGACCTCGTCCACCTTCTTTACTATTGAAAACCTAAAGGCCCAGGCCGGTACGCTCACCGGGAAGGGTGTGGTGTTGGGAGACAAAGCGGCAAAGGAACTCTTCGGCCATCATCCCGCTTTGGGAAGAAAGGTCGTCATCGGGAAAAAAGATGTGACAGTGACGGGAGTTCTCAAATCCGCAAACAGCGGTCCCGGATTCACTCCTAACACAACGGCATATCTGCCCCTGAAAACCGCATTCGCGCTAACAGGTCAAAAGACGGTTTCGGAGATCGTTGTTGCCGCCTCTTCGGCAAATAATGTGTCTCCCGCAGTCACCGTGACCCGGCACATTCTTCTGAACCGTCATCCTAGTCACGACTTCAAAATCATCACCTCCAAAGAACTTTTGAGCACCGTAATTAGCACGACACGGACCATTACGGATTTTCTTGCCGGTATTGCCGGAATTGCCCTCGTGGTGGGAGGGATTGGCATCATGAACATTATGTTGGTTACGGTGAGTGAACGTTTTCGGGAGATTGGCATCCGCAAGGCTCTTGGTGCCCGAGACGGCGATATTTTGGTTCAGTTTTTGACGGAGTCGGTCCTGCTTGCTGTGATCGGCGGATTGGTGGGGACGATATTGGCTGGACTGGTTACCCATGTGGTGGGGAAGGCCATCGGAATTCCGGCCAATCTTACACTTGATTCCGTGATAACCGCAGTATCGTTTTCGATTGCCGTGGGTGTTGTGTTTGGTGTGCTGCCGGCATTTCGGGCTGCGCGTCTCATGCCCGCTGAGGCACTGCGCACCGAATAGAGGACTGCTCTAAGGCAGAGCATCGCTTTTCATGCCCGGATTAAAAGGTCATGATCATGATGGCAGCCGCGGGAATGGCCACAAAGCTCCCCTAGGTCACGGTCGCCCAAGGGCGGAGTTGTGATGTAAGCCGGTATTGCTGCTGTGCTTTGGATGTCTCGAAACACACCGGTTTTTGGACGGGCCTCTTTATTTTGCTCATTTGCAGAAAGAGGCGTGTAGGGTTGCTCTCAGCGACAAATTCCATAATGATGTGATGGGGATGCCGAAATCAAAATGTTCGCAGGGAATATGTCAGGATTTAGCACGTCGAATACTGTCCATGTTCCAAACGCGGCGAGGAGACGAACGAGGCTATGCGTATTCTGATTTTAGGCGGAACAGAGTTCTTGGGTCGGCACCTGGTGGATGCGGCACTGAAAAAGGGTCACGAAGTCACCCTTTTTAACCGTGGGCGTACGAATCCGGATTTGTTTCCCGCAGTTGAAAAACTGCGGGGAGACCGGGACGGGAACATGGAAGCATTGCAAGGCCGTCGGTGGGATAGCGTGATTGACACGAGTGGTTACGTGCCACGGATTGTGCGTCAATCCGCCGAATTGATGAAAGGTGCGGCGGATCACTACACGTTTGTGTCCAGCATCTCGGTGTACGCTGACTTTAGGACCATTGGTCTTTCCGAGACTGACCCTGTTGAGAGATTGAACGATGAGAGTGATGAGGATATCGCGGCGCATTATGGAGCTTTAAAGGCGCGGTGTGAAGAAGAGGTGCGGAAGACGTTCGGAGAACAAACTCTTGCCGTTCGTCCCGGGTTGATTGTCGGCCCGTACGATCCCACCGGACGATTCACGTATTGGGTTCGTCGATTTGCTCAGGGCGGTGATGTCCTCGTGCCTGGACGTCCAGATTATTCTATTCAGTTCATCGACGTGAGAGACCTTGCACAATGGATGATTGCCATGGAGGAGAAGCGGTTGACCGGAGTGTTCAATGCCTCAGGACCAGCCGACACGCTTAGCATGGAACACTTTGTGCAGACTTTGCAGCGTGTCGGTCCCAAGTCTGGAAAACCGATATGGGTCAGCGAGAATTTTCTTCTGGCAAAAGGCGTTCGGGAGTTCGAGGAACTCCCCTTGTGGATCTCCGACAAAGCGAACTGGCCCGGGTTTATGACTATCAATGCACGGAAAGCAATGGACCACGGCCTGGTATTTCGCTCACTGGAAAAAACCATTTTGGACACCCTTGACTGGGAAAAAACACGCCAGAGGGGTCCTAACCGTCTTCATGATCTGGACAATGGGCCCGGCCTCTCTCGCGAACGGGAGGAACAGTTACTGAACGAATGGAGGTATGAACTTAACAATGGAGGAGCGTCAACGACCCCGCCCTGAAGGGCGGAGCTTGCGACTCCCCGGAAGTGCGGATGATAGCCGAAGCCGTCTCCTTTCTTAAGGTGGGGTCGCATTGTAGGGGGGTTGACAGCACCCTCACGACTACGGGCGTGCCGCGGTCGTACCTGTCACCCGGTACGCAATTCCCTGGCGGTGCAGGTTCATGGCGCCAATCCGATCATCGTTCGATCGGTAATGGCATTGTTGACATGCGAAGCGGT
>PXYT01000104.1 GCA_003023725.1 Sulfobacillus benefaciens | reverse complement strand
CTCGCCTGCTTTCTAGGAGGGCGTGTCCTCACCGCTATTCTACCAGCTTGTCCGATCGGCAGGCTGGTGGTGTTTTTATGAGGTCTTCTTATTCCCTGAAGCCGCTACAGGGAAAAGAGAATGATGATTTGTCATATAAATGAGCTACATGGGTAAGTTTGACTAAAACCCCGAGATGTCAATTAGAGGGGGTTTGTGTATGAATGGAACGAAAAACAGGCATAAGCAAAATTCGACACCGGCTAGGCATCTCCGACGAGCGGGCCAAGTGACCCCGAACGACAACATCCGGCACTTTCAGTCTGCAACAGTACTCGGTGCGCGGGATCCAGCCGATGCTCAGTTTGGGGATACGACGCACAACGTCACCTTGAATGCTATTGGTGCGGTACCCCCTTATAACCCATACCCCGATCCATCCACGAACATTTATAACGGATTTTCACCGATTGGCATTGTCGGCCCATGGTGGTCGGGCGCCGGGATTTGGAATAGTAAAAACCATCTGTTGGCAATGGTAGAGGGAGGAGATTCCGCGACGAACGAACTGTACGGATTTAACGGACAAGATATCATAAATTTTTGCAGTGAGTATGGGATTAACTATTCCGAGTCGAGTAGAACCTAAATTCTCACCGTTAAAGGAGTGGTGGAGGTGTCCATGGAAACAGACTGGACAGGCTTCTCGCGAGACATTCTACAACAGGCATGGGCCGAAGGCTATGATATTCAACCCTGGCTGCGGCGTGCATCAAATCCTAGCGAGCCGATGTCTTTGCTTGGCACACTATCATCCCTACCGCGCCGGCCAGCAGCTCATTACCAAGCCAACACGTCATTTCCCGTTGGTAGCTTGTTTGTTGCACGACGCATTCAGTCTGAGCAATTGATCTCAGGTATTCGCGGATTGTGGACAGGGGCCTTGCGCACTTTGCGGGCTTTGTCGTTGCCGGACGACGAAGCCGGCCTGTCGAACGAAGCACATTGGCCGTTGAATCTGCTTATTGGTCGAACCGGGTGGTCATACGAGCCTGATCAATTCCTTCAGGTTTGGGTTCAGCATGGCACAGAAGTTCAACACACGCGAGCGGAACAATATCTGTGGCAGGGTAACCAACGACCCCTATGGCACCCCTACAGGGAAGCATCCGGCGCTATGCGCCGGGCGCCTCTCTGGGGGGCTCTTTATGCCGGAACCCCCGATCAGGCAGGATGGGCGGCGGCACGAGACGCGCAGACGACATATGTCGGTTGGGGCGTGTGGACGTCGATGGTCGTAGCCCAAGCGGCGGCTCGCTTGTTTACGGATAGACTACCGCTTGCTGTGGTATTCATGCAAACGGCTGAGCAATTTAGTGTCCATCAGCCAAATCTGGCGGAGATGTTGGCGGTCTGCCAAGCGACCTATGAAGACGAACGCCCGTGGGAGGAGTGGGTCCGCCATCTTGAAGCCACTTTCTCCTTTTATCCTTTTGATCATAGTTTACCGAACTTCCTCATTATTGCTGGATCCCTGCTCTGGTATCAACGCAACCACGATACGGTATTTCGGGCCCTTCGTCAGGCGGGATGGGACACCACAGGAAACAGTCTGGTTGTCGGGGCGTTGCAAGGCTGTGCAAATGGCGGCCACGGCCTATCCGACCGTACGAACCCGTTTTTGGACGCGGTGGTTAGTAAAATTCTGTCCTGGAATCATCCTGGGTCACGACTGTAAACGGCACTTTCGTATTGGTCGCAACGCTTTTGACCCGCACTGTGTGAAGACGTTAGGCCGGGGGATCCCTGGTCCCCCCCTTTTTTTGGACTTTTTTGGAACGAAAGACATTTTGGCCGGATGTGTCTGTTGCCCTTTTCATTTCATTGCAAACCCTGCTCACAATAAATCCACAAATCAAGCTCCGCAAATACCGTGCGGAGCTACGATGCCCGAATTCTATTGTAGGCTAAGCATCCAGCGCCGAGATCTCCTCACGGAGACGGGTTTAGGGATGCTCGCTCCCGAACTGTACGTAAACCTCTCGATGTATACGGCTCTCCATTTACCCATCAGCTATAGGCTGTAGCTGTTCCAAGACGACTTGGGGACCTTATGATGCCCCACGCATCGTTCCTCTCGTGGCTTGGGGAGTAACCCCTTCGCCTTGTGGCCGGCTTGCCCGACCATTGACTACTACGAGGACTCCGCGACTCTGCCGGATATTCAGCGCTCGTGCGCATAACTGACCCACGATCGGCGTTCCGGTTTAGGTCATAATACGGCAATGATTCTGATTCCCTAAGTGAGCCGGGATCTGACGGCAAAATTGTGATCTACTCGCCAATTACGTCATCTATTACAATGCCTGCATCCTGTCAGAGTTGCTGAAACGGCTGGAACTCCAGGGAAATCAGGAGCAAATGGATCACATCAAACGCGTGAGTCCCATGAGTTGGAAACACAACAATTTTTGTGGGAAATATAATTTTTGTGAACCCTCGGAGGGCATTGATGTGACGACGATGGTGGATAAGATGGAAGCGCTGAATAGCAACCGTCCATAAAGGGTAAGGTGGATATCAGGAACTGGCCACCTCCTCCCTCAAGGAGTTACCGTTGACATCCTAATTGACATCTCGGGGTTTTAGTCAAACTTACCCAGAATCAAAATAGTCGGAACAGCAATCAGCCTTCCATTCGATGAGGTCACGAAACACGGTCAATGGAGTTATCTTGCCCTGAAGATATTGCTCCCGCATTTGAGTGATGGACAAAATGTACACTTCGTGGCCCTTGTGCATCAATGCGCCACCTTCTCTCCTCCTCTGAGCTCATGCATGGTCAACTTCCGCCCAATCGCGTTTCAAGTCACGTTTCAACCTTCATTCCCGTTCGCATTCCAAATCACAGCAACCGGACCGCCGCCTGGGGGGCCCTGATGTTCAGCGCCGCCCGACACATAAATCATGGAACGACCGGTCTTGGCTGCTAACACGGCGCCAACGACTGCTCTGGCCATGCGAGTGTGTGAGATATCCGAATCTGTGAGCATAGTGTGGCGAGCGCCACGGATGGCTCCTGATGGATCGGCCTCCGCTTTTGCAAAAACATTTACAATTCGCTCTACCCCGACCCTGCTGCCGATCGCACGGCTGATAGCATCGGCATCGAGCGCATCATACATGACATCGTGGCCAATGCACAAATGGCTGGCCGAAGTCTCACTGTTACCGAGGACGATTACGACATCGTGCATCACTTCGATGCCTGCAGACGTAGAAGCAACAGTGGAATACAGATTGCGCCGGTGAAGAATCGTTTGTTCGTTCACGTCATCCTGTGAAATCTCTCCGGTCGCCATCGCGATTCCCAACGCGGACGCAGCTCGCGAGTAGGCCATCGACTCATACGTGTCTTCGGTCACAGTGGCACGCCCCCTCCCCTTTGCCTCCGCAATGCGAGCCGATGTCAGCAATGGACACTTTGTTTGCACAAAATGGACGTCGGCGATATCTATGATCCCGGCTTTCTGGATGGCCCGGTGTACAGCGGCACGTACTTCCGTTGCCTGCGTGGGGGTACCAATTTCTTCGGGCCGATAATTCCGAGTTTGTTCAATGCCGATGGCCAGGCGTTTTTCATTCGTTGTTTTCGGACTTACATGTTCGGTCGTCACAAATACGGTGATATGTGGCGAAAGGACCCCTTCCGTCCCGCCGGACATGACCATCGCGATTCGATTCGCAACGGCCTCGCTGGACAATTTTAGTAACGTGGCAAAGTAGTGGCACAAAGTCTGGGTGGTGAAAGCTCGCGTAAAGTCGTTTACGCAGCCGTTTCCCTCTGTTTTGCCGAGTATAGCGATAACGTCACGGGGATTGATCTCGCCTTCCTGAATCAAACGTTCCAACCCGTTGAGATCATTGGGACTCGCTATCGCAATGGGATAAGCGCGAACCATCATGCTGTGTTGCCTCCTAATACATCAGTATCCATAGTGGAAATAGTGTATTCAGTCCCCAGTACAGTAACTGGCCTATGCCAAAACCGATGAACTATCCGTAGTTGGTCAATGCGTGGAACACTGGGAATCATGACGCCTGCAATGCAACCTAAATCATCACCGTAGCCGTTCAAAAAGGTAAAACGTATGAAGCCAGTCGGTGAAGCAAGCAACATCCAGGGACGAATCGCGACCATGGCTATGACGACCTCAGGTTATTCGCCTCACGCTCCCTCTTTTTTGTTATGCCTGGGCTTTCCATCGTTTTGTCATAGAATCTATGTTTCACTTGTTTACTATAATTGAGGTTGCGGTGCCTTTGATAGGGAATATCTTACAAAATATTTTGATGTGTTAATGTGTCACAACATCAACCTAGTAGGTGTTATGTCTTGTACAGTACCATGTAATCATCCGCCACGTGTGCTAAAAACGTGGTGTCCAAAAGGAGGTAAGGTGGACCCCACTGTAAAACACACAAGCTCTTAAAGGGGTCCCGCCAACAAAACGCGGATTTACCGCGGTAAAAATACCTTTATTTGGTTAATATACACGTGCCGATACCGCATATCGACGATTTTGTTGAGATAGTGTTCGTCTGAAAGATGCTCTGTGGGCTCCGATTCCAGAAATCTACGGGGGTTCCCTTCCCTTGCGAGTATCTTAGACCATAGAGCACTAAAATCTCCGCCGCATCTCCATTATTTGCCTTTCCTAAGGTGGTTAAGACGCGTTTTATTGGCGGGACCCCTGAATTATCAAACTCAGGAGTTAACACGGTTAATAGACGGTTAAAGAACCAGAAGCCTCGGCCTGGCATGGGACGGGACTGAGGGTAAAGTTGACATTTGGTGATGGGATTGCTAAGATGTGAAAGATTTGTTTCGAAATAAATCTTTCATGAGAGGGATGAGTGCGGTGAACTCGATAACTCAGGATGCCGAATTTTTTCATCTGCTAGGTCACCCCTTGCGCATCGCGTTGTTGCAGTACTTAGCCAGTGTTCCCCAGGCCACCGCGACCGAATGTGCTCCCGTCGTCGGTGCCAGTCCGTCGACCTGTAGCTGGCATTTACGCATGCTGGCCAAGGGCGGCTTTGTGGAGTCCGTTATTGCAGGCGATGGTCGGGTAAGACCCTGGAGATATACAGGCCCTCAACAGATACAACTGTCGAACGAAGGACCCGCAAGTATGTTGCAAGATGCGATTCTCCAACAGGATCGTCAGGTGGTCGAACGGTTTTTGCAACGGAAAAACCAATATGCTCCCGAATGGCGCGCATCGGCTACGTTTGTCCAAAGTGTTCTTCGCATCAATCCGGATCAGCTGCGAGATTTACAGAAAGACATCCAAGCGGTGCTGGAAAAATACCGTTCGCTGGCTACCGAGATGATATCCCCTCCGGCAGAGCGCGTGTATACGACCTTTTATGCGGTTCCGTGGTTTCATTGAATACTGTCGTAAAGAAAGGAGAGAGCCATATGGGTACCGAAGCAGCGTCGCGTACTGTGTGGCGCCAGTCTACATTTCTCATTTTGCTGAGTGGCCAATGGATTTCCCAGCTCGGGGATGTCGCGTTTAATCTTGCCCTCTACTGGTACGTCCTCACCGCCACGCACCGCCCGGTTTTGTTGGGGCTAGTGGGTGCTTTGGCTGGCGTCGGAAATTTATTTGCCGTGGTTTCCGGAGTGTGGGTGGATCGTTGGAATCGGCGCACTATACTCATCGTAACCGATACCATTCGGGGGGTGCTCATCCTCGGGCTCCTGGCATGGATCCTCCAACAACATCACTTCGTGTTAGTGGCCCTTGGAGTCACCGTTTTGCTAGTGAACATCGGCGGTTCCATGTTTAATCCGGCCATGATGGCGTTCACGCCCCAAGTGATTACCTCGGACCAACTGATGCAGGCCAACGGTGTACTCCAAAGTGCCGCGTATATCGCGCAGCTTGCTGGTTATGCGTTCGGCGGGGTCATGATTGCGTTATTAGGGGTTAACACCCTATTTTTGACTGATGGTATCTCATTTTTTGGGTCTCGGCCTTCTCCCTGATCTTTGTTCGGCCCCTAAGAGAGGTTCCTTCATCTCAGAAGGGACCATTGCGGACGCTCGGGCAATTTTGGGCGGAATTGCGCGAGGGACAGCACCTCATTTGGCTCCACCCTTTTTTACGTCGGGCTTTACCCATTGCGCTCGTGGTTAACATGGCTCTCATGCCCTTGAATGTTCTCGATGTGGTCTGGGTGCGCCGGGTCCTGCATTTGGGGCCCCTCGCATATGCCGGTTTCGGTGCCGCGCTGTTAGTGGGAATGATTGGGGGCAGCATGTTGGCATCGCGGGTGTTCAAGCGCCTGGTCGTAACCACCACGATCATTTTGTGCCTTGCCGTGTCCGGAGGATCCTTGGTGCTCTTAAGCCGCGTTCCGCTTTTTTCGGTAACCATAGGGTGCCTATTTGGAATTGGAGTGAGCTTCGGAGTTCTTAATACGGGGCTAGCTACATTGATTCAGCAGGCGACGCCCAAGGCGTTACTGGGCCGAGTCGCCGGCGCCCTCATGACTGCTAGTGGGGTGGCCAATCCATTCGGGGCTGCTATTGCGGGGTTCGCTACAGAGCGTTGGCCCGTCTCCCTCATTTTGGGCGTGGCCGGTCTCGTTTTGGCCGCGGCATCCGCCTTATTCATTGGGGCCCCGCGAACCATTGAACCACTAGAAGCGGATAGCGCGAGCAAAGAATCTCTATTGGGCCAAGGTGAGGCGTCAACCTAAGGTTGAAAGCACCGGTGGTAACAGAGTGACCCCTACAGGGAAAAGAACGAAACAGGCTGTCGCACAAACGACCTGTCGCACAAACGACCGTTTCTGAGACCCTCCCCACAAACCTCCATCGCCTGCGGTTTTCTAACAAAATTTTGTCTCACAACCCATCTCGCAATCATGATCTCAGGATTCTCTTCGATCACCGTTTATGAGATGATCACAGGGGAGGGATCAGGCATGTTGATCGGCTATGCCCGGGTGTCCACGGCAGATCAGTCGATGGCTTTGCAAGACGATGCGTTGCGGGTGGCCGGCTGTGAAAAACTCTTCACGGATACGGCCTCGGGAGCGAGCACGACGCGCCCGGGACTCGAGGCCGCCTTGGCTTATCTGCGTCCCGGAGATACGTGTGTGTGTGTGGAAACTGGACCGCCTTGGGCGATCCTTGCGTCATCTGATTGAAGTGGTCAATCTTTTAAGCCCCCGTAATCTCCACAGAACCGACCGTGAGATCCCGATACACATACCACGTCAGAGGATTCATTGTTTTCAGGGAAAAGTAGTCGTGGGATGAATCCTTGGTGGATTATCACGCGTCGCTCCTGCTTTGTATGCGTGGACGGCTTCCGTTTTCCCCAGCAATTTCTCCTCCATGTCAACGAATAAACTGCCGACACAATAATCCATTCTCTTGTCGGGTTCTGGATGTTGCTCGTCATAGATCTCCTCGCATAATTCGATAAATAACGGATTGTTATAGGGAACCAGATCATAAGGACGGTCGCGCCCGAGCACACGCTCGTCGATAATGCGTAACCACCAATGGCTTAGCGTGCCACCAATATGCCATTCCCAGTCTGCTAGTTCGATGAGGTTCCAGTCTGGGTGTTGCTAGCGAAGTTGTTCACGCGTGATCTCAGGATAACGTGATCCGGGCCCGACGCGTGGTTGAGAGGCGATGATACCCGTTTCACTGCGATCCCATAAGGTCTGATACAGTTGTTCCAAGAATTCCTGGCATGCATGTGGTTGCCGATGGTTCATCAAGATCCCTCCGTAAAATAGCGAGAACTAGAAGTTATTCGCAGATTGATATTCTCCTACATTAATCCACCAAGGCACAATACAGGTACCCGATTTTCCATGCCAGGTTTCGGTTACATACTTACCAAAATGGGACCTCCTGTGATGACAGCCCCAGGCCCTTTACCTTTGGAATTAACAGTCCCGGTGGCATTGCCATTATTCACAATGATTTTGAGTAAAATAGTCCAATTCTCAAAAGGCACGGTTGTTTTCCACCAATGGCCGTAGACCGGATGACCATACTTATCTTCCCCGGCAGCTTGTGCATCAGCAACAGTATATTCAACACAATCTTGTGCGGATGCCGTATTCTGCCAGTTATGGCGATACCGCATATGTTGCCAGCCCCACCCCGATTGAATTCCTTCATAATAAAATCACTCTTTGTCCTGTGTAATTGCCATAAGTTAACCGGATCGCAGTATTGGCGGAATAGGCCATCGGGGAGATGGTAGAGGGAACTGACGGCGATATTACGTGTGCACCATACATGTGAAATGGTTGTTTCCACGTAGGCAATTTGCGCAGGATCTAAGCCATGCTGCGCTAAGGTTGCCGATGATACACTCACCTATCCCGATGTTGTATTAATGTTTTCCGTTTGGCGTGCGACTTGCGCCGCTTGACTTCTTTGGGACGAAGTTAACGCATTGGACGGTGAAGGAGCCGCAAACACTGAGGTTCCCAGTACACTACTAATACCCACAACAGAAGTCATACTAACACTTTTAGAAAGCCATGATAACACGACAATCCCTCCTAATCAGTTCGGATGGACTATAATGTCTAGACAAAGTGGGATTCTCCTACTCAATAACCTCCGAAAACATTCGACAAAACCAAACGACTCGGTTACAAAGGGAGTACTGTTATGTACCAAAAGAACACTTTTTAACAGGTGTTGGTGAGACCAGGGGTCTTTTATGTCTCACCAACACGACAGAATGCATCGTGAAACATGGAAAAATCTTAGCACCGACCGTTTCCGTTGGATGGCGGAGCCGGAGTGGATGACGGCCACAGAAATCGCCACGCGCTATGGATTGACCCAAGCAACCCTCCGTGTCACTATCAGTGAAGAGTGCGCCCACCACGCCGGGGTTTGGAAAGGCAGCGCCAGGCTCTGACTCATCCGCTCCTGTGAAGCGGAACGCCTTGTGGGAGGGATTATCACGTATATCTTACTTTCAATAGAGGAGACGCCCCATGCCCCCGATGGGGACCCACACGCGAATGAAAAGGATCTTCAACCTCGGGCAACCCGGTCTTCTACATATAGCACATGATTCGCCTAATAGCCGCAAAATATCGTACCACAAATTTTTTTCAAGAAGATAACAAGTGGCTAACATTACGCTCTATGTTGGCGTACAGCCGACATACGTGTAAAAACAGGCCATAGAATGGAATTTTGTGGAACATAAATTATGGCGTATGATGTGAATTATGGAGGAGAGCCTGAACGTCGCGGAATGGCTTATGCATGCGTTACCTCGCTTAAATTGAGCATACCCGTCTAAATGATCACCGGGGGATATCCGTGACACCAGGGGTTCGCCCCCTTTCCTGTTACAATTTCGGTCGCCTGTCGTTTAAATCTATAGGATGACGACGACATGGTACAGGAGATGATTCAGCATGAAGAGCATATTACCCCGCCCTCTGGTATGGCTGAGCGTTACCGGCGTGTTGGGACTCTGCGCGGCAGGCTGCGGGGTCTCCGGACATCTTGCGGGCCCGGCCCCCGGCACGCATGGCCGTGGGACGGTGAAGACCTCAGGCGCCAGGACATCGAGTACCACAACGCCGTCATCGAGTACCCCGCCGCATTCGTCATCATCGGTGGCGTCCCCGTCCGGGGTCCAGACAAACTCGGTAGTGGCGCAGGCGATGGCATGGCTGGGCCATCATACCTCCCAGCCTTTAGCGGCCCCCACATGGGTTCCGGCCCCATCCGCATCCGCTGGTGGGCCGTATCTGTCAGCGCAGACACATGTCGATCATGTCTCCGGCGTGACCAGCTTCAACGGATGGAGCGTGAGGCTCTATCCGACGTCTGTGGCCTATGGAGTCAACAACTCTGCCTTCGACACCGCGCATGTCCATCCCTGGGTTAGTTGGACAGTACAACAGCTGAGTAGTGGGATGCAGAACACGATGGTTACGCCGTCGGGTCGGCTCCAAACCCTGGAAGGCAACAATGGGAATATCGGCCCCAATGGCCCGCAAATTATCTCGAAGCATTTTCAGACCGTCGCGTTAGGGATGGGCATCACGGGCACCTTATACACGACCAACGTGGTGCTCTGGTCTCAGGGTCCCTGGACTTTGATGGTCCTCGGCGACCAAGGAGCTCAGGATGTCACCGTGGCGCGATCCGTCGTGCAACGATTACACGACGTCACGCTGCCCCCATACCCAGCCTTGGCAGCCATCGCGGGCGATCGCTATCAGGCGCAGTTTTCTGGCAACCAGGTCGCCATCGATTGGATCCACGGAACGGACCTGACCACCCTCAACGGGGCGGCGTTGCCCGTCGCGTCCGTCTTTCGTATCGCGTCATCGTGGCGGCCCGTGCCGGGACGCTAACGGGCGCATTTATTCCCACGCAATGGTCTCCACGTCTTGTTGCAGGTCGGGTCGCGTGGGCTGCACATAGATCCGGGTGGTATCCATCCGTCGCCCCGTGACTTCACTCTTGCCTAGTTTTTGAGCCGCTTCCTTGATGGTGATCCCTCGTCCCCCCTCATCGTTGATCTCCGGTCACGATCCAGTTTGTCCGATGTCGTGGGATCTGGCAAAAGGCCATGGGATCCCATGAGCAAAACAGAAAGGCCACGTGTTTCTCACGTGGCCTGAATTAAACAATGTGGGGTGTAAAACGTGTCAGTCTGGAGACGTGAACGCCGCAGCAAGCCGGTAATGATGGTTGCGCGCTCTTGTAAGGCTTGAGCCACAGCATCACGGCACGGACCTGTAATCTGGACCTGATGGGGTATGTGTAGCAATGGAACAGAAAACCGGAATAAACGATCCAGTTTATGTAATGCCATCAGAAAGAATCTGCACCCCCTCGATTCAACGGTCGTAAATCACCCTGTGCAATTTCTTCTGGTAAGGTAAACGAGTATCGGCCCACCGTGTTAATGTGATCGGGTCCCACGAGGAAAAGCCGTTTGATGTCAGTAAGCTCACTAATTTGACCTTGGACTCGCAAATTTTGCAAGGTGGCACTCATATACCGGAGATTCCCAAGAACAATGGCATTCACGACGAATCCCAGTGCGCCGAGTTGATCCTCCTGGATTTCCTTGTCTCGCTGATGAATCTCGTCAGGCTTGCCATAACAAACAGCCCCAGCTAGGCTGTGACGACTTTCTCCGCGATTGAGCGGCGTCCATAGCTGTCGCCGATATCCGGGATCAGTCAAGTAATTGACCCGGTAAATTGTCTTGCAAATCCGCCCGTATTCCCCCCGGTGGGAGCTTTTCCTGTTCCATGGATCTTAATCAGCAATAACAGCAGCATGCGACGTGAAATTTACTGGGTGTGGGGCCACCCTTGAAACAGGAAAATGCGAGACGACGTCTTGCGCTGATCCCACCTTACATCCAAATGGGATCGCTAATGAGGGTTTTTCGTTCTATTGCTACACATACCCCATGTTCTACATAAACAAAACAAGCCTTCGCGGACGGATTCTCCGGAAGAGCAGTACAAGAGAGAGGATTCTACCATCCTCCGTCTGCGCTCTCGCTTGGACAGGAGGGAAGTCGGTTGCAACGCAGTCGGCCACCAGAAACCTACATACCCCCCAGCCTGTCGGGCTGGGGAAAAGAGTATACACGATTCGTTTAGTTACAAGTGTGAACCCATGGAGGATTGCGAATGGTAGCTCCATTTTGGTAGGCTTTCTGAGCTTTGGTTTGTCCTATCAAATTTTCGTCCATGTAAGTAACTAACGTAGTAACAATAACCTGTATTTTTTCTAGCCTGTCGAGGCCTTGACTTTGTGCCCAGGAAAAAATAGTGGATCGCCGACCGGATCAATTCGATACGGGCGACCATTCATTGGAGGTCGTTCATCCGTAATTTCTATCCACCACCGGTCTTGAGTGCCACTGAATACCCATCGCCACCCCATGTTGCGTGGCGAACGGTGTGGGTTGCTGGGTGTGTTCCACCCGGGATGGACGGATTCAAGGTTCAGATGCTCAATCATTGTTTGATGACCATTTTTTGTTAACGCATTATACAAAGCTTTGAGAAATTGAGTTTCGTTCATGTGACCCCCTTATTTAACAGTTTGTATATATTGTCCCTCACCAATCCACCAGGGAACAATACTGGTGTTGGCTACGTCGTGCCAGGTTTCTCTGGCATAGTCTCCTGCTATAGGATAGCCGGTTACCACTGATCTATTTTCATACTGGTTATTCCCTTCTGTAGCATTTCCTGTCTGTACTATTACCTGGAGCTCAACTTGATACGTAAAAAACGGAATGTCTTTTGAGGTCACAGACGTTATATCAACTTGGAGTATACTCTATCTGAATGTCAGGCCACGGCTCCTGAGCCCGTCAGATTGGAGTTCGTTCCGGCACTTATGGACACGTGCGCCGGCGGGTTATAGAAATCTTCCTGACAAAACCTGCACCACCATGATCCACAAAAGCAAAAAGGCGGTCCAAGAAAGAATCGTTGCCCTACCCCATACACGGTATAGAAGTATAATAGAGTGCGATTCCGTTCCGGTCCTGGTCATGTCAGGAGGGCGCAACGCGTTCCCTCAATGGTCCAAATCGTCGG
>PXYT01000103.1 GCA_003023725.1 Sulfobacillus benefaciens | reverse complement strand
GAGCACCTTTTTGTGCGATTTCTGGAACGTGTGCCTGAGCGATTACGTGATCGCATTGTACGCACAGCATCAATGGGATTATTGAAAGTCAGCTAAGTCAATCAGAGCAAGACTTTCAGGTTGTTTTTGGCCTTGGAAAGTTGAGTTAAATTGTCGGGGCCGGAAAAATTCTGTTCCAGTTCGTCCGACGCATCCGGAACGGCATCTGACAAATAACACCTTCAGTTCCAGGACCAGAATATCCGAGATGATGTCACCCTAGTACCCGCGACTGTATCGCCTTTCCCAGGCGCTCTTACCATTCTCACTACGTTCTGTCCCACTCACCGGCGTGTCGTCTCTCACGCCTCACATTTGAAATTCATGGCAAGTTCCTTGGCAGCCGCCATTCCTGACGCATAAGCGCTCACAATAGAACGAAACGCAACAGGGCTCACGGCATCTCCGAGGCAGCGGACCCGACTATGGGCCCATAAGGGAACCACATCCGATTGCGGAACGGAACACAGGCCAGGTTGGATGTCAGGTTCCATACCAATTCGGACCATAACAGCAGATAATCGTATTGATGTTATTTTTCCCGATTCCTCGATATGTGCCGTCAATCCAGGAGACCCATGCTCCACGGCGCGTAACTGGGCATTGACACGGATAGGAATCCCTAATTCCAGGGCCCTTCTTTGAAATTCAGGACGGGCCCGGAAGCCCTCACGTCTGTGGATCAATGTCACAGTCCTCCCCGACTCGGCAAAACGGATAGCCGCTTCGAATGCACGGTCGCCGCCCCCTACCACCAAAATCGGATGCGACACGGGTTCCTGGAGCATCTCGGTTGTGGATTTCTTAGCAATCCATTCCCGTCCTGGAATATTCAGCTGGCGGACTTTAAGCCCAGGGGCATAGGCTACCAAGGGGTAATGTATCTCTTGACCATCTCTGAAAACTAAAACTCGGTCATCACGGTACTCCAAAGCTTCCCGACCTTCAAACACGGAAATTTTCCACGTAAAGAGATGTTGTTTGAGCCGGGCGATTAACTCGCGGGCCTCAATCCACGGCTCTCCCGGCAAATCAGGGATGGGCAGTGTAATATCATGTAATTGTCCGCCAATACTGTGGCGTTCATATAAAACGGGCTCAACCCCCAGCCGTTTCAGCCAGAGGGCACACGACACACCTCCCGGCCCTCCGCCAATTACCGCCACCTGGGCCATAGCTTCACACGCTCCAGACAATTTTATGACTCGGCGCCGATCGCCGCGGGTTTTGGAGACATAGCGAGTATATATGGTGAACCGGAACCTTCGATGGATCGAACACACCCACGAACCGTTCGTACGACACCTTATTCATATTTCCATCCTTTGCGGGGGCCACTCGTGCCGATTCGATCCCAACCGCAAAATGATGCGTCAAGGTTGTCGGATGAGGAAGGACTCTTCATCAGCGACTGGTTTCAGTCTTTAAACAGCAGGTCGGAATTCATCGTCGTTCCACGGTTCGATGCGCTGTTTTAAAGCCAGCAAGAATGAATACAGGCGCAACGCCGAGAAGAAAGACACAAAACTTCCTAAAATAAACACTTCCGGTTGCCAGTTGAAAAATGGAGGCGGCGCAAATCGACCGTTCCAAACCACCAAAAAAGTGTAAACCATGGTCGACGTCATGGCGGCCCAAATTTGCCAGGTAATATCCCGAAATGCCATCCGAATATGTCGCCTAAATAAATGATAGGGTCCCCATGCTGCAATGAAAAACGACGTAACTCCCAACAAATCCGATACGGCCATCGGATGAAAAATGGTATTGGGAATAATCTGCCAGGGCAACGCGCACAATAATGCGGAAAGAAGACCGCTCATTGCAGCTACGGCAATGGTTCGAGCTCGTTGTTCCCAGCTCACCCAGGTCAGCGACAGCCGCCAGTTGCGCAGAGCTATTTTCAGATTGACCCACAACTCTTTATAATGATAGCTGTTAAATCCAGTGAGCGCGAACCCCCAAAGGGTTAACACGCGTCCTACTGCCATATCGGCTAAAGATGCGGTACGGAAGGACACTACCAGTAATCCCAAGCCTGCAAGCAACTGAGAAAAAGAAACCAACCACAGCCACCCGCGCTGCTGGCGCAAAGGCGCAGCCAGCTTTGCCGCCAGGACATGGGGATCGCCTAGGATGTCCGCGGCTTGAGCCATAGCCACATCAGGATTCAAGCCATCCTGGGTCAATTCGCTCCATATAGAAAGCATTTGTTGCCGAATTTTGGCCTGTGCCCGGCGTCTGTGATACTTGTTGGCAATGTCAACGGTTGCCAGGCGCAGATATTCTTCCCACTCTCCCACGCGATCACCCCCTGTTCTATGCGGCCTTCTCTACCGAGAATATCATTAGCGCAATGCCTTAACCACAACTTTAGAATTATATCACCGTAAACTTAACCCCCGCAAGCGAGCTAACCCTGCCCGACCAAGCACAAAGACTCCATGCCAAAAAGATTTAAAATTTTCGCTTTGGGGCCGGCCACTCGCAAAGCTGCATGGAATTTTTTCTAAGCATTTGTCCGGTTCCCCCGCCTAAACGGCATTGTATTGTATCCCCGCCGCCCCGTGTCTTCCGCTTGCCGATAAACAGCCACGGACCACCACCCTACACAGTTTATTGCCCGAAGTCACGAAACCGAACTCATCTTTTCGACCATACAATTTCCTAGCAGTCGCCAAAACCCCTTAATTTCAGTTAGTATTTAAATAAAAAGAGAGAGCATGTACCCGAAATTGTCAATTGCAAGGGAGAAAATATTATGATCACGTTGTCTGTTAACGATGTTTCGCAATTTTCTTACGACAATCAAGTTGTCTCCGTGGCAGTGAAATTTCGGTCCAAAGACCTTGTCTATCTGGAAATTCTAAATCCAGAGGAAGTAATGCGTCTACCGCCCGAAAACACCACAATTTTCTTGTTCTGGCAGTGGCAGACCACCCTTTGGAAACAACAAGCCGTCATTCAACGGATCGACCAGAGTCCCACTCTCCTCATCATTGCGACAACCCAGGGCGATCCGGTGGGCGTAGAAAACCGGCGCAACCGCCGATACCGTCTGCGAATCCCTGTTTATATTCCGCAAGGTACGTTTAAGTTGAAGAAAATAGCGACTGAGACCGAAGACATTTCTATCGATGGCCTCCGTTGCCTCGTGCCGACGCCCATCAGGGAGGGATCGGCTATCACGTTGTTATTGGAGTTGCCGGGGCGTGCAGTCAAAATATCGGGCACAGTCCTGCGCTGTCGTCCTACGCCAGCTTCCAACATCTTTGACATGGCCGTGCGTTTGTCCCCTGAAGGACACGATTATCAGTGGTTGCGCCATTACCTGGATACCCAGTCTTGACTGACATTCTGCTGTAACCCCGGGGTGCAACCCCGCGTGCCGATTGCTTTCTGCCTCGAAGCCGCGGTCGTATAGCCAGCGGGTCTCGCTTCGTGTCTGCCAGACGTGACTTCTCCGCCGAAGTTCGGTTCCCGTAACGCACAGGATCTCCGAACCTGGACGCGTCCGTTACCAAACACGTGGCCAGAGGCCCGGCAGCTGTGGTTGTCGTCCGCCGCAAATTCAGCGCTGCGTTCATAACGGTCATGCCTGACTCCACAGTTTGGGCATGGTCGACGGTTGGCAACACGTCATCAAAAGCATGAATCGTTTTTGGGGAATTTGCGGATGGAATGCGCGAGCGGCCCCGCCCAATCTGATTTGCCGTGCCCCGGGAAGCATCCGGGACGCCTTGGTACTGTGAAATGGGACAGAGCGGAGGGAATGGGCCGATCTCTTCCGGGGCCGCCGCGTGCCAGCACGAGAGTTCTGAGAGCGTGAGGTTGGAATAGAAGCATGTGCAGTCATTATGGAGACTACGAAAAAGTCCCGACAGGTTAAAATTGCATCGCCAAACCCGTAACCCCTTCGTGCTACACGGCACCACGGGAATTCTCACCAAACTTTGAACTTTTTCGTAAGCCATGGGCTGATCTTCTTGTGATTATGGGCCCGTTTGCGGCAGTTGGAAAAATTAGGGGAATCAGTGAACAACAAACCCCTGCGTGTGCCTGCTGGCATTATGGCTGGGAGTGTTGGCGAACATGGTTCATTGTGCCACTCCCTGGGCTCGGCTTGCCAAAGGCCACAGATCTCGAAATACATGATCCCCCATGTGCGTAACACCATTTCCAATGCCCCTAAACCCAAAGGGCCACCTTGACCCTGTATCATTTCATTGCTGACGATCTGGCGACACTCCGCGGATGGGGAAACTTTCTATAAGATTCAGTGGGCTCCGGCGAAATCTCAATCTCCGATTAATAATAGCCGGAGATTTGAAATAAAATAAACGGTTACTGGACAATTGCGGACAAAAAGTCTCCCGACTGCAAAATCTTGCACAAATTTCCGACACCTTTCTTCAGAAGCCTGTAATAGGTCGGACGCGACAAATGCAAGGCAAGCGCCACCGCATCCGCATTGCCGACCCGCTCAAAAAATGTGCGCCGCAGCACTTCCTGCTCACTCGCCGTCAGAGGCGAAATAGGAGGAGCATTTAACAGCCTTTGCACAATGTAGCGAGCCTCTTTGGGCTGGCAACCCAATATCTGGGGAAAACCTGTTTTTTGGAGCGCCTCCTCATTGTTTAGCACTTTCAAGACCTGGCGCAAGAGAGCTTCGTCGATCGAATAGTTCGCGCCGGAAAAAGGCTGGTTGAGTGCCTGAACAATGGAACCGACCCACAAAAGAAAATCACGGTTCCGCATGTCCAGTACAAAAGCATCCACCCCTTTCTTGGCATCAACGGGATGGGAAACAAAACCTAGAATTTCCAAAAGTTGTTTCAGATTTAGGTCACTGACCCCGATCACCCCTCTGAGTCCCCGACCTAAAAACGATAACCCGTCCCTTATTAATATGCCCAACAAGTCATGGGAGCTATAGCGGGGATGATTGGCATCGACGCCGACCAAGACCCCAAAGTAGGTATCGGCGTCACTTCGGTCCAAAGGAAATTCGGACTCCGAGGGAAAATATTTCTCAATACTGCCGGGCACGTATTGTTCAATCAATTCCCGGGTCTCCCGATACATCGGCAGAGTGGCAAAGAACGCCACCGGCTCGCCCCCAGGGGAACGGAAAATTCGAATGTCTTCATCAAAATTGCGTGCAATATCATCCAGCAGAGCATGGGCAACTTGATTATCGGGCATATCCAGACTTTGCCGCCCCCATTGGTCCAGCATTTTATGGAGATGCTTGAGATCCTCCATCTTCAACCGGTTTTCCCGGACTATCTCATCGATCGCCGCAATATTGGCGTAAGGGCTTGAAATGGGTAAGGACTGGGCAGTGATCTCCAGCAACAAATAAGCCAGGTGATTACGCTCACTGGCACTGCTACTTCGCCTGTACAAGCTTCCCAAACAGTCCAGTGCTTTGAGTCGCAAATCCTTCAAAGCAGCCGGATTATGCTCTTTCATATAGGCTAAAAGCTGCGAGCGCACCACATCATGAAGACCCATTCCTCCCGGCACAGCCTGAACAAAGGATAAATGGCCCAAATCCCGGTATTGCTGACCGGTAATCGCGACAGGATCCGCTATCATCGCCATCATATCTTGATTCGCAACCGGAAGAACAGTCAAAATATCAAGAAACGGATGCAGTCCGCTGTCAGTAACTTCCCGCAGCAACTCTGCGGTAATGGTTTCCAGAAAAGAATAGTCCTCTTGATTCTTGACACTCCCCTGGCGCAAGAAATATTCCCCGGCCACCGCCAACGACAAGGGATGACCTTGCAATGGTCTCAGTACACGCTGCAAATCGTCTGTTACTACGAGCCCCAACTGTTCACAGTAAGTCGCCACTTCACTCAGGGACCACGGTCCTATTCTCATCTTTCTGATGCGCGATGACCACACCGGATGCACGTGCCAGTGTGGAGACAATCCGCGCCGGGACACCACTATCAGCAACCCGCCGTCTTCGGGCAAACGGCCGATTAAATCTTCACGCAGCCAGCCTTCCAGTAATTCCAAATCGCCGAAATTCTCCACAGCCCAAAGAAACCGTGGCGGCCATGGTTTCTTTATCCGTGGGTTCAAAGGCAACACATTGTCCGTTATTTCAAAGAGATGATCCAGAAAATGTACCGGCTGTTTAGGACAGGACCGGCCGTCCATCCACACCACCGGAATGCGAAGACGGCGGGCCCGACCTATCCATTGCCACAAGAGGGTCGATTTACCCATTCCCGCAATGCCGTGTATGTCCCACAACTGCGTCCGGGGATGCGGGTCATCGAGCCATATCTGAAACTGCCGCAACTCCTCTTCCCGTCCAATGAAACGTTCTGACGCCTCATCAAAGGCGGTATCCGCTAATAATGTCATGACGCACCCAACCTTCTTTTTTCCCCCCAAAACCTTTGTGGAAACAGAAGTGACCAGATAGTTAACGTCTTCTTCCGATAAGTCCACTACCCTCTTTATGTCGGAACAATGCCCTAGACCGTTCATTACGGCATCCAACTGCACCGTGGTTTTGAATCAGGTGTGTTGACCTAACATCCGGAAACGTTTCGAAGCTTGTAACAACTTTCTCTCAGTTCAATTTGTCGCTCCGATGGTATTCAGATGAGCCGTAGCGTCCGGCAGCTTTTCACGTTGTGATTTCGACTATATGGCGACTGGTTGCTACATCGTATTTTTTCTGGCACACATTGCCAGAAGATTATCAACAATAACATAATGTCTTCGCCGTTCGCTGTGCAGATTCCTGCTAATCATTCAACATTTAGGGATCAGTGACCAATTTTTCTATTTTTGCCCTGATACTTGTCTCTTTTCCGGTATCCCAGCGATTTCGTGTCTTTTTCCGCTGCGCGCCTTAGCTATACGTTATGCCTTGGACAACTCTCTTCATCCTCCTTCCCAACAAAAAGTGTAATGAATTGATCATGCCTCCATCAAGAGAGTCCTCGACTTAAGGCACACATTCTGCAAATGATGGCCCCTTCTACCGCCTAACAATGCCCAATCCTAGCCCCGATCAAAAAAGATTTGCAACCGCTTTCCAGACAAAAAGCAGCCAGTCAAGGAGTTCTATACTCCTCGCGGCTAATTTTTGATGGTTTTCCTTACCACTGCGTGCGGGGTTTTTCAAGGACTGGACAAGACTTTCCTGCTCGATTACGCTTG
>PXYT01000102.1 GCA_003023725.1 Sulfobacillus benefaciens | reverse complement strand
TAATATATGACATTTTAGTCCCAATATGTAACATATTGGTCTTATCAGAGTTCTGACGCATCCCAAAGAAAAATAGCGGCCAGCCTAGAGCCGCGTTGCCCAACGGACGGTTTTACCGAACGGGGCGCAAAGCCCACGGCTAGCCGGGGGGAGGTTCAAAAGGGGGCCATGACGCAAAATTTAACCTCTCCGGTCTTTCTTGGCACCTACACCTACACCTACACCATGGTGCGCTTGAACTCCTATCGATTGCCGCTTCTGAAGAGCCGGCAAATCAACCCCATCCAACAGCATGATGCGCCCCTTTTACTCGCGTCCCTCTCGACTCTACCGGTGTGTCCCTCTTCCCGCAGTCCTCTCAAGATCAAGATGGATGGTGCGGCCCGGGTGGGTTTGGGGCGCTGAGTGCGCCCGGGACGGTGCCAGGCTCCGTGAGAAGAGGGGCACACGGGCGGAAAGATGCCGGTGCCGATACCGCCATTCAAGGGACGGAATGCGCCTCACGGGGAAGACATCAGGAATCCGCCAGTCGGGAAAAGGGCGAACCAACCAAAAACTCTTCAAACGGACTTTCGGTTAAAAACACCAGCGCCAGGCGCATTGCCAGGACATCATCGGCATTGTCGAATGATCGTCCCAACAATTCCTCCAGCTTGCGCAGACGATAGAGAACGGTATTGCGGTGGACGAAGAGCGCTTTGGCTGCATCTGTCACCTGGTTTTGAGAGTCGAGAAACGTTTTCAGGGTTCTTAACATCAGATCACGATCCGCCGGCGGCAAAGACAGCAAAGATCCCAGTACCGTATCCACAAACCGGTTCCGTTCCGTTGCCGGCATTTGCTGCAGGAATTTTTTGACGCCGTGCGGACGATAATGCGAGATGGGTGTGTTGGTTCCCGTCTTCAAGGTTTCCTGTGCCTCATGGTAAGAGTCATGGATATGACGGGATGACGAATAAAAGGATCCGAGAGCGAAGCGCATCCGAATAGCATAAAGATCGGATAGCTTGCTTGCAAAACCCGACAAATCGCCGGCTAGCCGGTGTTGGGGTGCTATATCGGGTTCCGGCCCCGAGGTTCCCGCAACCAGAAGAACCAGTTCTCCGCCAATGACACTGCCCAGAGTTCTCCATCCGCGTTCACCCAGGTTCTGTTCAAGGCGCATCAACACTTCTTCTTGGAGAGAATGAGCCTGGTGCCAATGATTGCCGAGGCGTCCTGGAGAAGAAACCGATTCCATTACGCCTACGGCAACACCGTAAGTGGTTGCCCGAAGGAAATCGCAAGGCCAGGCCAAAGACGCGCACTCATCATAGGATGAGTTCCCCCGCATCTCCTTATGTTCCGGCTCAATCAGTTGCCGCACCAGACGCTGACGGTGTTGGCTCCAAATCCGGTGTTGAAGGTATTTTTTGAGATAAAACGCAGAAACGGCCCGTGCGGCCACTTCCATAACGTCTCCGACAGTACGGATGCGGTCAATAACCACCACGTCTCCATAATAGAACCGATGCTCAATCAAGGGGAGTTTTTCGACAACGTGGCCATGCAGAGTCCAGGCGTGAACATCCAAACGCCCGGTCCGGTCCCACAGAGCACCCACTTCATCCAAAAGGGTATGGAAAAGAGCTTGCGGCATGCCCGATGGAGATAGGGCCAGCAAATTTCGGTCCTGACCATATAAAGCCACCGGGCCCTTCCAGTACCTGGCCAAATACGCGGCAACGGCCTCCGGTCCGGTATCCGTCATCACACTGTCCCAAAGGCGTTCGAGGTCGGTTGCCCGATCATCCGAATGCTCGTCCCGGGACAGCAGTATGCGCGTAATTTCATGGGATATGACCCCCAAGGGAACATCAAGGGGCAATTCAATCAAAGGGAAAGCCGATTCATTTGCCTGTTTAACCATAAACTTTGGAATAACGGGCACATAACGGCATTTCACCGCGAGCCCCGAACACCCGGCCCTGATCAAATCCGGAATTAACCGCGTTAACACCTCCAGATGATCTTTCACGTTGTACAACGTTGTCACCAGCAACTGGTGACGCCGAATCCACTCGACGATATCGGGAGCATCCATCATGTTGACCGATTCGACGATATTCCCGAGACCTTGCCGGCCGGCCACAACGTGCGCATCCTGCAGCACTTTGGCGTCCATTAGCCGGCCCACCGTTATTGCCATGCTTCACCCCCCACCGTCTTCCGAATACCTGTTGTTAGCCGCCCGCTCCAGTACATTGCGCAGAACCCTTTCACCATTGGCTAAATCCCTGGCACTGGTAAATTCCCTGGCATGGTGACTGATTCCTTGGTGACTTGGCACAAAAATCATGCCGGCCGGCATCTCTCTTCCCAAAATTTGGGCATCGTGACCAGCGCGGCTGTCAAGAAACAGCGTGTCCAATTCCAGGTTTTCCGCCACATCCCGGGTGAGATGCTGCAAATGAGAGCTCATCGACACCGCGGCCGTATCCGTATGTTTCTCGGCGACAACTTCGACTCCATGGCGGATCCCCGATTCCTTGAAATCTTGCCGTAGTTGGAGGGCTAGGTTACGGCGAATCTCGTCATGGGCGGAGCGCAAATCCACGGTGAAAGTTACGTGCCCGGGAACACAGTTGGCCGTTCCATGATGGACTTGCAACAGTCCTACCGTGGCAATCGCATGGGCTTCATTGTTTTGAGACAGCCGGTATACGGCCATCACCATTTCGCTCGCCGCCACCAACGCGTCGTGACGGCGGGCCATCCGCGTGGTGCCGGCATGGGCGCTTTCTCCCCTCACACGGACAATCCAGCGTTCCTGGCCAAAAATGGTTCCGACTATCCCAATAGGTTTTCGCCTCTCCTCCAGTTGGGAACCCTGTTCCACATGGAGCTCCACGAATCCCTGATAGTCGTAAGAACGCCGGGGATGAGCCCGTGAGGGATTAAGACCCACCGAGCGCATGGCATCGTTCAGACTGATACCTTGGGAATCGCACAGGAGCATGGCCTCTGTGTCAATTTTGCCCACTAAAGCCCGGCTGCCCCAACACGTCAGCGGAAAACGACTGCCTTCCTCTTCGCTAAAGGCCACAACTTCCAGAGAGCGGTGCAGCGGGACCTGGCGGGCTTTGAGTTCGGACAAGGCCACAATCCCGGCAATAATGCCGTAAGCACCGTCGTAGGCTCCCCCGTCGACCACGGTGTCGAAGTGGGAGCCCGTTAGAATTGTCTGGTCGGACGATCCCTGAAGGCGGCCGTGAACATTACCCACCTCATCCATCCAGGCTTCAAGACCGGCAGCGCACATTAACTCATAGATCATAATCTGGGCCTTTTGCCATGCCTCTGTATATAAACGTCTGGTGACCCCCGCCCGGTCGGGGAACTCCGTAATGGTGCCCAACTCCAATAAATACCTTTCTATCCCAGCTGCGGTTCCCAAAATCGGCACCCTCATGACCCCTCCTCGGCTTTCAAAGATTAGAGACCTTAGATCCCGCTCGCGATTTTTAGCCACACTCTTCTGCACAGAGCGGGAGGGTATGGCGGTGATTGACACAGAAGCGGGCCGCTCGGATCTCACTCGCTGCGCCACTGCCGTCTTGCAGTCTTGCCGGCTTTGTTGCTTGGTTGCTTCCTCGTTTCCTGGCTTCCTGAGCTTGCCCGTTTTGCTTGTTTGGCGAGATATAACGGTTGAGAACGCCGTCGTGGCAGTCAGAAGACCCGGCGAAGCGTTTCATGCTCCTTCTCTCCGTGCAGGAGGATAACGTGTTTCCCTGCAAACCAAGAGGGTTTCGGTGAAATCGCTCCTTGTCGCTCACACCTGGTGGTGAGCATTCCCGGGTTCCCCAGAACACTCGCATATTTGCCTTTGATGCCTGGATGCCTGGTCCAACTCCGGCACTGCTTGTTGAATCTCATTTGGCATTGTATTGGCCGGATTGTTGAACATGATGGCCGAGTTTGGCTATTCAATAGTTTCACTGCGGATTTTACCCCGTCAATGACAGACATGGGCCTCCTTGGCGCAATCATTGTCTTGACACCGGTCCAGGCCGCACGTCCTAGACACAAGGCATAGCCATCATTCGCCGCCAGATCGTGTATGCTTGCTCCCAGATCAATTCCGTGAAATCACGGGGCAATGCCATTTCTGTCCCATCCGGGACACCTAGGGATGACCCAGATAACAGGCGACGGTCACGGCATCCACAGCCAAAAAGCTGTCCTCCGTGTCCCGGACTCTCTTTAAAGAGAGGTTTTCTTGTCCTCTTGGCTGACGATGAATGAGAGACCCTATTCGGGGCAAAAAAGACGCAGTCCGGGGCATCCCTCGTCACGAAAAGAGCTCGCCGGTGAAATTCCCCGGATTGACGTCCGGCTCCTGTTGAGATCAGTCAGCAGCATTTCGGCACTTCTCTTCGCGCCTTCTTCGGCCCTTTTCCCTTAAACCCGTACACCACGAACGAGGCCATGCGGTTTTGTTTGGGTTCTCTCTATTCACCGTCTTGCAGACGAATTCTTTTCTGATGATCCCACCGCCGAAATTTCTCTCCTCAAGACTGCCGAGTGCTTTCCGGTTGAAAGCACCCAAATTGACAGAGGCGGCCGTGATTACGGTTGGCCTTTGCCATTGGTCGTGAACATTTCACTATGGTCCTGTTCCCGGACGATCACCTGTGAACGTCTTCTGAAGCGGGCCTTGGCATCTCTCTTTTTCTTAAGTCCGGGTCCCCCGGATTATAAAGCTCCCCCACCCTCCAGAACCTCATGTCGGGCTATTTTTGAAAAAACATGCCGGAGCGCCTGGTGTCACGTAGTATCGTCAATGGGGTGTCATCCATATTGTTGAGCACATTTCGTATCCTCAGCATTGGCAAACTATACGAATCTGTCAGGGGAATATGTATAATCGCACAACCTGGCGAATTGGTTGAGCCGAGAATGACGGGGCAAGCTTATGAAAGACATAAGCGGCTCCGGACTGCTTCTTGAAAATATGCTTCCCTCATGCCCGTTCCGAGAACACACTGTAACAACACCCTTCTTAATTACTTCCTGGGATCAATCCTGCCATCAATTCATTGCTGCCTGCACAGAAAAGGGCATTGGAACAAAATGCGGGTCTCGTTAGGATAGCAAACCCAACTCCCCGATCCGGCGTTTCCCATGACATCCCCGAACATGCCACATCATGACCATTCATCTTAGCCAATGCGCAACATGCGTGAGACCGATCAACGGTTGCCACAACGGGCTTCGTCCACGGACAAATCTATGTGACTGTGGTGTCCGCAGTTGCCTCAAAACGTCAACAAAGAGCCGCAGCCGCCTTCGCCCTATCCGGCATATCCGGCTATTTGGCCAATCACATCGGACAGAACGCCATAGATTGCCCTCCGAAACTGTGAGGAGACTCCGGGAATCACCATACCGCCGCTAGCCATCGTGTCCGTCCTCCACTGCATGGTGGGACCGGCCAGGCTCCATGACAAGGACACTTTCGCATTTCCGCGGCTTGTAGAGACGACACAGTGTTTATGCGCCAAGAATTCATCGACCAACGACTCTAAATAGTCTTCCAACCATTGCGGCATTTCTTCATACTCGTCCTGCGCGGTTACGGGGTAGGCCTCCAAATCGGAACTCTGACACACTCTATCGATGAGTTCGAGGCTCCCTCCCAAGTATGTCCAACAAAAATCAATCTCTGTAGCCAGACACCAGCCAGGGCCACGATTCCACCATAGGTTGGGTGTGCCCCAAGACACTTTGGAAAATGAGACGGCGCCGTCGACCGTCCCCTGTAATAAGAAGTAGTCCCGCGCAGGAAGCCGGACACGGGGAGCATGCCACACTGCATTGGGCACGACGTTATCTACCGGACCTCTTTTCATCTCACCCGTTAATGTCTTAGATTCGGGCATCCATCCGAACCCATCCCAAACCGCGAACCAGGTATCGGCATCCCCCTCACTCTGCCGTAACAAACCAGCGAGTGCCTCAAAATCGCCGGGATCCATTTCACCTACGAGAGGATCGCCGCCCTCGGCTGGGAATGGTTCTTTCGGGGCACGTTGGGGCAGAGCTAAATACTCGTAGCGAGCCATGGGAGCAAGCGGCGTTCCAGCCCACCTTGCGATGTCCTGCCACCGCACCCTGTGATGATCCTTTCCATAGGCCGGATGAAAAATTCGGCAATATGCCGGAAAGCCTACAGGAACAGTAGAACCAACTCGCATGGGCTTCCAGTCTAAAAGACGGGGCGCCATCCAGTCAGCCTCCTCGACCTTCGTCGTCCATGTATACACCGTCATCACTCTCCAATTCCTGTCGGCAAAGATATCCCAAGCAACCATAGGGCCTAATGGCCGTGATTCGCTTTAGCCTATATTAAAGCATCACCACCTTCTTCTTTGCAGTGTGCCAATGACTCTCGGCCCCGCTCTGTTCCGCGAATTCTTCGCCTGGCTATAGATCCCGTCATGTATCTCAAGGATCGTCCCGGAAGTAACGGCTCTTGATCTGTCGCACAATAATTGGGATTGCGTTCCGTCGTTGTACTCAGCCACACTGTAACTTACTGCCATTTTGCCCACAAGAGCCGTTATCTCCGCGGCACGCCAAAGGACATGAGATACGGAACAGATGTGTCAATAGCAAATACGGGAAAAAGGAGCGGGTCAGGCAACCCAGGTAACCCGACCACGAGAACCCAAGTGTATCGCGTCAACAAAAAAACCTGACGGCAGCCCATCTAGGTTTCATCTAGGAGGGGGGTGACTTGCGTATCCGAGCCTTTTTCGCTGTGCTCGAAGCCTGAAAGGACAAAGGCTTAAGAACAGCGGAAAAAGCTCTCCATGGGCGAGGTACTGAGCAGTTACTTTTTTTTACTGGAATCGCTATCGCAAATATCTGGAGGACGATAAAGGCTGGAACGTCCGGATGACAGTCAACATGGAAACGATGTCAAATGACATTCTAGATTTTCTAGGAGACCCTACAAATTCCAACCCGTGGGCACGACGCGGAATGATCCTGGGCGAGGTCCAGTCTGGTAAAACTGCTACATACACCGGACTATGCAACATGGCGGCCGACGCCGGTTACAAAGTCATTATCGTGTTGGCTGGAATGCTGGAAACATTGCGCCAACAAACACAAAGTCGTCTGGATTCAGACTTTGCGGGCCGGCAAAGTAAAAACCTCTTGCAGGGTCCCCCGCGTTGAGCAAAAATATTTTTGACGGTGTTGGGAGCCTTTTCCGCTGTTCTCAAAGCCTGAAAGGACAAAGCCTTAAGGACAGTGGAAAAAGAATTTTCCCCCAATAATCCACGACGGGATGCGGTTTTGTGAGCAGGGATTGACCGGGATCCGCAAAATTGACCCCA
>PXYT01000101.1 GCA_003023725.1 Sulfobacillus benefaciens | reverse complement strand
CGGACGATCCAGTGGGTGGACGAAATTCCCAAGACCGCCACAGGCAAGTCGCTGCGCCGCCATTTCCGGGAGGCGCCATAACTTTTGTGCTATATTATGGCCGCGTTCGCGGAATCTTCGTCGTTTCTTTTCACATGAGGAGGGGGGACTCCGAAGTGTCTGGAAACGACGTGGCAACAGCGAAGACCCAAGGGATTAAGTGTCAGGGGAAATGTGAGCCGAGGACCGCCTGCCTTCTTCAGCCTGCTCTGGTGAGCGGGCAGGTCTTTTCCATGTAGTCGAATCCCCTAGGATGGGACCTTGCACGACACTGAATGTTGCTGTGACAGTCCCACATCGTGGTGTGTGCCACCATCATAAAGGGCCAAGACTTCGCCAGATTTCCGGCCGAACCCCACTCATGAATGAGTTGAGGAGGTTATTGTGATCGATACCGTTTTTCAGCAACAAAATCACGACAACTGGCTGAGTTTGCTTTTAACAAAATTATCTATGGCCGTGGATATTTTGGACTGAACCCATCGGGGTTTACTGTTTTGCATTTCATGTACAGTTTTCCACCAAATCGAGCGCAATTCCGTGCCAAAATTCATTTTAACAATTCCGCGATTCCGCAGGGCATCATATAATTCAACCGGAACCCCGCTCGCCCCATGGAGGACTAATGGCACCGAGCAGACTTCTTGGATGGCCGCGAGCCGATCCAAATCTATTTGGGAATCTTTGACATGAGTAGCATGATGATTGCCAATGGCAATAGCCAACGCATCGACGTGAGTGGCTTGCACAAAAGCTACCACATCATCGGGATCCGTTAATTGTCTCCATTCTTCAGGTTCTCCTGGTTTATGGACATGGCCAATTTCTCCTTCGACGAGAGCGCCTTTAGCTAGGGCCATTTCGACTACTCGCTGGGTGTTACGGATGTTGTCTTCGAAAGGCAAGGTGGACCCATCATACATAACAGAGGTGAATCCCCAATCCAAGGCTTGTTTAATATCGTTAAGAGCCGTGGCGTGGTCTAAATGCCACGACACAGGCGTCTCAAGGGAATCCAAAGTCGTCTTCATAATGGCTGTTAGTACGTCATAACCCCATAGCGCAAGCGTTTCAGGTGTGACTTGTACGAACAACGGAATTTTGGTCTCCCTGACTGCTTTGGATATGCCTACAATCATTTCGGGATTGTCTGCATTGACACCTAAAAGTATGCGGTGCGTCTGCGAAAATGTTGCTAAAGTTCCTTTGAGTGGGTTACGAGCCATGTTTTCCTCCATTTTTTCTTTAGAGATTTTCACTATCATGATGAACATTGGGTGAAACTTGGATGGAAGTTAAAGTTCCACAGATGATGGTGTGATGGTCACTTGTGATTGGAGGGCAATGAATAATTCCTGATCTATTTCAGCCACTCCGGGCGTCGCAACGCTCGCCGACGCAGTAGCAATGGCTTGCGTCAAGGATGCTTTCCACGAGGACTTTTGGGACAGTGCAAAGGCTAAAGCACCAACAAAAACGTCACCTGCTCCTACGGGATTTTTGGCCGGAATGGCAGGAACACTGATTTTTTGAGGTGTAGTTGCCATAGGCGGATACCAAAGCATGCCTTCAGCACCACGGGTAATGATAATGTGTTGTGAAGGGGACGGCGTCGGCTTTGTTGAAAGAGCGACGTATTCGTTTTGATTGGGACAAATTGCCGTAACACCAGCTTCCCATGCGGCTATTAAATTTTCTCCTGCAAGGTCCGCAATGATCCCTTGGCATGAGGACCGTAATGTTTCAATCCATTGAGTGACTGTATTGGGCGATAAACCGGCCGGAAGGCTTCCTGACAAAGTGATCCAATCTGTTGGGCGAATCTGGGATTGAAGCCGTCGTAGTAAAGTGAGACTTGCATCACATGAGACATAAGGTCCTTGGCCGCGAATTTCCGTAACACGGTCTGTCAACAGTGTGAGGCACAAACGAGATGAATCTGCTGCCGGTTCATTCAAATAAGGAATTCGCGTTTGAGTCAATAAACGTAGAATAATATCGCCTAAGGGCCCACCATAAAATCCAACTGCTGTGACTTCTCCTCCCAACTGCTTAATGGCACGCGCAACATTGTTGCCCTTGCCTCCCGCAAATCCCGTCCAGGGCACTTGATTAAAAGTACCACCGATGCGAAAATCGGAATTTAACGCGAAGACAACATCGTATGAAGGATTAAACGTCACCGCGTATATCATGGCTGTTCCCTTCCGAGTTTTGTTTCCCAGATTCCGACTGTTTTTCGTTCATTAAAGACCGGAGAAGAGGTCAGCGGCCAATCTCTTATGGTCGAGAACGCATCCATGCCGGTGGCCACGTAATCCGTCTCGGTCCACGATAGCATCCGATACAAGGCGTTCCGTTCGATTTTGCTATGGTCCGCGATAATCAGGATTTTGTTGGCGGAGCGGCGAAAACTCTGTCCTAATAAGGCTTCTTCGTTCGCCGTGGTGGTAATGCCGACTTTGGGATGAACACCATTGGCACCAAGAATAGCCCAGTCAAGATGCAAGTGGGATAATCCTGCGATGGCCATCGTTCCCGTCGTTTCATAGTTGTAAGGGCGCAGATCGCCGCCAATGACTACCACCGCAACATCGGCCCGAGCTAGCTGGTACGCTATGTTAATCGCATTCGTAACCACAGTCATCCCTTTAGGGTTTTTGCCGATAGCTGCTGCTACTTGGGTTGTGGTGGTCCCTCCATTGAGACCTACGATTGATCCGTCGGGAAGCCAATCCACCACGAGTTGCGCCAGCTCCTCTTTTTCGTCGGTGAACAAAGAGGTTTTCTCGTTAAACCATTGTTCCGTGGCATGGGGCTCGATCCCGACCGCCCCATGATAACGGCGGATTTCCGGTTCGTGCTTTACTAAATCCTGAAGATCGCGCCGAATGGTCGCTAAAGAACAGGCGAAGTTATTTGCTAGTTCTTGTACGGTGACGCTGCCTGAACGCTTTAGCAAGGCTAAGATGGCCAGTTGCCGCTCATAGGCGCTTTTGGGATTATCGTTAGGGGAACTGGGTATCATGTAACTCCACCACCCGAGTAATGTTGCTTGGATTATCGGGATCCTTCCCTAAGGCCATTGTCCATTGCCACGCCAAGGTTTGTAAAGGGATGAGCGACACGGGTCCCAACGCGGCGTCGGGCCATGTTGAGGGAAGGAAAACTTTTGGATGCAGGAATGCTGACGTAAACCATTCTTTTTGCGCAATCCCAATTACATGAGGGGTTCGCTGCATTAATTCACACCCGAGTTCGGTTTCCCAACGTCGATGCCGCGTTTGTCCGAGCATGACAATGACGTCGTCGGACTTTACGCTGCCCCATGGTCCATGGCGGAATTCTAAGGGTACGTAAGCCATTGCACACTGATTGGACATTTCTTGGGCTTTCAAGGCCCCTTCTTGGGCAATGCCATAACGCACCCCGCCTCCTAGAACGTAGAGGCGCCGCGGCAGATTCGCATCAAATAGCGAATCAACAGCCGTTGATGCTTGATCAAAGACACTGGTCACTAAATGAAGATCGTCACTTCCGTAGAGATTGTTCCCGGCAGTTAACGCCAATACTCTTTGTAGCAGATAAAGCATGCTGCTAAAAGACTGTACCATGACTATGGTGTTATCCTCGCCTTGAGGAGAAACAATAGCGTGGTCAGCGTGGGCAACAAGCGGACTTTGGCTATGACAGCTTACCGCAACAACTGGCCAATGGGAATTTCGGGCTTGTTCGGACGCCCACAGGGCTTCGGTTGTTGTACCAGAACGCGAAATGATAATAAGAGTACCCTGACCCCGCAACGCGATTTCAGGTTCCAGCATGATATCTGTCGATGGGACCGCACGGGCTTCTAAACCTAAGGAAAGTGCAAAATAGGTTGCAGTCTGTGCTAAATAAAACGATGACCCACTTCCGCTAAAGACATAGGGTCCGGAAAATGGCAATGGGGTTGCTAGAGGTAAAGCAATTTCCCAAGCGTGAACTTGACGTTGAATCAGTTGTCGAACGTGTGCGCCGGGCATAAACTCAGTCCCCCTTTAGAAATGCGTGAAATCAGTCACAATAGGACAGTTGACCAAATTTGTATCGAATTCAATCATTACTATACACGAAATCAATCACGTGTGCTAGGATAAACGCGTTATTCAGTATGCGTTTAAGAAACAATCGAGGCTCAAATCATAATAAGGGAGGATGGAAGTATGGAACCAGAAGAGAATAAACCGCGGTTTATCCGAGCGCTAGGTCTATTTTCTTCAACGACAATCAACATGTCACAGATGGTGGGTATCGGGCCATTTATTACAATTCCGTTGATTTTGTCAGCTATGGGAGGGCCTCAGGCCATTCTGGGATGGATCGTTGGAGCACTGCTAGCTATGGCCGACGGGCTAGTGTGGAGTGAATTGGGAGCCGCTATGCCGGGAACCGGTGGCTCTTATGTGTATTTGCGGGAAGCATTTCAGTACTACAGCGGAAAGTTAGTACCCTTCTTGTTTGTTTGGTCTACTTTGCTGGCAACGCCATTAATTATGTCGACGGGTATGATTGGTATGGCGCACTATCTTGGTTATTTTTGGCACGGAATGACCCCACTGGAGACCAAATTTGCGGCTGTAGGAATTACCATTATTACGGTGGTATTACTGTATCGACGCATTGATTCCATTTCCCGGATTACTCAGGTACTGTGGGGTGGAATGATTGTTACTGTACTAATGGTTATTGTAGCGGCAGCTACGCATTTTCATCCAGAGTTGGCGTTTTCTTATCCTCGCAACGCCTTCGCCTTAACCCCTAAATTTTTTTCAGGTCTTGGGGCCGGGCTATTGATAGCGATTTATGACTACTTGGGATATTATACGACTGCCTATCTTGGAGATGAGGTCAAGAATCCTGGCAAGGTTATTCCGGGCTCAATTATTCTAGCTATCATTTCGGTGGCCATCATCGATCTGTCAATGAACATTGGGATAATCAGTGTTGTGCCATGGAAAGACGCGGCAAAATCGAACACGATTGGGACCTTGTTTATGCAAAGAGCGTGGGGACCAACGGCCGCAACAATATTAGCGGTCTTAATCCTATGGACCGCTTTTGCATCGGTATATACAGGACTTTTGGGGGGATCGCGGCTTCCCTACAATGCTGCCCACGATAAGTTGTTTTTTAAGAGTTTTGGAGTACTGCATCACCGTCTTAATTTTCCTCACATTTCCTTGTTAGTTATGGGTGCTTTTACCGCAATTTTTAGCTTTTTTAGTCTTTCGACTGTCATCAATTCTTTAATGGCCACATCGATTGTGGTGCAGTTTATTGGGCAAGTTGTCGCCTTAACTCTGCTCCGAATTAAGCAACCCAAATTGAAACGACCCTTCCGCCAGTGGCTGTATCCAATACCCAGTCTGATTGCCTTTGTAGGATGGATCTACGTTTTTGTCTCTTCAGGATGGCCCGCAATTCGTCTGGCGATTATTTGGACCATCTTGGGTTTGGCAGCTTTCATCCTGTGGTCCTACCACGAACGGGTGTGGCCTTTTAATGCCATAACACAGGATATTCGAGAATCATATCTGATGCCGCCCACTACAGGAGTTGAAGACTAATGAAAGACGAGGATTTTGTTCTGGGAATGGACTTTGGTGGAACCAAGACGGCGATAGCAACAGCTGATGCCAGGGGAGAGATCATATTACATGACAATGTGCCGACATTGCCCGATGCAGAACAGGCGGTGTCACGTGCATTAGAGGTTGCCCAGGAACTAGTATCTCGGTCACGCAGAAAGCATGGAGGTGAGTTCCGGTACGTTGGTGTGGCAACGATGGGGATCACGCAAGAAACTAAGGTTCTATTTGCTCCCAATGTTAACGGTTGGGAACAATTGCAGTTGCCCCGTATATTACGTATGACATTTGGGGGAATCCCCATCGTCATTGCCAATGACGTGAAGAGCGCTGCGGTTGCGGAATTGAAATGGGGTGCTTTACGGAATGCAGATCCGGGGCTGTTTGTAAATTTAGGGACAGGGATAGCGGCTGCGCTCTGCGTTGGAGGTCGCGTTATTCAAGGTGCGCAAAGGGCCAGCGGAGAGATTGCTTATAATCCCTTGACAGAGTATGATGTGCAGGGTGTACGGTCTGGGGTGGCACCCTTCGAAGAAATCGTCGGAGGCGGCTGGATTAAGCATCACGCCCGGGAACAACTAGGGCTGGAGATGGGCGCAGGCGACATTTTGCGTCAATCCAAACACAATCCGACCATTCGTGCTTGGATTCAACCCATTTTACGAACGTTAGCATTTCAACTGACATCTTTGGTTATCGCATTAAATCCTGCTCGTGTCGTTATTGGAGGGGGACTGTCGCAAGTACACGAGGTGATTTTTCCTTCATTGCTGCGGAGTTTTGAGGAATTTGTACCATTTCCACCGGAATTGACTGTCGCGCATTTCCAGCACGAAGCAGGCCTAATGGGTGCGATTGCCTTAGCTTTAGGTGAAGTAGAAGGTTATCTCGCATGAGAACTGCAATAACAGGGAAAAGACACAAGCGGTCGATTATCCCGCAACGTTGTTGGCACCAATTTTTTCATTTCTTCATCGGGGCATGTGAGGTTGTTGCCTGACCAACGATGAGGGCTATGTATCGGGATCAGGCTCTGGTACAAAAAATTCAAAGTAATCCTCAACGAGATAATGTCCCCGTAGCCACTGGGACGAATATTCGCTTATGTCGCCTGAGTATTTCGGCAGGTTTGGCTATTTTATTCACTCAAGTTTCCAAGGTGATAATAGCTCTGAAAGCTAAATGTAGAAACAGTTAGGCGGATTTGTTTAGAGAGGTTGATCCATTTCAATGAAAGCGTGCCTCCGTAATGTACCAGAAATTCGGGTGAGAAATGGAAATATCTGAAACATGCCGATCCGTGAGACGTCCTATCGGGGTCTTGATCCCTTATTAAAACGGCTCCTGACCATGTGACGAATCCCGGTAGCATCAACCTGCCCGCGTGTCGTCATGCCCCTACTCCTGAGCAATTACACTTTGAAATGGTCTGGGAGATCATGATGAAAGCCTTTCGCGGCTGATTGCGAGACGTTCGAAAGCCGCATTGACTTGGGCTAGGGACAAGTCCAAATCGGGAGACCACGCTTTTCGGTGTCAAAATATAGATTCGAATGCGGGCAAAGATGGCAGAACCTGCGGCACTGCGAAAGGTGCCGGAATTTTTTCGCTCCGCACCATTTACCGCGGCAGCATGCCAAAGTTGATCAGCACCAATTTCGACTAAAAAAGAGCTCAAACCCATACGCAACCCAAAAATTCTAAAGTGGAAGACGAAATATCTTCGCGTACCTCCCGGGTCTTCTT
>PXYT01000100.1 GCA_003023725.1 Sulfobacillus benefaciens | reverse complement strand
GAGCGCCTTTTTGTGCGATTTCTGGAACGTGTGCCTGAGCGATTACGTGATCGCATTGTACGCACAGCATCAATGGGATTATTGAAAGTCAGCTAAGTTAATCAGAGCAAGATTTTCAGGTTGTTTTTGGCCTTGGAAAGTTGATTTCCCCCAAAAGTACTCTTTAATCCTAATGCGCCGTCCCCGCGGGGGTCAACCAACCACCTCTAGTTTGAAAGAGAGGATCATATTCTAGACTGGGCTCACTATCTGATTACTGACGAGGAGCCCTCCGATATGGCGTTTCGCGAGGAAGGATTGCCCCATGACATTCCGATTCTGCATGACAGGGATAGGATTTTTGCGAGAAAATGCGGCAACCACCCCATTCGACATGCCCAATACCCTGTCTGCAGGTCGTCTGACCGTCGTCCTGGGAATGGTTCTGACGCGCTATGACGATGGTATTCGTGCATGGCATATGGCAGGCGAAGGATTGCCTGCCGATCTCTTGAATGTCATGACACTGTTTGGATGGGCCACGGCCACTCTGTGTCTTTTTCATGGAGATGCAACCGTGCTGGTGCCTACCGGAAAAAGCCAAGACTTCTTCCCACCGCGAATGACCCAATCGGAACGGCTAGTGGGAATGCTGCATGAAGCCATGCCTGTGTATAAAGAGTGGAAGAAGTTTTCGGACAATTTATATCGCCCCAATATTTACCTGCCTGCGTCGCTCTTTGCCGCAGTCGTCTCCATGCTGAAGAAACGCCCAGAATAGGTTCCACCCATTCGTTGTTTTTTGTTCTCTCAGTAGCCTTGACATGGGGAGCAACCCCAAGGAAAGTTCATCAGGAACGGTATCCAGGATATAATAGAGAAAGGGAAGAGGGTGACAAAAATGTTAGAAGGCCCCAAAACTCTTGTCGTTGATGAGGCTACGCCATTGCCCCCTCTGCCGCATGCTACGGCAGTACGTTTTGATGACGGTCACATTATCTTTGATCTGAGCAACCGTGGGTCATTGGCTTTTCCGTTAGACGAATTTCCTCGATTGGCTGCCGCCAGCCCCGAGGAACGAAACAAATGGCGCTTAGTGTGGAACGGAGAAGCGGTTCGGTGGGATGGCCTGGATGAAGACATTTCTTTGTGCGTGTTGCCCTCGGGTGAATGTTAACCAGATGTCCACTCAGTAATTTCAAAGAAGGTGCAGGCCATGGATACGGTAGATTTCGCGACATTGGTTCAGCAGAAGAACGAGTATGTCGCATTCTTAAAGAGCGAAGCGCCTCGTATAGCTGATCGTCTTTATGCCTTGGGTGTGCAACAGGTGATTTTGTTCGGCTCCGTGGCGAGTGGCAATGCCCGAATGGATAGTGACCTGGATCTTATGGTGATTTGGGACACACCATTGTCACGACTAGATCGCACAGTTACCCTGTACCAACGCTTAGGAGCATTGTCTGTGCCGGTAGATCTCGTGGTATTGACGCCAGCCGAAGTCGTTCCCGCACACCAAACCCAATTCACCAAGAAAATTTTTGCGCAGGGGGTCGTGCTATGAGCAACGCTTTCGTTGAATGTTTATCCTACGTTTCATTATCTGCGGGATGATTCTGTTTTATGCGCACATGTTCACCGTCGCCGAAAACACCTGGACGGCCAGTATTTGTGTTTAGATTGTTTGCGGGTTTTTCAGCGTCATGGCCATCGCAATGAGTTCACGGAGTTAGATGTCGGTACGGATGAATTTGTTCTAATCTCACCCCAATTGAGTAAATGACGAGTTCAGACTGATTTTGTGCGGGTAGACCCGCTCTCGACAGAGGGCGGGGATCTTGGTGTTTGTGGGCATCGGGGCTTGGCGGAGTCTCCGAGTACATGAATCCTTGCAGGGATTCACGGCACGGATTGGACGGGCCGAAAGGCGAATGGGCGATTGTAGGAAGACGGAACAGAGACTGATTCACCTGCATGCTCCGAAAATGGAGGCTCACAATGGAATTCAACTCAATCAACATGATGATGGCTGATTACCAAGATGGTGATGTGTCGTGCAGTTCGATACCGCCTATAGCGGCAATCCTCTTGTGCGTGAGAAACTTTACCCACTCTTCGAGGACGTATTCGGGATTCCCGCCGCAATGCTTAAGGACTTTCATCGACGGGGATTTTGGGACCCGTCTTATTGTCCGTATACTTTCTTTGATGGCGACACAGCAATCGCCAACGCTTGGTGCTTTGAATTGCCTTTAATGATCAAGGGACATTCAATTACGGCTGCAGGAATTCAGTCCGTCATGACGCGGCCCGAGTACCGCCACCGTGGACTCATGACCGGCCTCATTGTACGTATGTTGGAAGACATCGACGGGAATTATCTCCTGAGTTTGCTTTTTACGGAAATCCCGAGTTTTAATGAAAAGTTTGGCTTTCGGATTGTTTCAGAGACCAGGTTTCGCGTTCGCCTACCGGACCTGGCTTATGAGACGCCGATCTCCCTCAAACGACTCGAACATCTCCCAGCCGGCTGATGCGTCGTTACTGGACCGTCTGCTCCGAGAATGTATCCCTATCTCATATTGGTTCACGCCGACGGTGTATACCAGTTCATTTCAGCTAAATTGTTATGAGGACACCTGGCAAAGGCGGTTTTACTACCATCCCGAATGGAACGCTGCGCTCATTTTCGACACAGACCCTGACACGCTCTGGATGTATGGGGTCCTGGCAGAGGAACTGCCCACCATGGCGGCGATTGCCCAGGCGACTGGCGTCACTTCCTTGTCGTGGGTGGCCACTGACTTTTACCGGGACCGTTTCCCGGATTTGAAGTGGATCTCCACCGGTTATGAATCCGCGGGCAAACTAATGATGCGTGGCAAAGGGGCGCTTCCCATCCCGATCAAATATGCGAAGATTGCCAAATTCTAATGGACAGGCCGAGACAGCACGTGGTCCTTATGATCGATACAGGAATGTCCCCCTTATCGTTCTGGCGGGGATCCTTTACTCCCTATACCGTATCAAAGGCACGCCATAGTCGGTGCTCAATCACGCCGGGCAGTTTGATGCGCACGAACACGATGACGAGTTGCTGGATCCCCAAAGCCCTAAGCCTATCTAATTTTGCCCGTTCTGATTTCTTGAGCGCCCAGGATTTGAGCCGGCCGGTGCCGGCTCAAATGGGTTGGCGTCCAAGATGCCAGGTTAACCGGACGCCTCTTATTTCAGTGCGTTCGCAATATGCCCCCATACTCGGTGCGCGAAAGTTCGGTGAACGTTTTGAAATTCGATAGACTGGGCGATGAAGCGTTCAGCCGGAGGAACCGGATGGGTTTTAAACCACTGTGCGGTCCGCTCTGCCAGTTCATCGGTAACAATCCATGACACGGGAACGATGAGAGGGTACAGCATATAGGGAGGAAATTTGGCGGTAATGTCGTTCCAGTGCTCCTCAATGAAGTCCCAAGCAGCATGCTGAGCCTTTTGGTGGCGCAAGGTTCCGCCCATGGCATGGATACCGTCCTGGATTCGCACTTCGTCAGACAAATAGAGTGCAAAGGCCCGCTTCACCAGGCGGTCCTGGGGAAATTGCGCCAAGGCATAGAGGTACCGCACGGTTTCCTGGGGTGTGGACGATTTTTTGAACTGCTCGTAAAAAATATCCCATTCCTGGTCGGTGCCGTTTTCTGCGACAATGCCGATAAGCGAGTTGAGGAGTTCGGGTGCGGCCGGTTCGCGGCCTTCAATATGGGCCATGAGTCTGTCATGAGCTTCCTGGCAGACGCCCTGATCCCGGCCGATTGTTCCCAGCGACAGAATTAACCGGGCACGCAAGCGCGCCGTCTTAACACTGTCATTGCCGGCAGAATCCCATCCCAGACGCTGTAACGGGGGAGTGGCAATTCTTTTGACGAAGTTTCGTAACACTTCGCGGTCCCTTTCATCGCCCATCGCGTCCAATAGGGCAATGTTTTGCATGGCAATGCCCCACACATCCGGATCCTGTTCACGAACCAAAGTCTTCCACAATTCAGTGACATGGGAGAGTGGTACGTCGTCCGTCAGGGCTGCTGCCCACACGTCGTCGAAAATAGTCAGTCTTTCCAAAGCAGTCATTTCTCCGATGGACGCAATTAATCCGCTCCACAGAGGTGTGTCGTAGGCTACACGGTAAAATCCCCATCCGCCTTGATTGACCCGAATCCACCGGATGCCTGGCGGCACCGGGATGCTGAGAGATTCCCGGTCCAATAACACCGACAGAGTTTGATGGCTGTTGTCAGCCATTTGCATGCCGATGGACACAGGAATTTTCCACTGTCCTTCTTCATGGTCCTGGTATTGGAATCGTTTTTGGCTCAGCATCAGTTGATTGTGGCTCTGATGCCATTGTGCGCGAATTAAGGGATATCCCGGCTGAAAGACCCAGGAGTCCATAATCTCCCCGATGGGCTGTCCAGAAACTTCGGCCAGACTCGCCCAAAGGTCGCTTGTTTCGGCATTTTGGTACTGATGTGTTTGAAGATACCGGGTAATACCCTGTTGAAACACCTCAGGTTCCAAGTACTGTTCCAGCATACGCAAAACGGACGCGCCTTTGTCGTAGGTGAGTACATCGAACATAGCTTCGGCTTCCACTGGGCGTTTTACGGGAAATTCGATGGGGCGCGTGGCGACGAGCCCATCGATGGCGAAAGCGTAGGTTCTTTGCACCCCAAATCCTGTCCAGATGTCCCATTCAGGGTGCAGAGCGTCCATCGCCAGCAGTTCCATAAAAGTCGCAAAGGCTTCATTGAGCCACAGGCCATTCCACCACTGCATGGTGACCATGTCGCCGAACCACATATGTGCCGTTTCATGGGCGATTGTCATGACCACTTGCATTTGCTCCACGGGAGAGGAGTGTTTTTCATCAATGAGCAGGGATTCCTCACGGTAAGTCACACACCCTAAGTTTTCCATGGCACCGGCGGCGAAATCCGGTATCGCCACGTGGTCCAGTTTGCTGCCCGGATAGTCTATGCCGAAATAGTTGCGGAAATATTCCAGACTTTTCACGGCTTCCCGTTTTGCAAAATTGGCCAAATGCAGCAATTTCGGGCGGGCGGCGATGCGAATGGGCACATTCCCGGTCACTTCTTCCGAGGTCATGTCAAGAGGCCCCACAATCAAGGCCACCAGGTATGTGGACATGGGTATGGTTTCCGCAAATTGAACTTGGCGTTTGCCCTGGGCGTCGATGGATTCCGACAGGATTTTTTCGTTGGATAAAGCCGTGAGATCTGGGTCGACACTCAGCGTGATGGCAAAACGTGCTTTAAAGTCCGGTTCGTCCCAGCAGGGGAAAACCCGCCTGGCATCGGTTGCCTCGCATTGGGTGCAAGCAAAGACAAGGGGATCGCCCCCGTCGGTGTCGATGGTGGTGCGGTAAAATCCTCGCAAGTCATCGGCCAGGAGTCCATCGAAATCCATAAAGAGTCGCCACTTCCCAGATACGAGGGGCTGCTCAAAGTTCAGGGTAATCTGTTCCTCTTCAGCATTGTAGAGGACGTTTCCATTAAGGGACTCATGATCGTCTTGTGTCGCCACAATGTTATACACTGTCAAATCGTGCGCATTTAAGACGAGGGTGTCGGTATTGTCCAACACCTCAATATCGACAGCCTCGTGTCCGTGAAATTTCCCGGCTGATAAATCCGGTGCGATTTCGAGGCGATAGAGACTGGGCCTGACATTACGCGGCAATCGATAGGTTTCGGCTTCAGTCATGATTTTCTCCCTTCTTTTTTCCACTTTCAGTCCCGGGTAGATGCCTCCAAGGTTTTGCAGAAGGAGTTCATCATGGAGATGACCGGTGAAGCCACCCATCTTACAAATAAGGGCTGGGGCCTCCTTGCCATTATTCCTCGCCTGTCCGGCGGTTCCGGGTCATCGAGGGACTAAGGACTATTGTATCGGAAAGCGGAACAAAAAACTTTCCCCTTGGAATCCGGGACGATTGGCCAAAACTCTCTTGGGCCAGAGAGTGGGGCAGGGACCCGAGACGATTGACTTTACCCATCTTATCGCTGCAATGATTCGCCCCGGGGTAGTGCTTATGGATACAGCGCCAATAGTCAAGAGCCGTGCAGTTCGTTGCAATTTTTTTGGCCCAGCGGATAATTTTCAAGGAAAAAGCCCCCGGCATGGCGAAATATGAGATATTCCAAAAGCTTCTCATTATGAAATCCTACGAGGTGATGTTGTGTTCTCCCGAACCCCAGGAGTATTGGCTGCTTACGGATCTTTTGCGTTTGTGGTTGGATTCGGATGGTTTGTTTTGGCTCCTTTAGTGCCGGCGATTATGGCACGCTTTCACACCCCTTTGGGGTCTGTGCTGTTGCTGATTTCTCTGTACGGTTACACCATGATTGTGGCATCACTGCCAGCCGGGCTGTGGGCTGCCAAGAAAGGTCCGAAGCCGGTTTTGTGGATTGCCGTCATATTGACGGTCGTGGGTTTGCTGGTGCGGGTGATGGCATCAAGTTACACGGAGTTATTGGTGGGGCAAATTGTTGCGGCTTTGGCTTATCCTTTTCTCATTGCTCCCATCGGGGCCGTCTTGCGAATCTCGGGTGTGACCCGCACCAAAATGGCCACGGGGCTGGTGATTGGCAGTTTGTTTCTGGGGATGGCCCTGTCGTCGCTGTTGGCCCCTTTAATGACCATGGCAACCAACTTTCGGCTGACTGCACTGTTGGCTGTGGTGGCCGGATTGTGGCTTGTGATTCAGGTGAATCAGATACCGACGGTTTCCGGCTCTACCTTGGGACGGGTGCGTATGGTGGTCTCGGCATGGTGGTGGATTGGCTTTGTGGTCTCTTCCATTAGTGTCATGTACGGTTCAATCAGCACCACTGCTTTGTCTCATCTCCACACCCCAAGTGCTGTGTTCGTCGGTGCCTATCTGTCTTCTCTGACATTTTTGGGCTCTGCTGTGGGCGCAGCCTTTTTTGGCTGGCTGGGGCAGTTCCGGGAGAATAGTATTGGACTGCAGCGCGTGTTGGCTGTCTTGTCATGGCTCTTTTTACTGGCCTGTGCGCTGCAACTGACCGGAACATTCCCGGTCCACGTCCGGGGACTGGATTTGGCGTTCCTGGGATTTGGAGTGGTCGGCAACGGTTGGTACACTTTGGCACTTGAGGCTTCGGCTCGCCAGGCTCAAAATGCGGGTTCCGCGGGTCTTGCGACAGCGGGCTATAGCATGGCGTCGAATATTGGAGTGGCCGTGATTCCTGTGGTGTTGGGTCCGTTGGTTCTGACGTCTCCTGCAGTGTGGGTGATTATTGTTGCGGTCATGGCGTTAGCGGCCGTGGCCGTGCCGTTTATCGCCAAAGGCGAATCTCCCGGCATGGCAGACGGGCGCGAGGCGGGCTGACGCAGCGGTTTACCGGACGAAAGTCCC
>PXYT01000010.1 GCA_003023725.1 Sulfobacillus benefaciens | reverse complement strand
CGCACCACATCCAGCCAATCCCAGCGATAAGATTGATACACTTGCCATTAATGCTAAAGACAGTCTCGCTGCCATATTGTCAAGTCTCCCCCTTTTTGTTATTCAGTCAAGTTATCTGCGGTTAACCGATTGATCAGAGTCTGACGCGTATTCATCACGTGTTTCCTGGCTTGTTTTTCTGCTTCGTCGGGTTGACCTTCGCGAATAGCGTCAACAATCTTGCGATGTTCCGGCAAGGAAGCGTGTACCCGGATTTTCGGAATCCATTCCAAGGACACCATTCGGGTTCGGAAAACGGCTAAATCTTGCAAGTATCGAATGACGTAGCTATTACCCGACATGCTGGCTATTGTGTCGTGAAATGTTGCATGGACCAGGTCGAATTCTTTGTACGAAAGACTTCCAGATTCCATCTTCACCAATGTTTCTTCCAACTTTGTCATATCCTCGGGGTCATAGCGATTTTGTGCTGCCAGTCGAGCCGCCAATCCTTCCAGAACTTCTCGCGCTTGATAAGCTTCTTGAATAAACTCGATGGATAACCGCGCCACAATCAGTCCGCGATGGCCGTCCACACTAACAAGCCCTTCCGCCGTAAGCTGTTTCAGCGCTTCTCGTACCGGCGTGCGCGACACTTGCAAGGAGTCCGCAAGTGCGCGTTCGATCAGCCTTTGTCCAGGTCCTATATCACCATCAACTATTGCTTGGCGAAGTCGTTGATAGACCTCTTCGGCCACACTCTGAGCAACAACTGGCTTTAAATTTAAATGTGAAGCCGATGGTAACGTTAGATCCTTGCGCACAATCATTCCCCTCCATACTTGCCTTATAGTGTTTCGACATTAATGATCGAAATTCCTTCTATAAAAACTAAATTTTCCAAATTGGGATGCGGTGTACCGTGTACCAAACTTTTCTTTTCGGACCACGTTGCGATCCGACCCGCGCCTTGTGCGAATTTCGCTCTTTTGAGCCCTCATCAGAATCCACTCCACAGCAGCCTTGAGCAGTAATTTCACCCGAACACGGCATAAGGCCATTCATGGAAACCAGCCAACCCACCACGAAGCCCTTTGACGGGCGGGATACAGAAAATAGACGCTGTGCGTGCCGGCTCCTGCCACGCCCTTTTCCCAATGACAAAAGGGCGGTAACGCGGTTCCCAATGGGCCAAAGCTTCAGATGCCCTACCCTTGGGGTCAGGACCAAACCTAGGGTGAGAGACCGAAGAAGAGCGCGCCGGCATTCGCTGTTGTACCTGTGGCGCGTCCCTGATATCAGAAATTCGAAGCAAGCAATTCAAGAAGGGACAGAGCGACGCGTAGCGGGTTAGTTGGCACCGCGCGACAGGTCTTTTAACGGGGCAATGGTAATGCCGTGCTCCTGAAGAAATCCCGACAGGCGGCGGGCAATTTCATCAGCTCCGGGGGTATCTCCGTGAATGCAAATGGTATCGATCTTGCGGGGTAACCGTTCGCCGGTGACGGCGATAATTTCCTGGTCAGTAATCATCCGCATCACGCGTTCCATAATCCTCTTAACATCATGGATCACGGCTCCGGGCACACGCCTGGATACCAGTTGGCCATCCGCCTGATACTCCCGGTCCGCGTAAACTTCATAAGCCACCGGCAGACCGCGGCCAATCGCCGCTTCCATTAACAGGCCTCCATAACTGATAAGGATGAGTTCGGGATTAAAGCCATAGACCGCATCGACTATCGCGTCGGCGTACTGTGGATGATTCATGGCCATGTTATTCAATTGGCCATGCGGCTTTACATGCTGCAATGGCCATTGGGCATCTTGGGCAAAAGCCGATAAAGCTCCCAATTGATAAAGAACATCCGTACGAACCTCTTCGAAAGTCAGTTCGAGGTTTCTCCGCCCAAATCCCGCCAAGTCAGGAAATCCCGGGTGAGCCCCGATCCTCACACCATGAGCTTTAGCTAATTCCACAGTGCGACGCATAATGCGGGGGTCACCCGCATGAAATCCGCAGGCCACGTTAGCCGACGAGATGTAGGGCATCACCTTGGCATCATCACCCATTTGATAGACTCCGTAACTTTCACCCATGTCACAATTAATGTCAACTGCCGGCATCATTCATCCTCCCCCATCACGTCGCACAGCGCCAGATCCTCTTCACCTCAAGATGCCCTCCGACAGGAGTAGCGCAAAGACATCTTGTGAACAGTATACAAATTTTGTGGGGTCAAACCTGCTGTCCTCATCGGGACAGACAACTCTCCCCAGAAACGAACATGACCCATCCGGAGTTACTCGCTTAAGGGATTATAGCCCGCCGATGTGAGAACCACACTCCGCTTCTATATCGAATTATGGATGACAGAGACCCGCGGCCACGGCTGTTTCTCCCAAAATTGATGGCGTTCTTCCCGTCTCCGAGATTTTTATAAGGACCAATAGCCCTCTTTGTGATCCGATGCGTGTGTTATAATAGGATAAATGTACAGCCACCATCTTGAACACTGCGACATTTCATGGAAAGAAAGGTGGTTTTAATGCGTAAGGCACTGACTTTGGCGGGAACTGTGGTTAATGTGTTTCTTCCCGGGGTAGGGACGCTGATCATGGGGAAATTTGCTTCGGGATCGGTTCAACTCGGTCTTCTCCTGGCGTTATGGGTTCTGAAGACCATCACATTTGGCCTTGCGGGCTGGTTTCTATGGCCAATTGGCGTAGCAGTTTGGATATGGGCCGTGGGTGGAGGCGTTATCACCTATTTCACACTTCCGGATCGTCACCACAAAGCTCTTCGGTATTGATTTTGGCATGTGTCCTTTTGAGAGGACTCATCCCTGATAGTGCGTCACGGCATTCAGCCCGAGGAAACCGAATTATCCAGACCTTTCCCCGTCCCCGCCTGGGGAGGGGATTTTGTTTGCGATTCTAAGCGCCTGCCCGATTGATGCCAACCCTCTCCCCAATGCATACCGCCCTCAGCTGTCAACATACGGGCGAAGACCCCGGAACCGGCCGCGAGATCCCGTGCCGACCCCACCTCCGCTACTGTCCCCTGGTTGAGAACAATAACCGCGTCAAATATGTCAAGATTAGATAGCCGATGGGTAATCCAGACTACCGTCCGATCTCTGGCCCACTCGGTTATAGCATGGATCGCCTTACGCTCGGTCACAGCGTCCAAGCCTTCGGTGGCTTCATCCATGATAATCAGAGGCGTATTCTGAAGGATTACGCGGGCAATGGCAACCCGTTTTCGTTCCCCACCGGATAGTTGCGCTCCTTGTTCACCAATGACCGTGTCCAAGCCATTGGGCAGTGATGTGACTACCTGGCGCAGTTGCGCGATGTCGAGCGCTTGGTCTATTTGAGTTTGTGTGGCGTCAGGATTGGCCAGCAACAGGTTTTGACGCAAGGTAGTGTTAAATAAGTGAGGCTCTTGCTCGACCACGGCAACTAATCGCGGCAATTCACGGGTTAGGATGGTATCCAACGGTACGCCATTCACGAGCACTTCCCCCTGGGAATACGGCCACAACCCGGAAAGAATACCGGTTAGAGTCGTCTTGCCCGCACCGCTGGGGCCCACGAGAGCCACGTGCTGTCCTCCCTGAACCGAAAAGGTAATGCCCCGCAATCGTTCTGACTCCTCGTGATCATATGCAAAATGCACCTCGTGCAAGCTCACGTGAGGAGGGGTTCCGCGAGCTATAACGCTTTGGGCGTCTACCCCCCCTTGGCTGACCAAGGGGTTCTTGTCCACGAGTTCATTGATCCGCCGGGCAGCTTCCCTAACCTGCCCCTGAAACTGGAAGGCTCCCGGAAGCTGGTTGACCGCTTCAAAACTGGCCAAACTGAGCAATACCACAACGGGCAGCAAGATAGAAGCCAGGCGATGACTGTCAATGAGTTCGATTCCCACCACGAGCACAACCCACATGGCCCCGTTATTGAGTAATAATGTCAAGGCCGCAGACGCTCCGCTGATTTGGTGTAAATAAACACGCTGTCTGGCCCACTGTCGAATTTGCTGGGAAAGAGAGCCGAGATACCGCTCTTCCTGATTCATAGCCAAGATATCGGTGTTACCGTGAATCACCTCGACCAGTTGCGTACTCAATGCACCACGAGCCCTAATAAGAGACCGGCCTGTTTTTTTGGCTGTCCATTGTGTCAAAAATGGAACGGCAAAACCACTCAGAAGCAAAAAAACTGCGAGACACTCCGCCAAAGACGGAGCAAACATCCCCATAAAAGCGGTTGCCGCCGCAAACGTCGTTGCGGCAATAATAGGAGGCGAGAACAACCCCAGATATAAATTCTGTAATACGTCAATATCCCCCACCACGCGGCTTAATAAATCTCCGGAATGATATACGCCCCATCCGGCAGGAATTAAGGGCTCGAGACGGCGATACACAAACACCCGCAGTTCTTTGAGCAGCTGAAAAGTCACATCGTGGGAAATATAGCGTTCAAAATAACGGAAAACACCCCGGGAGGTTCCAAAAAATCGCACACCCACAATGGGAACCCATAACAGTAATATCGTATAGGGATGCTGTGCCGCCTTGGCGATCAAGTAAGCCGAAGTGGACATAAGGCCCATGTTAGCCCCTACCGTAAAAATTCCCGCCAGCAAGGCTAAAATGACCCACCACTTATAGGGTTTCAGCATGCCCAGATAGCGCAGCATATAGTCCCTCCCCCTCCTTACCCGGTGCCCTATAAGCTTCACTCAATTCACGGTACAACCCTGATACGGATTCCAATTCCCTCGCCGTACCCTCTTGCACCAAATGCCCCTGGTTCATCACCCAAATCCTATCCAGGCGTCTGGCCGTCGAAAGTCTGTGAGCCACAACCAATGCCGTACGTCCGGTCAGTAACTTCTCCAAATCCTTCCACAGAAGGGCCTCCGTTTGGGCGTCCAGATTAGCCGTCGGTTCATCCATCAAAACAATCGAAACGTCTTTTAGGAAGGCTCTTGCCAACGCCAAACGCTGTTTTTGCCCTCCGCTTAGCCCCCTTCCCCTCTCTCCCACAGGGCTGTCAATTCCTTGCGGAAGATGCCGCACGAATTCCATGGCGCCGGACATATCGAGAGCCGCTTTCAACTCCTCATCCGTGGCATCCGCTTTGGCCATTAATAAGTTGTCCCGCAACGTACCGGAAAAAATATAAGGGTTTTGGGTGAGAAAACTCACTTGAGTACGCCACCATTCGATGTCCAAATCGTCGAAGGGTACCTCACCGAGACGAATTAAGCCAGTAGTAGGATGGGCAAAACCCATCAACAGGGACAGCACAGTGGTTTTTCCGGATCCGGTCGGCCCCACAATGGCAATGCGTTCATGGGCGTGCAGACAGGCCGTCATTCCTTCTACCGCCGGGCTCTCCCGTCCCTCATAGGTGAAACCCACGTTCTCGAATTTCAAAGAATATTCTAGGTTAGAGAGTTTCCGGGTTCCGAACGCGGTGATCGGCTGAGGTGCATCCAAAATCTGAAAAATGCGCTTGACTGCTTCCATTCCGCCCAGGCCATCGTGAAACCGGGTTCCTAAAGCCCTCCAGGGGATATAAAATTCGGGTACAAGGACCAGCAAAAAGAATGCCGTACGAAATGCCATCAAACCGGAAATCAGCCGTAACCCGATCGCTACAGCCACCATGGCCATGCTTAAGGACGCCAATAGTTCTAACACCAGCGCAGACAGAAACGCAATGCGAAGACTCGACATGGTTGCCCGCCGAAACTCATCGCTCGCCCGCTCAATACCATGCGCCTGTTGCACACTTTGCCCCATGAGTTTTAGCGTGGTCAAACCCTGCAAGATATCCAAAAAATGAGCACTGAGACGGCTTAACAGCTGCCATTGCTTTTGCGTTTTCGATTCGGCCTGTCGGCCAATCAGAATCATGAAAAAGGGAATCAAAGGCAAAGTGACGAGGAGGATCACCCCCGTTATCCAGTCTTTGACCAATGCATCAATCAATATAATGGTCGGAACCAGCGCTGTAATGGCCACCTGAGGGATATACCGGGCCAAATAGGGTTCCAAATCCTCCACGCCTTTGGTCAGAGTATTGACGAGCTCACCGGCGTGTTCGCGGTTAATGTATAATGGCCCCGCATTTAAAATCCGCTTGCTTAACCTCAGACGCAGCCGGGACTGAATTCGAGTCGCGAGGCTTAAGGCGCCACTTTCGCCAAACAAGGTCAAGAGCGCTCTTAAACCAATGACTGCCAGCAAGTTTCCCAATAAATATTGAACTTGGCTCAGATGCTCATGACCAATATAAACGCGATTGATAATGTCGGCCAGGTCGTAGGCCTGATAAATAATCAGAAGCCCACTCAGCACACCCTGAAGCACCACGAGCCCCATAAGAACACGGACCGACTTGACCTCTCTTAACAACCGCGGGTGCATTTAATATCCCATCTCCTCGTCTTTGACGGGTTTGCGGAATGTCCAGTACAGCCATGTCTGATACCCTAGGATAATCGGCAAAATGATTAAGGCGGTTACCGACATGATCTGCAGCGTGTAAGTTGTCGAGGACGCATTGTAAATGGTCAGGCTCCACCGCGGGTTGAGGCTCGACACCATGACCCGGGGAAACAGTATTCGGAACAAGCTAAAGGTCGTCGAGGCAATGGATAAGCTCGACAACACAAAGGAGCCGGCGTGTTTGGTAAAATAACCGGAGAGCCACCCGGCAACCACAGCCAGTACCGCCAGCACTTGTAGGATAACCGCCAGGGCATCCACATGTCCTGCCGAACTCGGGAGCCGATCCATCCAAACAAACCAAATGGCTAGAGCCAGAGCAGCCGGCCACGCCGCCTTCCCGGCAACCCTCCGGCCTTGTTTTCGGGATCGGGAATCGCCTTTGATTGCCAAATAAGCGCCTCCCTGTACCAAAAACACTAACACAAAAGTTAACGCGGCCCAAAGACTAAATCCGTTGATCAGGGAGCCGAAGCCTCCCACATCAATCTTATGCGCTGTAATGGGAACTCCCCGCACAATATTAGCAAAAGCGACAGCCCACAAGACGGTCGTGAGGAATGAGCCGGCAAAAATCAGCCAGTCCCAGGTGGTCCGCCACTTCAGATTTTTGTCCTGACTTCGGTATTCGATGCCGACGCCACGCACAATAAGTCCTAGCAGAATGAGAATCAAAGCTAAATAGAATCCGCTGAACATGGTCGCGTACCAGTCGGGGAACGCTGCGAACAGTGCGCCTCCGGCAGCTACCAGCCAGACTTCGTTGGCTGACCAGGTGGGGCCAATGGCACTTAGTGATGCCCGTTTTTCCCCATCCGTGTGGTTGATGAATGGGTGCAGCATACCCACTCCGTAATCGAACCCCTCCAAAATAAAGTAGCCGGTAAATAAGATGCCCACCAAAACCAACCACAATTCACGCAGCCACATGATCTCTCACCCCTTCGTCTTGGTCTGTGTCCGGAAATAGCCGGTCTGATACCGTCATGTCCGGAAACAGCTTAATCGGACACACCCCCTGTTCCGAAGAGCAGATCTTTCGGTTCACCCGCCCTTTGTTCAAAATCGGGATCCGGATCCAGCCCCTGCCTAATGGCCTTCTTCCATAAATGAATGGCTGCATAGGCGATGGCTCCGTAAAAAGCCGCAAATCCCAGCAATGACAGTTCGATGTCCAAAGAGGATACTGAAGCCTTGGGAGATACCCCATGGGCCGTCAGTTGCAGGCCGTAGACCACCCAAGGTTGCCTCCCGACTTCTGTCATGATCCATCCGGCAGAGTTGGCCAGATAGGGAAGAGCAATAGCCCCTGTCAAGATGCGCAAAAACCAGCGCTTTTGGGTAAAGCGGTTCTTCCGTAATAGATAAAGAGCATAGTAGGCTAATGCCATCATTGCCGTTCCGGCGAAAATCATGGTCCGGAACGAGTAAAAGGTCACCGCCACAGGCGGGATGTAATTTCCGGGTCCGTAACGATGCACCATCTGAGCCTGGACTTGGTTAATTCCTTCAACGGCTCCGGACAGTCTTTTATAGGCTAACAAAGTCAACAACTCGGGAATTTGAATCTGAAAAGGGTCCGTGTGATTCTTTGCATTAATTGTCGCGACCACACTCCAGGGAGCATGCTTTGAACTCGTATTCCACAATGCTTCCGCCGCAGCCAGCTTCATGGGCTGTGCCTTAACCAAGTGTGCCGCTTGAGCGTCTCCGACAAAAATAACCAAAACACTCGTAATCGCCGCGACAATGGTAGACACCCTGAAAGAACGCGAAAAAGCCTCGACGTTCTTCTTTCGCCAAATCTGATACGCGCTGATGGCCAGCATAAAAAACGAACCGGTCAACAGGGCCGCCAGTTCCGTATGCGGAAATTCCACCCATAACTGAGGGTTCGTTAAAATGTCCCCAAAGCTAGTCATGACGGCTCTGCCATGAGAAATCGCGTAGCCAACAGGCTCCTGCATCCACGAATTGGCCGTGAGAATCCAAAATGCCGACAAACTCGTGCCCAGCACCACTAGCCAGATGGCCACAGCGTGCGCTCTGGCAGAGAGGCGGTCCCAACCGAAAGCCCACGCTCCGATAAAGGTTGATTCCAGGAAAAACGCGGCCAGCGCTTCCACAGCCAGTGGCGCGCCAAAAACCGCTCCCACGAACTTGGAATAGGTGGCCCAGTCCAAGCCAAATTGGAATTCCTGAAGAAGTCCCGTGACAACCCCAACGGCAAAGTTAATGAGAAACAAATGACCCCAAAACTTCGCCAAATCCCGATAGACTTGATTTTTTGTCCGCACATAAATCGTTTCCAAAATCGCGATAAGGAATGACAATCCGATCGTTACCGGCACGAAAAAAAAGTGAAATATGGTTGTTACTCCGAACTGCAATTCGGCCCAACCCAATTGGGTCATCTTTTTCCCTCCTTTGCCTGTCAATCCCATATGGATTGGCCTTCCACACGGGGAGACTATAGAGTTCAAACCGAAACGGCTATAACAGGTATAACACACATAAACTCGCGGGTTCAGAGCCTATGAGTGCTAGATCTGTTCGATTTTTGGGGAAGAAAATGTACTCACTTTAGTTGTTGTGAACTAATTCACAAACCCTAAAACGAAAGAACAGTGTGCCGATAACGCACATAACTTGCCTCTCCTCTCTATGAGACGCCCTGAATCCCGTAAGAGGTTTTCACATTGAACCGCGCCACCACCCACAACCCCCGGGGATGCGCCGTAAAGCGGCATGGAGTCCTTCCCCAAACATCGCCATCGATATCTATCGCCATTGGCGGATCGGTCGTCACATGGACTTCTTTCACGGCACAGTAATGCGCGGAACGATCGCTGATCTGCCTTCCCAATACCAGCCGCCCTGCTACCTTGAACAATGACCACCAGTCCTTGCCTCCCAGGCTAAACACATGCACGTGTCCGTCCTGATACGATGCGTGGTCCAGCATGAATACCGGTCCCGCCAGATTTCGGCCCTTGGCTATGATGAGTTGACGAGTCCGAAAGATGTCGACACGGTTCCAGTATTCAAGACGTACCTGGAAAACCGGGGTTTGCATGATGGCCTTGCGCACCCCTTTGGGCCACGCCAGCCAACCCAGTTTCCGCTTCGACTCCCCCGTTAATAGCTGCGTTAGACGTTCGCTGACCCCTAAAGTCGCCGTATTTAAAAAGTACCGGTGCGTCGTGTCGGTTTCGGCGAGCCCCAGGTCTATAGGAACCACTGGCCCCGAAGCCAACACGTCAATAAGGCGGGGCAAGGATGTCGGCAAGTTCAAGCCGGAAAAGAAGGTATTCCCAGTTCCCAGTGGCAATACCCCCACAACCACTGGTCGGTATGCCAATATATTCGCTGCCGCCGATAGCGTTCCGTCGCCACCCCCGATGATAAAGCGGCGAATTCGCTGATGGCAATAAGATTCGATGACATCCCGAAATTCGGCCTCGTTATCAGGTAAAACGGCGTCGACCACGTTCATCGCGCCTTCCAACGCCTGCTTCACGTCCTCGAATCGTTCCCGTCCGGTGCGCGAATGGGGGTTAACGACCAATACCGTGGGATCATCCGGCGAGGTCTGTGTTAAGATGTCGACGAACTTCACCGCCCATCAAATGCTGGATTGTGAGTATTATATTACCCGGAAAATGCCACACATGCTTGGCATCCTTATTTAAAAATCCCAGAACTTTACCCCGTGCTAGCCTTTCCGAATAAAGGTAAATTTAATCGAGTCACAAACGACCACCCTTGGGCAGTCGATGGCAGCAGAAGCTAAGACTGTTCCCTGGCAGCACTAATCTGACATTTATTGAATCATTAGGGTAATATTTTGCCGATATTTTAGTAAAAACATGACATTATTTATTTGCATTTTGCTATAATCTAACATATAGTGGATATCAAGCCGAAGTTTTTTCTGGAGGTGTGAAGATGTCCCGTCAGATTACATTCGAAGTGATCCCCGTCATCCATATTTCTTCAGGACGGGTAATTCGTTGGGAGGGCGATCACTTTGTCCGCTGCCACGGAATCGAGTCAAATCCTTTGTCCCTGGCCCTACATTGGGTAGGCCAAGGTGCGACGCAAATTCATGTCGTCGATCTGGACGCCGTCAACAACCGGGTCTCTGCCGTTCCGGCATTAATGCTGGCATTGAAAAACTTCCCAGTCCGGATGTCCCTTGCCGGAGGCATCCACTCTCTGGGCGTTGCGAAAGAGCGCCTGTCTTACGGCATATCGCCCCTTGTTGTCGGTTCGTTGCTGGATTCTCCTGCGATACTGGAAAAGGTCGTGAGTTCATTAGGAACGCAGAATGTATGGGGAAGCATAGACGTCACCCGGGGCAGATTACCTTGGGCGCGTCTGCATAACGCCATTAACGCGGGGCTTAACACATTGGTTTTAACCGCACGCAGTCCCGACATTCTTGCCACAGGCGATATTCTGCGTTTCATTGAGGACAGGACTCGTGATGGTATTTCGATTTGGGCATCGGGTCAGATACGTGAATACCAAGACCTCTTAACGATGGCACGAGCGGGATGCCGAGGAGCCCTGCTTAGCCGCGCCCTTCACGAAGGCGCCCTCACTATTGATGGTGTCGTCCGGACGATTAGCCGTGACACAGGCCCCAAGACCGCCTAAAGAGCCCGGTTCGGCTGATCGCTTCCGAAGAAGCTCCCTCCCTTGCTCTTTCTTCTAGAGAAGGCCCGTGTGCCGGGCTGTTTGGGGATACCGTGGCGAAGCCCTGCCGTGAACTACCACCGCCCCTCAAAACCCTGCGGAAATTTCTTCGGAGGCAATGCGGTATTCCTCTGCCTCCGGTGCCTTCGTATAAACCGCCGGATGCCACGCCAGTCCGAATCATCTCGTATTGCCAATACCGACCATCGAACACTTCAAGGCACCACAATGCAAGGTAATTCTCCCTCTTCTACCCGTCAAATCACCTTATCCGGCGAGATCGCAACTTTATTTCGTTAATTTTTTTCCTATGCCAGTGCCCTCACCCGTTCCGATAATCTGGATGCTCTACTTGGTCAACACTTATGAGCGGCATGATGGCAGGAAAGAACCATTGAGCGCCAGTAGTGACTTTCCATTCTCTCGTTCCAAAAATTTCGCTCCTACACCACTTGCGATCCCTGCAATTCCTTTCCCATTTCTTTCGCCGTAGATCGCGCTTCGACGACAAAAGACAGATGAAGCAAAGTATTTCGCGGCCTATTTCCGCAGCCTCTTTACTATTGTTCCTTGACTTTCGCTCAACACTCTTCCTTACCAGCCTCTTCGTGACGTTCATCACAAACGGTTGGATTTCAGGTGATTCCCAGAACCATTTTGCGGTACCATAGAGAATGATATGGAGAAGGTCCCTGAAAGTTCAGGGGCATTGAATTTTACCAAGGTTTTAGGTCTCCCGGAGATGAACAGTTCAGAAGAGAGAAGGAATAGGCAATGTCACAATCCTTGCGCCCGAAAAAAGCAACTACGGAAACGAAAGAGACTATCCTGGCCATGACTGCAGCCGAGGTGAAGGACGACTCTGAAGAATCGCTGGTCAACCGGGAAAAGGTTGAACAGGCCGTTCGGATGATTTTGGAAGCTATAGGGGAAAACCCAGACCGGGAAGGCTTGCACGATACCCCGGCCCGCGTGGCAAGAATGTACGAAGAAATTTTTTCCGGACTTCACCGTGATCCGTCTGAGGTTCTCTCCGCCCGCTTTCACGTGGATCACGATGAAGTGGTATTAGTTAAGGATATCCCCTTTTATTCCTCCTGCGAGCATCATCTTCTTCCCTTTTTCGGCGAGGCACATGTGGCATATCTCCCTCGTCACGGCGTTGTCACTGGCTTGTCGAAATTAGCACGACTCGTTGATATTGTCGCCAAACGCCCGCAGATCCAAGAACGGATGACCAACATTATCGCCGACACCCTGGAAAATGATCTTGATGCGGTAGGGGTCATGGTCGTGATTGAGGCGGAACACTTGTGCATGACCATGCGGGGCATTAAAAAACCGGGAAGCAAAACCGTGACCATGGCGTCCCGCGGAGCATACGAAGACAGTGCGCGTCAGCAGGAAATCCTGCGCATGCTCAATTTGAGTTAGCCGCACTGCACAACCCGCAACCAGGAATTGTCTCGCTCCCGGTTGCGGGTTTCCCGCAAATTTATGTTATATTTATTTATAATTATTCACCCGAAAGCGCATACCGAAGGGATGTGGTTCATGGTTATGCCGATGTCAACGTCTTCTCAGTTACCAGGCTGGCAAAACACGGTTCAAATGCTGTGGGACATTTTGTATGACGTAGTGCAGGAAGAAGAAACGACTCCCGTGGTCCAAAGGTCGCAGGAAGCATTTGCCTTAGCCGAACGATTACGAGTTGAACAGGTGCCTTACCGTCTGCGAGGCAACATCAATCCCGCCACGTTCGACGTGCTTGATCGCACCATACGTCTGTTGAGCGAGCAAATTCGCTTGCAAAATTTGACCGAAGATCTTCACCGCATTAATCTGGTGGAGCGTCGCCGCCACACCGCCTCGACCCCCTTAAGGGGGTCCGTCCGGGAGCTGGCGGAACGGGTTCGAGAGCAACAGCCGTCTCATTTCCCCGAACAGGTTGAAGGACGCCTAGTTCTGACCTCGCATCCTACGGAAAGCACCAGACGGACCATCCTTCAACACATTCGCAAGATTGCGGATTTGCTGGAACATCCTGAATTCAACGCCTCTGATGTCCGTTGGCGTCATGATCTAACCGAGCTCTTGCGTGTTTTGTGGCGCACACCGAACCAGCGTGCCGCACGTCCCACCGTAATGGACGAAGTGGAACTGGGCCTCTATTATATTCGGCAGTCACTTTTTCATACTCTTCCCACGATTTTTGATGACCTCGACGCAGCACTGAATCAGAGAACACCAGTATCATGGGCTATTGACTCTTGGGTCGGCGGGGATCGAGACGGTCACCCTTTCGTCGACGTGGCTGTAACACAAAAAACTCTGCAGAGGCATCACGAAGTGGCCATCGAACTGTACCTGCATTCGCTGGCGGAATTGGAACGGACTCTCACGGCGGATCCGCGGTACATTCATCATCCTGAACTCTTAGAACGGTGGCTGAGTTCTACGGGACGCTTATTCCTGGATCGGGCGGAAGATCTTCGACAACGCTATCCCCAAGAACCTTTACGCCAAATGATTGGATTAATTTCGGAAAAACTTAAAGTCACGCTCGCCTATCGGCTCGGAGGATACGTCTCAACCGACAGCTTTTTGCAAGATATCCGGCAGTTGGCCGATCATTGGGATCCGAATCCCAACCGCTGGCCGCGCGAGCTCCGAGTGTTGTTGCGGCAAATTTCCGTCTTTGGTTTGCATTTGGCTGCTTTGGACATTCGCCAGCACAGCCGGGTGCATGCTCAAGCCCTGGCTGAAATTATCGGACCGGAATACCTGGAATGGAGCGACGATGAACGTATTGCAGCGATTCACGAGACGTGGAACAACCCGCCCCGCTTCGTTCCCCAAAGCCCCGTGACTCAGGATCTGAAAGACGTATTGGACCTCATGGCCCATTATCAGCGGGTCTCGGGAAATGAAGGCATCCGCAATTATTTAGTCAGTATGGCGCATCAGGCGAGCGATCTTCTCGCCGTGCTTTTTCTCATTCACCTGACCGATCCCTATCTGTCTGTCAATATTATTCCCGTCGTCGAAACCCTGGACGATTTGCACGGCGTCCGCAACGTAATGGACAAGGTGAATCACGACAGTCTGTGGAAAGATCATATCTCCAAACGTCAAAGCTATCAGGAAGTGATGTTGGGCTATTCGGACAGCACCAAGGACGCGGGAAGCCTGACGGCATCATGGGCCATATTCCAGGCCCAACTCGTTCTGACCCAGTGGGCTCGAGAAAACCGACTTCGCGTGGGCTTTTTTCATGGACGCGGAGGCGCGCTAGGACGGGGAGGCGGCCCCACATCCTATGCCATTACCGGGCAGCCCAGCGCGAGTGTCAGAAGCTTCTTGCGTATTACTCAGCAAGGAGAAGTGCTCTCCCAAAAATTTTTGCTGCCCAAGATTGCCTACCGCAGCCTTGAACTGATGGTTGTGTCTCATGCCAGAGCGGTCATGTTTCCGAGTGCCGATCCCGACACGAACACCGTAGATGAGATGAACCAGTTAGCCAATATGGCTTTCCAGCGATATCGTCAGTTAATTAACCATCCCGATTTTTGGGAATATTTTATGGCTGTGACCCCGATTCGGGAAATGAGTGCCCTCAACTGGGGATCTCGGCCGTCGTGGCGGGAACAATTTCGTTGGGAAGACTTGCGCGCCATTCCCTGGGTATTTTCGTGGACACAAAACCGCATGTTATTGCCCGGGTGGTATGGGGCGGGACATGCTCTCCATGCAATATTACACGAAGGCAAAGCAGAGATTTTGAAGCATTGGTATCACACGTGGCCGTTTTGGACCACAAGCATACACAATTTTGAACTGGCTCTGGTCAAATCTGACCTCCATGTCGCGATGGCGTATCATGACCTGGTTCCCGCCAAATTAACCGCAGAGTTCTGGCCGCTCATTCAAGACGAATACAATCGTCTGCACGATGCCTTGCTCACAATCACCGGCCATTCACAGTTGCTGGACGATCAGCCCCGGTTGCAAGACGTTATCCGATGGCGCAACCCGCATGTCGATCCCCTGAACTATGTTCAAATAGAATTATTGGCGCAATATCGCGAAACCCAAAATGAGGGATTGCTTCCGCTCATTGCAAAAACCATGGAAGGCATTGCGCTGGGAATGCGCAATACGGGGTAGGGAATCTCAACAATACGGGGGATAGGGAATGCGGAACACACCACCATGGGAGTCTGTCCCCATTATCTATCCCTTCCGTCAATTACGGGCGGTCGTTAAAGTGGCGGCTGTAATGCCGCAATGTCGTGCGGTACGGGTCCAAATCCTTAAATGTCGGCTCATTGAGAATCATAGTCCATACCAAACGAAATGCGCTGCCGCGATCATCATCCTTCCACAGAGACAGCGCATAGAATAAGTCAATGGCCATATCATGGGGGAATTCCTTGCGCGCCTGTTCCAACCACTGGCGGGAGTCATAGATTTTCCCCTTGAGGCGCAAATCATTGGCAAGACTAATGAAGATACGCCGCTTTAAGGCGTTAGGCGGGTCGTGTTCCATGGCTCGGTTATAAAAGTCAATCGCGTCAGTAAGACTTTCCAACCCGTCCAAAATCAAACCCATTTCAAATTCAAGATACGGGTTATCGGCTTCTGCCTCCATCCATTGGGCCAATTGTTCCCGGGCCTCTTCAAACTTGCCATGATTTTTTAAATGGCGAATTAGCGTTAAATCCGGCTCTTGCATGGATGGGCCTCACCTCATAATATTTATATGGCTCTATAATAAACTATACCACGGTTTGGTCAGGATCGGTTTTTGTGCCCCGATCCGTCTTTCGGCCCCAATCAATGGGATTGGCAGGAGACGACTGGCTCACCTTTTCCCCATGATATGCTAAAGACGGAACAAAAAATTTCCTGGAGTGTGCCTTGGGAGAGTCATTGACAGCAAAAAATGGGGAGGCGAATACCATCATGGAGCAGGGCGCCGTTTTTCACATCAACGATGCGTCAGTGAACAAACAGCGCAGTGCACTCAAAAATATTGAGAATCTTCGCGCTGAAATGCCAGATATTCCTATTGAACTTGTTGTTCAAGGCGAAGCCATCACCATGGTGGTAGACCGGGAAACCGCTCTAAAACCGGAATTGGAAACACTGCTGCAAGAGGGAGTTACAGTCGCCGTATGCCGTAATACCATGAGAGGCAAAGGGATTAGCAGCGAACAACTCATTTTAGGTGTAGAAATTGTCCCCTCGGCTGTAGGAGAGCTAGTCAGGCGCCAGAAACAAGGTATGGCGTACATTAAGCCCTAAGTTTGCCATCCTGTGACTTATCCCCCGGGGACAGTCGTCCCCGGGGCTTCCACTTGAAAAGTGGTTCCGCCCTAGAGATAAATAGCCGGTATTCCAGCCCTTCTTCCCAGATATCGAGATGCTCTTTTAAGACAAGTGCTAGTGCCAATCTCTCGCCACCCCGTGCACCGGAAAAGTCCCGACATAGGAGGTCCACCCCTTTCCCAGAAACAATGTTCCTCCTTCTTCCCCACGTGTCTTTACGAGCCACCATTCCTTCGTTCAGAGCGAGCAATATGGGCGAGTCCCTGCGAGGCGGGCCGATGTCTCCCGGGAAGCTTTTGAGGCCCCAAAGTTTTATGCCCAAATTCCCAGGTCTTCTTTGGGAATTGCTTGCATAGGATATAACAGAAATCAGATACGCCGCCTGCCCACAGCCGGGGCACGCGGCGATTAGTCAATGTAAGGAGGACAAGATTATGACCTGGAAAGCATGGAAGGAAGCGCTCGAAGAAGCAGTAAGGGAACGAAATCTCGCGGAACAGGCATTTGTCCACGCGTCGATCGAATACTGCGACTTTCACATCTATCGCCTTCAGGCTGCAGAGGAAAAAGTTCGCATGATACTGCGTGAAGCCCGGTCAGCCATGGGCTATGAAACCAACAGGCGCCTGGGTCCTCCCAAATCCCCGGTCCGTCAATTGCAGAGCCTGATTTCGCTCTCCGGTCAGAATCATGACCAAAAGGCTGAGGATGAATAACCCCGTTGCTGAGCTTCCCGTACCTTCGCGTTCATTTCCTCTGCCCACAATTCGAGCATCAGCAATGAATAAATTTGCCTTGACGTGGTCCCACGGCCAGGTCCCATATCGGCCAATAACCGATGAACCGCCTTGAGGTTGAACCATTCTTGAGTCAAGGCTGTGTCACCGGTCAGAGTTTCCCAGGCGATATCATGCAGGGGTCCCGCCAACAGATCCGTCAAGGGTGTAGGAAACCCTTGCTTGGGTCTCTTGACGATATCGGCAGGCAATACCCGTTTGGCGACTTCGCGCAGCACCCGCTTATCGTTTTTCCCGTAACGGCGAAAAGCCAAGGGCAGGCTCAGTGCTAACTCGACGACCTCATGGTCACAAAATGGCACACGAATTTCTAAATTGTGGTGCATGCCAATACGGTCTGCTTTCAAGAGAACATCGTCCGGAAGAAACCACTGCACATCAAAGCCTTGCATCACCTGCAGATCGGGAAGGTGTGCGTGAGTTTCCCAATATTCCTCTACGGCTCCCGGACGATCCGGCTGGGCCCACTCCGGTTTCAGAATGCCGCGCTGTTCCTCGGGACTAAAAGTAAATCCGACCCCGCGGTAACGAGCTGAAATTGGCTCGGCAGCCCGGCGAAAGGCATTGGCCCCGGGCCAGGCGTTGCGAACCCAGAATTTTCGCGCCCAAAAGGGGACTCGCCTCAACCAGGCCATACTTTGTGCCTCACCATATCCTGCATAGCCGGCAAAAATTTCGTCGGCTCCTTCGCCGGATATCATCACCGTTTCCTGTTCTGCTGCCGCCTTGGCCACGCCATCGAGAGGAAGTACGGTAGGATCCGCCATAGGTTCATCCAAAACATACGCCAATTCCCGCACGCGTTCCGGTGTAATCGCCAAATCCACATTCACCCGGTGCAATTTCACTCCATAAGCCTGTGCGACTTTTTCGGCCCACGAAAATTCGTCGTATCCCGGATATTTGGCGGGAAATGTAGCCGACCATGCCTCAACCGGACGCTTGAGGGAGCCCGCCTGAATTGCGGTGAGGATGCTGGAATCCAAACCTCCCGACAGAAAAACGCCCAACGGGACATCGGATGCCATATGCCCCCGAACCACGTCGACCAATAAACCATGAAGTCGATCAGCCCAATACGTCATCTGCAGCATGGATTCCGGTTCCTTGATCGCCGGGGTCCAGTATTGCCATCGCTGTTTCCGCCCATCATGGTGAATCACCATCACTTCCCCGGGCCGCAGTTTGGTCACATTCTTGACCAGCGTATGGGGAGCCGGCACAAAACGATGCCCTAAATAACTGGGAATCATTTTGGGGTCGACTTCAAAGTGAAAACCGTTCAAATAGGTAAAAGATTTCAATTCCGAAGAAAAGGCCAACATATCGGCTGTTTCGTACAGATACAAAGGCTTCTGTCCAATACGGTCCCGAGCTATAATCAGACGGTGCGCTTTTCGATCCCACAGAGCAAAAGCATACATTCCAGACAAATGTTCCAAAAACTTCATCCCGAATTCCTCATACAAGTGTACAAGAACTTCTCCGTCCGCATGACTGTTCAAGCGGTGACCCATGGATTCGACAACCGTTTTCAGTTCCGGATAATTGTATAGCTCACCGTTATACACCGCAACAATTTTGCCGTCTTCCGAAAAATAGGGCTGCTTCCCGTGAAGAACATCGATGACAGCCAGACGCCGCATACCGAATCCCATGTTGCGGTCGGTAAATCGCCCCTCATCATCAGGGCCGCGATGGATCATTGCGTTGAGCATACCCGTCAGATCCCCGGCTTGTACAGGACGTTCCCGATGCCATATCCCTGCTATTCCGCAGATCGCAACCACCTCATTTCCCATCCAGTCTACGCCATCGAAACCAAAAGCCTGTGAATCTAAGGTGAAAGATTCTCATTTATTGTCCTTAGTCGTTCCTCAGTCAACTCGTCCCTATGATACCCAACTTGACGACGATTGGAAATGCCCATCTCTATCGAGTCCAGATTCCATGACCGCCCAGCCGTCGGGAACACACGGTTTCTCCTCTTTCCACTCATAACCGTCTCCCCCAATGGGGGAGACGGTGGAGGAAAATAAAGGTTTCGGAGAGGAAAGAAGACCGCCTAGGCGGTCTTCTTTCACTCAATCCAAATAGTCTTTCAGTTTTTTGCTACGAGTAGGGTGGCGCAATTTCCGCAATGCTTTGGCTTCGATTTGCCGAATCCGTTCACGGGTCACGCCAAAGACCTGTCCGACTTCCTCCAGAGTGCGCGCCCGGCCATCGCTGAGACCAAAACGTAACCGCAAGACTTTCTCTTCCCGATTGGTCAGCGTGTCCAGAACTTCTTCCAGTTGTTCTTTCAAAAGCTGATACCCCGCCGCTTCGGCAGGTGCCGGCGCGTCTTCGTCCTCGATGAAATCTCCTAAGTGTGAATCTTCCTCTTCTCCGATAGGAGTTTCCAGTGATACCGGTTCCTGAGCCACTTTCAAAATCTCACGGACACGCTCCTCGGTGATGCCCATTTCCTTTGCAATTTCTTCAGGTGTCGGATCCCGCCCCAGCTCTTGTAATAGTTGACGCTGAACCCGAATCAGTTTGTTGATAGTTTCAACCATGTGCACGGGAATTCGGATGGTGCGAGCCTGGTCTGCTATCGCCCGGGTAATCGCCTGCCGAATCCACCAGGTGGCGTAGGTGCTAAACTTATACCCTTTGCGGTAGTCAAACTTCTCCACGGCCTTGATAAGTCCCAGATTCCCTTCCTGTATCAAGTCCAGGAATAGCATTCCACGGCCGACATAACGCTTGGCAATCGAGACAACTAACCGCAAGTTGGCTTCTGCCAATTTACGCTTAGCTTCCTCATCCCCCTGTTCGATCCGTTTAGCTAACTCGACCTCCTCATCCGCCGTCAGCAATGACACACGCCCGATTTCTTTTAGATACATCCGGACCGGATCATCAATAGCCACTCCATCGGGGACACTTAATTCCCGGCCAGCATCCTCGGCCTCTTCGGCCTCTACTTCGTCCGCCTCGGGTTCCTGGTCTTCTTCGGCTGCCTGTTCTCCAATCAGCTCAATTCCTAACTCGCCAAACATTTCATATATGCTGTCAATCTGGTCCGGAGGAAGGTCAACAGACTGCAGAGTATCCACAATTTCGCCATAAGACAGTTTACCCCGCTCTTGACCACGACGAATCAGGGTCTTCACCTCATCAATTTGTGCCACAGCTTTCTTTCCCTGAGCCATGCTATCCCTCCTTTCCTATGCGAACAGCATCCCATGGATCTGATGCGCGACTCAGGTGATCCTGAACCAGACTGCTCTGCAATGCCTGAATTTCGCGGAAAAGTTCCGGGGAATTCTCTCCTTGTTTTAGCCGCACAATCAATGCGTTCCACCTAGCCGTATCCCGTTGCTTTTTGATGGCCTTCAGTACATCATCAAAGACTCTTGAACCCCCATCGGGACCGTCATAGGCCAATGCCTCCAGAACCAGAGAGCGAACATTGGTGTCCATCGTGTCGATCTGACCGGCCATTTCCGCTGTTGACCGACCATGTTCCAGCTCATCCAAAATTTGAGTCAAAGCATGCTCCGTGATCCACTCCGGCAATGTTTCCCGTACCTTTCCCACATATTCGGGATGACGAACTAAAAGGGCCAGCAAATACACATCGTACGACGGTCTGTTGATCTTAGAAATAATCCTCTCCATATTATGCCTGTTTTTCGGCGTTATATGCTGGCTTCCTTGCTTAAACCCAAAACTCTGTGCTAAAATATTTTGATCAACCTGCAACATTCTCGCCATCGTCTCAAGATAGCCGGACTTTTCCACCGGATCGGTTAAGGCTTTCCAGAACGGCTTGAGCATATCGACCAGTTCTGATTTTTCCCGAGCCGATACGTTAGCGGCATCTGCCAGGTGTTCTCGCAACACAGCCTCAAAATAGGGTATGCGACTTTCCACGCTTTCGGCTAAGGCAGATGGGCCCTTTTCCCGTAAAAATTCATCGGGGTCTTTGCCGCTCGTCAAAAGCACACGATTGACTTTAATGCCCTCTTGGGAAAGAACCAAAAAAGCCCGGGCCATCGCCTCTTGTCCCGCGTGGTCGTTGTCATAAAGCAAATCCGTTTCCTTGGTGTAGCGGGCTAAGGTTCTCGCGTGTTCCTTGCTCAGCGCCGTTCCCAAACTTGCGACAGTCTGCTCCAAACCTGCTTGATGACATGCAATGACATCGAAATATCCTTCGACCAATAATGGCCGCCGGCCCTGGCGCCAAAATTTTCGTGCCAAATGTTCCCCGTAAAGTATCGTGCTCTTGTGAAATAATGGTGTCTCCGGTGAATTAAGATATTTTGGTTCCTGATCGGGTTCAATGGCCCGTCCTCCAAAGGCGATGAGTTGGCCACGGTGATTCCGAATAGGAAACATAATACGGTTCCGCCAGCGATCATAAATTCCGCCCCGTTCCCGGGAAGTCACGACCCCTGACTCCAGCATTTCCGCTTCACTCACACCGTGCCTGGATAAGAATTGGCTGAGAGCATTCCATGACTTCGGAGCATACCCCAGTTCAAATCGGCGCTGAGCTTCCGAACTGACTTGACGGCCCTTAAGATACTGCCAAAATAGGTCATCGTATTGATTAGTGCTAAGCTGAAAAAATTCTTGCGCCCACTCCATCACAGCCTGAAGCCGGCTAAAATGGCGGCGGACACCGGACTTCTCCTGCTTTTGCACTCTGGGTATTCCGACCTCAGTGGCCAACATGTCCACTGCTTCACCAAAAGTTAAGCCGTCGTGTTCCATTAGAAAGGTATAGACAGTTCCTCCCTTATGGCATCCAAAACAATAAAATAGCTGCTGTTGGGAATCCACACTAAACGACGGTGTCTTTTCTTGATGAAAGGGACATAATCCCCAAAATTTCTTACCTTTTTGCTTCAGACTGACATTTCGTCCTATCACTTCAACAATATCGGCAGCCTCTCTCACTGCGTTGGCCCAAGTCTCATATGTGGGATCAACCATCAGGAATCACTCCAGTCCATGAGGAGAAATTCGCCGCCGAAGCAAATATTCCTGCTTCTTTTTTCACAATGACGAGAAATGAAGAAAAAAAATCCCCGGTCGCTGGGACATCAAAACCTGACCGGTGAGCCATTTGTAGTTTGCTTGTTATGATTATATCATAAGATTGACGCCTGAATAGACCTTTGGCAAAATCGAGAAATCTATTCTCCCCGAAGTTGATAGGATAATCCCCCGGGTGCGCAATGGGGGCTTGGGGACCTGAAACAAACCAGAGGCGGTGGGGAACACTTCAATATTTCGCCACCGCCCTAAACCACTGAGTATTGCCTTCAAGAACGCATTGGTACCAGGAATCTCGTCCCGTCCCCCGTTCAGGATTCGAAGAATAATAACTCTAGCGAGTGCGGAGATTGGCCTGGGCTGCCGCCAGACGTGCAATCGGAACTCGGTACGGGGAAGCACTCACATAGCTCAGACCCACAGTGTGGCAAAATTCGATAGACGCGGGGTCGCCTCCATGCTCGCCACAAATCCCCACTTTTAAGTCCGGACGGGTTTTCCGTCCGTCAACCATCGCAATTTCTATCAGCCGCCCTACCCCTTCTTTATCCAAGACCATGAAAGGATTATCCGCCAGAATTTTCTCGGCCAGATAATGCGGTAAAAACTTGCTCTCGGCATCATCTCGGCTAAATCCAAACGTCGTTTGTGTAAGGTCATTGGTTCCAAACGAGAAAAACTCCGCTTCTTTGGCAATGTCTCCTGCGATAAGAGCGGCACGAGGAATTTCTATCATCGTACCAATTTTGTAAGGCAAAGAGATCTTCTCCGCCTCTTGAGTCTTTCGATTTACCTCAGCAATAAGATCTTTCATCTTCGTAAGTTCGGCCACCGTGCCCACCAGAGGTATCATGACCTCGACGGAGGGATGATATCCTTCGCGCAATAATTGGGCCTGGGCCTGGAAAATTGCCTGGGCTTGCATTGCATAAATTTCCGGATAAACAATGCCAAGGCGCACTCCGCGGAAACCCAGCATGGGGTTGAACTCAAACAATGTCCGCGCCCGGCGTAAAACGGCTTCCAAACGGATAACGTCATCGATGCGTTGTTCTTCGCGCGCTAGTGCCAGCTCTTTTTCCGTTTCGGGAATGTGAGGGAGAAATTCATGCAAAGGAGGATCCAGTAAACGGATCGTCACAGCATAACCGTCCATAGCCTGGAGAATCCCGTAAAAATCGCTCTGCTGCATAGGCAGGAGCTGATCCAATGCCCTTTGTCTTTCCGCCAAAGACTCTGCCAGAATCATCTTTTGCATCACCGGCAACCGATCCTGACCCATAAACATGTGCTCGGTTCGGCACAATCCGACTCCTTGCGCCCCAAAATTACGAGCTATTCTCGCATCTTCCGGAGTATCGGCGTTGGCTTCCACGCCCAGTTTTTTCATTTCGTCAGCCCAGTGCAACAGGGTGCTGAAATCATCCGACAAACCCGGTTCCACCGTCGGGACCTCGCCGAGGACCACGCGTCCGGTTCCACCATCAATCGTCAAGACATCATCGTGGGAAACTTTTACCTCACCGACGTAAAACAGCTCTTTGTCAAGGTCAATACGAATGGCCTCGCATCCGGTTACAGCCGGTTTTCCCATGCCCCGGGCAACAATGGCGGCATGCGACGTCATGCCGCCGCGGCTTGTTAAGACCCCTTGAGCGGCCACAATTCCGTGAATATCGTCCGGAGTGGTTTCGGGCCGGACCAAAATCACTCGTTCCCCTTGGGTGCCCCGTACTTCCGCTTCATCCGCCGTGAAAACAACCTTCCCCGATGCGGCTCCTGGAGATGCAGGAAGTCCTTGAGCCACAACATCCAATTCAACCGCGGGGTCGATTTGCCGGTAAAGAAGACGCGAGACCTGTTCTAGATCTTGGCGCAAAATGGCCTCTTCCCGGGTGATGACACCGTCCTCGACAAGATCCACGGCAACTTTGACGGCGGCGCGGGCAGTGCGTTTGCCGGTTCGGGTTTGCAGCACATACAGTTTCTCTCGCTCTACGGTGAATTCAATATCCTGCATATCGCGGTAATGCTTTTCCAAAAGCGCACAGACTTCGGTAAGTTCCTGAAACGTCTGGGGCATTTCCCGGGCCATCTCCGAAATCGCCTTGGGTGTCCGGAGTCCCGCGACCACGTCCTCTCCCTGGGCGTTGGTCAAGTACTCCCCGTACATTCCCGGTTCTCCAGTATTGGGGTTGCGGGTAAACAGAACCCCGGTTGCCGAGGTGGGACCCATATTGCCAAAAACCATGGTCTGCACATTAACTGCTGTCCCCAGCGTCTCCGAAATCTTGTTTAACCGCCGATACACGACAGCCCGGGGATTCTTCCAAGAGTCGAAAACAGCCTTAATAGCCATTTCCAGTTGCTCCTGAGTATCTTCAGGAAATTCTCTTCCGGTGACTTCGAGGACCAGCGCCTTGTACCGGCCGATCATCGTTTCGAGTTCCCTTTCTCCCAGCTCCGGATCCAATTTCACTCCCGCAGCCTGTTTCACTTCCTCCAAAATGCCCTCAAAGCGATAATGCTCTATGTGCATGACCACATTACCAAACATTTGAATAAACCGGCGGTAGCTGTCTAGGGCAAACCGCCGGTTTTCAGTTAATTTTGCCAGACCTTCCGTCGTTTGGGTATTGAGACCTAAGTTCAGAACGGTATCCATCATTCCGGGCATTGATATCGGTGCGCCCGAACGTACAGAAACCAACAGGGGTTTTGCCGGATCACCCAGGGTACGGGAAACTTTCGCTTCCAATATCCGCAAATTTTCCCATACTTCTTCCATCATTCCTTCGGGAAATCGGCTGAATTCCTGATAGAAATTGCAGGCTTCTGTGGTAATCGTAAATCCGGGAGGAACCGGTAGACCGATATGACTCATTTCTGCCAATCCGGCACCCTTTCCTCCCAATAATTCACGCTGACTAGCCCGCCCTTGCTCGAACTCAAATACATATCGAGGCATATTTAATGATGTCCTCCTTGTATGATCTCCAATACTCGTGTAGCCGTTTCTTCGACGGCATGATTACTGACATCGAGTACCGGGCATTTAAGCCGGTTGAAGATGTCCCATGCGTAGTCTAATTCTGCCATAATTCGCTCCATTGTGGCATATTGGGCCGATGAACCCAGTCCTAAGGATTTTAGGCGCTGCCGTCTAATACTCATCAGCAGTTCGGCATCGATGATTAATCCGATACTCTTATTCCTAGCCTCTTGAAAAACTTCCTGGGGCACAGGAACTTCCGGGACCAAGGGAACATTAGCCACTTTGAGACGGTGATTGGCCAAATACAAACTTACCGGCGTTTTACTGGTGCGGGACACCCCGAGCAGAACAATGTCTGCGTCTCGTATGCCCCGGGGATCTTTGCCGTCATCATACTTGACCGCAAATTCAACCGCCTCCACGCGGTCAAAATACTCGCGATCAAGGCGGTGTGACAGGCCCGGGATCAGCCGCGGCTCCATACTCAGTGTCTCTTGGAGAGCCCGAATCACCGGTCCCATGACGTCAACCGTTCCAACCCCCAGTTCCTGGGCCCGGCGCTTTAAGTGTTCACTCAGATCAGGGCGAACCAGCGTATAAACGACAATGGCCGTTTCCCCTGCAGCTCTTTCTAGTACTCTGTCAATTCCGCGGGAGTCCAATATGTTGGACAGCCTCTCGATGCGAATATCGGCCTCTTCAAATTGTATTGCCGCACCGTGGGCCACCCTCTCGGCGGTTTCGCCCAGCGAATCCGACACAATATAGATTCTCCCGAAATTGGCCAAGTTTGTTCCCCCTATCCCGAAATCTGCCGGATGTCAAAAAACAGATTGTATGCCTGACGAGCGTAAGCCAGCAATTGTCCGCGTCTGATTCTCACTTTGCTATCGGGATCATTAATTAACACCGCTTCGAAAAGGGCATCAATCGCATCAGATAAGTGCTGAATGGCCTTCCACCACTCCTCCATGGAATCGTGACAGGCCATAGCCGTCTGAACGGCTTCCCACACCCGCTCTTCAACATCCAGTTCCCACCTGGGAGGCCTGTCAGGCACATCAACACCTTTCATCACACGGTCTATGCGTTTAAACGACAGGGCGACATGCTCCCACTCAGGCTCATCCAGAATTCGATCCAGAAACTCTAAGCGGCGAGCATAAGTCGACCAGGGAAAATCGGCACCGAAAATAGCTTGAGCTTTTTGGACTCCGATCCCTTGTTCCGTCTCAAGATAATGCTGCAGCCGGGACACCACCAAATCGTAAGACTCTCTGACGGCCGCTTCGCCGACATTCAGAATTCGTCCCGCCAGTTGAAACAATTCACTGGCAGAACTCTTCCATACACTGGATTCGGCCAGAATACGGCCAATGGCCAAAGCTCCCCGCCGCAAACCAAAGGGATCTTCGGAACCTGTGGGTTTCAGGCCATGTGCTACCCCTTCCAATACCGTGTCCAATCTATCGAGGAGAACCAGAATCTGTCCAAACACAGAGCTTGGAATCGCGTCTCCCTGAAAAGCCGGGTGATATTGTTCACCGATGGCTGTGGATACCTCAACCGCTAAGCCTTCCATCCTGGCATAAACTTCACCCATGATCCCCTGTAACTCCGGAAATTCCTGGACCACCTGAGTCAGTAAATCCGCCTTATACAACTCGATGGCGGTTTTCAGATACTCTACCTGCACACGATCCAAAGGCCAGAGATTTTGTGTGGCAAGGAATAACGCCTGAACTCTTCCAATCTTGTCCCCGTATGTTCCCAGTTTCTGGTGGAAGATGATCCGGTCCAGTTGGGGACGGTAATCCGCTAGGCGATGGCGCAAGTCATTACGGTAAAAATACAAGGCATCTTGAAGTCTGGCACGCAAAACTTTTTCATTCCCGCGCCGCACGGTATCCAAATCGTCCCCAATCCCATTACGGACCCCAATAAAGTAGGGGAGAAGTTGGCCGTTTTCGTCCCGAACCGGGAAATACCGCTGATGCACACGCATCGACGTGACCAATATCGGCGCCGGAATTTCCAGCAGGTCGCGCTCAAAACGGCCAAGAAATGGGACGGGCCACTCCACCAGTTGGGTCACTTCCTCAAGCAATGTCTCATCATATTCCACATGGCCTGAGACCCTCCGGGCCAGTTCACGGGCTTCCGTTTCAATAACTTGCTTGCGTCGATAAGGATCCAACATGACTAATCCTTTGCTCAAGGCCTCTTGGTGGGACTCCAATCCGTAAAGATCCAAGGCATCCGGATGGTCGGTCCGGTTTCCGTATGTCAAAGGTGACGAAGACACGCCCGCTATGGTCATTGGAATCAAGGCGTTACCGACCCACAGACTGCACCACCGGACCGGTCGGATAAACCGGTAATCTTCCGTTCCCCAGCGCATACTCCGAGCCAGCGGAATTGCAGCAAAGGCTCTTTCGACAGCGTCGGCAATCAATTGCTCAAGAGGTAAAACGGGTTGGTCAATATTGGCCGCCACATACGTTTTGTCGCCTTCAACCAGGGTGTCGACGGCTTCTGATGATATTCCGACTCGCCGACAAAAACCCAAAAGAGCCGGCGTTGGTTTATCGTCTTTATAGGCATTCGCCAAAAGAGGGCCACGGACCCGTTCGCGTAACGCTTCCTGGACTCCAGAAGCCTCTGCCGTCACCACCAGTCGCCGTGGGGTGGCTTGGGCTTTCAGATTGGCAACTTGGATTCGGATGTGGTTCAGCTCTTCTCGAATAAGACGGCCAAAATTATCCATGATGTCTCGCAAATACTGGCTGGGAATTTCCTCAACACCCACTTCCACTAAAAACGGGCGCATATCACGAGATGTGTTCACATCCGTCATAATGACAGAGCCTCCTCGGACGTCTCGGACGACTGCAGGTTGTCCAGATATTTCTGGGCCGCTATTCGAGACAAAGTTCTCATGCGTCCCAAATAAGCCTGACGTTCAGTGACGGAGATAGCCCCCAGCGCATCCAGGGTGTTAAATGTGTGCGAGCATTTCAGCACGTATTCGTAGCCAGGCCGGACGAGCCCTTTCTCCAAGAGACGCCTCGCCTCGGTTTCATACAGCTGGAACAACTGAAACAGCACGGGAGCCGAGGCATATTCGAAACTGTATGCGGCCTGTTCCCATTCAACCCGGCGAAACAGGTTGTCGTATTTCACTCCCGGAGCCCATTCAATCGCCCAAATTTCGTCGACACCCACCAAATAACTCACCAGCCGTTCCAGACCATAAGTCAGTTCAGCGGAAACCGGGCGGCACTCCTGTCCCCCCATTTGCTGGAAGTATGTAAACTGGCTGATTTCCATCCCATCGAGCCAAACTTCCCATCCGATTCCCCATGCTCCCTGGCTGGGTGCCTCCCAGTTGTCTTCGACGAACCGTATATCGTGCCGGCGGCGATCCAGTCCCAAATACTCCAAACTTTTCAGATAGAGTTCGACAACGTCATCCGGTGCCGGCTTTAGCAAAACCTGAAATTGATGATGCTGATAAACACGATTAGGATTTTCTCCGTATCGTGCATCGACCGGACGCCGGGACGGCTGAACATAAGCGACGCGCCATGGGTCCGGCCCCAACGCCCGGAAAAAAGTGAGGGGGCTCATTGTCCCCGCCCCCATTTCCATGTCGTAGGGCTCGGCAATCATACATCCTTGATCTTTCCAATAGTTCTTTAAGGTCATCACAACATCTTGTAACGTCAAAATAACCGATTCCTCTCCTTTCCCGCTATGTTCTCGACTTCACGAACAAATTGCCAGGACCTTGGCATCCGTCCAATATGACGCTCGATATACTGTCCAAAAACAAAAAATAGCTCCTCGCCAATAATACCCTTGGCTTCATAATTCCCCAATTTCGTAACGTCCAGCGTCATCCACCGTTGCCAGGTACGTAAGCTCCCCAAGGATACCGCCATGCCTTCCGATGCTCCCTGGGAACGAACAGGCAGATGCCGCGAACAATACATCACGTCATGTTCCCAGTCCACGCCCACTGAATTTTGGACGGGAATCTCCCCGCAGATATGACACGTCTCCCATTGCGGAATGTATCCGGCCAGTTTCAGCAGTTGCCAACCGGCGCTCAGGGCCGTAGTGAGCCCGGGACCTTCACCGGCGACGCGATCCCATGCGGCAATAATCCACGGAACCACTTCGGGGGCGGGATCCCGCTCCGAAAACATTTCGTCAACCAAATCCGCCAAAAGGAGAGCCCAGCTCAACCTCGACAAATCCTTTTGCAACCCCGGAAATCCGTCAACCAAATCTACCCCATTTAGGGTATCGAGAGAAGAACGTCCATGATAGATTTGACAGATCACGTACGACAACGGATAGACCCCCGCCAGACGGCTTTTGGGTCGCCTAGCCCCTTTAGCCACCGCCCCAATTTTCCCGGACTTGATCCCGAACAGAGTCAAAAGAATGTCGGCCTCACGATATGGCCTCGATTTTAAAATGAGCATATGATCCTGATATTGAGCCATTTTCAGGTCTCTCTTTTGGGATAGCCCAGACGCGTCAGCCACGCATCTTGATCTCGCCAGTGACCTCGCACCTTAACCCATAAATCCAAATAGACCTGCTTACTATAATATTCTTCAAGATCCCTTCTGGCGAGCTGCCCTACCTGTTTCAGCATCTGTCCACGATTCCCAATGATTATAGCCTTTTGACTGTCTCTCTCCACATAGATTGACGCCCGAATATACATCAGCTGTTCAGAGCGCATTTGCCTTTCTTCAACGGTTACCGCCACCGAATGCGGGACTTCATCCCGGGTTTGCTCGAGAATTTTTTCCCGAATCACCTCAGAAATGTAAAAATCTTCCGTTTGGTTGGTAACCACATCCTCAGGGAAATACGGCATCCCTTCCGGCAACAGATCCCACAGTGTTGCAACCACCGAGTCGAGACCTATTTCGAATTGAGCGGACACGGCAAAAGTGTGGCGGTAGGGGGCCAAAGAAAGATAAGGCTCAAGACGGCCATCGGTATGAAGTACCAAATCACTCTTGTTGCCGATCAAGATAGCGGGCTGCCCGGACTGGCTCACCATTCGGGCGACCCGAATTTCCTCCTCCCGAGGTGGTTTGGAAATGTCCACCACGTGAGCGATCACATCGACTTCTTTGAAAGCGCGCCGCACACTCGTTTCCAATCGTTCATCTAGTTTATGGCGAGGTTTGATAATCCCCGGGGTGTCAACAAACACGATTTGTCCCTGAGGACTGTGAAGAACGCCTTGAATCCGGTTCCGCGTGGTTTGGGGCTTGGCCGTCGCAATGGCGATTTTCCTTCCCAAAAACGCGTTGAGCAGTGTCGACTTACCGACATTCGGCTTCCCTACCAAGGCCACAAATCCTGACTTGAATCCCATAGCTCAGCTCCTTATTTCTCTGGCCCGCAGTCATCTTGTATGGGGGACTCGAAGTGAAAACTTTCGGGCAACAGCTCATGCAACCAGTAATGATTCACGGACCGCCCGTCACCATACGAGACATAGACATGCATATCCCCGAACTCGCTCAACACCTGACGGCATCCCCCGCATGGCATGGCCTGAACTCGGTCCCCTACAATGAATACAGCTTCAAATTCGCGGTCACCGTGCGCCACGGCCGCAGCCACCGCTCCTCTTTCGGCGCACAGACTAAGCGGGAAACTTCCGTTTTCCACATTGCACCCCTCATAGATTTCGCCGCCTGGCGTCAGCAAGGCCGCTCCCACGGGAAATCGGGAATAGGGAACATACGCGTTACCCCGCACCGCCACTGCCCTCATACGAAGAGCGTCCATCAAAGATACCTCATGGCTCATCGAACCCGCCTTCTTTCTTTGGCCTTCATTCAGTCATCGTCCTCGCCCTCATCACGGTTTCGAACCTGAACCGGCTTTTGCGCCTTGATGATGACACGCACCACCCGGCGCCCAACCACTTTGGATACGGTAAACTCAAAATTGTCAATGCGAACGACCTCTCCTTCGACCGGAGCTCGTCCCAAAAGATGAAGGATTAGTCCGCCCACGGTATCAAAGTCCTCGTGAGGGAGTTCAACATCCAAAATATCATTCACCTCTTCCAGCTGGACCATGCCCGCCACATCTATCAGGCCCTCATCGAGTTGCTTAATCGGCTGGTCCTCCTGGTCATATTCATCTTGAATTTCTCCCACAATTTCTTCGATCAAGTCCTCAATGGTGACGATACCCGCGGTACCCCCGTACTCGTCCAGGACTACGGCAATCTGGGTCCTCTGCCGCCTGAATTCTGCCAGCAATTCATCGACTTTTTTTGTTTCCGGAACGTATAGGACAGGTCTGGCTAGATCTCCTACTGGTGTGGCCGGATCCCGTTCTTTTAAATATGCAAGCACATCGCGTGCGTAAATAACTCCAATCACATCATCAATGGTTTTACGAAACACCGGTAGGCGGGAATGACCCCAATGAATAACAGCATCCCATGCGTCCCGCAAGGGAGCGGTGTCTGGCAAGGCGTTCACGTCAATTCGCGGCACCATAACCTCGCGGGCTACAGTATCTCCGAAATCAAAAATACCCTGAATCATTTGTCGCTCGTCGGCTTCCAATACTCCTTCCTCTTCGCCCATTTCAACCATATTTCGGATTTCCTCTTCCGTCAAAAGCCGGCCTCCCTCTGCCCGTCCGCCAAAGACACGAATAATGCCCACCCCTAACCAGGTGAGCAGACGCACGACAGGATAAAAAATTCGGGCCGAGGTTTCAAGAAACAGAGCAAACCGAAGGGCCACACGTTCAGAATTATGTGCAGCATAGGTCTTAGGAATAATTTCCGCCAATAATAAGATAAAAAACGTCATGACAACAGTTGCAATGGCAATACCTTTATTGCCGAAATAGTAGATAAAAACCCCCGTCGCAATAGTCGAAGCCATGATGTTCGCTAAATTGTTACCAAACAATACCGTTCCCAATAATCTATTAGGCTGCTTGACCAATTGCTCTAACCAACGCCCTTGTTTATGACCCTCCTCGACGAGACTTCGAACTTTGCCCCGCGACAACGACATCATCGCGGTTTCTGTCATCGAGTATATTGCCGAGAGGCCCACAAGAACAATGAGTACGATAATAGGGCCCCACCGTATAGCTCTCACCGGTTTTTGACCTTCCCCTTTCGCCGTCCCGGTCGGTTTTCAATGATCTTCCGACGTCGGATAACCATCTTTGTGCCATGTCCTGGGAATCCAAATGACCGCCGCTAGTATTCCCGCCAGAACGAGTAAAAGTATAATGGTTAGCCCACGCTCATTGTCCCATCGTATCATAAATTCACGTCCAAAGGCCGACAACCGTGGAACGAAGACCCATAAGCCTAAGGATGCTGCGCCAATGGCGGCTAATAAAACAGCTCCCGCCGCCACATCTTTTGCCGTTTGTGCGAGGGGATGAATATCCGGGCTGGCTAAATCCACAACGGCTTCGACGGCCGTGTTCATCATCTCGGCTACCATCACCACCATAATGGCGGCCAGCACTACAATAAATTCCCGTTTCGGCAAATTCAAAATCCATCCCAATATCATCACCGCCGCCGCCGTAGAAAAATGCAAACGCAAATTTCTTTGGGTGACGAATGCGTAACGTAACCCGGAAAACGCGTATCGAAAGGATTCCCGAAGGTTTTCAGCGCGTTTCACGGATAAGGCCAATCCCCTCCAATATTTCTTCGGTCTTAGCCATCATCCGCGCCTCGTCATCGGGCATCTCATGGTCCCAGCCCAGGAGATGCAAAATTCCGTGCACTACCAGGAATCCCAGTTCCCGCTCAAAACTATGCCCATATTCCCGGGCCTGTTCGTGAGCTCGGTCGAGGGAAACGACGACATCTCCAAGAATTTCCGGGCTAATATTGCCATCCTCCCCTTCCCGCTGACTAAAAGACAACACATCCGTAGGTCGGTCGACGCCCCGATATGACTGGTTCAGCTCGCGAATGGCCGAATCGTCGGTTAGAACGATACTCAGTTCCGCTTCCTCCAATCCACCCAGATTCTCAAGAGCCGTGGCGGCTACCCGCCGAACCATCTCCACCAATTCGCCGGGCGATGAAACGGGACGACTTTCCACCCAAATCTCCACGAGTGCGACTCCTTTCCATTTCCTTCCATACTTTCTCTGGATATTCAATACGTTGGTGAAAAACCCCAGTTAACACACGCACAAACGTCCGGGCAATGATATCCAATTCCTTAAGAGTCAGGTTGGATTCGTCCAGCTGACCATCCTCCAGACGTTCTTTGATAATCTTGCGAACAACCTGCTCAATGGCTTGCTGCGTAGGTTGTTTTAGCGTTCGGCTCGTGGCCTCCGATGCGTCGGCGAGCATCACAATCGCCGTTTCTTTACTTTGCGGCCTGGGCCCATCGTAACGATAATCCTCTTCTAAAACCCCTTCGCCCGTATCCGCCGCCAACGCCTTATGATAGAAAAACTTGATGAGGGTGGTCCCGTGATGTTCGCGTATAAAGTCGATAATCGCGTCCGGTACGTGGTACTGACGCGCAAGCTCCACCCCATCGCGGACATGTGACGAAATGATCAAAGCCGACAGAGCCGGTGCCAGTTTGTCATGCGGATTGTCCGCTCCAAATTGATTGTCGACAAAGAAATAGGGCCGTTTGGACTTCCCAATATCATGATAATATGCGCCGACTCGAGCCAAAAGCGAGTTCCCTCCCACCGCTTCTGTCGCCTGCTCGGCCAGGTTTCCTACCATAATGCTGTGATGGTAGGTTCCGGGCGCCTCAATCAACAATTTTCGCAGCAAGGGCTGATTGGGATTACTGAGTTCAATAAGCTTCATGGACGTAATGATACCGAACGGCCCTTCCAAAAATGGAATGGATCCCATGGACAAAATGGCTGCCAGTACCCCGTCGAGCAATCCCCACAGCAATGTCTCCCATGTTGGGGTTTGAGCCAATCCCGCTCCCTGGATGAGATCTAGCCCTAACAAGGTGAATAGATTGACAACACCCACCAGAAACCCAGCTCGAATGATATCGTAGCGCTGAGAGAGTCTGCTAATAGCAAATACTCCCGCCAGCCCCCCAAAAAACGACACTAATGCCACATTCAAGTCCATTCCCGTGAGCGTGGCCATACCCAAAGCCAAAACCCCAGACATGACCATCCCCAAACCAGAATCCACTAAAGCGGTCACCATGATAGCGGCGGTAGGAACTACCAGATAGTTCAGAGCGGGCAGCCCTTTCATCACGTCGGCCGCAATCAGTGAGACGGTAAAGATAATACCAGTGATAATTGTTGCCCCTCGGGACTCAAGCAAAGACCGCTTGAGAAACCATAAATATCCTCCCAACAATGCCACCAGCACGAGAGAAACCAATGCCGAGCCCAAAACCGGAGCCGGGTCAAATCCTTGATTTAACAATCCCAATTCCTTCAGAACTTTGATGTCAGTTGGCGTCACGACCTGGCCAGCCTGCAAGACCTGTTCCCCTTTTAAAATCTTGACCGTGGGCACACGAGCCATCGCCGCCTCTTTTTTGGCCTGGGTATCCCGCACATTCAAAAAGGTGTTAGGCACAATCAAGCTTTTGGTAAAGTCACTTAAAAACAGATTCAGACCCGGTTGAGACTCTTCCTGAGCCGCGAGTTGGGTTGCAAATCCTTTAGCTTCAGCCAACCCCACTTTCGTATTTCGAACACCGTTTCCATTGCCCATAACCGAAGACACAATGACCAGAGCATCTTGCTGGAGTTGGGAAAGCTTGGATGGGGAAAGGCTCAAAACCTCTCCCCAGACACTGCTCGGCAATCCCACGGGAATGGCCTGAGAGGCCGTTTGTTCACGTAAGGACAATGGAGCCGTTTTATCCAAAGACAACGATAACATCAGGGAAAAATCCTTGTGAATCGTACTTTCTTGATTCTTCAGCACCTGAGAATTGGCTGTATAGACACTGGGCACGGATTTTGCCGCTTGCTCCCTGGCTTTCTGGGTGGCTCCCCAATCCACTACCCCATAAGGCGCCACAACAGTCCTCGGGGCCAGGTCTCCAACCGTGACATCAACTCGCTGGGCAAAAAACGTCGCGGTAAATGTCACCATGGTTATCAGCCACACACATAACCCCACGACCAATTGAGGCCAGCGCAAGGATGTGGATCCTTGAAGATCCCAGTTAATATAGCGGACATTCGATAGCCATTTACCCACTTTACGTCGCGTGGTCATGACGTTTCGCTCCCTGGTTCTCCTCAAACTGCTGATAAGCCGAAATAATTTCACCGACTAGGGGATGACGAACCACATCCCGTTTGCTTAGATGGATAATGCGGATTCCGGGAATTCCTTGAAGAATGCGCTCCGCCTCGCGGAGACCAGATGGTTCCCCACGCAAGTCAACCTGTGTGTCGTCCCCTGTGACAACCATTTTTGATCCATATCCCAGCCGAGTCAAAAACATTTTCATTTGCTCATACGTGGTGTTCTGCGCTTCGTCCAAAATGATGAAGCTCGAATTCAAGGTTCGCCCTCGCATATACGCCAGCGGTGCCACTTCAATGTGCCCCCGTTCCCGATACCGTTCTGCCGCTTCCTGGCCCAGAAAGTCAAACAAGGCATCGTACAATGGCCGTAAATACGGATCGACTTTATCTTCCAGCGCTCCCGGCAAAAATCCCAATTTTTCGCCGGCTTCCACAGCAGGCCGCGTTAAAATAATCCGCTCCACCTCATGGGTCTTTAAAGCCTGAACCGCCATAGCCATAGCCAAATAGGTTTTACCGGTTCCGGCCGGACCAATGCCAAAAACCAGGGTGTTTTGCCGTATCCCTTCAATGTAGACTTGTTGTCCAACGGTCTTGGGACGGATAATCCGTCCCTGGGTGGTTGTGTACACTGACTCTGTCAACAAGTGGAGAAATTGATTCTGGGTTCCTTCTTGAACCGCAATTACGGCCGCGTCCACGGTATCGAGCCGTATTGGTTGGCCAGCGTAAGCCCATTGCGCCAGAAGATCCAGAACTTGACGAGCAAGGGCCTGATCGCGGTCTGGCCCTTGAATGGCAATCACATTCCCCCGGGCAATCAATTTCACATTTAAAGTGCTTTCAATGTGCTTTAAATGTTCGTCACCGCGGCCGACAAGTGTCGTGACAGCATTATTATCGGTAATAACCCACTGAGAAAGTGGCAAAGGCGTCCCCCTTTTTATGCTTAGATTGCCCGCATATCCGTCATTTTGTCACGGGCACGGCAATATTTTGATTGACAACCGAAATCAGTTGAACCGATACTCCCCTTTTTGACCACTGAACAGTTTCGTGTCTCCTTAGCTTGGTTCCCTCGTGCACCATTTGATCTACGCGGCGTGCCGCCAGCTGCCTGGCCCGAGCCAGTGCTTGTTTTTTCGTCAATGTGACACGTCGTCTTTGTATTTCATTATATACGATTTTTACTGTCTCTACCGGCAAGTTGACACCCTGCCACATCAGTGGATGCACAATTTTATCCGTGCGGTAGAAACGGAAGGGAACTTTGCCATAGCCCGTGATTAAAATAGGAGCATGACCGTTCATCTGAACAAACATCTGCGTAAAATGATTACCGGTAACGGACGATTCCACTATCCGGTAAGGTTGAGTAACGAAAACGCGGTAACGCACATCGGCAAATACCTCTCCCTTGGCTGCTGTCCGCACCGATTCCGTCATCGGCTTGGTTGTCCCTTCCGGCTGTACCGGAACGGGCGCACTTACAGCGCCCGATATTAAAGTTTGCCCTTTCCGCACAAATTCTCCTGGAGCCACTTCCGGATCTCCCATATAAACCAGCATATTGGTAAGTCTACCGCTATGACCGGCAATGATTCTCAAGGGGGTTTCACTGGCCGGTTTGTCCACCCGTGGGAAAACATGAACACGAACAAGCACCCCATGCATCGATAAGCCAATAAAGGCGTACTGAGGCAACAAGCGTTCCATGCGCAAACGGGATTCACGCAGATTCAGGGTGGAACGGGGCGTTCCCGGACGTATTCCGGCCAATGCAGCGGCCTGGATTATCCGAGTTTTTGCCTGGGTGGAGTTTTGGGTCCCGGGGACATCGATAATCCAGATACGGCTAGTCGTAAAGAAAATCAAGGCTATCGCGCTCAAGGCGCCGATCCCGAGAAAAGGTCGGGTAATAAATTGCCGCCACCTAAAGGGCCATCCTCCGCGCCGCCCAAAATGAACACGGTAATGTTCGTGGCGAACAATAGCTCGAAGAACCGGCACACCGGCCAAAGGGGTAATAAAGCGGTACCCGGCCCGGGTTTTCGAAACGGCCCATAACCGTTGTCCCGATAAGGCCAGCCGACTGATGATCCGTTCCGGACGCGGGCCTGAAATTGTCACTTCGACCCATCCCCAAAGAAACCGATAGAAAAGATCGATCAATGCTTGCCCTCCTGAAACATGAGTGAACGAACTTCTCCGGTGACGAGAATTTCCCCGGCGTCAATCCACCCGATTACCAACTTCTCTCCCCGTACAACAAGATACCCTTCAAACAGCCGCAACACGATAAGATCCGGTCCATATTTCTCTAACCCTCGATGATTTTCCACACGGAACTGGAGGTGTCCGACCACTTCGATACGAGGAACATTCACCAACACTTCGGGTGGTATTTCAAGCCACTGGGCGACCCGGGTCAGGTTTCGTCCTCTTCTCATCTGGTTTCCCCCTCGTCCATGCTCTGGTTCATGGTATGCCTAAAGCGGGCGGAGCATGATCAACAAATAAGAATGTGGATCCGCCATGCAATGAAGCCTTTCGCGCCGCGGATTGGAAATGAGGGCATCCCAGACCACATCAGGGGAAATGCTTTTAACCAATGCATGATAGGGAATATTACGGCTCAATGACTGGTGCCGGCACCACACATAAACACATGGCATCATACTTGTGTATAATGAGCTTTGTACGAACACGCGGGGATTCTTCGAGAGAATCCGAAAACTCTGAACACATACGGACGCCGTCCCAAAAGAGATGTTTGAGAATTCCGGCCTTAATTCGATAATTTGGCACGAACCCATGAAGGTGAACGTCATGACAGACTTGCTGCAATACCAACCCATTTGGCCCAACAGCCCGGAAGGCGGATGGCACGTTGTCCACGTGCTCAAGATTACCACCACGCGCTCTTGTTGGATGCGGTGCCGCTTTTGCGATTTTAGCCACTTCGTGCCGATGATTGATGGTCATCCGGTCCCGCCATTGACTTTGTTGCAAACGTCCCGAACCCATCCGGCTCTGTCTCAGGCCTATGACCTTATCAAGGTACGCGGTGGACTGAGTTTCTTCGAACCGTGGAGTTACTTCAGGTCGGCGATCCGGGACATTCACGAACGCAACCCGGCTTCCCTTCAAGCCCTTTCCGCTGTGGAAGTGTTACACTTTCATCGCGTTGAACAAAAACCCCTGCAGGAATTGTTGGAAGAATTGCGCTGGGCGGGGGCAAGCAGTCTCGGTCCTGGAGGCAGCGAGTTGCTAATTGACCCGTGGCGGCAGGAAATGTCCTCTCTGCGTCTGACATCCCAGGAGTGGTTAGGTATCCACCAAATCGCGGAACGTGTAGGGCTCAAAGCAGGAGCGAGTCTCATGGTATTCCCCGGTATTACCGAACGACAAATACTGGACCATATTCAAATGATCCGGAATTTGAAAAGTTTATCGGTCATCGAAATAAAACCATTGCGGGCCTTAGGAACCGATTTGGAAATCCTCGGCTCCCCACATTTATTTGAAGTGCTGGCGACCATCCAGGTTATTCGGAAAAATTTGCCTCATGTGATCGTGGCCATGAACATTGACCATCTGTCCGGCGATGTCTGCGATCTCTTGCAATGGCACGGCGTATCACGGGCCATGGCTACCAAAGAGGTGTTGGAGCCGTGAGTGCCGATATTTTATGGGTTCCCTGTCTAAAGATGGATTCCCACGACCCACCGTATGCCGACCGCATGATCCGTTTGTTTCTCCTAAGCCACCAGGAAAGGGGTCATGTCCTCTTTCAAACGGAAACCCCAAGGCCTGCGCCATCATGTTCCGCCATCATGCCGATCCCTGGCTGCACATGGCACATTACCCCAGGCACCGTGCCGGATTTGGCGACCCTTAACGCTTTTGACGGCTTTATCGAAATGACGGCTCCGTCGGATGACATTCCATTCGATTTGGTGGACCAACTCTGGCCGGGGCCAAAACTGACCCGCTTCATTCTCATACGCCCCGCGCATCATCGCCTGGCAAATCTTGTCAACTCGATTGAAAAGATGCGTAGCCGGTTTCCGGGACTGGGGTTATGGATCGATCAGCCCACTGTGGGTTGGGATGCTTTAGCCTATCTTTTGGCAGTCTTTCCCGGTCTCCATCCTGTTCGGATTCAGGACGATGAACTTGATCGGCTGTTAAACATCGGACAAAAGTTGGAGCGTGAGGTCTTCCTCGCCGACTTCAGCGGCCTTCCTCCCATTAAAATCCCTTTCCTGCCCCGCTACGCTCCCGATCCCGCTCGACATTGGAGACGGGTTCCTATCAATCCTAGATTTGTCTAATCTACCCACCCCACGGCTGCACTGCCCGCGGAAAAGCCCCCTTAGGGGCCGTTACTTGGAAGACGGGGCCAAAACTATCTGAGCGGGGATTAAACCACAATCCTTGGCTGGGACCGTCCAGGATAATCAACCACGAGGCCGGCGACTGCACGGCCGTCGTTACCGTGGCCAATAAAGGCTGAGGCCACTTCCTCGGAACGGGTCGAGATTTTGAGCCAGGCAACGCCACGACACCCTGAACCGTTATGCCATACAGAGGATTGGACGGTATCACCTCAATGACGGCCTGGCTGACATGACGATAAAACCGTATGGAGGGCAGGTGTGTGCCCTTTAACGAAACAGAAGCCATGCCAAATTTGTGCAACCCTTCGGTTACCGGCAAATATCCTTTCGTTTTGGTCAGTCCCATGGTTCCTTGCGGTACCGCATGGACTGTCCATTGTCGAGACTTTCTGTCCGGTTGCCACAACTGCACCTGAGCCTTGTCCGGCCACACACGCAATATTCCCAGCTGGTCAAAAGGAGCTGGATAGAGCGTCGTGATCGCCAAAGGCCCTGTCGCGATGTTCACGAAGTGCCCTTGCTGCCGACGATAGATGTCCACGACGCGACCGCCTATTGGTTCCACAATCGCCCAAAGATGACCTGCAATGTAGTCGACTGATAAAATGGCCGAGTGCCCTGGGGCCGACCACAAGGTTCTCACTGAGCCGCTCTGCGCGAACTGTTTTAGCGATAAACCGGTGGTTATCCAAAGATTGCCGCCATGACTGGCCATAATCTGTGTCTGGGCTACCAGGCCCAGGCGACCAATAGATATCCAAGGGCCTTCACGCTGGCCCTTGGCATTATAGCGACCTAGCACAAGCGTCTCGTGTCCGTTCTTACTTTGCTTCGCAAACAAAATCGCTATACCTGGAGGACGGGAACGACCCGAAAACGCACTGCATCCCGCAAGGATAAGAGCGAAAAAAATCAACAAAGCCCCTTTGAACCACCGTAACCAAACCCGATGGGACTCAAAGGGACTTCGTGCTCGCTTCATTGGCTATTGAATTAGCCGGATCTTGACCAGTTCCGCCACGTGCCGCCCTTCGGCCCGGCCCCGGATTTGAGGGGTAACAATGGCCATGACCTTTCCCATGTCCTTAGCCGACGTGGCCGCAGAAGCTTGTACCGCATTTTCAATAATTTCCCTCAGCTCTTCTTCTGAAAGAGGCTCGGGAAGATAAGAAGACAAGACTTCGATTTCTTTCAGGTTCTTCTCTACCAGATCCTGCCGCCCGCCTCTTTCGAATTCTCGGTTGGCGTCTTTTCGCTCCTTAATTTCTTTGGCAATTACCTGTAAAATTCCCGCCTCATCCAGGCTTATACGCTCACCTCGGGTTTCCTGCGCCAGGATTGCCGCTTTTACGGATCGAATTACCGACAGGCGGGCTTGATCCTTAGCCCGCATTGCCGATTTAAGGTCCTCGTTCAGTTGTTCCCGGAGAGACAAGGGAGAACCCCCTTAGAAACCAATTTTATTATTTCGTACGCTTCTTTCGTGCAGCCTCGGATTTCTTTTTCCGGCGCACACTCGGTTTCTCATAATGTTCGTGCCTGCGGGCCTCCGCAAGGACTCCAGCCTTTTGGATCTGCCTCTTGAAACGCCGCAGAGCGCTATCCAAGCTTTCGTTTTTTCCAACTTTTACCTCTGACATAGTTCTCCCTCCCCTCCACCCGAACGGGTCGGGGTACGCTCCCTTATATTATATGTTTCGAGGGAAAAGTGTGTCAAATTGGCTGAACTATGTCACTCAGGTGATTGGCTACCAAGGGCGGTATAAATGGCCGTATTTTGAAAGACATTCCTTGCACAATGTGCTTTCCAAAAACCCGGCGGACATAGAGGCCGTGTCTCGTTTGACCACAGGTTTATGGCAGATATCGCAAAACTTCAGTTCGACGATTTTTCCCATCATCTCGACCTCCTGCACTTAGCATGGCCGAAAAATGGGGGTAAAACCCTAGAAATCGTCACCATCTCGCGCAACCCCAGGGGACATCTCATAAATCTCCCCCGTCGTTTCCGCCGAAGCCTGCCACGCCGTCAGAACGACCGCCGCGAAAACTCCCGCGTTCTCGGCACGATATACATAAGGTCCAAGCGACACCACTTCAAATCCATGACTTGTCAAAAATTCACGTTCGGATTCCGTAAATCCGCCTTCTGGCCCAACGGCCAACAAGCATTCGGAAAATTCCGCTTTAGACTGTTTCCTAACCCAGTCCCAGATATTTTTCCCCTGCGCATCCAACATCACTTTGGTGGTGGCTTCTACGGTTAGTAAGTCTCGCAAGGATGTGGCCGGAAAAATGTTTGGCACACGGTCCCCTTGCGACTGTTCCGTTGCCTCTTTCGCGATCGAGTGCCAGCGTTTCCACTTTGTATCAGAAATCTCCCGTACAATAGTTCGCTCCGTCAGCACGGGGTAAAATCGAGAAATTCCGGCTTCCGTTCCTTTCTCGACGATTTCACTGAACAAATCCTTTTTAAGCAACGCCTGAGCGAGATATAAAGGTACTCTTTGTGATACCTCACGAGTGCCCACACATTGCACGAGGCCCCCAATCTCTGCCGTCACGCAGCGGAAAAGTTTTGTTCCGCTGACAATAGCCTCGAAGGATGTCCCTGGTCCGGCACGCATCACCCGAAACAGGTAGTGTTCCTGCTCGGGTGTCAAAGTCAGGCGATTACCGCGAAATTGGTGATCTTCCACAACAATCCGGATCATACGACTGCCACCATCATGGCCCAACCACCGCGTTCGACTGTTGTCACAACATGACCTCCGAATTGTTCGACCATGTGCGTAACCTCACAACGTCTCTCCCACAAAATTCCGGACAACAAGACCCGGCTGCCCGGATGCAGGTGCGTCAGCAAACGAGGCCATTCCGAGACGATGATGTCGGCTATCAGATTCAAAAGAGCCAAGTCAAATACGAGATCCGCTGACACGTCCTGTAGAGTTCCCAGTACTGTATGGACCTGAGCCCCGTTCCTACGGATATTAGCCTCAAGGGCCCGGTACGCCACAGGATCCGGTTCCACTGCCCAGATTTCCCCAGCATGCATTCGCGCAGCCAAAATGGTCAAAATGCCTGATCCCGCACCCAAATCCAAAATCTTTAGGCCTTTGGGGTTCAAAGTGATCACTTCATTCATGCACATGAATGTCGTAGGGTGAGATCCGGTGCCAAACGCCATACCCGGATCAAGGAAAATGCCGTGGTCCGCGTCAACCCCGGGCGAGTCAGCCCATTCCGGAATTACGACATATCCCGACCGTAAATAGATGGGCTGATAATACTTTTTCCAGTTATGCTCCCAATCTTCGGTACGAACCAGGCGAACCGTTACCGTCCATCCCTGCTCAAGCGCTATTTGTTCAATTTTTTCCTTGATACCGTCAAATTCTTCGACAAGAGGAAAGTATCCTCGAACAAAAGGCGCACTCGGTTTCTTGGGATCCAGAGGAATATCTGTAAACGGGGAGTGAATTGGCAACCCATCCTCCCATTCCACTCCATTGAGACCAAAATCCAAGAACATCTGTGCAGCCCCCGGCGCATCGTCTGCCTCTAGGAAACACGTTATTGCCAGATAATCGGAGGGTGCCGAAGACAAGTTACCGGCCCAGGGCATCTTTCACCTTCTTGAAGATGCTCTTGTCTTCATGTGACACGTCTTCTTTACGCATTTCCGCCCACATATGCAAAAGCTCCCGTTCTTTATGCGTCAACGAAGTGGGTACCGTCACTTTGACTTTCACGTTGAGAGATCCCCGAATGTGGGCATTACCCAGCCTGGGCAAACCCTGCCGCGCCAACTTGAAGACGGCCCCCGTCTGAGTGCCCCCGGGAATGTGAACCACCTCTTCGCCATTCAGTGTTTTGATTTTCAAATCGGCTCCTAGTGCAGCCTGGGCAAAAGCTATCGGTTCTTCTATCCACAAGTCGTCGCCATCACGGGTAAACCGTTCATGCTGTTTTACATGAACAAAGACAATTAAGTCGCCAGGAGGGCCCCCGTGTTGCCCGGCGCCTCCTTCCCGGGCGACTCGAAGCCGGGTTCCCTCATCTATCCCTGGGGGCACCGTCACACTAAGATTTTTTTCTGCTCGAACCTGCCCTCGCCCGTGACACTCCTTACAAGGCACTGCTATAAGCCGCCCACTGCCGTGACACTTTGGGCAGGTCTCTACTTGCCTGATTCGTCCCAAAAAACTTTCGCGGATTCGTTCCACCTGACCATTGCCGTGACAAGTCGGACACATCTCCAGCCGAGTTCCCGGCTCCGCCTGGTTGCCGTGACATCTGGGACAAATTTCCTCCCGGACTACCGTGATTTCTTTGGTTACGCCCGTAAGCACTTCTTCCAACGTCAAAGTCAAGTCATAACGCAAATCCGGCCCTTTGCTCGGGCCGTTCCGTCGCGATCCGGATGAGCCGTTTCCAAAAAATATGTCGAAGATATCCCCGAAACCGCCAAATCCAAACTCCTGGCCAAACGGGTTTCCTCCCATTTGCGGTCCTTCCGATCCAAATTGGTCATACCGCGCTCGTTTTTCCGGATCCTGCAGCACCTGATAAGCTTCATTAATTTCTTTGAAGCTTTCCTCGGCGCTCGCGTCACCCGGATTGGCATCGGGATGATATTTCGCTGCAAGTCGTCTAAAGGCACGTTTAATTTCGTCAGGACTCGCATTGCGGCTGACACCCAAAACCTCATAATAATCGCGTTTTGCCATTGTCTTATTCCCTCCCCTTGCATCTCAGGTGACATGCCAGTCGCATATGGTCTATGACGGAGAGTCTGTTCCTGACTCCTGAACGTCCTGCGCATCTTGTCCAGTTGACACCTTAACCATACTTGCACGAAGTACACGGTCTTTCCACTGAAACCCCTTTAACAGTTCCTCGACAATGATCCCCTCGGGATGATCACTGTCAACCCGCTGAACCGCCTCATGTACCCGGGGATCAAATGCTGTACCGACCGACGGAATAGGAGTCACCCCGAATTTGTTCAAGACCTCATTGAATCCCTTCAGAGTCATTTCCACTCCCATTCGCCACGCCTTGGCTTCCCCGGTATCCGGCATATACTTCAAAGCTCGCTCCAGATTATCATACACAGGAAGAAACTCACCGAGAATGGCTCCCGTCACATATCCTCGCAACTCTTCTCTCTCACGGTCCACCCGCCTCCGGAAATTGTCAAAATCCGCTTGCAACCGCACGAGTTGATCATAGCGCTCCTGCGCCATTTTTTGCCAGTCTGTCTCGACTTCCTCACTGATTTCCGGAGTGAAAGGTTCATTTTCCTCTCCCCTGAGAGTGTCGTCCGGTTCAAGGTCTTCATTCGCCACATCTTCTTTGGAGAGATCTTCGCTGTTTGCCGTTTTCTCCGCCTGTTCCTCTGACGGCTTCTGATCATCCCCGCTGTTTGGCGAGGACATCTCCCGTTCCTTTTCCTGCTCGTCGCCCATTAAAAAATCCTCCTCATTAGTCTGTCCTCCCAAATGCCCGTTTCGAATGTTCGCAACCTTACGGGCCCGTTCGGAACATGTCGCCTACGCCCATTTTAGTGCCTGCGACAATTCATCCGACACCACTTCCAGAACCTTCATTACGTAAGCGTATTGCATCCGCCGGGGGCCCACAACCATGACTCGCCCCACAACCTTGTGCCCCACTTGGTAAGATGCAGTCACCACACTGCAGTCTTGAATGTCGTCGACTGACATTTCCGACCCGATCAAGGCTATCACACCGTCGGCCGGGTGTGCCTGAATCATCTGTTCAACGGCTCTATCCTGCTCAAAAAATCCCAGGACTCTGCGCACTTTGTTGATATCCTTGAATTCCGGATAATTGAGTATGGTCAAAGGGCCGGCCACTGTCATCCGCTCATCATCCGGTCCCTCAGACAACAACCATTCCAAAACCGTCTGCCGCAAGGCGGCATTCTCAAAGAGGCTCGTGAACAATGGGTCTAAAATATAATTTTGCAAATCCCGCATGGAAATCCCCGCAAATTGGCGAGAAAAATCCTGTGCTAGCGCATTGAGCTGAACCAAACTCAATTCTTGCGGCACCGATACCGTTCTGTTCTGGGCAAATCCATCCGCCGTGCGAATAATGAGCAAAGCATTGTTCTCATCCACCTCGACGAAGCGCAAAGAAGAAAAAATTCCTTCTTCCCATGACGGAGCGAGAACGATGGATGGATATCCTGTGATGTCACTTACCAATTTGGCAGTTTGGTGGATAAACCACTCTAATTCCCGAATACGCGACTGGTAAGTGAATCGGATGCGCTCCAGCACTTTGTGCCCGACGGGAACTTTGGCCATCAGTTCGTCCACATAAAACCGATAACCTTTATCGGAGGGGATACGTCCTGACGAAGTATGGGGTTGCTCCAGAAATCCCCCCTCTTCTAGATCCGCCATCTCATTGCGTATGGTCGCCGGGCTTATACCCCAATGATATTTCTTAGCCAAGGTACGGGAACCCACAGGCTCTGCCGAACTAATATAATCTTCGGTCACAGCTTGCAAAATGGTCCGTTTCCGCGTATCCACGCCGATCACCTCCTGCCCCGTGTTAGCACTCTCAGATTGAGAGTGCTAATTTACCCTAATAGGTAAAATAGCCTGGGTGTCCAGTCACTGTCAAGCGTTCTAGGACGAGCCAACAAATTCCCTAAATACGTAATTTGCTAGATCACGACCACGTCCTGTCAAACGGATGTACTCGGATTGGCGCTCCACCAGCCCCCGACGGTGAAGTCCGCCCAAAACGGCTCCAAATGCGCTTTCGGGATTGATGGAAAATTTATCGCGAAACCGGTTGCGCGAAAATCCTCCCTCTTCTCTTAATCCGAGCCAGATGTATTCCCGCATTTCTTCCAATCGTTCGAGTCTTTCCTCCCCAGCTATTCCGTTCCCGCCGGCCTGCAGATCCTCAATGTACCTTCGCACTCCCCTGATGATCCACCATCTGCGCGCGTTCCAATAACCGTGAGCCCCTGCTCCCAAAGCGAGATATGGATTCATTGTCCAATACAAGCGGTTGTGCCGTGAATGTTTGTTGGGTCGACAATAATTGGAAATTTCGTAGGGAACAAATCCTGCCTCAATCAGCCGTTCCCGGCCCCTATCAGCCATGTCGGCACTCATATCACCGGCGGGGAGCGAAGCCCGGCCCCTCTGCAGTTGCACTGCCAACGGAGTCCCTTCCTCAACTTGCAACTGATACAAGGACAGGTGGTCGGGGTTGAGCCCGAGAACACCGGTCAAAGAATCCTCCCACTCGGCCAATGTCTGTTGAGGAAGTCCATAAATCAAATCCAGATTGATATTGTCGAATCCGGCCAATCGCGCCGCCTCAACTCCTTGGGCAGCCTCCAGAACACTGTGGGCCCGCTTTAGACGTTGCAAATGATGGTTTTGCCACGCTTGCACGCCTAGGGATAAGCGGTTAACCCCGCTCAGCCGATATTTGTGGAGGCGACTTTCGTTCACAGTGCCGGGATTGGCTTCCATGGTGATTTCCACGCCCTCAAGGGAAATACCGAGTTTGCGGCGGACGGCTTCAAGAATCCGGTCAATGTGATCTGGCGCCAACAAGGACGGAGTGCCTCCACCAATAAAGATGGAGACCAGGTTTCCTCGTGGTATTGCCGAAATCCTCTGCCATTGCAGTAACAGGGCATCGACATACCGGCGATGATCCTCCTCTCCCATTCCTATTACCGTGTTAAAATCGCAATACGTACAACGGGATCGGCAAAACGGTATGTGAATATATAAACCCCAGTCAGACAAAGACGGGTTTGTCATTTGTCATCCACCCGTAAAATGGCCATAAAGGCCTCTTGAGGAATTTCCACACTCCCTACGGATTTCATGCGTTTCTTGCCTTCTTTTTGTTTTTCCAAAAGTTTTCGCTTACGGGTGATATCTCCCCCGTAACATTTAGCCAGAACATCCTTGCGCATAGCCTTAACGGTCTCCCGTGCAATGACCCGTCCTCCGATGGCAGCCTGTAGAGGCACGTCAAACAGTTGCCTCGGTATCAGGTCTCGCAATTTTTCCACGAGGCTCCTTCCTCGCTGATAGGCTTTGTCCCGGTGGGCAATCATCGAAAAAGCATCGACTACTTCGCCGTTGATGAGGATGTCCAGACGCACCAGGTCCGCGGGAACGAAATCGCTCCACTGGTAATCAAACGACGCATAACCGCGCGTCCGCGATTTCAGCTGATCAAAAAAATCAAACATAATTTCCCCAAGCGGCAGTAAGTAGTTCAGCATTGCGCGCTGCTTATCGATATAGGACAAGTCTTTATATATCCCCCGGCGTTCCTGCGCGAGTTCCATCACGGCGCCAATATATTCGCTCGGGGTAATGATGGAAGCATTGACCATGGGTTCCCGAATTTCCTGAATTTCTCCGGACGGCGGCATCAACGCCGGATTATCAACGCGTATTTCTTCTCCGTTGGTTAAATGAACCTGATAGACCACGTTTGGCGCCGTCGTAATGAGCGACAAATTATATTCGCGTTCCAAACGTTCCTGAACCACATCCAGATGCAAGAGCCCTAAAAATCCGGCCCGAAACCCAAATCCCAAAGCCGCCGAAGTTTCCGGTTCAAAAGTAAGGGACGCATCGTTAAGCTGCAGCTTCTCCAACGCTTCCCGTAAACGCCCGTAGTCACTGGATTCCACCGGGTAGAGCCCTGAAAATACCATGGGTTGCGCAGGGCGATATCCCGGCAACGGTTCTTCTGCCGGATTGGCTGCCAGTGTCACCGTATCGCCAACGTGGGTGTCCTGAACAGTTTTGATGGAAGCCGCAAAATATCCAACTTCCCCGGTGGTCAACGAGGATACCGTTGTCGGATGCGGACGAAAAACCCCAATTTCAGCGACTTCGAACGAGGCTCCCGTTGCCATGAAGCGAATCTGATCACCCACCCGTAGGGAACCATCCACGACTCGAATATAGACCAGTACCCCTTTGTAGCTGTCGAATCGTGAATCAAAGATTAGAGCCCGCAACACAGCGTTTTCGTCGCCATGAGGCGGAGGAACGCGCGATACGACTAAAGCCAACGTCTCGTCAATGCCAATTCCCAGTTTTGCCGACACCATGATCGCCTCGGTGCCATCCAAACCGATCTCGATTAACTCTTCCTGCACCTTTTCAGGGTTGGCATTGGGGAGGTCAATCTTGTTAATGACCGGAATCACCGTGAGATCGTGTTCCAGTGCCAGGTACAAATTAGCCAGGGTCTGCGCCTCAACACCCTGGGCGGCATCGATAACCAGTAATGCCCCTTCGCAGGCCTGAAGAGCCCGGGAGACTTCATAGGTGAAATCGACGTGCCCCGGGGTATCTATTAGATTGAGTTCGTAGTGCCGCCCCTCATGTTCATAATCAAGGCGGACCGCTTGAGCCTTAATCGTAATCCCGCGCTCACGTTCCAGTTCCATGGAATCAAGAACCTGAGGGGCCATTTCCCTGGCAGATAAAGTGCCGGTGTATTCAATAAGGCGGTCTGCCAGAGTGCTTTTACCATGATCGATATGGGCGATAATTGAGAAATTCCGAATTTCCGACTGCTTCACATCGTCCCTCCACATGTCCCCCGTTATCTCATCTATTTTACCGGTTTGTCATGTGGGTGAAAAGAAAAAACGGCGGATCGTCCACCATGACATGCCATGGCCGAACGATCCGCCCTTTCTCCCCTGATTTGTCGGCAAGCCAATTTCAGTTTAGGCCACCGGGGAAAACTTCACCGGTGCTTTTTCAATGTGGCCGTTTTGATAACCGTCATTGCGTTTGGGAGGGGCATAAAGCGGAGTGACGCTGAATGTTCCGTTATCATCGCTTCTAAACACCCCTAAATTTGCCCAATGCGGTTTGGACATCTCTTTTGCACTGACATAGGTGTTGTGATTAGCGTGAAACACATCATACCGTGCGGTGCCATGTCCCGCCGGAACAAGAACTTTTACATCATATTTGGAGGCAGAGCCGATTTCGGGGTTGAGATAAGCTTGATTGTAGCGGTGAGATAGCCCGCGAACATCGATCGCATTGGTCAGAAAAAACGAACCAACAATGACCACCAGTCCCCCAACAATCCAAAGCACTTTAGCGGATTTATTCACAATGCTTCCTCCCTTCCTTCAGGATTAGTTCATTATGATCTGACCGTTTGAATTTAAGCAACCACTCGGGTGGATCAATTCACCTCCGCTTTTAACATCAATAATACTAAACTCACAGGAAGAAATGTTCAAATTCTCCTTGAGAAACCAGGCCTCTAAGAAGGCCTCCGCATATTCCGGAGACATGATCCTCCAGCCGGGATGTTAGGCAGCGTGAGAATGCTTTTCGGCCTTTTGGCGAAGGGTAAAGGCAAACATCAGATTCATAATCCCCATAAGCAAATTGAGTTCCATATCGTGGGGCTCTTTAAAGCCCAGCGTCAAGAAAAATATCGTATTCAGAACAAATAATGCCAAGGGAGGGATGCGCCCGCCTCGCGCAAGAACCAACAACCCTCCGCACACGATCTCAATGAGTCCCACCACGTAACCGAACACCACAACGTGAGGAAAGATGTACGTGCGGATGATCGAAGCAAGTGGTGTGGTTGGAAGAGCTTGGGTGACACGAGGCACTAGCCAAACACTTGTGGGAGTGTACATCTTGTAAATTCCACGCCAAAAGAAATATAGTCCGTCAACCCACCGTAAAAGAGTAATCCACCGCATGTCGATCTGATACCGATTCATCTTTTCGCCTCCTTTCCGAACGGTTCTTGACTGCATATTACCGTACTCTGTGAATAGGAGAACCTGATAAACAAAAAATAGGCCAAACAGACTACACCTTTAGCGACGTTCGGACCAAGACAGAATGGTTCTCACTATCCATACTATCTCTTATTGCAATCAAAGGAGTGGATGAGAGTGATACGGGTAAACCCCGAATTGACCGACGAGCAACTCTTGCGACTCTTTGATAAGGGAACATTGGGTCAATGGACACCGGATGCCATTGACTGGGGAGATGTGGACCGTATCTCACCCGAACAGCGGCATGCTGTAGCCCAAATTCTCACCCCGGTGTATCTCGGCGAACAAACAGCTATGTATGGAATCAGTGCCGTGCTTCCGGATATGTTGAACCACGGATTTCACGAAGAGGCACTGTGTCTGAGCAGCATGGGTCTGGACGAAGGAAGGCATTTTCGCAACCTCCATCAACTCTACCGTATTTTTCAGGAAGAACCGGCATCCCGGCACCGCATTCCGGAAATGTTCCGCTATCACGCGCGGTTGTTGAGCCATAAAGATTCCACCGAGTGGATCTGGGGCATTTTAATCAGCGATTTGTTCGCCAAACATTTCTACGGCGGACTGAACTCACGGTTTCCGGATACCGTGGTCGGCAGACTGGCACGGCGTACTCTCAAAGACGAGGCGCGTCACCAAGCTTTTTCCGAGCGCTACCTCGAAAAGCGTATCCCGACCATGGATTCCGAGCGCAAAATGCAACTTTTCGCATTGCGCGATGATTTGTTCCGCGTTATGGAGGCCATTGGTCAACGCCTGAAAGAGCCCATGCTCATCCTCCTTTGGGAACCGTCCGCGTTTCTGGACGAGCTTTTTGCGGACACCGAACGTTGGGTTGCACGCCTGAATATCAGACATCCGTCATAGAAGCCGAGGAGCCGTCGGCCCCGGAATATTTGATATGCGAGGCGGTCATTTCGTTTCAGCCGGTTCGCATCCTTGCATCTGGTGCTCCCTTCAGTTCTTCGAGGCACAGGGCTGGGGACGCATCTTGTTACAGCTGGAACACCACAGCGCCGGCATGTTTGGAGCTGTCGTCTAAGCCAATCATTCTCACCGGATATCAACCCGAGAGCCAGATCTCCCCACTATTCGAGGACAACAGGGACCGGTTCACGCTCACCGCTTATTATGGCGAACCTATTTTCAGCTTTCGTCATTCCAAAAGGGACCTGCATTGTGCAAAAATGGGCACTGCTTACCCCGTCGGAATGGCCGCCTGCAAGCTATCAGTCTCCCGTATTCCTTCACATTTTATCCTAACGAGAGTATTTGCTACCATTAAAGAGCACATGCGGTTCCGGCCTATTTTGCGTATACTGTAAAATATGGAGAGAATGAGACGGGAGGATTTATTATGGCACAATCGGCCAATCATCTTTTTGACAATGCTATTCGTATGTTCCCCCGCCATCACTACACTCAAGGGCAATGGCGACAAGAAACTGCAGAAGTTGTCGTGGAAGAAGCTCTGACGCTATTTGTGAACGGTCAGGAGTTCGTGACCATGGTGATTACTCCGACGGATATCCAAGAACTCGTGATTGGATTCTTGGCCGCCGAAGGATTCATCAAAGATGCAGCCGAAGTCACTGTGTTTCAGTATCACGCCGAGGACGGCCAAGTCTGGGTCCGTATTCCGGGCTTGAAACCCGAACGGCTCAACCAATTTGGCAAACGTTACCTGAGCGGATGCTGCGGACGCGGACGGCCTGGGTTCTATTTTACGGATGATGTCAATCTGGAAGCGTTGCGGATCCGGACTTTCCCCTATAGTCTGGACGCGGACCGCATTCGAGAGCTGTTTGAGATTTTAAGCCATCATACCCAACAACAGCATTCGGGAGGTCTGCACGCCGCAGGACTCGCCGATTGCCGACAAATGTTGGCTGTGCGCTTCGATGTCGGCCGTCATAATGCATTGGACAAACTCTACGGCTATACGCTGCTGCATCACATATCGCGTGAGGACAAAGTGATTGTCTTTTCGGGACGGTTGTCTGCCGAAGTCATCATCAAAACCGGGCGAATGGGCGTTCCTGTCGTGATTTCCAACGCCGCGCCCACGACTATGGGGCTGGATTTGGCCGACCAATTGGGCATTACCGTGATCGGCTTCGTTCGGAATAACGAAATGAGCGTCTATACACACAAAGAGCGGCTGTCACCCGTGAGTGCTCAGTAAAATATTCCCGATTTATGCCGGTCTTTGTTGTCACTTTTGGCGTTTAATCACCTGGCTTAGGACCTGGGCCAAAATTTTCGCGGCATTGCGCTCTTCTCCGAGCGTATTATAGGATCCTCCGATTTCGACGAGCAAATCGCCCGGAGCCAGTTGCTGATTATAACGGTACGGCACTTGGTCAATGCCATTGCCTTGCACAATGGCCGGGGAAATTTTTCGGAGACCCCGCGCAATGCGGACAGCTAAATGGAGGTTTTGCTGCGAATAGGGGTTGGGGAGCAACTTGTTGCTGCCCACCACCAAGAGAATGCGGGCGGTTTTGACGCCCCGGACAACCGCAGTAGTTTCATTAAGGGGCTTGTCACTGCGGTGAATATCCAAAAGAATGTGGACACTCGGATACCACTTTAAAAGATCCTTTGCTGTGTTGTACGATTCGCTGTAACTGGCTAAAAGTCCCTGAGACATATTGTCAACCCGTGACTGAATTACGGAAATTCCCAGGGCGTGAAGATCTTGGGCCAGCCACCACCCAACCTGTACCACCGTTTTTGGCCAGTCCATCGAATAAGCTGCGGAAGAATGTTTAGGTAAAACCGGCCAGAACGCCTCGCGGCTGTGAGTTTGATAAATCCCCACCAGAGGACGGGTGCCCAACTCAGCCCAAACCCGCCCCCCATCCCCCGGCAACGTCGAGCCGACGGCGTTCTGGCCGGAGTGTGGGCGGGACGGGGGTGGCGTGGATACCTTAACGGCCCTCGTCAGGGGGACCCGGCTTAAACCCGGAATCTCAATTTCTAAAATCTTTTGTAAGCTGTTTAGCTCGACACCGGAAATATCGGTCAATGCCGTCATAATCAAGGAGCGGACATGCGCATGGAACGTTTGGCGATGTTGAGACGACAATTTGACCAATGGCAACCCTTGATCCAGCCAGTTCAGGAACGTAGCGGGAGTAGCATGCCACCGCTTTAATGTGAGAGCGAGCCAAGATCTTTTGGTCGGAACCCCAACATGCCCCGTAACCGGCAACACGGTCCCTTTTGTCCCCGGCTGGCTGAGAAAGAGGACACCGATTATGCTCAGTACACTCGCATATAGAACTAGACTTGTCCAAGGAAATCTCTTGGGTAAAAAAGGTTGAAAAGTCTGCTGAGGACGGCCGACTGGCGGAATATCGTCTTTTTGGTGATCGGTTGAGTGCTTCCGGGAATGAGACCAGGTAAACCAAATCACCGTAGGAAAGCGTGGGCGAACCCATCGACGCATGATTCTCACCTCCTTCACCGATTTATATGGTAAATAATGGGGAATTAGACTATGATTATGCGTGGTTTCAGTATAGACGCGGGGTCAAAAACTTTACCGCGGCCTTCGACCATGCTATAATCAACCGTCAGGAGGTATAATCGTGGCGAATATTAAGTCTGCGAAAAAACGTATTAAACAGATCGAGGTTCGAACTCTGCGAAATAAGATTCGTAAAACTATGGTTAGAACGGCAGTGCGGCGTTTTGAAGGGGCTTTAAACCGAAATGATATGGATGCCGCTGAAATGGCTTTACGATTTTGCTATGCGCGTTTGGACCGTGCAGCACAAAAAGGTGCCATCCACCGCAATGCTGCAGCCCGTAAAAAGTCCCGTTTAACGCAGCGATTTAACAAAGTGAAGTCACAGTCTGCATAACACGCGAGAAAAACCCCGCCGATTCGGGGTTTTTTACTTGGGTTTTTGTTTTCCGGTCATAGCCATATACATGATGACCCAGGTTTCACTGTCGCCAAATCCTGTTTTGAGGGAACGGTCCACAAACGCTCCGAGCCGGAGAAGTTCCGCAATCTCCTGTAGTGACCAGTATTGTGCGTGTTGCCAAATTTTCTTGGCGGGAAATTCCTTCATTCCTTCCTCGCGCGCAAATTCCTGTAACGAGATTCCCCGCTGTTTTGCCTTCAAGGCATGATTTAATTTAATTAAATGACGAATGGCAACGATGAAAATGAGCAAGGGGGCCTTACCTTCCCGCAACAGTTCCTGGGCCTCGGCCACCGTCTCACTCCTATGACGCTGCGCCAGCGGTTCGGTTAAGCGCCATAACTTGGTGTCATGCGGCATAGGGGTCACGAATCGGCGAACACTTTCCTCATCCCATTTTCTTCCCGGATCATACAGCATCATCTTGTCCAGTTCATAAAGAACCTGCTGTTCATCGTGTAATACGAATTCCGATATTAAGTCCATAGCAGCCGAACTCACCCTTAGACCCCGGCTTTTAATCTCCCGTTGAACAAAACGGTGGTAGAGATGGGGGGGCAAAGGCTTCAACTCAACAAAGCGTTCCGGCCCAAATACCTTACTCAAGGCCGAGCTGGGCTTCTTGTCCCAAATAACCAACAAGGCTTCCGGATCCGGGTGCTGAAGATAATTACTTAAACTCTCGTCTTTCTGGGGCCACTGTGCATCCTTAATCACCACCATACGCCTGCGGGTAAAAAATCCCGTGGTGCGCAACTCCATGTCCAGCCCAGACCAACTATTCACAGCCTCTTTGACTATGAAACCGTCTTCATAACCATCCTCCAGAAAATGTTTTCTCGCCCTCTCGATCCATTGCCGTGCCCAATAGCTGTTTTCCCCGCTTAACAAATAACAGGGGCCAAGATTCCCATGTTCCAGAATTTCCAAAGCCTCGACAATATTCACAGATTTGTCTCCTCGTGCTCGTGCATAAACCCGCTTGTTAGTGGCCACATTGTACCAAAGAAGCAGAAAACAGGGAAAGGCAACATAACACTCTAAGGCGAGGAGGTAAAGCGATGTGGCCCTTTTCTCAGAAACACCGCCCTCAACCCGGCAAGACTCCCGGCGTCCCCGTTATCGACAATCGTCTTGACCATACCCCCAAAACTGAGACACCCCATGGCAGTAAAGAGCTGATGGACAACCTCCTAACCACGGAACAAACCCTGGAAAACATTTCGGGAGTGGACCTGGCACTGCTTCAGGATCTCATCACGGAGACCAAAACCTTTGACAAAGTTCTCGAAACCCTGGAACACACCGTAAAACAACAAGGCCCCGCCACCTTGTCCATCGACAAATACAACGGAAGTGTGGAGGATGCCTACAACCTGTTGAAAAACACGGTGGGACAATCACCGGATATCAACATCCGCCGATTCTTCCTGGGGCGCAAGCACCGTATCCCGGCCGTTTTGATTTTTAATGACGGATTGGCCGACAACCAAATGATAGACCAAGATACGGTTTTCTTAATGCAACGTTATGAAAATGCCGAAGAACTATGGGACCAGGGGCCCAAAATTCACCAATATGTCCACGATTCCCTTGTGTCGGTTGGTCATGCCACGGTAGAAAACGAATGGACAAAACTTCTCCCCAAAATGATGGGCGGCAATACCCTGGTGTTCATCCAAGGTGCGGCCGAAGTCTTGGTTCTGGATACGGTGAAATACCCCGCCCGGGCCATAGAAACGCCCCAAACGGAGCGGGCAATCAAAGGGCCCCAGGAATCCTTTAACGAAGTCGTGTTGACACAAATGAATCTCATCCGAAGGCGCATTAAGAATCCCGCTCTTCATTTCGATAAACTGAGCATTGGGACTTATACCAAGACCATGACCATCATTGCCCACATCGAAGGAGTTGCAAATCCTGAGCTGGTCATGGCGGTCAAAAGACGACTCCGCAGAGTGAAATTAGATGGCTTGCAATATTCCAACACCTTAACGCCCTATCTCACCACCCATGCCGCGTCGTTGTTTCCCCAAGTCCGTACTTCGGAACGCGTCGACATCGTCGTGCGCGACCTGATTCAGGGAAAAGTTGCTATTTTGGTTGACAATACCCCCTATACCCTTACCGTTCCGGCCACATTCATTGATTTTTACCAAACCACCGACGACTACACCGGGAGCTACTGGAATGCTTCTTTAGAGCGCATAATTCGCCTGGTAGGGCTCTTCGTAGGCCTGCTGCTGCCTCCCCTTTACGTGGCTTTTGTGTCCGTGGACCCCGACTTACTGCCTTTAAAACTGGTTTTGACGATTGCCGGATCACGTGAGGCCGTTCCCTTTCCTCCTGTGCTGGAAGTTTTGATTATGTGGATTATCGTGGAAATCTTGCGCGAGGCCGCTATCCGGCTGCCCAAGGGGCTATCCACAACCTTAGGCACCGTCGGCGCTATCGTGGTCGGAACCTCCATCGTCAAAGCCGGTATCGTCGACAGTATCATGATTATCATTATCACTCTGACCGCCCTCGGACTTTTTACCTCACCCTCCTATGAAATGGCGACGCCATGGCGGATCCTGTTCTGGGTTCTCATCACAGCATCTTACTTTCTTGGCCTTTACGGCATCGTGCTGACGACCCTGATAATTCTCGCGCATTTGTCCAGTCTGGAGAATTTCGGAGTGGCCTACTTCTCACCTTTTGGGCCCATTCGATTCCGGGACTTAAAGGACAGCTGGCTGAAGTATCCCACGTCAGCTCTCAACAAAAGGCCAGTATACCTGCGCTCGGTGAAACCTCAACAAATGAGCAAAAACATTCCCAGACCCATGAAAAATCCGCAGTTGTACAGCACGCAAAAGGAAGAACTCAATGATGACATTCGCTAGCATAGGACGATTATGGGCGAAAATAGTCACACTCCTCGTCATCGGTCTGACTTTAGGGGGCTGCTGGGACAACCGTCCCGTTGATTACCGCGCGTTGATCTTTACCATCGGGTTCTCACCGGGTCCGAAACCTGGGGAACTAAAAATGCTCTTTCAATTTCCCACGCCGCCGGCTATGGCTCAGTATTCCAAGGGAAGCGGCGCAAGCGGATCTTCGCCTGTTGGAAATGTGACAGGCGAAGGGCCGAGCGTCGCCAGATGTTTTAATGCAGCACAGGCACAAGTATCACGAGATCTCTATCTGGGTCAGATTCAGATTGTCGCCGTCTCCACCAAACTGTCCGCACCCCTCTTTTACTCGTCTTTAAATTCATTGGACCGCACCGGCGCCTTCGATAAAACGCCGTTTATGTTTGCTACGGCGCAATCCCTAAAAAAAGTCGCATCATTCCCCACCACGCAGAACAACTTTCCCAGTCTGTATTATGTCGATCTCTTTTCGTGTATGCATTGCCAAACGGATTCCTTAGGGGTCCGCTTCTGGCAATTTGCCTCCGACGTAGCCACGCCGGGAGTGGACCCCTATCTTCCTCAAGTCAGTCTCGCCAGCAAGCCGAACCATGTTTTAGTTAACCGGGTTGCCTTATACCGCCACCTAACGTATGTCTCCACTCTGAACCCCCAGAACACCATGACCTTGGGAATTTTAAAAGGGTTAGCCCACAAGGTGAGCTTGTTCCTTCCCAGGCAACAAGCCACGTTGAGAGCGATTCACGGATCCAGCCGTCTCCAAGTTCAAGACCGTCATGGTCACATTTCCGCCATGTTTCATGTTGTTCTCTCTTCGACACTGGAAGGAATCGGAACCCAAACAGAAACGGCTGCTCAACTCGCCCTTTTATCACACGAGGGATCCGAGATCCTGGCCCGCCGCTGCCTTACTCTTTTGGAGAAGACACAAAAACTGGACGTTGACCCCTTTGGCGTCGGACGCAATTTGGACTGGCACCATCCTGAGTCTTTCCTAGCCATTAAACATTGGCATAAGGAATATCCCAAGGTTCATATGACGGTTCATGTGCAATTGAAGATCCATAAAATGGGGGATCTGAAATAGCGAAATAGTTCAGTTATGGATCCTACACCATCACATTCCAGGGAGGAAGCTAAATGGCGCAAGCTAAGCAACGCTTAGGACGGATTTCCGGACTGCAGTTTGCAACCACCGTGACCGCGGGCTATATGGCCATGGGAGTCTTTTACTTTCCGCGGGAACTGGTCACGTCTGCGGGGCGAGACGGGATATGGGCATTCTGGTTGGAAGGCGCTGTCACTTATCTCCTGATGCGGCTCATTTTTGCCTTAAACCGGATCCTACCCAACGAAACCTTAGGAGAATTTGCTCCCAAAATTCTGTCCAAGCCCCTGGGGATCATACTCGGCATTTACACCGCGCTCTATCATTTGGCATTAGGCGCCTCGGCTGCCATTTTGTTTGGTTATGTCCTCAGCAACATTTTTCTTCCCGACACCCCGGTTTGGGCTATTATCGCCTCTATGGTCCTCACAGCGACTTACATGGCTTCCTTGGGTATTTCGTCCTTGGCCAGGACGCTGCAAGCCGGATACATTCCTATGGCTATTCTTACGTTTCTGACGCTGATCCTGGCCTTGAGTGTTATACGCCATCCCGTCTTATTGCTGCCTCCCGTGAATATCCGGGCCATACCCATTCTTCAAGGGGCCTACCGGGAATATTTTCTTTTCATTGGGTTCGAAGTCACCGTCACGCTTTATCCGTTCACCCGCAATACAGACCGACGGCAAGGAGAACGCTTCGCATACTGGGGACTGGCTCTGATCATGATTTCGGGAACTATCCTGTACGAAGGGATCATGGCCACTTTTGGCCCGGCCTTCATTCCTCTCTTGAGATGGCCGGTCGTCAGCATCATGCGTGTGCTGTCGCTATCGGGCTTCTTTGTAAGCAAGTGGGGGATGCTGGTGGTGGTCCTGTGGACCATCGCCGTGGTGTCTTTTATTGCCATCCGTCTGTGGTGTCTTGCTCATGATCTGATTGCCCTGGTGCAATGGCATTCGCGTTACAGTTACCCCACCTTCCTCATATCCGGAGCACTGGCTATCATCGTCTGCTCCGTCAGTATTCCGAACGCCAAGGTGGCAGACTACTTCATGGAAAGATTCCTGTTGCCCTGGGGTCTGGGTTACTTGATCGGGGTTCCTGTAGTCACTCTCAGTGTGGCCCACTTCCGGCAATCCACAATTCAAAAACTTCGACAACAATCCGAACCTAACCCTCCGACCACGGGTTAATTTGGTTCAGGGTAGGGCAGGGCAATGGTCACCGAAGTTCCCCGGCCCGGAACAGACACAATTTCAAGGCGGGCATCGTGGGCATCGACCAGTTGTTTCACGATAAACAGGCCCAGTCCGTGGCCACTGGATTTAGTCGTGCGTCTTTCCACAAACAAAGTGCGCAAGACTTCATCGGGAATTCCCGGCCCGTCATCCTCAATAACCACACAATGGGCCTTTTCGTCTTGCCGAACCCGCACTTTCAAGACGCCTTCAGAAAGCACGGCCTCAGCAGCGTTTTTGAATAAGTTGATGAGAATTTGTTCAAATCTGTCCGGATCCGCGTAAATTCGGTCATCATGCAGCGCCATGTCAAGGGTTAAGTTTTTTTGCGCCTCTGTTTGGATCGCGGACCAGGCCTTTTCTACCAGCGGTTGAATATCACACCACTCCTTGCGGATCTCGCGGCTTTCGGACAGCCACATCAGATCCGACGTTAAGCGCGTTAGACGATCGATTTCCGCTATGGCCTGAGTCAACTGTTTTTTAACATCTTCCTCCGAGCTTTGCGTCCATGCCAGTTCCACATGTCCGGAAATCGCCGCAAGCGGATTACGCACCTCATGCATCATGGCCGAGGCAAACAGAACCGAAATACGGCCGTGCTCTACAAGCCGTTGGGGAATCGCCTCAAAGATTACCCAAGGGTAATGTGTGTGAATGCGAATCTCATATTGATCCTGGGCCAAAGTGAAAACCGCCTGCTGACCCCGACGCAGCACGACATGCCACGAAGGAAGCCAGTCGACGGAATTCCAGGCCCGGCCCACCATTCCCTGGCCCAAAAGAACCCGCGATGTGTAGTTTCCTAAGATGAAGTGAGCGTCCTGGGCTATCGCAATACCGGTTTGCAAGAAGTCTCCCACTATGCCTGAAATGTTGTCGGATACCCACAACAGGTATCCTTCTACGGTTCCGGCCAGGTTGCGGACCGGCTGACTCTCGACCGTGACCTGGACTCCCGAGGACAGGACAACGGAATCGATTCTTTGATACTCGTCTTTTTGGACCACTTGCCGCAATAAGTCCCGCACGGACTTGCGACCAGCATGGAACCAGCCGGCGTAACGGTTGCGCCAGATGATATGACGGCTCGGAGCCACGAACAAAATGGGTAAAGGAAGACGGTCCAGAACCTCTTTGCCCACTAAAAAATCATTAATGAGGCGTATATTGGGCAAAACAGAAAACGTATGAGGCACGGCTGATGCATCTCCTGTCCTGTGATATGCATCTTACGTTATCAGAAAGTTACCAAAAAGAAAGCATTTTGATAGCGTTGTTAAGGATGTTCGACACCCTAAAAATCCCTGCTTCTACCTCAAGAAACTCCATGAACGGGACCTCTTGCTTCCGGGAGCCTGTTAAATAGAGTACGATAGAAAAGACAGCCTATACAAGTCAGTGCCGCAATACATCCAGGGCAACATCACATCCTCCATCCAAGGAGTGAATCAATGTCCAACAACACAAGCCGACGGACCGGACTAAGTTATGCCGACATTTTGGTGGGAAGCCTTATGGTAGCTATCGTGTATTTTGTGATCACATGGGCGACCCACGCACACTCCTACCGTCCGGAAACCGGAGGCATTTCCCTGTCCTATGCCAGGCTCCCTCTCTACGCCTTGTATTCCTGGTTGCGCATGTTCGCTGCCTATATTATTTCGCTGTTCTTTACCTTTGGGTATTCTTACCTGGCGGCCTACAATAAGCGTGCCGAGAAAATTTTGATTCCCCTTCTGGACATTCTGCAGTCTATTCCCGTGTTGTCTTTTTTGCCTGTGGTACTGCTCGCTTTCATTGCTCTCTTCCCTGAATCCCGGATCGGAGTCAATCTCGCGTCTATTTTGTTAATTTTTACCGGACAGGTCTGGAACATGGTCTTTGGGCTGTATAATGGCCTCATTACCATTCCCAGCGACTTAAAAGAGTCGGCGCGGTCTTTGAATTTGTCGGCATGGCAGCGCTTTCGCCTGTTGGAACTGCCCTATTCCATGGTCGGTCTGGTATGGAATTCCATGATGTCGTGGGCGGGAGGCTGGTTCTTTTTGATGGCTGCGGAAATGTTCTCATTAGGCAACCACAACTATCAGTTGCAAGGATTGGGATCCTATTTGCAAACGGCGGCCAACCAGGGAAACTGGGCCAAAGAAATTTGGGGTCTCGTCGTGTTAATTTTGGTGATTGTGGCGATGGACCAGATCGTCTGGCGTCCGTTATTGGCATGGGCCGACAAATTCAAAATGAAGTTCGTTGAAGGTTCCTCGTCGGTACCCCGTTCGGCAGTGCTCATGCTGTTGCGGCGATCACTGTTGGTAGGGTGGCTGGGTCAGCATGTGTTCTCTCCTTTAACGGAATGGAGCGATCATTTTTTTTCCCGCACCGTGCCCTCTATTCACAAAGTGCCAGCGGTTAGCACGTTGGGGGGAATCATTCGTGCCCTGCTTTTGACCTTTTCTCTCTTTGCCGTGTTTATGGCTTGGCAAGGCTCCGTGCATCTCATGTCTCAATGGAATGGGTTCCAAATACTGACGGTTCTTATGGCCGTGGGCGCTACTTTAACGCGCGTCCTGCTCTCGTTATTGATTTCGGTAATCTGGACCGTGCCCGCAGGAGTTTTTATCGGTTTGCATCCCAAATGGGCTCAACCGCTCACCCCTCTGACCCAAATAGCGGCCTCGGTTCCCGCCACTGCGTTGTTTCCGGGTCTCGTTGCCCTGTTAATTGGTTTACGCGGAGGCTTGGAAACCGCATCCGTCTTGTTGATGGTGTTAGGCACACAATGGTATATCTTGTTTAACGTGATTGCGGGCGCTTCTGCCATCCCCGAGGATTTGCGGGAAGCGGCCACCATGTTCGGATTAAAGGGATGGCATGCCTGGAAAAACTTAATTTTACCTGCCATTTATCCTTATTTGATAACAGGTCTCATCACCGCATCAGGCGGAGCATGGAACGCCAGCATCGTGGCGGAGTATGTCAGTTTTCACAACCACACTTATACGACCTTCGGCGTGGGATCACTGATTGCCCAGAGCTCGCAAAAGGGGCAGTTTTCGCTTCTGCTGCTGGCTACAGCAAGCCTGGCCGTCATCGTCGTGCTGATTAACCGCTTTATTTGGCGATCACTCTATAACCGCGCATCCAAACGCTATTCCTTTTAATCCAGGGAGGCTTATGATCCATGGCACACATACCGCCGTATGAGGAAACAGATCGCCTTATCCGTCTCTTGGGCGTGACCAAGACTTATACACAACCCGGTAAGTACGACATTCGGATACTGGACGATATCACCTTGGACATCCATTCGGGAGAGTTTGTGGCACTTCTGGGACCCTCGGGATCGGGCAAATCCACCCTTTTGCGCATTATTACCGGTCTCTCCCGTCCGTCTTACGGGACGGTTTTATACCGCGGCCACCCCGTCACCGGACCCAATCCACAGGCGGCTATGGTATTTCAGTCGTTTGCCCTCTATCCTTGGCTGACCATTTTGCAGAATGTCGAACTGGGTCTGGTGGCGAAGGGGGAAGCACGGTCCTTACGCCGGGAAAAATCTTTGAAACTTGTGGATCTTATTGGATTGAGTGGTTACGAAGACGCTTTCCCCAAGGAGCTGTCGGGGGGCATGCGCCAGCGCGTGGGATTCGCACGGGCGCTAGCCGTCGATCCTGAGCTTCTGTGTATGGATGAGCCGTTTTCAGCCCTCGATTTCCTGACCGCCGAAAACTTGCGTTCCGAACTGTTAGACCTTTGGCTCGAATCAAAAATTCCCACCCGGGCGATATTGCTGGTTACGCATGGAATTGAGGAGGCCGTGTTTATGGCCGACCGCATTATCATCTTGTCAAAAAATCCAGCCCGGATCACGGCCGACTTGTCAGTTCCCTTACCCTACCCCCGGAACCGCAAGTCCCAGGAATTTATCGATCTGGTCGATTCCGTCTATAAAATCGTCACTGGCCGCAACGACGAACAGGAAGCACTCCCCCCAAAAACCGGGGACGAGCTTAACGCCCCGCGTGATCGAGTCAGGCTTGCCCCCATTCCCTACGGCCACGTGTCCATGGTGAGCGGACTTCTGGAATTGGTCGCCGATCGCGGAAACCGGGACGACTTATATCGTCTCGGTTCCGAGCTGTTTTTGGAAGTTGACGATTTACTTCCGGTAACGGAAACTGCCGAACTTTTTCACTTGGCCGAGGTCAAAGAAGGCGACCTCACTCTCACGGGTTTGGGTCAGCAGTTTGCCGATGCCGATGTCTCCGAGCGCAAGCGGATAATTCGTGAACAACTGAAAGACGTTCCCCTGTTCAACCTCATCGAACGCGTCTTGCGCAATAAAACGAACCACGCCATGCCTAAGGAATTCTTCAATGATATCCTCGAAGAACACTTTTCTGTCGCTGAGGCCGAACGCCAGCTGACCACGGCGATAAACTGGGGGCGTTTCGCCGAGCTCTTTCACTATGACCCGGACAGCGAGCTGGTCTATCTAAGCCCCGACCAAAAAACGCCGGATGAAAACGGTTCCGATTCTTACAAGAAAAGTGAGTAGACGGGGCATACTCCATGGGGAGGTGAAGACCGAATGTTAATGCGATGGGACCCAGAGGACATACAGCACTTCCGCAATGACATGTCCCGCGTATGGAGCCGTATGCGTGATGACTGGAATCTTGACGACACTAAGCCACGCACGCACTTGCACCAGATCGAAAACGGCTACCTGGCGGAATTCGAACTGCCCGGAGTCGACCCGGATCAGGTCAATATTGAAGTCGGTGAAGAATCCATCTCCGTCAAAGGCGCGTTCCCCGCGTCTCCCTTGGAGAAGGATGAGCGCAAGGGTGAAGAATTTCAAGCTGTCGTGGGATTCCCCACGGAAATCGATCCAGAAACAGCCACGGCGGATTATCGTTTTGGACTGCTTCGGATTACGGTGTACAAATCGATGGCACGACGAAAAAAAATCAGGATCAAGGCGCACTGAATCCTAAAAAGGGGCCTAAAGGGCCCCTAACTCCCTTTATCCGGAGAATTCGGTTTTTTGCCGGAGAAAATCCCAGCCATCACCCCTATGAACAAGCCGCCCACCAAAGGCTGCCATCCTTCGGGAGGCGGACCTACCCACAAAATCGAAGCCGTCTCTGCAATAACTGCACCGATAGCTGCCACGATCATCGTCCATATTACGTGAATCGGGCCTTTGGGCCGGCGGGATCGGCCTAAAATCGCTCCAATGACCGCAGAACTCGCGGCAATAGCCAACGCCAGGACCGTTCTCAACGGACAACCACGTTAACCAGACTACCGGGAACAGCAATCACCTTGACGATGGTTCGTCCCTTAGTGAGCGCTTGAATTTTTTCCTCGGCGAGCGTTAATTCCCGCAATTGATCAGAATCGATGTCCTTGGGCACTGTAAGCCGACTGCGCACTTTCCCGTTGATTTGCAAAGCAATTGTCACTTCGTCATCTTCCAGCCACTGTTCGTCGTACTGAGGCCAGTCGGATCGGTGCACACTGCCCTCTTGAGGGAGACGGTGCCACAGCTCTTCGGATAAGTGCGGCGCAAACGGTGCCAAAAGGCGAACAAGAATTCCCAGCACTTCGGTTTGTTCGTCTCGCGTGACAGCGTCAATGTCTTGATATAAGGCATTGGTCAATTCCATCAAAGCACTCACCGCAGTATTGAAAGCCCGGCGTTCAGCAATATCTTCGGTAATTTTCTTGGTTGCACGGTGAACCGCTTTGTACACACGTTCCCTGCCTTCTTGCGACAGAGTTTCGGTATTCGCAGCACGGGGTTTCACCACTAAACGGTAGACGCGCTGCAGAAACCGGTAGGCTCCCTCCACGCCTTGCTGCGACCATTCAAAATCTTTGTCCGGAGGTGCTGCGAACAACATAAAGAGACGCGTAGCGTCCGAACCCCATTCTTTCATGATGTTTTCCGGGCTTAAGGTATTACCCTTGGATTTAGACATCTTGGCTCCGCCATAGACCACCATGCCTTGTGCCAAAAGCCGTTGGAAGGGCTCGTCTACCGGAACCAAGCCGGCATCGTAAAGTACTTTGGTGAAAAACCGCGAATACAGCAAATGCAAAACCGCGTGTTCTTTTCCTCCCACATATTCGTCCACCGGCATCCAGTAGTCCGCATCGGCTTTGAGAAAGGGCTCGACGGCGCGGGGGGAAGTGTAGCGGTAATAGTACCACGATGAATCCACAAACGTGTCCATTGTGTCGGTTTCCCTGGAAGCACGGCCATGACACCGAGGACACGGGGTTTCCAGCCACTCCTTGGCCCCAGCCAACGGTGAGGCGCCTTGACCGGTAAATTCCACATCCTGAGGCAACAAGACAGGCAACTGGTCCCTAGGCACAGGCACGGCACCGCAGTTGGGGCAGTGAATAATGGGGATGGGAGCGCCCCAGTAACGCTGCCGCGAAATCAGCCAGTCCCGCATTCGATAACTCACCCTGGCTCCCCCCTTCCCTTCCGTTTTCAATGCCTGTGCGATTGCTTCCTTAGCCTTTTCATTGTCCATTCCCGTAAATGGGCCGGATTCAACCAGAAACCCGGGACCCGTGTAAGCTGTCTCGCCAAAATCACTGCCCGGGTTTTGGGGCTGTACTACCGCTTTCATCGGGAGGCGATACTTTTTGGCGTATGCAAAATCACGGTGATCATGAGCCGGCACCCCCATCACCGCTCCGGTTCCATAATCAACCAGCACATAGTTGGCAATCCAAATCGGCAGGGCTTCCCCGGTTAGGGGGTGCACGGCATAACTGCCGGTAAAAATTCCCCGTTTTTCGGTATTTTCCGCGGTCCGCTCGATATCACTGTGAACACGCTCGGCGGCAATAAACCGGCGAACCTCGTCCGCGTAGGGATAGGACGCAATTAACGGTTCGACTAGGGGATGCTCGGGAGCCAAAACCACGTACGTCGCTCCATACAGCGTGTCCGGCCGGGTGGTGAATACGGCAATACGCGCGTCAATCTGTGGCACATCAAAAATGACCTCGGCGCCCACACTCTTCCCAATCCAATTGAACTGCTGAGTCTTAATCTCTTGAGGCCAGTCCAGGGAGTCCAAGGAAGACAAGAGTCGTTCGGCGTACTCGGTAATGCGGAAGTACCACTGTGTTAAGTCTTTCTTAATGACAACGGAATCGCACCGCCAACACAAACCATCCTCCACTTGCTCGTTGGCCAGAACCGTCTCGCAACTCGGGCACCAGTTGACGGCGCCCTCTTTCTGGTAGGCTAATTGCCGTTCATAGAATAGCAAGAACAGTTCCTGGGTAAATCGGTAGTACTCCGGTTCCGAAGTAGTAATCTCCCGAGACCAGTCAAAGGACAGTCCCATTTGCTTCATCTGCGTCTTCATATACGCGATATTGGCGAGTGTGGACGTTCGGGGCGGGATGCCGCTTTTAATGGCGGCATTTTCTGCGGGCATGCCGAAGGCATCCCAACCCATTGGATGCAGAACATTGTATCCCGCCATCCGCCGATAGCGGGCAATGACGTCCCCCAGGGTATAGACGCGCACATGTCCCATGTGCAAATGCCCCGATGGATATGGGAATTGCTCCAGGCAATAAAATTTCTTACGGCGGGATGCCTGGGCCTCGTACAAGCCTTCCTCCTCCCACACCTTTTGCCAACGCTCTTCAACCGCTCGAACATTGTAGCGGTCCAGCGAAGACATTGTCGTGGAAGGCTGTTCTTCCTTGATCGTCATGGTGTTCCCTCCAATAAAAAAAGTCCCGGTCTTCCAACAGGGACGAGTCGAAACCCGCGGTACCACCCAGTTTAGCGCCATTACGGCACTCACTTTCTTCAGCGATAACGGGCTGACCCATTCTTTCACGCGGTGAGTCCGGGAATCGGTCGGGTCTAGCTCGCACCCGCCGCTAGCTCTCTGCAACCCCCTTAATTCCCGTGAAACCGCGATCATTAAGCGTCCTCGATACTATACTAGATGTTTTCAATTTTACCCCGAAATTCTCTTCTAATGCAAATACTGGCAGCATCCCGTCCTTCATCAAAAGTTGAACAACAACCCGCGATTTTCTCGTTGGCTGATAGAGGATTTTCCTCGTTCATGACGAATTGTCAATAGTTAGAATGTCGAAAGTGTGTTGGAGGGGTCGAATATGAGTACGGTGGCAAATTTCCGCGGGGAGGATTTGTGGCCACGGTGGCATCATCAGAGTTTACTCGAAGCGGCTTTCCAGCCAATTGTCTCGCTCCGGGACGGTGTCGTCCTGGCTTATGAAGGACTCAGCCGACCGCAATTGCCGGAGGGACAAACCATTGCGGTTTTAGATTTAATGGCCTCGGCTGAACAACATGACAGCTTGTTAACCTTCGATCTACTCGCCTTTAAGCAAATCATCGCAGCATTTCGTGCCAGCCGTGTCTCTGACTCTTCCGTGCTTTTTATTAATATCCTGCCCAAAAGCCTGTTAACACCTGTGCCGTTTTTGCTGGCATTGCAGCAATCAGGGCTGAAACCGGAGCAAATTGTCTTGGAGATCTCCGAACGTGAAACCATTCAGGAGGGAGACGCTAAGCTTAGGGAATATCTCGCCCCTTTTCGCGACATGGGTATTCGTATTGCCTTGGACGACATGGGATCAGGTTACTCGGGACTGACTCGCCTCATTGAGTTGCAGCCCGACTTTGCCAAAATTGACTTAACCTTAGTCCGCGATGTCGACAAAAACGCGATCAAATTTGCTCTGTTGGAAAGCACGGCACGCTTTGCCAAAAAGACCGCGGCAACTTCCCTGATCGCGGAAGGCATAGAAACCTTTGCTGAACTGTATACGCTCAAAGAAATTGGGGTGGAATTCGGACAGGGATATCTGCTGGGAAGACCCAACCAACAATTTCACAGCAGTTTAACTTCTTCGGACTTCAAAAAGAACCCCTCGCACAAGCCGTCGGCGGCCTATCAACTCGACACCTTATTAACCACAACCCGCCAAATGGTGCGCGGTCTGGTCCGTGGCGAAGGCGCATACGCCTCGTTAACGGCATTGGCCAAGCGCCTTACGGGTGCCGATGTGGCCGTGTTGTTCAAAATAGAGGGATCCCACTTTCGTTATGTAGGGTCCAGTGAACGCCTAACGCCATCGGAACGCCAAATATTCGAAGACACTGCCATTCGCCAAACCCCGTCTTTGTATCAAGCCATCGTGACCCGTCAGCCTGCCGTATGCCAGCAGAAACCCTTAACGGAGCCCCGGCCCTGGTCGGATCATTTCCATCTGGAATCCGCTATTGCAGCGCCCATCTGCGATAACCTAGGATGTTGGGGGCTCTTGCATGTGGGCTACCACGAACCTAACCAAATTCGTTCTGACACTATCCATCTGGTGGAGAGCATTACGGCATTGTTCGTCCTGGCCCTCGGGTACTCTCAAAAAGAAGAGGCCATCAGCGATCAGGACATGTTGGGCGAGCCCTTGTTTGAGGCCATCTCCAGCTTAGCCGAGAGCGCCGATTTGGAACATCTGCTGGCTAAAACAACTTCAGCAGCACTGGCCGTGACCGGAGGGCACGAAGGCTGGATTGGCATTCTCAACGAGAATGTTCTGCACTGCGTGCGTCATGATGGCGAATCATTCGATGTGCCACGGCAAGACTTGTTTGATCCCGAAACCGACGATGGAAAGGGGCCGGTCGGACAAGTGCTGCAAACCCGCACGGCCTGCATTATTCCCAATATCATGAATGAACCCTCCTTAAGTCCATGGCTGAGTGACATGACGGAGGCCGGTATACAGTCCGCTGCCGGAATTCCTCTGATTTCGGGAAATCATCTCCTGGGTATTCTTAAAGTCTATCACAGTCAGATTGGCGGATTCACACCTGGCCGTGTGCGCCGTCTTTATGCCTTAAGTAGTCTGGCGACAGCCTTAATTGAACGCTCTATCCATTTTCTGCAGTCCAATGAGCGGATCCGTCGCCAAAGTTTGCTAGCCCAGTCCCTAGCTCAAATGGGTTATTCCAAATCCCGGCAAGAGATCTTCTCCCTGCTGACAACCACTCTCGCCCGTTATGGACCGTTCCCGCTGGTTTTGGTGCTAAAGCGGGAGGGCGGATTGTTTGTCCCTGTGCTTCAGAAGGCTGACGACAACAACGCCCGGACCTTGCGCCTCCCGTACTGCGACGACCACGCCTTCACGAAAGCCTTGAGATCAGGCCAAAGCCTTTATGTCAAGTGCGGTGATCATCGGCAGGACTCCTTGACCCAATTTGCCACCACCCACGGTTTCCCGTCTTATGCTGTGATACCTTTGGGGCTTCCCGCCACGGCTGTCGTTCTTTTTTCCCGCGACGACGAATCTCTGAACCCGCTGTTGCCGGAACTGGAGTCTTTTACCCGCGCCATGGGGCAAGCATTGTCCAAGAATTTGCTGCAAAACCAGATTGCCGAAGAACAGCAACAAATGGACTCCATGCTCGAAGTCCTAAAAGATCTTCCCTATATCGAACACCCCAGGAAACTATGGGAGCGCGTGGCGCAGATTTTGACCGAGCAAATCGGAATCGCGGGAGGATGGATTTTAGATGCTGAAAATCTTCTCATGCCCCGCTTTATTTTCGGTAATGTGCCCCGCGAGATCCATTCCTTGCCCACATCCCTGCGTCAAAGGCATACTCCCTTCATCCTCTCGGAGGCTGAAATTCCCCTTTCCCTGAGAGAGGAGGGGATCAAAAGCCTGCTGGGTTTCCACCTCACTTTCCCGGAAGTGCACCAGGACGGCTTCCTCTTAGTGGTCAGCCGGCAGATTCACGGCTTTTCGAAGCATCAGCGGCATCTCATGGAGATTCTGGTGTCCTTCAGCATGTCGATCTATAAGATTATCGAAATGCGCCAGCAACAGGAACACCAGGCGCACACGGATCCGCTCACCCGCCTTCCCAATGATATGGGCATTGAAGAATTCTACCGCGAACTCCAGGACCACGACGACGGACAAGATGCCGAGGTGGGGTGTGTTCTGCTGGATATCGTGGGCTTGGCCAATATCAATCACGATTTGGGCGAAAGTGTCGGCACCCACAAGCTAATCGAGTTATCCCAATATCTTCGGCGCGCGGTAAAGCAAGAGGGTATCGCAGGCCGTATTGGCAGCGATGAATTCATGTTGGTATATCCCCAACTGAATGCCCACGCCCTTGAGGAAGAAATTCATGAAATCGTCTCCGGAGCTCCTCTTCCCTTGCGATGGACGGCCGTCCATGTCTCGCATCCCCGTGACGTGCCCATTCAGGCTGTGCTAAAAACCGCGTATTTTACGCTGCATCACAAAGGTTCGGGGTGTTTGGAAATTCTGTCGCGGGTCTAGAACCATCCGCCAGCTGTCCCGCTGTCCTGCTTGAAACCCCCTGAGCGAGAAATGACCCTGCAGGTGTCTTGGTTTGCGCTCGGATGGCCAAGGCAGCGGCAGGTGATTTTGTTTCGCACACAAACTCGACAGGGGATGACTGACCCAGCCTGAGGACTCTGTGTCGATGATTGTCCGGTTCCCGACACACACGGCTCAACATAGTGGGCCAACATGACAGACGGGGCTTACCCACTGTCATTTACGGGATTTTTGAACATAATGCCCGCGCATTCCCCTTCCCAGGCGAAGCCGGGAGGGGGTCAAGCGGGTGGCGGCCTCTTGGCCGCCTTCCGGGGTTTTTCTTTTGT
>PXYT01000001.1:310906-314209 GCA_003023725.1 Sulfobacillus benefaciens | reverse complement strand
ATCCTTAGAGACGGTAAAACGTTATGTCGAGGCTCAAGGGACAAAAGAAAAACCCCGGAAGGCGGCCAAGAGGCCGCCACCCGCTTGACCCCCTCCCGGTTTCGCCTGGGAAGGGGAATGCGCGGGCATTATGTTCAATGAGGTCAACTACCTCCATAGTGCCCAAGTTTTTCGCTGAGGAAACGAGATATTGACACAAGATATGGGAACAGGAGGGATGACCGCTCCGGGCCGTCCCTTCCCGATTTCGGCTTTCACACCTTGAGTACAAGAAGTTGGTCATGCCCTCACAAGAATTCGGACAAGACGTCTGACGTTATTCCCCGTTGCGCCTGTGGACTGATGCCTCTGCTTAGGGAAGTTTCAATGTTTGACCACCTGTTATCCATGTCTCGTGGCGTCATTACCATCATTGGGAACTTGTTTCCCGGGAACCACAAATTGAGCTGAGGCAAATGAATTTGTTATATCACCAGTTGGCACCAGGTCCATTTCATTGATTTTCTGGGCCAATTGGTCATAAATGTTTCGGGTTGGATGATCCGTAGGAACCAACCCTCTGACTCCTGATTCGCCCGAGATCACCCAAGGAATTTTTGCTAATAAAGGAATCTGTAAAGATTTTGCCACGGTTTCGGCTCCTCCCTGACCCAGGGGATACCAGCGGTACCCGCACTCGGGACAATTCAAATAAGCCATATTCTCGACAACGCCGATGAGGCGGCGTTCTAGACTGCGTGCCATTTGGCCAGCCCTTTCCGCGACTTTTGCGGCATTGGCATCGGGAGTCGTGACTAATATGGCAGCAGCTTTGGGAAAGTAGTCATGCACGTCCATCGCAATATCGCCGGTTCCCGGGGGAAGATCTAAGACCATATATTCGGGCTGATTCCATAAAGTTTCCTCCATCATTTGGCGGATTGCCTTACCTAGCATGGGTCCACGCCACATGACGGGAGTATTGTGACCAACAAAGAATTTCATGGACATCACATCGATATTATTAACATGAGGTGGAATAAACTGTCGTTCCCTGGTTTTAATGGGTTCTTCGATCTGAAGAAGGTCGGGCACGCTAAATCCATAAATATCGCAGTCCAGGATTGCCGTGCGAAAACCCAAATCTGCTAAAGAGCGTGCCAAATTGATACTCACCGTGGATTTGCCCACGCCTCCTTTGCCGCTTATCACCGCAATCATTTTGGTCCCGGGAGGGGTGCGAGGGGGACTTTGCGAAGGGCGGGCAATTTTTCTTGCAGCGTCGGCCTTTTCCCGCGAGCGGGGAATAATGCGCACATTTTGGACATCGGGAAAGTGCGTTTTGATAAAGAAAGTGATCGTTTGACGGTCTTCGTCTTTCACAGCTTCACCACGCCAGACATCGTCTACATGAATATTAACCTGAAAACCTGCCGCGTGAGGTTCTACGGCCACATCTTGAATATATCCGGCTTTCAAGACTTCAATCCCTGATGAGGTACGAAAAGAAGCTAAAGCGGATAAAACATCCTTCGAAGTCAGTGCCATTGTCATCTGCCTCTTTCTTTGGGCCGGACTTTCGCCGAAAATTACTATGGTGAAAAAATTGCGATGTTTTCCTGATGCCACGAGCAATCCCACCATTGCCCAATTACGAACAACCGCAAGCATTGGAGAAGCTTTACGTCTATGAGTATGCCTGTAAAGTTTGATGTCCTTGGTGATCAAGCTCACGAACTCCACCGTACCCTATAGCGCTTCTTTGCAATCATCACCAACATCCTTGCAGTTTTCGAACACGAAGATCGGAGGGGTGTTCAACTTTTAGGATGGACCCGAAGGAGTCGGTTATTGACGAGGCCGCTTATAGGTAGTTAAGATCAACCTGCTCAAACGTATTGGGTGAAACCGGGACAAGAGCTTGTCCTATAGTCCTTTTTTTGTTGCGTATCATTTGTGGCCTATTAATAATGAAGAGCTTCTTTCTAATAATTGTAGGGCATTATGACAAGGTTTGTTGGACGATTCACAGGGCGAAAGGATAGGGCGAATATTGTCTGATAAAACAACGTTGGGCAAAACCTCTTCCTTTCATAATGCCAAATCCTGGTGGGCGGAAGCGGTGTCCAATCTAAGTCCTGGGTACTTTGCCAGTGTCATGGCTACGGGTATTATCTCGGTAGCCCTGTGGTTGCGTGCCGCAGATTCTTTGTCAGTCTTTTTCTGGATTGTCGCTACCGTAGTTTACCTCGTGCTCATTGCAGCTCACATTTGGCGCGCGGCTATAGCTCCGGGGCTTTTGACCCGCGATCTGAAAAATCCTGTGGTATTCTTTAGCTTCTATACCTTTGTGGCGGGAACGGGCATACTCGCGAGCCGTTTCATCATAGGCGGCTACAATGCTGTCGGTTGGATTCTGGGTATCATCGCGGCTGTGTCCTGGTTGCTGCTCTCTTATTGGATAGCCTACAGACTTCTGGGTGATAACAAGAAGCCGGCGACGGCTTTGGTTAACGGTACTTGGCTTTTAATCACAGTGGGAGTTCAGTCATTAGCGGTGACGGGTATTTTACTCGCGCCGCAATTTCCCCATCAAGCGATACCCTTGGCCGTGATTGCTCTAGCGTTATGGGGAGTGGGAATCGTATTATATTTGTTTGTCATGGTAGCCATCATGGACCGCTTGTTTTTCTCATGGTTGGATGCTCAAGCACTCACCCCTCCTTACTGGATTAATATGGGGGCGGCCGCGATTACCACCCTGGCTGGTGCTCACCTGGCTTTACTGGCGGGTGATATAAAGATTCTTCACACAGTTTATGCCTTTATTGTCGGTTTGAGCATCGTGATGTGGGCTTTTGGAAGCTGGTGGATCCCCTTTCTCATCTTGATGGGATGGTGGCGCCACATCAAGAAATCAGTGGGTATACATTATGAACCGGATTTTTGGAGTCTCATCTTTCCTCTGGGAATGTACTCGGCAGCTACTGATACCTTGGCCAAAATTCAAGGTCTATCCATACTCAAGGGAATTGTTCCGTACATGCTGGCACTAGCCCTGATCGCTTGGCTCCTGGCGGCTTTGGGTTATCTTATCCACTCGTTTGCATGGCTCACCCGTCGTCAGCTCAAAAGCGGTAAAGAATAATAGCCCCCTCCCAAGATTTCTGGTTCAACCCATTCGGAGTTGGCATGACATGAAATGATACGAAGGAGGGGAGCATGAAAAACTTGGTGTCTTGTTAGATTTTAAGACAAGACACAATAAACGATATGATAATACATTTTCGTATTTTCTACGCCTTTGTATTTGCCTGGTATTCG
>PXYT01000001.1:251123-310752 GCA_003023725.1 Sulfobacillus benefaciens | reverse complement strand
GCTATGTGAAGCGTATCCCGGGTTGTCATATCGACTCCACAGCCGTAATCCAACGTTGGATCATACTGGATCTGAACGACATAGACCATGGAAGTTTCCATAATTTGTGCTCCTTAACCTCTCTGGCGAACATTATCGCGATGAAAATTGTCGCCACATCTGGGTTGCTGCTCTCTTGAGAGATTTTCATCTTGCGCTTGCATCACAAAGCCTGAGAGGCAGAATACCGCTTAGGATGGGCCTTGTTGTTTGTCTCGTACGGGCAACGGACACGTTCGAATGCCCAACAGGCGGTAAACGCCGCAGACTCCGCTTATTCCAGTCACCAAGGCAATCACCGCCAGAATGCCGAAAATCCATGTACCGATACTTCCCCCGATGTGTAAAATGGCCAAAATTCCTAAAATGACTCCTACTATGATTCTAAGCGACTCCATTGTCCACGTTTTTGCCACACATGGGCCACTACGCCAGTCTTCACGTGCCACGCTGGCCACATTGGTCTGATCGTCTTGTCCCGTCCCCTGTGGGGGATGAGAAAAATCGGGCATTTCCACCTCGCCGATGGCTGGCGGAACGTCAGCCAAACGCGCCATCAAACGCGTGGATCGGTTTTGGGGGACCGGGGGATGATAGGACGCTCCCTCAGCCGATCTCATTTCCTCGGTTCTGGGCGGCATTCGGGAAGCGTTGATCGCCCTGGATGGGACGGATCCCAAGGATAGGGTGCATCAGATTCTGTCTGTGAACGGGCGGACTCATGGGCGGACCATCCCCTTAGCCGGGGTCACCGTAGGCCAGGATGCTCTCAAAGATCCGATGCGCAAGGGGAGACGAGACGGGCCAGGTCCGGGAGAATCGATGGGTGATCTCTTGCCAACGACCGTCCCAGGGAGTACAACAACAATAGCAGTCTAAGGATGCGGTTTCACTGTTCACGACTTTCCGGATTACCTGTTAACTGCGACCGAAATATCCAGCTTCCCTCATTCATGCGTCAGGACCGGGAACGTGCTGGAGTGTGTCGATTTCCTCAAGAGGAAAACGTCTCGGCCCGTATTCACCCCCTGAGCATCGCTTAGCAAAGTGTGGGGCGTGAATAGGCAGGAACCCACAGGTATTATCGGCAATCGATAAGACAAAACCCGACATGGCAGCTAGAGGGGGTCTGCTATGTCAGAAGAGGGGAACACTATGCCAACGGACAGGGACGAGACGCATAATTCCCGCATTAACGTCTGGAATGGATTATTTAAATCCATTGGGATCCGCCTGGTTAACCCGTATTTAGGGATTAATATCGTCCGTTTGGGCGCCCCTAACCTCTATTTAGGCGTTATGATTGCCATCCCTTATTTATCCCAAGGGATGGCCGCGTGGGCGGCGCCTTTGTGTCTTTCCCGCACGGGCCACCCTCATCGGACCACGCAGTGGCTGTTTGTTCTGGCGCGCTTAGGTTATGGTTTGTTAGCTCTGGTGGACATCGGGTATTGGTCATGGGATCCTCCGCTTGCCTTTCTTATGGCAGTCATTTTGCTAAATCTGCCCGCGGCCGTCGCCACACTTTCCTGGCAAACTCTATTGGGCCAAGTTTTGAGCGGCGAACGGCGTGCCCAAGCCGTCATGTGGCGTCAATGGGGAATGAATGTCGTCGGTATTGGGACGCTGCTTTTGGGAGGATTAATCATTGGCCAAGCCCGCGGGACCCGAGCATATGGGTGGATGGATTTGGGGGCCGTTCTTATCGGCATGATTGAGGTGGCCGTGTACCGGCAATTCCGCATAACGCAGCCGACAGAGCGTATTCTGGGCAACCCTGCGCCCCCAACCACAGAATGGCGGCAAATTCCAGGCTTTCCGCGTTTTATGCTGGCGGGCGTCGTATTTTATTTTGGCTGGCTATTCCTGTGGCCGGTGGCGGTACGCTACCAAGTGGACGATTTAGGGGCCACCAACGCCTGGATGGCCTACTGGGCTATGACGAACGCGGTCGCCACAATGATCGCTTTGCCTTTTTGGCAACGTATTCGCCAGCATTTTTCGATTACGTGGATGCTGCCCCTCGCCACTCTCTTAATGGTGGTATCTCCGGCAGGATACATGCTAGCACCCTCCAAATGGGGAATTATCGGCTTAAACACGATAGGTGGCGTCTCGACTGCGGGGTTTAATTTTCTCGTTTTCATCAGAGCGCTGGATCTCACTCCCGAGGCCGAACGCATCCGTCTATTGGGAATGTATGCGGCCGTGACGAATCTCGCAGCCGGATTGGGGGCAATCTGCGCGGTAGGGTTGATGGCCTTAGGGCCGATTTCCTTGTCGGCCGGCATATCCTCGATGATTCGCCTTATTGGCGTTGGCCTTTATGTGTGGGCGGGGTCCACCGGAGCACGGCGGCGGCGGAGGCCATGGATAACGCGGCGCGCCCATGCCCGGTCGCTCAACCCATAACCTGGGCGTATCGATGGTAAAAGATCGGGACTTTCAAGGACGCTCAACTGACCGCGAGTGCTTTCCCGTAGCATTGTCGACACGACCGCGTCACATATTTAAGATGCCACGGAAGGGGGAAGGAGCCAACACAATGCCGTTACCACTACGATTAACCAAAAATGAGTGGGGCCGAAAGCCCTTTCACGTTCAGTCACAACGGAAATTGTACTGCCCGTTCTCCGAGAAGGGAAAAAGAGTACATATACTGCAATTTGGGCAGGGACGGCTGCCTCGCACCTTGATCGATACGGCCTTCGAAGAGATGCGTCGGGATTACGGATCGCCATGACGAATTGCCGCCCCGCATAGTGCCCCAAATATCCACGGGCTTAAAGCCCAAGATGGACTGTATACAACAGCTCTGATCCCTGACGATAAACAGTTAATACCTGAAATTGTCGGCGGCGTGTTGCCGTCGGACCGTGATCAAGAGGGGGCAGATATTTTGACACTGGCGCAGTCTGTCGAATGGATCGGGACGCATGCCTCTGAATCGGGCATCGCCCCGTCTCGCGAAGTCGTGATGCCGTATCCCACCCCCGCCCTCCAAACTATGGTTGGGATGGTCATCATGACTCTGTGGAGGTGCCGGAAGTCCAATCCGCTTGTGCCTTTGGCCATCTCACCCACAGAATGCTCCCTCAAAACGGAAAACGCTTCCAATCAGCCGTGGGGGAGCACGCCCAACGGTGGCGTCTGCCAGCGGAATTCATGGCTTGGTTAACCCACACGATGATATTTGTTAACATCTTTGTGGACCGATTGGATGGATATCATCAAGGAGATAGCCTCAAAATACACCAAATTCGGGGCCATTTCCTGGCTTATCCCCAGAATTAATTTCAGTATTATTGGAACTAGGAAAGAGTGTATAAGCAGGAGAGTATGTTTTCTCTGCCGAAGTCCTTTACCGAAGAGAACTTGGCTCTTCGATTCCCGATAAGGAGGCAAGATGAATAGTGGATAACCAGGAATCGCTAAGGGAATCTGTGGAACGCATGGACTGGGCGCTCGCGTTACCTGAGGCACGAACGGCAATGATGAGCTTGGAGGCTGTCGCATATAAGGCCGGGATATCCCGTTCCTTGTTAGAGCTGGTGAAGGTTCGCGTATCACAAATGAACGGATGCGGCTACTGTCTCGATATGCATACCAAAGATGCCAGGCGTCAAGGAGAAAGCGAGCAACGCTTATATGCTCTGGCAGCGTGGCGCGAGACCCCGTTTTTCACACAATCTGAGCGGGCTTTACTGGCCTGGGCGGAAGCAGTGACTGATCTGACGAGGAGAGTTCCTGATGAAGATTACGAGAACCTACGAAATTATTATACGGAACGTGAGGTAGTGGCTTTAACATCTGCCGTGATTGCAATTAACGCCTGGAACCGCTGGGCCCTAAGTATGCGCACCGTGCCAGGGAGTTACCGTCCCGATCTGGCACGTTAAAAGAGGTGAGAGCCAACTCATCAATGATCTTCTTCTCTAGGATGTCACAGAGTTACAGCACAAGAGAAAGGCTATCAGGATAACTGCTTAAGTCTCTAGTCATTAACTGCTGGGCTTGATATTCAGCATGTTTGATACCAGATTTGTCTCGGCCGTCATGGAGGACTGGGGTGCTGGCACGAAAATCGAGTTTGGTATTCACAGTGAAAACAAATCCTTGACGGATTATATCACCTCCTTAGGAGAACGCATGCTCCGCTGCGTTCCTCGCAAGTTTTCATGAGGTTCTGGCATTAGAGGCTGTGATATGTATGTCTTATGGAGAGATAACTCCAGGACGGGATCTATTGAGATCGACAACACGAAGACTTTCGCTATGTTCCGATCTTTTTTCCTTTTTTCGGCCGGTGTCACTTCGCGGTCCCTTCATTGCCTACGTCGAGAGCATACCTCTGAAGCTCGATAATCCGAATGATTACGATAAAGAATCCGTTTGTCTATGAAGGGGCCAGAGGAAGGGGTTTGAGGGGGAGGGTGGGGAGTGTTGCCATGGAAGGGATGGAGAGCACGCTAGTGGCTGATGTGTTGGTGTTTCTCGAATACAGCGTGCTCGGTATTTTCTTGGGAGTGCTTGTGTTTCATCATGGTTGCCATATCCATCAGCTGAATTCCGGCGAAATTTACGTTTACATGTGTGGTTTTATTATTGGAGGCGGGCGGCATCGTGTCGTGCTACGGTTGTAGACCACTGCAATCACGGCAGATTTCCGGTGATACGGTGCACAAACTGGTTCTAAAGCACGTGGCTGGAAGCCGTCCGAAAGAGGCCGAACCCCATCGCTCCCCAGACTCATTCCGGTGCCCGGTCGCCCTTTGGTGACTAAGTTCGCACCTCAAGAATTCCGCGGAGGATCCGAGGTCATCCCCTGCCAAGACGAAGAAAAGGAAAAAAACAAATCCAGAAACTGTTTAAGGCCTCGTCGCCTGCTTGTCCGCAATGGGGATGCTGGGGCACTTTTTGAGTGATTGTTATCATGTGTTGGATGCCGTGGACCCCGCAGCATCACCAACGTTTATTCAGCCATAGCCAGTGTGCGAGACTGGGCTTCTCGCCCAATATGCGACCGGGGTCCGGAATGATTATGAGGCGGTGAAAAATAGCCTGGTCTTTCCTGTGATAAGCAATGGGCCCTTAGAAGGGGTCAACCGTCGTATTACAATAACACACGGCGGGCGGCAGCGAACGCGCAGGACTGGAGTTACTCAACGCCTCCAATGTGTTCACCGTGGGAGATCCGACAGCATAGCCATACTCCATACAGTATGAAAAAGAGCCAGATATCTCACGTCGTGCTGAGCCTGGCCACCACCTTTGTGGAGAAAATGTTTTGTAGAATCCACGCCGCAGCTTAATTGATACCCTCATGCGTCAGCACGGCTTTGACATGTTAGCGTCAATACCGTAATACAGACGTTAGATTGTGATGGTTACAGAAGGACATTGAGAAAGAATCAAAACAAGAACAACGAGGAGCGATTGCGTCATGAAAGTCTGGATTTCTGTCGATATGGAAGGGATTAGCGGACTTGTGGACCGCGATCAATTCTTGCCCGATGGGCACCGGTACGAAACTGCCCGGAAGGCTATGATGAAAGATCTTACATCCGTCTTGGAAGCTCTAGAAGAAGAATCTGATGTGAGTGCGATTTGGGTGAATGATTCGCATGATGGCATGCTCAACCTTCCCGCAGAAACCATGCCGAACACGGTGCATCTCATCACCGGAGGGTCCAAGCAATGGTCGATGAATCAAGGGGTGGATTGTGCGGATGTGGCTTTTTATATCGGCTACCATGCACGAGCTGGCACGCCCGCAGCCATTATGGATCATACCTATGCAGGAGAAATCGCATCGGTGACACTTAACGGACAGGAGGTGGGGGAAACCGGGATCAATGCCGCTTTGGCGGGTCATTGGAATGTGCCCGTGGCTCTAATTTCCGGGGATAGCCAAGTGGCTCAAGAGGCGCAGTCCCTGCTGCCGGGAATTGAGACCGTCGTGGTGAAATACCCCTTTAGCCGCCGATCAGCCGAACTCTTGGCGCCACTGGAAGTGGACAGGCGCTTAAAAGACGGGGTACACCGGGCATTGGAGAAATTCAGACAAGGTGTCGTAGGGCCTTGGCGGCTTGCTGAACCCATCCATCTTACCGTGAGCCTGATGACACCCGAAATGGCTGATCGCGCTATGTACTGTCCCGGAGCTCAGCGACTGGACGGGCGCAAGGTGGGGTTTGAGGAACCGAATATGGAAGAGGCATTTCGAGCCTTTTATACGGTGATGGCTTTGAACAGTGGTCGACCACTGTACTAGCGGAATAGGCGTGGGGAGTTGATCTTATGTTTCGCACCTTTGAACGCCTCCCCTCGTATAATCCTCCCGTCGGGCATTCAATCTGAGCCATCTCATGGAGTAGGAAGGATGACAACCCAGGAGAAAGCGGTAATTGGCAGGCCATGGGTTAATAATTCAGAGTTCCTCATTTATGCGAAGGCGACAGAGAAACAGTCGTATCTGTATAGAGCCGGAATGGACGAAGCCGGTGTCCGTTGACAATGATGGTCTCATGGTCATCGCGGATGCCTGGTTGTTTTTGTATCACATACCGAGACATGTTGATGCCTTTGGGCAGCCAATATGTGGCCGTCATCGAGCGAGTGGTCGGCGGATAGTGTTTGTTCAAACGGTCGGGCATCGTTAAGTGATTACCAAAGACGGTTTTATGAAGTTGAGCGTTAGTGTAGTCTTGGGTAATAGCGTTGCCTCCTGTCAGAGAGATCAGCCGGGAACCATACGGAACATAAAAGCGCACCCACGACGTGTAAGGCACTACGAGCCAATTGTCGAAGATGCCGGTATTGGTCCAAGTGACTGTTGTCGTCTGGCGGTATCGTGAACCTATTTTCTGGATTCGGGAAGTCACATGGTAATGCATGTAAAAATTGTCTTTGTGCCCTCCGAGGTTGTCATCGACGACTTCGAGATAGTCGCCATTGGTATGACGATCGACTGTTCCGGCCCAATTTTGCGCCTTGGCCATGTTTTCGAGTTGAGGGTTATTGAAGTAAAATAATACGTCCTTTTGGTTTAAAGCTTGAAATCCGCTGTGGACTGTTTGCAGCAGCACTGGAACAGAAGAATGGGCCAGTTTATGAACAACGAGATGGAGCATCGTCCCAATGAACTTTTTTTTGACACCTGCGGGTAAATGGGAACGCTCGGCAATGTACTCCATTTCATAGTTGGCGTTGCTGGATGTTACGTGCAAGTTATGATATGCCGTTGGCATGGTAATGCCTCCGATATCTTTTAATAACGTGTCGGCGACCCAGGTGTTAACGAATATTACTCCGTTTAAACGGGGGGCGTTCGGCATTGAATTATAAAATTTGTACATTTGCTGGACCGCTGTGGGCACATTCGGTGACCAGTTGGAGTCGCGAAGATGCCAGATGGGCGAATACAACCAGGTATGGATAGCCAAAGGCGCAGGCGGACGGTAACGGACATGGGGTTGCAAATCGTAGATGTTATGCGAATGTAAAGGTTGCAAATGACCGTTCTTGAAGGTCACATAACTATACGCCGTCATAAAGCCGCCGGTGGACCGAAGTTCTCCCGAATTTTCATAGACTAAGAAGTAGCGCCGGGTACCTTTGGCTGGAATCATTTTCGTTACCATGGGCAATGCGGTTCGCAAGTCTTGCATGTCCTGGGTTAATAATTGACTCTCGTTTTGAAATTGGTGCCACTGGCTTGGGGTTACCAATAGAGACGGCAGATTTGCGTGTGCAATCCATTGATTCCACTGGCTAACAGTCGGATAAAAGGTGTTGACGAGCTGATCAATGTTGGGCAATTGCTGAAACAAGGCTGCTGCTAATTGAGCGTGGGACAGGGAGGGGTCGGCATGGGTGGGGGTTTGAAATCCTATGGCTCCCAAAATGTGATTAATGTCGGGTTCGGCACGACGGGTAGTTCGAGTCAATGCCGTCAGATTCCTGCCCGATTGTTTCAGGGTATCCAGAAAAGCGTTGTGGGGATCCAGAATCCTAAGCGGCCAGAACGTCCAGACCATACTGCGGTACCACTGTGCAGTGTCATTCAGATAGGTGATACCGGTGTCAATAGTTTGAGTTTGGCGTGTTTGGACTCCCACAGCGGCATAAAGCGCTGCTGCCCCGGCTGTGGCGGTTGTACCGGCCAGAGTCAAAAACGGCACTCCGATGATACCCAGCATTCCCAGACTCCCCGCTATTGTGCCTACCCGAAGAGAACGCCTAATAGACTTGCCGAGTCGCGTGCGAATCACCCTTTCACCGTGTGCTGGATCACTGCCTCATTTCTTTGGTGTTGATTTACATAATACATGATTCATGACTATGATGGGAGTATCGCCTGATTTCGTCAATATTCTAGGCGATATGTTTATGGGAAACATAGTGGTGTGTTTGTCTAAAGCCCCACGATACAACCGAAGGGTCACCACGGTATTTCCACATTCTTACCAACAGGGTCTAAGCGAGATTCTTTGGTTGTCGGTGCCGACAGCATAGGGGCACGAGATTAGACCATCGTGCCCGTTTCTTGTCCCGCCGTGAAGACACGATGAGGGGCCCCCTCTCCCGGCATCCTAAACGTTGCGTATTTCGGTGGGATATGGTAGAGTGCATTTCATTATAAATACCTCTTATCGAGAGCGGCGGAGGGACTGGCCCGATGAAGCCCGGCAACCCCCAGAAAAGAATTTATCTGGTTGGTGCTAATTCCTGAAAGACCAGGTCTTTCAAGATGAGAGGGAATGGGTACCGCCACCCTCCCTCGATGGGAGGAATTTTTTGTTCAGACGGAGGAGGCGTTACCATGAGCGATAAGTCTTGGCGAAGAAATACCTTGTTAGTGCATGCGGGCACCCCTCGGGTGGAAAACATCCAGCCAACAGCTTTGCCTATTTTTCCATCCACAAGTTATCAGTCTGAATCGGCGGAGAGGCTTGATCGACTGATGGCGGGGGAAGTGCCGGGATTTTCCTATGCCAGACACGGCAACCCTAACGTGGAGGCCTTGGTGGATGCCATGAAAGAATTGGAAGAGGCTCAGACCGGAATTGCCACGGCGTCCGGTATGGCTGCGATTGATGCAGCCCTGTACGCCACGGGCGTCAGGCCTGGGGATACGGTGTTGGTAAGTCAGGATGTGTACGGCGCTTCTTTGAACCTTCTGGGCACCATTTGGGCAGAATCGGAAATTCAGGTGGTTGTTGGAGATTTTACCGATTTAACGCGTTTTGAGTCCCTGTTGCAGAAACATAAGCCCACCAGCATTCTTATCGAAACATTGTCCAATCCCTTATTAAAGATTTTGGATGTGCCTCGAATAGCTGAACTGGCGCACACAGTTGAAGCTCAGCTCATTGTGGACAATACCTTTACCACACCCTTGATTATGCAGCCCTTAACATTGGGAGCCGATATCGTGGTGCATAGCGCGACCAAATACCTCGGAGGTCACGGGGATGCCATGGGCGGAATCGTCGTGGCACGCGAAGACTATCATGACCGGCTGCATCAATATTTAAAGCTACGTGGGGCTGTTTTGGGCCCGTTCGAAGCATGGCTAATACATCGGGGCCTGCGGACTCTAGGCGTCCGATTTGAAAAACAGTGCCAGAATGCGGCCATAATAGCCGAGGCCTTGCGCACATCGCAGATCTTCGAACGGGTGTTTTATCCCTTATTTTCCGACCATCCGACCTATTCCGTTGCGCAGAGGTTGCTTGCACCGGCATTGGGCGGGGCGGTTGTGACGTTGGATTTAGGGGGGAGTCAAGCCACAGCCTTTCGCTTTTTGAACGAATTGCAATTGGTGGGTTCAGCGACAACCGTTGGAGACATCTACACTTTGTGTCTCTATCCGGTAATCGCTTCACACCGGAATCAAAGCCCTGAGGAACGGCAAACAATGGGGATTACCGACAGCATGGTTCGCGTGTCAGTGGGTCTGGAGGATCCGGACGATGTGATCTCAGACTTGATTCAGGCTGCTAAGATTGCGCGGCGAAAAGATGGATCTGTAGTAATGCAACAAGACTAGGCGGTTACTTCGCCTAGTCTTGTTCTATCTCAATAAAAATCTCGTTGCCTTCCGCTTTCACCGGAAACGTCCGGATCGGGGTATAGGCGGGAAAATGCCGGGCTTCACCGGTCCGAACATCAAATTGGCCCCCATGGCGCGGACAATGAATCAAGAATCCCTTGAGATCCCCCTCAGACAATGACGCTTCGGCATGGGAGCACAAATCATCCGTGGCAAAATACTGGTCTTTAACCCGGTACAGGGCAATATCTTCATCGTCCAGAACGACCAACAGCGGATTTTGCTGCTTGAGTTCATCAACCGAAGCGACGCGAACCCATTGTGCCAATTTTACCCAATGGCTCCTTCCATCTCAAACTTGATGAGGCGGTTCATTTCCACGGCAAATTCCATGGGCAATTCGCGTGTAAAGGGTTCGATAAACCCAAGAATAATGAGCCGTGTAGCCTCTTCTTCGTTTAAGCCGCGGGCTTGCAGATAGAAGAGTTGCTCTTCACTGACTTTAGTGACCGTTGCCTCATGCTCCATTTGTGCATGACTCGTTTCGACCTCGCTATAGGGCAGGGTGTCATTGACTGATGTGTTGTCCATCAACAGCGTGTCGCACTTGACGTTTGACTTTGCCCCGATGGCCGTCTTATCGAAATGAACCAAGCCGCGATAGGTGGTTTTGCCCCCGTGTTGACTAATGGATTTGGAGACAATAGTTGAGGTCGTATTGGGAGCCATGTGAATCATTTTAGCTCCGGTGTCCTGATGCTGATTGCGTCCCGCCACCGCAATGGAAAGTACGCTGCCCTTTGCCCCTTCACCCATGAGATAAACGGACGGATACTTCATCGTCGCTTTGGATCCAATATTCCCGTCGACCCATTCCATGGTGGCATTTTTGTGGGCAACAGCACGCTTGGTGACTAAATTGTAGACGTTGGAAGCCCAGTTCTGCACGGTGGTATACCGCATACGGGCGTTGTCTTTGACGATGATTTCCACAACCGCGGAATGCAGTGACTCGGAGTTGTAGCTGGGCGCTGTACAACCTTCCACGTAATGCCCAAAGGAGTCGTCTTCAGCAATGATTAAGGTGCGCTCAAACTGGCCCATATTCTCGGAATTTATCCGGAAGTATGCCTGTAGGGGAATGTCGGTTTTAACCCCTTTGGGAATATATACAAAAGACCCACCAGACCACACGGCAGTATTGAGCGCGGCAAACTTGTTGTCCTCAGCGGGAATGATTGTACCAAAATACTCGCGCACCAATTCCGGATATTCGCGAAGAGCCGAGTCGGTGTCAAGGAATATAATACCCTTTTCTTCCAAGTCCTTGCGAATGGAATGATAAACCACTTCTGACTCGTATTGAGCGGAAACGCCGGCTAGAAATTTTCTTTCGGCCTCCGGGATTCCTAAACGTTCAAAGGTGTCCTTGATGGCTTGGGGCACGTCATCCCAGGTTCGTCCCTGATTTTCCGATGGCTTGACGTAGTAAATAATGTCATCAAAGTTCAGGTGATGAAGGTTAGCTCCCCAATTCGGCATGGGTTTCTGGTAAAAAACGTCCAGAGCATGCAGACGAAGGTCCAGCATCCACTTTGGTTCTTGCTTGATTCGGGAAATTTCCTCGACAGTCTCCCGTCGTAGTCCCCGCGCAAACTTTAGAACCCCTACGTCTCCATCGTTGAACCCGTACTGATAGTCTTCGTTGATGATAGTCGGTTTACTTGCCATTGATTGAAGTCCCTCCTCGACGAACTTTTGAGTCCATAGTATTGATTCTTTCTGTGTCTTTGTTCCGTCCTTTCTCTTTCTCTGGGACGGGAAGCTCAGACCGAAGAATCAGTCATAGCCTTCTCAAAGGCATTATGCGCCAATGTTGCACATTTCACGCGGCTAGGAAATTGAGATACGCCGTGCAGTGCCTCCAAATCCCCTAAAGAAACGGATGATTTTCCACCGGTGACGAAAATCTTGAAATTCGCCGTGAGTGAGAGAGCCTCCTCCACGGTCCTGCCTTTGATAGCTTCCGTCAACATGGACGCCGATGCCATACTAATCGAACACCCCTGGCCGCTGAAGCGGATGTCCTGGATTCTTCCTTCCTGTACACTCAGTTCCAACTGAATTTGATCGCCGCAGGTTGGGTTCAGTAGTCCGACACTTTTCGTTGGGTGATCCAAATGTCCGTAATTTCTTGGCGATTGGTTATGGTCCAAGATTGTTTCACGGTAGATGTCGTCAAGATTCATCGCTTAAAGTACCCCTTTGTCGCCTCAATCGCGTCCACAAGAGCATCAATGTCCCGATCACTGTTGTAAAGATAGAAACTGGCACGTGCCGTCGCACCCACGTCCAGCCAATGCATCAGGGGCTGAGCGCAATGATGGCCGGCGCGGATCGCGATTCCGTGCGCATCAAGCACCTGTGATACGTCATGAGGGTGGATTCCTGCAATGTTAAAGGCCACTACGCTGGTTCGCGGATAGGCAGGGCCGTAGACTACAACTCCGGGTAAATTGGCCAGTCTTCGATATGCCTCTTCTGCCAGAACCCGGCTGTGTTCTTCAATCCGGGACATTCCGATGTCACTCAGATAATCGACAGCGGCACCTAGACCAATGGCTCCGGCAATATGAGGTGTTCCCCCTTCAAACTTCGCGGGAAGTTCAGCCCAGGTGGCGTCATCCTGGTCCACATAGGCAATCATTTCTCCCCCAAATATTACCGGGTCGGCCGCTTCCAACAAGGCTTCTCGTCCCCATAAAATGCCAATACCGGTAGGGCCTAACATTTTATGGCCGGAAAAGGCGAGAAAATCTATGTCCCACTTCTGAACATCCGTGGGCTGATGCGGAACAGACTGGGCGCCATCAACTACCATAACGGCTCCCACCTCGTGCGCCAGTTTGGCCACGTCGGCTATGGGATTGATCGTTCCCAGCACATTGGATACGGCTGACAAACTCACAATCCGGGTCCGGTTGTTAATTTGTTTCTTTACCGCATCGACGGCAATGGTTCCATCCCCATTGAGGTCGATGAATCGTAAATGTGCTCCGACTCTCTTGGCCAGCTGCTGCCACGGAATGAGGTTGGAATGGTGCTCCATTGGGGAGAGGACGATTTCATCCCCGGCTTCCAAAAATTTGTCGCCCCAAGCCCGAGCAATAGTATTGAGGCTTTCGGTGGTTCCCCGGGTAAAAATCACCTCGCGGGAGGAATTAGCGTGAATGAAGCGGGCAATCTTTTCTCGAGCCTCTTCCATTGCCACCGTGGATTCTTCCGCCAAAGTGTGCACACTTCGCAAGACGTTGGCATTCGAGGTTTCGTAGTACCGTACGACACGGTCAATCACACTTTGCGGCTTTTGGGATGTTGCGGCGGAATCGAGATACACCAGCCGATGTCCGTTAATCTGCCGCTTGAGTATCGGAAAGTCCCCTGTGATATCAACCAATTCCGTGATCATGCCCTTAACTTCCTTTCTACGGATTCCCATACTGAATTACGGAGAATCAACCCCGGAATGGCATCCACCACCGGTGCCAGAAAGCCATGGACATACAGACGCGTTGCTTCTTCTTCCGAAAGACCGCGTGCCATAAGGTAGAAGAGAGCGAGCTGATCAATCGGCCCGGCACTGGCTGAATGGGCGGCGTAAACATCATTATCGTTAATCAGCAGCGAGGGCACCGCATCCGCCCGAGACTGATCGGACAACATCAGGGTTTGCTCTTTCTGCCGTCCATCAGAGCGAACCGCACCATGTTCGATATTGGTTATTCCGTGAAATGCACTGCGGCCCTTGTCTTTCATTACGCCTTTGGCCGTAATCCGGCTCGTCGAATAGGGGGCACCATGTATAATCTCTGTGTCAAAGTCCTGTCGCTGGTGTCCCGAACCGAAAAAAACCATAGTATGAGCGCTCTGTGCCCCCGCTTCTGCCAGACGCGTGTGGTCACGGGCTATGGTGACGTTGCCGCCGAACTCTCCAATGTTCCAGTCGACGTGGGCATCCTTGTTGACCACGGCAGACCGGGTAACAAAAACTTCGGTATGATTGGACAGATTTTGGACTGATCCATAATGAACCTGCGCTCCTTCCTTTGCCATAATTTCGACCACATTCGAAAACAAGGACTTCCCTTCAAAGTCATTCGAAATATACCGCTCAATAACGGTAATCCGGCTATTGATGCCGGCGATGATCAAGGTACGGGGAAACAAGCTGGTTACCTCATTGTCGAAATGGCCGTAATGAAGGACAAGCAGCGGATCCTGAATGTCGACGCCATCCGGCACTTTTATGAACAATCCATGATCCCATAAACCCGCATTGAGGGCCTCCGCCTTGTTGAGCGGCGCAGAGACGATTTGACCCAGCCACTCTTTTAGATCCAGTTCATACTGGGTGGCCGCTTGCCGCAAACTCAGGATGACCAGCCCTCGTTCTTGGGCCTCGGGACTTACGCCTTGTTCCACCACCCGGTCATTGGCAAACACCACATGAAGGGGAGACTCGATGGAGTGCAGGTCGGCTAGCGGTACTGAAGTATCACGGAATTCTTCGGTCAAAGGTATTTGGTCCAGTTGCCGTTCCCGGAGAGGTGTTTTTTGCCTCTTGGGCCAGGCATAATCCGAAAGATTGTCCAAGAACGACAAACGCCAGTTCCGAAGCCATTGAGGCTCCTCTTGCCGGTCTAATGTTAAAGAACGAACGTTCTCGAGCCAGTTCACATCGGTCGACATATTCATGGGAGCCTCCTTACGGTACCTGATTAAGTAATTCGTTTCGGACCCATTCATAACCTTTGACTTCCATTTCCTCTGCCAAGTGGAAGTCTCCCGATTTGACCACGCGCCCGTCGATCATAATGTGCACCACGTCGGGTTTCAAATAAGACAATATTCTCTGGTAATGGGTAATTAACAGGACGCCGAAGTCAGGACTGCGCAAGGACTGGACTCCTTTGGCCACGACTTTGATCGCGTCGATGTCCAATCCGGAGTCAATCTCATCGAGAATGGCTATACGGGGTTCCAGCATAAGCATCTGTAAAATTTCGTTGCGCTTTTTCTCTCCACCGGAAAATCCTTCGTTAACATAACGGTTGGCGAATTTGGGATCCATGTCCAAAAAGCGCATCGTTTCATCCAGTTTGTCTCGGAACTCTTTAAGAGAGATCTGGTTGCCCTCTCCCCGTCTGGCGTTAATGGCGGTGCGCAGGAAGTTTGCTGTCGTGACCCCCGATATTTCACTGGGGTATTGCATGGCCAGGAATAAGCCTGCCTTGGCGCGAATGTCCGTCTTCATCTTCAAGACATCCTGGCCGTCCAATAAGACTTCCCCCCGTGTGACTTGATAACGTGGATGACCCATTAACGTTTGAGCCAGAGACGTTTTTCCGGTGCCGTTTGGACCCATGACGGCATGAAATTCACCGCCCTTAACCGTGAGGTTAACGCCTTTCAGAATAGGCTTGTCGTCGATGCTTACGTGTAAATCCTTGATTTCGAGAACTGGTGCTGGCATGAGACACCTCCTGCTTCATTTCCGAGTAAATTACTCAGTATTTATAATCAGTGTATTCCACTTGTTGTAAAAGTCAACAGGTCAAGGACTTTTTCTGATTCTGACATGGCTCTTTATGATGAGCCTCCCCAGGCATTATGATTAAGATGAGGGCTAACCCGTGTGCAACGCATGGTGATCTTCGGGGTCTTGTCAACGAGATGGCGGTCCGTCAGTTGGCTGTGACCAGACGTATTGGGTAGGGAGTACTCCGACATATTGCAGCAAGCACGGGGGATCTTAGACCAATCCCTGTTCACAAACCCCCTCCTATCAAATCCTCAAATATCAAATCCTCAAAGCCAGAACGAAGCGTAATTTGTCTAAGGGGGGAATACGATGACTTCCCGGATGTTATGACGGAATAGACCATGGTATACTGAATGAAAATAGGGGAAAGGGGGACAGTGGATGATAAAATTGTTTCAGCCTCGTCTTTTTCTCACCTCTATTTTTGAACTGGACCTGAACCGCCTGCATGCTCGGGGTGTACGAGGACTGATAATGGACTTGGACAATACGCTGGTTGGATGGAACCGTCCCGAGTTAAGCCATGAACTCAAGGCCTGGTTCCAGGCGGTTCGCAATCAAGGATTTAAGATGTGCATAGTATCCAACAATTTGACGGAACGTGTGGATCAGTTCGCCGAACAGGTTGGAGTCATGGCCATTCCCAAAGCTGCAAAGCCACGCCGGCGCTCGTTTCGGATCGCCATGAAACGCATGGGAACAGCCAATCATAATACCGCTGTAATAGGTGATCAGGTATTTACCGATATTTTGGGGGGAAACCGCCTTCGGTTATTCACTATTCTGGTTCATCCCATCGACGCCCATGAATATTGGACGACGCGATTGGTACGGCGACTGGAGCATTATGTGGTAAAAAGACCGCATATTCCGCAAAGTTTTTCGCGTTAAGACGCGGCTCGACATATTTCGCAATCCCCTCCGGCTAGGATTAACCTAAGCAACGAAGGGGGATTTATTGTGGAATACGGGGTTGGCACCATTCTGCGGCATGATGAATTGGAGGAGATAGTCCGGTTATTACTGAAGCCTTATCAAATCCGGACACTGTCGTTTAAAGAGGCAACACGCGAGCAGCAAAACGCGCTCAGATGTCTTATAGTGGACTGGTTGCAATGCACGCCCAGTGAACGCCGTATGATCATAGGCTGGGAACAAATGGCAGGCTTTCCTGTGATGGATTTGTCGGGAACGTTGCGTTCGGAATCGGCCCGACGCATTTTTCTCCCCCCTTTTTCATGGACATCCGTGGTTCGCGAAGTTCTGCTGTGCTGGGGCATGGATGAGGAGCATCAATATTTCCAGCGTCAGATCGGAAATTAATGGGTAAGTGATGGCTGGCGACTCTCACCGATAAATACGGATTCTCTGTGCGGCACTTGTTCCAGTAGCGAAGATTATTTTGGGCAGACCGGGGATCTCGTCACCGCCGTGATTCGCCACGGGAAGTACGAGGACGTCTGTTCGGGTCATGCCACGGTGAAAATCAAATGGGGGAGACCGGGATTGCGAGGGGAAGAAAAGTCAACGGCAAAAAAGCGAGAACGTTCAACCCGTAGACAAGCGGCGAACACCGTCGCACCCTTCAATGATGGAGCCGGCTGGCAGATAACAAAACGGCCTGTGAGGGCTTAAGAAGGGAGGAAGCGGCGCTCCTCACCACCGATCTTGAAGGACGGAGTTCCCGCGCCGCAATTAGTTAAAATGGAGCTATTCGCAGTTTTTGGTGATCCCATACATCATTCGCTGTCACCAGATATGCACAATGCGGCTTTCAAATATCTGGGCCGACAGGCTTTTTATCTTCCGGTTCAATGTGCCCCTGCGGTCGTTTGGGATCGCCTAAATGCTTTTCGCGGCCTAGGTGGATTGGGCGCGAATTTGACCCGGCCCTTAAAAGAACTGGTGGTTCCCAATCTGAAGTCGGGTTCGGACTGGGTGGCCAAAACGCAGGCGGCAAATGCCATCGTATGGGATCACGACGGATGGATTGGCGATAATACGGATGTGCAGGCGCTGATATCTCGGATTCCGGCGACGTCCCACAATCGTTTTGGAGGTACGGCTTGGGTTTTGGGCCAGGGCGGAGTGGCCCGATCCAGTATTGTGGCTCTGGAATCCAAGGGATATGAAGTGACGGTTTTCGGCCGGAGACAACCCAAAGTGCCGAAGCATACCCAATGGGTTCCTTGGGATAATTCCCGGCTGGAGCATCCCCGTTGCGATGTTCTGGTCAATGCCACACCCATCGGCCAAATGGGAGAAACCGCATGGCCCATTGCCCCCGAATTTGATCCATCAACGATCGTTGTGGACTGGGTGTATCGGCCCAACAACACATATTTGATCAGGCGGGCCGCTCAAGCCGGGTGCATGGTGGTGGACGGTCTCACCCTTCTCATTGACCAAGCCGCGATGTCATGGAAGCTGTGGTTTGGAATGGTGGGCCCCCGCGATATCATGGCGGACGCGGTTCGGAATTTTGGCAATGAATAACGTTGTCTTGAATTTGTGGGTAGGTTTGGCGGTTGGGGCGATCATGGCGGGTTTTGCGGCGTACTGGGGACTGACAGAGCATGTTTCATGGATTCTCCGGGGGATAATCGCCGTTGTGGTAGTGGTGTTGGCCGTGACTTGTGCCTGGTATGATGGACGATGGGACTGGACCGGCGACATTTATCTGGGAATTTGGACTGTCGTCGCTTATGTGGACTGGAAAGAACAGATTATTCCCAATCGATGGGTTGTTGCGACGCTTCTGTGGGGCATCATATCGACGCCATGGACCGATGCACTTATCATCCATAACGGTTTGACGGCTTTGGGCCTGTTCCTTTTTTATGTGCTGGTTTATGTCGTGAGCCGTGGCGGCCTGGGTTTGGGCGATGTCAAATTTGCAGGGGCGCAGGGACTTGTTCTGGGATGGCCGCAGGGCTTGCTGGCATCGTTGATTGGCCTATGGGCCGCAGGAATTTATTCATTGCTTTTGCTATTGGTTTTCCGGCGCCCACGTTCTCAGGCTATTGCGCTGGGACCCTTTCTCGTTCTGGGAGGATTTGCCGGGCTGCTCGGAGTCTGGCATTAAACGCTATGGTGATGTTTTGGATCGACAGTACGCGAAAATAAGCATCCTAAGGGACGATGTTTTGACAAGAATGTTTGTGAAACATTATAGAAGAAGCGCGAAGGGATGAAGTGAAATGGGTTTGTGGCATTTTGTGACGGCCGGCGAATCACACGGGCCTGGACTGGTGGGTATTGTCGAAGGGGTTCCTTCTCAGGTTCCTTTGACAGCCGAATTGATTAACCAGGATTTGGCTCGCCGTCAAAAGGGCTATGGGCGCGGGGGACGGATGGCCATTGAAAAGGACCAGGTCGAATTTTTTGGAGGGGTCCGTCATGGGAAGACATTGGGCAGCCCGGTGGCCCTTTTGGTGAAAAACCGTGATTTTGTGAATTGGCAGGAATCCATGGCACCGGGACCGGGAAAACCGGACCGTATAGTGACTCGCCCTCGTCCCGGACACGCGGACTTGGTTGGAGGGGTTAAGTATGCACATCGCGATCTGCGCAATGTGTTGGAACGGGCTTCTGCCCGCGAAACGACGATGCGCGTGGCCCTGGGCGCTGTGGCCCGGAGCTTCCTCCATGAGCTGGGGATAGAGGTGAGGGGGCACGTTTTGAGTATCGGCGATGTCCACGCTCCCTACCGGGATTATACCTTGGACGATATCTTGGCAGCAGACAACTCCGCGGTGCGTGTCGTTGACCCTGACACGGAAAAAGGTATGACGGAGGCCATAGACCGGGCCAAAGAGAACGGTGACACTCTAGGCGGAATTTTTGAGATCAAGGCATTTGGCTTGCCGGTTGGACTGGGAAGCTATGTGCAGTGGTATCGCCGGATAGAGGGACAGCTGGCCCAGGCTTTGCTCAGCATTCCTGCCATGAAGGCGGTGGAAGTGGGAACGGGAATGGCTCAAGCCGATATTCCGGGATCTCAGGTTCATGATGCCATTTGGTGGGATAAGGAACGGGGTTTTAGCCGATTAACCAATCGCGCCGGAGGGATTGAAGGAGGAATCACCACCGGCATGCCGCTTGCGGTACGAGTGGCTATGAAACCGTTGTCCACTTTGTTGTCGCCGCTGGGATCTTTTGACATTGAGAGTAAGGAACCGTTTTTGGCTCAAGTGGAACGTTCGGATGTCACTGCGGTGCCGCCCGCAGTTGTGGTAGGAGAAGCAATGGTCATGCACGTTCTGGCTGATGCCATTGTGGAAAAATTTGGAGGAGACAGTTTGCCTGAAATTGTCGAACGGATCCGGCTATGGGAGCGATATGTCAGGGAATATTAATGGCCATCTGGTGATAACAGGCATGATGGGAAGCGGAAAGTCCACTGTTGGTCCAAAATTGGCTGCAGTGTTGTCCCGCCCTTTTTACGATCTTGACGATGAGATTGTTTCGACCACGGGGATGGCCATACCGGAAATTTTTGAGCGGTATGGCGAGCAAGTTTTTCGGAAATGGGAATTGGAGAAACTTGATTACATGCTCTCTCGCCCCGTGCCCCAGGTATTGGCTTTAGGGGGAGGAACCTTGGCGGATGAAAGGGCATTTGCCCTGCTCCGAGGGCATTGTGTTATTTGGCTGGAAGGATCCACCGAAGAACTTTGGCAGCGGGTTCGCAGTTCTGGCCGGCCTTTGGTACAACGGGGGCTGGAAGCATTTCGCCGCATGCACGAGGAACGGCGGACAGCGTACACAAAAGCTGCGACATTTCAATTTGACTGCAGTCAGGAACCGGATGTCATTGTCCGTATGATTGTGCAGACGTTGGGGGCAGATGGGGATGAGTGAGGAAATTGTCATTGAGTCGCGCAGTTCACAAGAATCGCACGTAGTAATTGGCCATCAGATGTTAGGGAAATGGCCGTGGCCAACATGGCTGCAACAGGACATCCCGGTGGTCGTGGTTGTGGATCCTCAGGTTGAACAATACCTTGAAAGTCTGCTTTTGACGCTTCGAACAGGAAGCAGATCCGTTACGGTTTTGTCGCGGACGATTACAGAACACGACAAAACATTGGAGACACTGGCGCAGTTGTACCGGGACTTCGGGGAACACCGGGTTACGCGCGATACGGTGATCATAGCGGTGGGCGGGGGCGTTCTCACGGATTTGACCGGGTACGCCGCCGCCAGTTATTTGCGCGGCTTGCGCTGGATAGCCGTGCCTACAACTTTGCTTGCTCAGGTTGACGCGGCCATTGGCGGAAAAGTGGCGGTGAATACGGAATTCGGCAAGAACTTGGTTGGTGCCTTTCATTTGCCGGAGATTGTGGCGGTTGACACCTCGTTGCTGTGCTCCTTACCGTTAAGGGAATGGCGCGCGGGACTGGGTGAGGTGATAAAATCCGCACTCATTGCAGGGGACGCGTTATATGAATGGGTCAAGGACAATCGGGAACCGCTAGGAGAAATCACGCCCGGTTGGTCTGCGATCATTGCCGAAACGGCAGCGCTTAAAGCCCGATTTGTACAAATGGACCTTTACGAAAAAAATGAACGGATGTTCTTGAATTTCGGCCATACGGTCGGCCACGCCCTGGAAAATTATTTCGGATACGGCACGCTTTCTCACGGCGAGGCAGTTGGCCTAGGCTCGTTGGTGGCATTACGTCTTTCCGAAAGACTGTTTGCGCTCGACCACGCGGTTCGCGACGAAGTCAAAACCTGGCTGATACGGTGGGGTTTGCCCGTGAAGGCGCAGCCGTTCGATCCCGCGGTACTCATGAACATCATGTTTCAGGACAAGAAGGCGCGAGCGTTCGGATTGCAGTGGGTGCTATTGAAGGATATTGGGAGACCGGCAGTGGTCAGAAACGTCGACAAGGATCTTGTCACGGAGGCCTTCAACGTGATCCAAGAAAATCCTAAAGATTAAATCGTCTGTGCGATTGCGGCAATGACAGGGTCAAGGTATCATCAAAAGAGGATTGAGGGAATCCGGACAGAGAGTCGCGGCGGTTCGCGCTCCGCACTTTGATACATATTTTTTTTAAAGAGGGGAATTGGTTGAAGACAACACCGCTTACAGCCTGGCATCGTCAGCACAAAGCCAAAATGATGGAATTTGGCGGCTATGACATGCCGGTCGAGTATACAAGTATCATTCACGAGCATGAGACTGTGCGGCACGCGGTCGGGATGTTTGACGTCTCTCACATGGGCGAATTCGTGTTTAAGGGCGATGGCTCGGGACAATTTCTCGAATATTTGGTGACAAATCTCCCGTCTCAACTGCAAGTTGGGCAGGCTCTATACACACCCATGTGCTATCCAAACGGCAATACCATTGATGACCTTTTGATATACCGGATGCTCTCTGAGCAGTTTCTCATGGTGGTGAATGCTGCAAATCGAGAGAAAGACTGGACATGGATAACTGCCCAGGCTGAGTCCTTTCCCGACGTGGAAATCAAGGATATCTCAGACGACACGGCCCTCATCGCGGTCCAGGGGCCCTTGGCCGAAAATACCGTTCAGTCTCTAACCACCATTCACCTGAATGAACTGGGTTATTATCATGCCGTCTTTGATGCTCCGGTGGAGGGAAGAAGAGCCCATCTGTCACGGACAGGTTATACTGGGGAAGACGGATTTGAGTTGTACGTGTCAGCGGATGAAGCCCTTGCGTTGTGGGACAAACTTTACGAACTCGGGGTGCAACCGGCTGGCCTGGGAGCGCGGGACACGTTACGTCTGGAATCCCGGTTGCCTCTGTATGGACATGAACTCGATGAAAACATATCCCCCTTGGAAGCCGGGCTCGGGATGTTTGTTAAATTTGACGGACATGAATTTGTGGGACGTGATGCGCTGTGGGCTCAGAAGACGGCTGGTTTGAAGCGAAAAATCGTGGGATTAACGCTGGACGGTGGTATAGCACGGCCGGGCTATCCGGTTCAGGATGAAGGCAACCATACTGTCGGGGTTGTAACATCGGGCAGTTATTCACCCACCTTAAAAGTCCCTATTGCTTTAGCCTTAGTGGACATTTCGCAGGCTAAAACGGGAACGCGTTTAAAGGTACTGGTTAGGAATCGAGCGGTATCGGCGACAATTGTCAAAACGCCGTTTTACCGTCGTTCTCCCAGTTGATGAGACAGGCAATGGGATTCTTTTATCAATGAATCCGCCCGGAAGTCCCAACAGAACCTCCTTCGCACGTAGGTGAACAAGGTGAGGTGGCGGAGCTTACGGGGAGATGGTACGTTCCATCGATTGAGAGCAGCCTCAGCCACTGGAATCGACAAAGATCACTTTGGAGGATTGTGGGAAATGAGAGGCTCTATGTACACCTCGGGGGTGGTTCTCCAGTCTCTCGCTCCGTGGTTTTCCGTTCCGGCTTGGGGATAGTGCGACCCGTGCGAAACCAAGATCCTCGCATAGTTGTGCGGGAGGAAGCAAGCCGACGGAACATATCGAAAAAGATTTTGCACGGAACGTCATCAGCCTTCGCAAGTGGAAACGAAGATTAAGGAGATCCGAATCATGGTGTTTGGTTTGGAGCGTGACAATAAACGACACCGGCATCTGTATGGGGCCTGTCACCGTGAAAATGAGCGGGCAGATAGTGAGCCTGACGAAAATGGGGATCCCCGCCAAACACTGGAGAACGTTCAAGCCGAAATCAAGCGACAGGCACTGCCGCGTCCTCCAACACGGGGACGGCTGGCAGGCAACAAAGCGGTCAGTGACTTTGAAAAATGGGATGCTCGTCTCCGCTATGAAGGACGGAGTCTCCGCACCACAAATACAAATATTGGATGGAATAGGAGGACGAAACGTGAACATTCCGGAAACCCTGAAGTATACCCGCGACCATGAATGGATTGACAATGAGGGCCGGGTCGGCATTACCGATTATGCCCAGGAATCTCTGGGGGACGTGGTTTTTGTGGAACTCCCGCAAGTCGGTCAACGTCTAAAAATCGGTGAGACCTTTGGAGTGGTGGAATCGGTGAAATCCGTATCCGACTTGTACAGCCCCGTTGACGGTACCGTGGCGGCCGTTAATGAAAGTCTTAAAGAAACACCTGAACTGATTAACCAGGATCCGTATCAGCAAGGATGGATCATGCGAGTGGATGTGGAAAACCACAGTGCGGATCTGCTGGATGCCAAGAGTTATCAACAGCAAGTTGAAGGAGAATAAATTCGTTGCGGTATATACCTCACACTGACGATGATAGACGTGCCATGTTGCAAGCCATGGGATACACCTCAATCGACGAGCTTTTCGATGACATTCCCCAGTCGGCGCGCCTCAAACACTTGCTCAACTTGCCGCCCGCGCTGTCCGAACTGGAATTGCAGCAGCATATGGCACAATTAGCCGAAAAAGATCAAAATGTTCACCATCTCGTGTCCTTTTTGGGTGCAGGCTTTTATGACCGGTTTATCCCGTCGGCAATTGCCCAGCTGGCGCAACGCGGAGAGTTTCTCACGGCCTATACGCCATATCAGCCTGAACTGTCACAAGGAACTTTGGCCGCCATTTTTGAATTTCAGACGATGATTGCAAGTCTGTGCGGGATGTATGCCGCCCAGGCATCAATGTACGATGGCGCTTCCGCAGTAGGCGAGGCGGCACTGCTCGCGCTCGCGCAAACAGGCCGCGAACATCTCGTAGTGTCGCGCTATCTCCATCCCGACAGCATCGGCGTGGTGCGCACCTATGCGCATGCGCGCAGGGCCCGCGTTACCGTAGTAGACTCACTCGAAGAATTGGAAAAAGTGTTAAGCGCCCAGGAAACCGCCGGCGTGATCTGGCAATATCCGGACATTTTGGGAAGTTTCAGATCGCTCCCGGATGCAATTGCTTTGGCGCACCGTTTTAGAGCTTTGGCCATAGTTTCCTCCGATCCCGTGGCGCTTGCCGTGCTCAAGCCGCCGGGCGAATGGGGGGCCGACGTTGTGGTCGGAGAAGGTCAGCCTTTAGGAAATCATCTGAACTATGGAGGGCCGACGTTCGGATTTTTTACCGTTACGGAACAATTGGTCCGTAAACTGCCGGGACGGCTCGTGGGCCAAAGTTTTGATCATGAGGGCAATCGGGGATTTGTGCTGACCTTGCAGGCAAGGGAGCAACATATTCGCCGGGAGCGGGCAACATCCAACATTTGTTCGAATCACTCCTTAAACGCACTGCAGGCAACCATTTATATGGCTCTTCTGGGCCCCAGCGGTCTTAAGGAAGTAGCTCGGCTGTCTATGGCTAAGGCGCATTACCTTGCTCAGGCGTTGGAAGCAGCAGGCTGTTCTCGTATTAATCCGCACGATCCCTTTTTATATGAATTTGCGGTGAAAGTACCAGGTTCTGTCGCTTCGCTCAACCGTCACTTACTGTCCAAAAATATTATCGGGGGCATGGATATGGGACAATGGGACCCGGCATTTGAGGGATTGTGGCAAATTGCAGTAAGTGAGAAACGATCCCGGTTCGAATTGGACCAACTTGCAGAGGAGGTCAAGACATGGATGTCCCGGTAATTTTTGAGCGGTCGGTTCCTCATCGGCAGGGCATTCGTCTGCCTGAGTGTGACGTGCCGGAACTGAAGGTGGAAGAAGTTGTGGGAGATGATTTCGCACGGACTTCAGACCTTAAATTGCCGGAAGTGTCGGAATTGGACGTCGTGCGTCATTACACGCATCTGTCGACTCTCAATTATGGCGTAGATACCGGCTTTTATCCTCTAGGCTCATGCACAATGAAATACAATCCCAAAGTCAACGAGGCTATAGCAGCATTGCCAGGATTTCAAGACGTGCATCCGCTTCAGCCGTCACAGACCGTTCAGGGAATGTTGACCGTGATGCATTCTTTGGAAACGGCTTTGGCCGAGATTTCCGGGATGGATGCCATGACGCTTGAGCCCGCGGCCGGAGCTCACGGGGAACTGACGGGAATCTTAATCATCCGGGCTTACTTAGAGGCCCAAGGTCAGAAACGGACGACCATATTGGTGCCTGATTCTGCTCATGGCACCAACCCTGCGACGGCAACGATGGCCGGATTCAAGGTCAAGGTGGTGCCTTCTGGACCCCGCGGCGGCGTCGATGTCCAACAATTGCGGGCGGCCGTTGATGAAGATACAGCCGGTCTGATGCTGACCAATCCCAACACATTGGGACTGTTTGAGGAAGACATTTTAGAAATTGCGGACATTGTTCATCAGGCCGGAGGATTGCTCTATTATGACGGCGCCAATATGAACGCCATTATGGGCAAGGTCCGACCCGGTGATATGGGCTTTGATGTGGTTCATTTGAATTTGCACAAGACATTTTCCACGCCTCACGGAGGAGGCGGGCCAGGGGCCGGTCCGGTAGGTGTTAAGAAGGTCTTGGAGCCTTTTCTCCCCCTGCCCCGTATCGCCGGGAAAGATGGTCAGTGGTATTGGGATTATGACCGTCCTCAGTCTATCGGGAAGGTACGGTCTTTTTACGGGAATCCTGGTGTCCTGGTGAGAGCTTATGCTTATCTTCGCAGCCATGGTGCCCAGGGGCTGCAAGAGGTGTCCGAAACCGCGGTGTTAAACGCGAATTATCTTTTGCACTTGCTGGGGGAACGGTACCATACTCCTTATGACCGCACGGTCAAACACGAGTTCGTGCTTTCGTTAAGTGCTCAGAAAAAGCGAGGGGCGAGAGCCTTGGATGTGGCCAAACGTTTGATTGATTACGGGGTTTATCCGCCAACGGTTTACTTTCCCCTGGTTGTGGAAGAAGCGATGATGGTGGAGCCAACAGAGACGGAAAGTAAAGAAACCCTGGATTTTTTTGCACGTTCCATGATTGAGATTGACGACGAAATCAATTCAAATCTGCAGCTTTTGCACCAAGCGCCCCACCACACCGTGGTGAGCCGTCTGGATGAGGCACAAGCAGCAAGACATCCCGTTCTGACCTATTTTCACGAGAAGGGTTGAATCTCGGGGAATGGCCATCAGAGTCATTGTGCGCCCGAAGAGTTGACGAAAGAACAGAAAGAATAGGAATATTGAGGAGGACATTAATGAGCCGAAGTGAGTTAGATGCCTTAGCGCAAGTTGACCCAGATGTGTATCAGGCAATTCTCGATGAAGAGGCGCGGCAGTCCAATCATTTAGAATTGATTGCCTCGGAAAATTGGACTTCCAAGGCTGTAAGGCAAGCCGTGGGCTCGGTAATGACCGACAAGTATGCGGAAGGATATCCCGGCCACCGCTATTACGGTGGCTGCGAATATATGGACGTCGTGGAACGGCTGGCGCAAGACCGTGTCAAAAAACTATTCTCGGCAGAGTACGCGAATGTTCAGCCCCATGCCGGGGCTCCGGCCAATCTGGCAGTCTATTTCACAGCGCTGAAACCCGGGGACAAAGTGTTGGGGATGAACTTGACCCACGGAGGGCATCTGACCCATGGTAGTCCGGTGAATTTTTCCGGCAAACTGTATCACGTCGAGAGCTATGGAGTCGATCCCACGACAGAACGATTGAATATGGACCAACTTCGGCAGGTGGCGAAATCTTTTCAACCTGACATGATTGTGGCAGGCGCGTCGGCTTATCCGCGAATTCTTGACTTTCCGGCATTTCGCGACATTGCCGATGAAGTGGGCGCTTTATTGATGGTGGATATGGCGCATATCGCCGGATTGGTCGCCGCGGGGTTGCACCCTAGTCCTGTCGGTTTTGCCGACTTTGTCACTTCGACGACCCATAAGACATTGCGCGGACCCCGCGGCGGATTTATTTTAAGCGACGAGTCATGGGGAAAGAAAATCGACAAGACTGTTTTTCCGGGACTTCAAGGCGGCCCGTTAATGAACCTCATTGCAGGAAAAGCGGTGGCGTTTAAAGAGGCCCTCAGTTCTGAGTTTCGTCAATATCAGGCGCAGGTAGTGGAAAATGCGCGGATTTTGGCCGAACAGTTAATGGAACAAGGTTTGCGTTTGGTATCTGGAGGCACGGACAACCACCTGATGCTGGTTGATGCCAAACATAGCGGCATTACCGGCCTGGAGGCCCAGAATCGATTGGCCCAGGTGGGAATCACGGTCAACAAGAATACCATACCGTTTGAAACAGAAAAGCCGACGGTTACATCCGGTATTCGTCTCGGCACACCGCAAATCACCTCCAGAGGATTTAAGGCGAAAGAAACCGGTGTCCTGGCACACGTCATCGCTCAGACCATTAAGGCTCCCCACGGCTTTGATCCGGAACCCCTTAAACGCCAAGTCGAAATGTTGGCACACGATTTCCCTTTGCCTGGACTGGATGCGATATGAAGGTGGCCATCGTGAATGGTCCGAATTTGGGAACTCTCGGGCGCCGTCAACCCCACATTTATGGGAACCGCGACTGGGATCAGATTTTTGAGGCTCTTCGGCAGCGATTTAAAGACTGTACCCTGGTTTATTTTCAATCCAATCACGAAGGTGCGGTTATCGATTATATCGAAGATCTGGCTGCTCAAGGAGTAGAGGGTCTGGTCATTAATCCGGGTGCGTGGACTCATCAAAGTTACGCTATTCGTGACGCGCTGGCTGCTCTTTCGATTCCCGTCATCGAAGTGCACATCAGCAACATTTATGCCCGGGAGGATTTTCGGTCACATTCCTTAATTGCTCCCGTCGTCACGGCTCAAGTGAGCGGTTTTGGAGCCGAGGGGTATCTTCTGGCCGTTTTCTATTTGTGTGAAGCGCGCCTTTAATCAACGGCTATTCAAAGGGGGTGGGTTATGTCGCGGATTGATGCGGTATGGGAAAATTGTGGTCCCGGCATAGATGCGTTTATGGTTTGTTCCCGGCAAAATCGATATTATTTGAGTGCCTTCACAGGATCGGCGGGGTGTTTATTAATAGATGGTGCTCATCGGTTTCTTATTACGGATTCCCGGTATACGGAGCAAGCCCGGGCCGAAGCCACACTGTTTGAGGTTGTGGAGTCGCGGCGTGTTTGGGATAAGGCCGCGGAACTGGCCCGGAGCCAGGGATGGAAACGGATTGGATTCGAGGCTGAACACGTGACGGTTCACGACTACTTGCGGCTACTCGCGCAATACCGGGATTTGGAGTGGGTTCCCTTGACCGGGATTGTGGAGCGGGAAAGGCGCATAAAAGACGATGTGGAGAGAGCGCATCTCCAACGGGCCGCTCAAATTGCGGACCGGGCTCTTTCCGGGGTTCTGGACCACTTGCATCCGGGAGTTTCTGAGAGAGAGTTTCAGCTGGCTTTGGACCATGCGATGGAAGAAGAGGGAGCCGAAGGGGTGTCGTTTCCTACTATTGTGGCGTCGGGCCCACGTGGCTCGCTGCCTCATGCTAAGCCTACGGAACGGCGGTTCGAGGACGATGATTGGGTCACCATAGATTTTGGGGCGGTCTACCAAGGATATCATTCGGATGAGACGGTTACGATACCTTTGACGAATCGGGCGCGCTCCGGGAAATTGCAGATTATCTATGATATTGTATTACAGGCCCAAAAAGCAGGTATCAAGGCCCTGAGAGCTGGAGTTTTCGCATCCCAAGTTGATGAAATCGTGCGTGACGTTATTATAGAAGCAGGGTTTGGTGAGTATTTCGGACACGGAACCGGTCATGGTGTGGGTTTGGATGTTCATGAGGACCCGTTGTTGGGTCCCAATCCTCCGAATGATGTGAAGTTGGACGAGGGAATGGTTGTGACCATTGAACCCGGTATCTATTTGCCACAAGTGGGGGGTGTGCGGTTGGAAGATATGTTGTTGGTGACGGCAGAAGGTTCAACGCGGCTGAGTGCATGGAACAAAGAGTAATCAGCATATGCTGCGATGTTGGTTTGGAATGGGAGTGGTTTACTGGTGATTTCTTCCAACGATTTTCGAAACGGTGTAACGATCGAACTTGATGGTGTTCTCTTCCAGGTCATCGAGTTTCAGCATGTAAAGCCTGGCAAGGGTTCAGCCTTTGTGCGCACTAAACTGAAAAACCTGCAAACGGGAGGTGTGGTCGACCGCACTTTTAACGCTGGAGAACGGGTACCCGCGGCCCGTGTAGAAAAGCGCGAAATGCAGTTTTTGTACAGCAGCGGAGACGACTACACGTTTATGGATACGGAAACTTTCGAGCAATTAACTTTGCACAGCGCGGATATCGGAGACGGCGTGCTTTTTCTTAAAGAGAATATGACGTGCTATGTCGTACTCTACAAAGGGACCAGCATTGGTGTGGAGCTTCCCAATAGTGTGGACCTACGGATTGTGGAAACCGATCCTGGATTTAAAGGAGATACAGCGACGGGAGGAACGAAACCCGCCAAATTGGAAACCGGTGCCGTGGTCAAAGTTCCGTTGTTTGTCGAACAGGGAGAAATCATCTCGGTCGACACACGCACAGGACAATATCTTGGTCGTGCTTAAATCTGCATCGGACGGATTTCACGGAAAAGACTGGGAGCGATCCCAGTCTTTTTTTACATGAAAACACCCAATCACGGAGATAGTATGAAGTGTAACGGCTAAGGAGGTGTGATGGGTGGCAGATCTCAGACGGAAGGTTTCGCGGCTGGTCGGTTTGGCTGAACGATACGACGTGGGCTCTCGAAGTCGAGAGGGGAAAATTATCGAAGAGATGATTGGTGTATTGAGAGATGTGGTACTTGATGTGGAAGAAGTCGCGGTTAATCAAGCTGAGATCGAAGATTTTCTTGAAGAACTGGATGGTGATTTGCTGGATGTGGAAGAAGAAGTCTATCAAGAAGACAGCGGTGACAAAGACGGTACCGTAAACTTTGACGACGATGATGACGTGCTAGCGGGCGAAGCATTCATTGACGGTCTTGACCGAAACATTCCTTCTTATATTGCACTGGAATGTCCCGTATGTCATCAAGAATCGTCCTACAATCCAAGGCTGTTTCAACGAATCGACATTCAGTTGTCCTGTCCTCATTGCGGGAACGTGATCTTTGACGGCCAGGAAGACTCCATCATCATGGAAGAATCTGATGACGATGAAGACCCCTACGACTCATATCGTTAACCGAGCTGGTAGCCTTCGCATTCATTAAACCCTCTAAATAAGGAACCCGTGGCCTTTTGGCTGCGGGTCTTTATTTGGATAGCATAACTTGTCTACGGTGTCCATAAATATCAAACAACTGGAATCAAGATCCAGTGATGAACAGGAGTGAAAACGATGGAACCTTGGACGTACCTTCCCAATCCATGGAGAACCGCTGTTTTGGAATTACCGCGGGACTGCCTTGGGTTACTGGAGGAAGTGCGGTTTCGATTGAATCGTCCTGTTTATTGTTACGGAACGAATGGCGTCGTGCCCTTGAAGATCGCGAGTCAGGTGATGACAATTCAACAGCAAGATTTAGACCATATCGTCGGAATTATCGCGGATCATTCGTTGTATGCCCGTACAGAGGAATTACGCCAGGGATTTCTGAGCTTGCCGGGAGGACATCGCGTGGGCGTAGCGGGGAAAGCGGTCTGGAAAGACGGACAGGTCGTGACGATGACGGATATTTCCGGACTAAATTTCCGGCGAGCCCGGAACATCCGGGGCGCAGCACAGAGCCTTATCTCTCTCTTTCGGCGACAACAACTGGATATGAAGTCGGTACTCGTTGCGGGTCCGCCCCGCAGTGGAAAAACGACGCTCTTGCGGGATTTGATTCGCATGGTGAGCGAAAGCGGAGAACGCGTTGCCGTTATTGATGAACGCTCCGAGTTGGCAGCGTACCACAGAGGGCATTATGGATTTGATCTAGGCGCGCATATTGATGTCTTGGATGGGTGGCCCAAGGCAGAAGGAATGATGTTAGCCATTAGGACGCTGGGGCCGGACCGTGTTGTGGTAGACGAGTTGGGCAATGGGGAGGACTTGCCCGCAGTGCGGCGTGCACTGACTGCCGGTGTAAAAGTCGTCGCCAGTGTCCACGCCGGTACTTGTGAGGACTTGCGCTGCCAGCCAACGTGGGGTTTGTCCTTGCTTGAACTTTTTGACTCCGTGGCCATTCTGCAAAGTCCGGGACACCCGGGGGTGGTTCGGGAAGTTTGGCACAAAAACCAAAAGATTTGGCAGAACGCATCATGAAACTGGTTGGCTCTCTTTTGGTGATTATTGCGGCCTGGTGGCTGGGGCATTTTTTTGCCGACCCCTATCGTCAACGGATCAGGTGTTTGGAACAAGGGCTAGGCCTATTGGATCGATTACGTTCCGAAATTGGTTGGCACCACCGTGTGCTTACGGATGCTTTTCAACGCGCGAGCGACTCCTATGCGGCTTGGAAACCGATGGCCGAGTACCTTTCACAGCAAATTGACGGGCACGAGAGCGCTTTTACGACGGCATTTCATCATGCCTTAAGTCGCGTGAGCGGTCTATGGGACAGCGACCGGGAAATCTGGGAAAACCTGGCCCAAGTTCTGGGAAAATCCTCAGTAGACTACCAACTCGAGTATCTGCAAGGGACTCAGGAGAAATTGGCGCGGCAACTGCAGGAAGCCAGGACTCAGGGGTTAAAAACGGCACGGATGATGGAAATCTTGGTTTCTTTGACCGGTGTCGCCATCGTAATCGTTCTTATCTGAGCGAACGGAGTGAAGATATGACGAACAACATTGATTTAATCGTGCGTCTTGCAGGCATCGGCATTCTTGTCACGGTAGCGTACAGTGTGCTGGAACGATTGGACCGGAAAGAATGGGGCCAACTGGTGGCACTGGCGGGCGTGGCCGTAGGGTTTCTCTTGGTTCTGCGGGAAGTTCAGCAGCTCTTCAATACCGTGCGCACCCTGTTTAACTTGTGAAAAGGAGAGGAAATCGTTGCAAATCATCCTCAAGCTGGTATTTCTCGGTCTTGTCGGAACCATCTTGCTGGTGATCATCCGCGAAGAGAGACGGGATATCGGCGTCGTTTTGCGACTAGCCATAGGGGTTGTTTTGCTTCTTTTGCTGCTTTCCCCCTTGTCCCATGTCTTGACGGGTATTTTGCAACTCGTGGATCAAGTCAAGATTCGAGGTTTATATCTGGGACTACTGTTAAGGGTCATCGGCATTGCTTATCTGGCGACCTTTGCCGCTCATATTGCTAATGATTCCGGAGAAGCGGGAATAGGATGGCGGATTGAAGTGGGCGCCAAGATCGTCATTTTGGCACTTGCCTTGCCGTTGGTCAGCGCCATTTTGGATACGGTCCTGAAAATGATTCCGTCGTAAGGAGGGGACTATGCGCAAGGGTTTCTGGGTTGTTATTTTGGCAGTCGGGATGATTGCATTTTTGTCTCCCTTTGTTTCTGCTCAATCCATTGATACACTGGTTCAGCGTCAAGCTCAAAGTGTCAACACCCAGTCGCTGGACCGTCAAGTCTCACAGCTCGTTAACCCTTACCCTCAAATCCATGTGCCAACCGTGTCCGAAATTGTGTCGGACCTTCTGCATCATAAGAATCCTTTTCCTTTGAATCAATTGTTTTCTGCCATGGCTCAGGCAATCGGAGGGGATCTGGCGCAGGAGGGTCGCGTGTTAGGGGTGATCTTTCTCTTATCGGTTCTGGCCGCGATTCTCTCCCGGCTTTCGGAGTCGATTGACGCATCGGGGCATATAGCGGAATTGGCGCAAATGGCGGTTGTTTCCGCGTTGATTCTAATTGCCTTGCATTCTTTCGGAGTGGCATTATCCATGGTTCATAATCTTTTAACCGATGTCGTACATCTCATGGAATCTTTGATTCCATTGTTGGTGGTGTTGATGGCCGGAAGTGGCGCCGTGGCATCGGCCGGCATTTTTCACCCGATCATGATGCTGACGGTCAATCTGGTCGCCGTTCTGACCCGGTCGTGGGTGCTACCTCTGGTTCTCTTGGCCACCATTATCGATTTGGTTGGGCACTGGATGCCAAACTTTTCCATAAAGAATCTGGCCCTGCTCCTGCGGCAGACCGGACTTACCTTACTGGGAGGATTGATGACGTTGTTTTTGGGCGTGATGGCAGTCGAGGGATCTGCTGGATCGGTCGCGGACGGAGTCACCTTGCGCACCGGAAAATTTTTGGCAAACACTTTTGTTCCGGTGGTTGGCAAGGCATTTTCGGATGCGATGGAGGCTGTTTTAGGATCGTCGATGCTTCTCAAGAATGCCGTCTCGGTGGTGGGAGCATTAACCATCATTGTTCTGGTAGCTTTTCCCTTGATCAAGCTCTTCATCATGATGGTGTTATACCGTCTTGGTGCAGCCGCCACGGAACCTTTGGGGGTGAGTGGGGTGAATAAAACCCTGGAGACTATGGCGACAGCGGCCGGATGGCTTTTGGCCATCACCGGGTCCGTGGCGTTGATGTTTTTCTTGATGATTACGGTCGTGGTCACGGCTTCCAATGGAGCCGGTCTGTAATGATGGCATTGATTGGACACTGGGTAAAATCACTCATCGTCATCGTGTTGCTGGGGAATTTGGCCCAGTTCATATTGCCGAAGGGTGACTTAAAAAAGTATGCGGGGCTGATTGTAGGCCTGGTTCTGCTTCTGGCAATGGTATCCCCGGTGTGGAGTCTGATACACCGGCTCGAGAATATACCTGCCTCCACAGCACTGTTGGGTGAGGGAAACGGGAACACCTTTCAGGCGGTAGTCGAGCAAGAACAGGTGGGGCAGGCCGAGGCCATGGTTCTTAGTTATCCTCAGGTTGTCTCGTGCCACATTACACTGGCGAATCCACATCATTATGACGCCTACGTCAAGACAGGCGCTCCCATTTCGACTCAAACGTTGGTCCGATATATCCAGGCGGCGTTGGCAGTGAGCACAGGACAAAACAAAGACCAAATCACTGTGCACCTTGTTGTTCAAGGACCCTCGAATACAAAGCCGGCTACACAAGCAAAGTCATAGATTGACACGACAACGGCAAAAGGGGAAAAGGGCAATGTCAAACAATTTTCAGGAGTGGTGGAAAAAAGTCTCCAGCCGGGATCGTCCGCAGCTATATCGCCTGATCGGTGTTGGCCTATTGGGAGTGTTACTGCTGGGATTTGGAAGTTTTGGTCCGTCGGTGCCTTCCCCTCCTCATTCATCACAAAAATCTGTGTCCAAAGGGCCGTTAATTCAGCAAGAACAGGAGGTATCCCAACAACTTCGTCAGATTTTGCAGGCTATTCCCCAGGTTCATGGGGTATCCGTAGCCGTCACTCTGAGCCGAAGCATGACCTCGCAATATGCCTCGTCTAATGCCAGTTCCCAAGGTTCTTCACCGGTTGTGATTACCACCAATTCGGGGGAGTCGGTTGTGCCTCTGGATGAAATAGGTCCTGCTGTCCAGGGCGTTGTTGTGGTAACACCTTCTGCTCGGAATCCCGTGGTCCGAGCGGAGCTGGCTCAGGCTGTCGAGACCCTGTTGCAGGTCCAACCTTATCAAGTGCTGATATTGCCGTCGGCGTAATTGCGATTTTCGATCGAGAGGAGAGAAAAAGAAATGAATCGTCCCCAAATTGTACGATTTGCGGCGTTTGTTACCGTACTGGCTGTATTGTTGGGATATGTGGTGTATCACCGCACGTCTCCAAATGCCACCGCATACACGACTGTTACCTCCCAGAAGCAACAATCCCACAGTGTCGGTAATCTAGAAAATTATTTTGTCAACTACCGCATGCACCGTGACCGGGTCATGACGGAAGAAATTGCGACGTTGAAGGCCCTGGTCACGAATCCCTCAATATCCCGCACCGCTAAGGACCAGGCGACAGCGACGATGGTTCGGGATACTCAGGAGCTCAAAGCGGAAACCCAGGCGGAGGGTTTGCTGTCCGCACGCGGATTTCCTCTGAGTGCCGTGACTATTACCCAGAATAAGGCGGTTGTTGTGGTCGGTGCCAGTCATTTGAATTCTGGGCAAATTGGACGGATAGCCAATACGATTACGGAAGTCAGCAGTCTGCCGCCTCAAGATGTCGTGATTCTGCCAAAGTCCTGATCCGGGAACCTAGTGCCTAAGAGGGGGAACACATTTCGTGCTCCCCCTCTTTTTCCGGCTATAACCTACCCGTATTCATGGTTACCCTAAAATGTTAAAACGGTGTAGCCTTCTTGGATGCGGCGGGCAACTTCCTCCCCGCCGCGAACAATCTTGGCTTCAAACATTTGGTCGGATGTGAGCCCCAGGTTTTGCATGGATTGTTCGCAGACTGCAATTTCTATGCCTGCTTCTTTCATGGCGTTCAGTTGCTGGGCAAACTGGGGAGAATTCTTCTGGTTGGCTTTCAGAATTTCGATGCCCGGTCCCAACGTAAGAAGTTCTACGGGTTTCTGTCCAAATTTCGAAAGCATTAAGGTCATTTGTAGTACAGCATTGGCTCGCACAAACGCCTCTTTCCCCGTAGTCAGAACGACCAAAGTCGGCGATGCATTCTGCATTGGATGTGTCCTCCTTATTTTTAGAACTCTTAAACAGACCTACCATAGCAATTAGCACATTATCACATTGCCGACCCCAGAACGTTCTGGAAATGAAGATGAGCGTCTCAACAAATGAAAGGTCAATCGCCTTCCCCCTCCATTCAAGGGTGGCGAAAATAGCGCAGGGAAGAGGGAGAAGCAGGAATAAAATTGTCGTGTCTACCGGACCAAAGATAGGCTAGACAATCCCCTATGATTGTGTTCTAGTAATGAAAGAGAATCGGAGGTGCCAAGTTGTTCAAGAAAATTTTGGTCGCGAACCGGGGCGAAATTGCCATTCGGGTGATGCGTGCAGCCCGTGATCTGGGCATCAAAACCGTGGCCGTGTATTCCGACGCGGATAAAGAGGCCTTGCATGTCAAATATGCGGATGAATCCTTTCCGATTGGCCCGGCCCCGTCTAACTTGAGTTATCTACATATTCCCAACATTATTAACGCAGCGGTCCAAACCGGAGCCGAGGCGATTCATCCGGGATACGGATTTTTATCCGAAAACCACCATTTCGCGGCAGTATGTCAGACGTGGGGAATCAAATTCATCGGGCCTCCCGCGGAAGCAATTGAGAAAATGGGGATCAAGGCGCAAGCGCGGCAAATGATGAATGATGCGGGGGTCCCGGTTGTTCCGGGTACGACAGGTACGGTTGAAAATCTTGACGACGCCAAACGTATTGCTGAAGAAATTGGCTATCCGGTCTTGGTGAAAGCGTCATACGGGGGAGGAGGACGAGGTATTCGCGTCGTGGAATCCGCCGAGGAATTGCAAGAAGCGTTGGAACGGGCGAGCCGCGAAGCCAAATCCGCCTTCGGCCAAGGTGATATGTATATTGAGAAATACTTACGCCAGCCTCGGCATATTGAAATTCAGGTAATAGCCGATGAACAGGGGCACATTGTGACCCTGGGAGAGCGTGAATCGTCGCTTCAGCGCCGAAGGCAAAAAGTTCTCGAGGAAGCTCCCTCGGTTGCCATCACTTCCGAAACACGGGAAAAGATGAGCCAGGCGGCTATCCGCGCCGCCCGGGCGGTTAACTACACGAGTGCCGGCACTCTGGAATTTTTGTTGGATGAAGAAGGAAAATTTTATTTTATGGAAATGAATACACGAGTGCAGGTGGAGCATACCTGCACAGAAATGATAACCGGTGTGGATATCGTTAAGGAACAAATCCGGGTGGCACAGGGGTTGCCCTTGTCGCTGACTCAAGCCGATGTGGCGCTGCGCGGATGGGCTATTGAATGCCGGATTAATGCAGAGGACCCAGAGCAACAATTTCGGCCTAGTCCCGGCAAGGTAACCCAATGGCGCGAGCCTGGCGGCCCGTGGGTTCGGGTTGATTCGGGTGCTGACACCGGCTACCAGGTTCAGCCTTTCTATGACTCACTGCTGGCCAAGCTTGTCACGTGGGGACGTACGCGCGACGAGGCTATCGAAAGAATGCGCCGGGCTCTTAGCGAATTCAAAATCGAAGGAGTTAAGACGACACTGGAGTTACATAAACAACTCATGGAAGATGAAGATTTTTGCGCGGGCAAGATCCATACGAACTTTTTGGCGCAACGGGTTAAGGGTGCGTAAGGACTCTCGCCCCGCCGGACACTAGTCCATTACCAGCGAGATTACTTCGGCTAACCTGGGCATATATTTGTCCCGGCATTGACGAGAAAGGAGTGTGAACGATGACGGAATTGTCACAGGAGTTGAAAACGGTGCCCAGTGTACGGGTGACTCATGATGTGATTTCTGCAGTGGCGGCAATTGCGGCTACGGAAGTACAAGGAGTCGCGGCCATGAGTGGAGGGCTGACGGGGGGTATCACCGAAAGACTCGGGAAAAAGGCATCCGGACGCGGGGTCAAACTCGAAATCAGGGACACCCACATTAGCCTCGATGTGTACGTTGTGGTTCACTATGGGTTTAAAATTCCGGAGGTGGCCTCACGGATTCAGTCCCGCGTCAAGCAACAAGTGGAAACAATGACGGGCCTTCACGTGTCCGACGTGAATATTCATGTTCAAGGAGTGTCTTTTGCCACGGGGGAGGATGAGCCTCCTTCGGAGGATCCAGATTTAGAGCCTTAAGGGGACTCGGCTGGCACGCTCGGCTCACAATATCGCGATCGTGGTTCAGTTGAACGTTAATAAACTCCGGAGGAGGATATCAAATGGCCAGGCATCATGCACGGGAAATGGCATTGCGCGTCTTGTTCGAGCATGATTTAGCCCACACTGACCAAGAGGTTCTCATTGAACGCCTCAAAAGCCAGGACACCCAGGATCGCGAATTTGCGGAATCCCTCGTGCATGGTGTGCTACTCCATCAAGAGCAGGTGGATCGAATTATTGAGAAGTCTTCAGTAGACTGGCGGGTTCATCGCATGCCCACGATTGACCGTAACGTACTTCGAATAGCCGTTTATGAATTGCTGTATGAACCTAAAACACCTATTTCGGTTCTTATTGCGGAGGCCCTCGAATTAGCGGGAGACTACAGTACCGACGAGGCGAAACGCTTTGTGAACGGGGTGTTGTCTTCAGCCGCCAAGGTGATTCGCCCCCAGGGCGATGAGGACCGTCTCAATTCTCCTGAGTCAGGACAGAAAGAGAGTCCACTGAGCAAGGATGATCAGACCAATTCTTGAATGTGTGATCGGATTTGACACGAGTGCATATACGGCTTCCGTGGCTGTCGTGTCGCGGAACAATGTGGTATTTGAACAGCGCCGGATGATCAGCGTTCCATCTCCCCATCGGGGATTGCGACCATCTGAGGCGGTGTTTGAACATGTCCGAAATATGCCGCCACTCATTGACTCCATGGTTCCCCAACTCGCGGACTGTCACGTTAAAGGTATTTGTGTCTCAGAAAAACCGCGACCCGATCCTCACTCCTACCTGCCTCCTTTTCAAGTGGGAGTGAGCTTTGCCCGGTCGTTAGCGAGCATTTATCACGTGCCTTTGAGATTGTCGACCCATCAGGAAGGACACATTCAGGCGGCACTGTGGAGTATTCACCACGAGGAATGGGAGCGCTTTTCCGTTCTTCATATTTCCGGGGGAACCACCGAGTTGCTGCAAGTTGAACGGAACAACACCGGGAACTTTGATATTCAACGAATAGCGACCACAGACGATCTCTATGCGGGTCAGTTGGTGGATCGGATAGGAGTCCTTTTGGGCCTTCCCTTCCCCAGCGGACCACAGTTGCAGGAACTAGCGCGGAACAGCACCAATCCCGTTATTCTCACGGTTCCGCGTGTTTGGTATGATGGGTCACAATGGCGAACAAGCTTTTCCGGACCGGAGTCTCAGGCGCGCCGGGCATGGGAACACGGCGTGGACGCCAGGGACTTGGCACGGGGCGTGGAACTGGTGCTGGTGTACACGTTGGCCCGCCTTATTGAAAAGGCAGCGCCTTCATGGCCGTTGGTTGTGGTGGGCGGTGTGGCAGCAAACGAAACCTTTCGGAATCAACTGCCCCGCCTTTTCAACACGCATAACATTTATTTCGCGAGTCCCGAGTTGAGCCGCGACAATGCCGTGGGTATTGCGCGTATCGGCTACCGTCTATTGTCCGAATAAGGCGTAAACAAGGGGGCGTCGCCGCGTGATGTCGGCCGTGAAGTGAGACCCAAAGCACATTACGGAACTAAACGGAGTGTGCCGGAAGGAAGATTTTGGGAATAAACGGGAGGAAGCTATGCAGACTGTAATTTTGGATGGAAAGGCTACGTCGGAGCGGATACGGGAAGAATTGGCCAAGAAAATCGAAGAGAATTATCAGCGCACGACTCTTAGACCAGGACTGGCTGTGGTTTTAGTGGGGGATGATCCGGCTTCAAAAATTTATGTGCGCAACAAGCAACGCGCCAGTACGCAGGTGGGTATGGATTCCCGGCAAATTGTCCTGCCTGCTCAGTCAACGACGAGCCAAGTCCTGGAAACCATCGAAATGTTGAATCAGGATCCGACCATTCACGGAATTTTGCTGCAGCTGCCCGTGCCTGAACAGGTTGATTCCGGAATGATTCTGCGGCATTTGGATTCCAGAAAGGACGTGGATGGCCTGACACCCGCCAACATGGGCCGCCTCATGGCAGGACAGCCTGGGTTGAGGCCTTGTACTCCGCTCGGCATCATTGAGCTGCTCGATCGGTATCAGGTGCCCCTGGAAGGGAAAAGAGCCGTTATGATAGGCCGCTCGCAGTTGGTGGGACGTCCTTTGGCGTTGATGATGGTGGAGCGCAATGCGACAGTGACCATTATCCATTCCAAAACACGCAACCCCTGGGAGATTTCCCGGGAAGCGGACGTGGTCGTTGCGGCGGTCGGGCATGCCAACTTGGTTCAGAGCCATTGGATTAAACCCGGAGCAACTGTCGTAGATGTGGGAATAAACCGCTCCGATGGAGGTCTGGTTGGCGACGTTGATTTTCAAGGCGCTCTTTCCATTGCCGCCCGTATTACGCCGGTCCCGGGAGGAATAGGGCCCATGACCATCGCGATGTTGCTACAAAATACCTGGCAGGCTTTTCAGGAAACGGTTGGCGCATGAACGAAGGATCCATCAGTGTTCATGAACTTGTGCAGGGAATTCGCCAGCTTGTTGAGAGCGTGCCGCAATGGCAACGATTATGGGTTCGGGGAGAATTGTCCGGTGTCAAACATCACAGCTCGGGTCACTGGTATTTTGTTTTGAAAGACGAATTGGCCCAAATACGCGGGGTCATGTTTCGGCGTGATGCGGCGTCTTTAGCTAAACCGCTGACTGACGGCATGTCGGTCTTGGTTTATGGACGCATTGGCGTTTTTGAGCGGGACGGGCAAACGCAACTGTATGCCAGCATCATACAGGATGTCGGTGCGGGGATTCAGTTTCAGAAATTAGAGGCATTAAAGAACAAACTTTATGAAGAGGGGTTGTTTTCCCGTCCGAAGCGAGCTATACCCAGTTTGCCTAGGTCCATCGGGGTGATTACGTCCGGAACGGGAGCCGCGCGCTACGACATTGAGAATGTGGCATCGAGACGGTTCCCCGGCATGCCCCTTAAGCTGTTTCCGGTATTGGTGCAAGGAGCCGATGCTCCTCGTGCCATTGTGGACGCACTCGAGCAAGCTTTTCAAGAAAATATCAGTGTGTTGATTATCGGGCGCGGCGGGGGATCCAAAGAAGATCTGATGGCGTTCAATGATGAGCAGGTGGTGAGAACCGTTGCCCGCTCTCCCGTGCCGGTCATTTCCGCGGTGGGCCATGAGATTGATACCACCCTGGTCGATTTGGTGGCCGATTTTCGGGCGCCGACCCCATCAGCGGCTGCAGAGGTGGCAGTACCGGAAAAAGCCCGGATTATCGCATGGCTTGATCAATTGGATCAGCGTTTAAATGCGGCAATGAAAAGGCGTCTGGAATGGGAACGCACTCGCGTTGAGGGATGGACGGGCCATGGAATTTTGGCGAATGGCACAAGGCTTGTCCAGTCGCGGCGGGAATTGTTGGACCGCTTGGATGAACGGATGGATCGGGCATGGGAGAGGATGGTCCAGTCGTGGCACTTAAATCTGGAGAGGTTGGGCGCCTCGCTCGCCGCAATGAATCCTTCAGCTGTTCTAATCCGGGGCTATACCTATGTGTTGGACGAAGACGGTCACAGCGTTTCCAGGGAGGATGTTCGTCAAGGGCACCGATATGAGGTACACTGGTATAATGGGAGCTGTTGGATGAGATCTGAAACATCGGGGGAAGAGGAAAACACGTGAACGATGAGAACGAGCTCGAACAATTTGAAGATATCGTACTCCGGATCGAAGCGATTGTTCGTCAGTTGGAGGAAGGACGCCTTTCTCTGAAAGAAAGCCTGGTGATGTATGAGGAGGCCAAACAGTTGAGTGACAAGGCCAACATTCTGCTCAATCAAGCTGAGAACATACTGAAACCGAGGGCAGAGGCATAGACGTGGATATTGAGAAGTGGCTCGAGGAAACTCGGACAACTATCGAACAATGGATTAAAGAGGACGACCTCGTGCATCATGCCGCTACGGGGACTGTGGAGGAAGTTATGCGTTATTCCCTTTTGGCTGGCGGGAAACGCCTAAGACCACAGCTCGTTATGGCAAGCACAGTCTATCTCGGTTTGCCCCCCGATACCTTTCGCGACGCGGCTTTGGCGGTCGAATATATTCACACCTATTCCTTAATTCACGACGACCTGCCGGCAATGGATAACGATGACTTGAGGCGGGGGCAACTCACTGCACACAAGATGTTTCCGGAAGCCATGGCAATCCTGTCCGGAGATGCACTTTTAACGGAAGCTTTTGTCAAAATGAGCCGGATGCAAAATGCCAAGGCGGACGATGTTCTGTCTGCTATCACTTATTTGTCCGTTGCTGTGGGGCGGGAAGGACTCATTCGGGGTCAGGTGATGGACTTGGCTGCGGAAAACCGTAGCCTGGAATTGTCGGAATTGAAAACGATCCACCGAAATAAGACGGGTGCTTTGTTTCGTGCTGCCCTCGTGATTCCGGCTTTGCTGAGCGGCAATCACGTTCGTCAACAAGCGTTGAGCCAATATGGCGAACATTTCGGCCTGGCTTTTCAAATTGTAGATGATATCCTGAATGTTGTCGGGAAACCGGAGTTGTTGGGTAAGAATATCGGTACCGACAGCGAACGCGGGAAAGCGACGTATCCCCTTCTGGTAGGACTCGAGCAGGCACGGCGTCTGGCCGATGACCACCGAATTCGGGCGAAAATCGCGATTGGATCAGAGCCGGGAGCCCAGATTTTGCATAGTTTGATTGATTTTGCTGTGGACCGTCAATGGTAAGGAGGGTATGCGGTGGAGACAAATTTGCTGACATCAATCAAATCCCCCAGGGATATCCGGAATTGGTCGGTTGCGCAATTGGAAGAACTGGCCAGGGAAATTCGCCAGGTTGTCGTTGAAACAACGGCTCAAACCGGGGGACATATCGGAGCAAGCTTGGGAGCTGTGGAATTGGCTATTGCCCTCCATTATGCTTATGATACGCCCCGCGATAAACTGATTTGGGATATCGGACACCAGGCTTATGCCCACAAACTGCTTACGGGACGCAATGACACTTTTTCAACCTTGCGGCAACTGCATGGGTTATCCGGGTTTCTCAAACGGCGCGAGAGTGATTACGACGTGTGGGAAGCAGGCCATGCTTCGACGTCTTTGTCGGCGGCGATGGGAATAGCCAGTGCTCGCGATTTACGCCGCGAGCATTACCGGGTGGTAGCGGTAATCGGTGACGGGGCTTTGACCGCCGGGATGGCGTGGGAAGCTATGAATCAGATAGGACAAACGAAAACGAATTTAGTTATGGTTGTGAATGACAATTCCATGTCGATCGCCCCGAATGTCGGCGCTTTTTCCCGGTATTTAACCGAATTGCGGGCAGCTCCGGCCTATACACGCATGAAACAGGAGATTGAACAATTACTCGATTCGATTCCCGTATTTGGGGGACCCCTTCGCAAATCGGTGGAACGGATAAAAGATTTGCTGCATCGAGCGGTTTTGCCCCGCAACGTTTTTGAGGAAATGGGATTTAAGTATTATGGGCCTATTGACGGTCATAACTTGAACGAACTCATACCGGTTTTGCGCAATGCTCAGCTGGTGGAAGGGCCTGTAGTTGTTCATGCCATTACGCAGAAAGGTCGCGGATACCGACCAGCGGAAGAACGTCCGGGTGAATTTCACGGACCAGGACCATTTGAAATTCATTCCGGACAGTTTATCAAAAAACCACAGGCCAAGTCGTATAGTCAAGTGTTTAGCCAAACCTTGGTGGAGTTAGCCAAAACGCATTCTGAGATCGTGGCCATTACGGCGGCCATGCCTGACGGGACCAAGCTAGATCTGTTTCAAAGAGTTTTTCCTGATAGGTTTTTTGACGTCGGTATCGCCGAACAACATGCAGCGACCTTTTCAGCGGGATTGGCTCTGGGCGGGATGCGTCCGGTCTTTGCGGTGTACAGCACCTTCCTGCAGCGAGCCTATGACCAGGTGATTCACGACATCTGTCATCAGGATTTGCCGGTTATACTGGGCGTGGACCGAGCTGGATTGGTCGGAGGCGACGGGGCCACTCACCAGGGGATATATGACATCACGTTCCTCAGAGCGATACCGAATATGGAAATTGCCATGGGAAAAGACGAACTGGAATTGCGGCAGCTTTTGGCAGGCGCTTTGGAACGTCCTCACCCAGTGGCTCTGCGCTATCCTCGGGGAGCGGGCCGCGGACTGAACTTGAATACTCCCATCACTCCGGTTCCATGGGGAACGGGCGAATGGTTGGAAAAGGGCGAAGATGCTACGATTATAGCCATAGGTCCCATGGTTTATCGGGCTTTGGCGGCCAGAGAAATTCTCTCGGCTGAAGGCTACCGCATCGGCGTGGTCAATGCCCGTTTCATTAAGCCTTTAGACACGGCATTGCTGCGACAAGTGAGTGGCGAAACGGCAGCATTAATTACGCTGGAGGAACATGCGGTAGCCGGAGGATTCGGGTCCGCCATTAATGAGTGGTGCCACGACCACGGTGTTTCGTTGCCGATCTTCAATGCGGGCCTGCCGGATGAATTTATTGACCATGGTTCTACCGATTATTACTTGAATTTGTACGAACTGAATGCTGAAGGGATCGCGCGGAGGGTGAGGACGTGGCTTCCCCAAGGGGAAAGAATCAAAAAGCAGATCAAGTGAATCAGCGTCTGGACCGCGTGATGGTTGATCGGGGGCTTGCGCCGACTCGATCCAAAGCGCAAGCCTTGGTTATGGCAGGCAAAGTTTTTGTTAACGGAGACAAACTCACCAAAGCGGGAACATTTGTGAAATCAGATGCCAGCATCCAAGTCCAGGAGTCGTCCAATCCTTACGTTAGTCGCGGCGGGATCAAATTGGAGGGGGCATTAAGGCATTTCGACTTAAATCCCTCCGGATGGAAAGTAATTGATGTAGGAGCGTCCACTGGCGGATTCACCGACTGCTGGTTACAGCATGGGGCGGAACATGTTTGGGCCGTGGATGTGGGATATGGACAGCTGGACTGGCGGCTGCGCAGTGACTCGCGGGTTACCGTCCTGGAAAAAACCAATGCTCGGTGGCTGACGCCAGCCATTTTGCAGATTCATGAACCGGTAGATGCGGCTTCTATCGACGCGTCCTTCATTAGTATGGCTCTATTGCTGAGACCGCTTCGTTCCCTGGTGAAGGACGGCGGCCTGATTGTCGGGCTCGTCAAGCCTCAATTCGAAGCCGGGCCGGAACATGTGGGAAAGCATGGAGTTGTTCGCAGTCCACAGATTCATGTCGAAGTCTTGGAAAATTTTATCAATCAGGCGCAGCAACTGGGATTCGACGTATTAGGTCTCACTCCTTCCCCTATTCGCGGTCCGGAGGGAAACATTGAATTTTTGAGCTTGATTGGCAATCGAAAACCCGTGACGACGGCACGCCGTTTGGATATCATTCAAGTCGTTGATCAGGCATGGGACCGGGAGGAACGTCATTGAAACGGCTGTTGATTTGGCCTAATACGGACAAGGACCAAGTGAGAGGGTTAACAGGAAGAATTTGGAGGTGGGCTCTGGACCACGGCATTGATACCGTGATTCCCACCGTTTTGGCAGAAGCTGTGGGGTATGCCGAGCTTGGGCGCGATGTTGATCTGCTGCCTGAGGGCAGCGTCGACGGAATTATTGTGTTGGGTGGCGACGGAACCCTTCTTCATGCGGCCAAAGCTCTGGCACATCTCAATTGCCCTATTCTTGGTGTTAATCTGGGACACTTAGGATTTCTGACCGAAGTGGAGGTTCCGGATTTGTTGCCCGCCCTAACGGCGATGGTCAATAATCAATATGAAATTGACCATCGCCATCTTTTGATGACTCGGGTGATGCGGGGCCATCATGAATTAGCCCACTTTGAAGCGATGAATGATGTTGTTGTGACGAAGGGGCCTTTTGCCCGACTCATTAATTTGGAAACATTCGTCGACGAGGCGTATGTGACAACGTATCCCGCCGATGGTTTGATTGTAGCCTCACCGACGGGATCTACGGCGTATTCGCTCTCGGCAGGCGGTCCTATTTTAAGTCCAGCACTTAGCGTGATGGTGGTCACTCCTATTTGTCCTCATTCATTTTTTGACCGGTCTATTGTTATTAATGGGGACCAGCAGGTGAAAATCAGAGTGCGGGCCATGCACCGGGATACTTTGGTGACGGTGGACGGTCAGCAAACTTATCCGCTCGTGGATGGCGATGAAGTCGTAGTGGAAACCAGTCCGACAAAAATCCGGTTGTTTCGGCGGCCAGGATGGAGTTTCTTTCAGGTTCTAAGGGGCTGGCGAAAGGGGCATTAAGACCATGCGTCATGACAAACGCACACGTCAATCATTGATTCAGGAAATTATCACCACTCAGCCTGTCGAGACCCAAGAAGAACTTTCGGAAATCCTGGCGTCGAAAGGCATGCCGGCGACACAGGCCACGATTTCCCGTGACATTAAAGATTTAGGACTGATTAAGGTACCGTATCAGGATACCCACCGCTATGCTTTGCCGGAAGAACGGGCACTGGGGGCCACCAAAGACCGTCTTCGCCGCTTGTTGCGAGAAGTCTTGACGGGCTATGTCGTGAGCGAGAATTTAGTAGTGGTCAAAACCTTGACGGCCGGAGCCGAAGTCGTCTCAGAGGCGATTGATAAGATGGACTGGCCGGAGGTCGTGGGAACATTGGCGGGAGAAAACACCGTGCTGGTCGTGGCGCGTTCAAAGGAAGAGGCTCCTAGACTAGCGAGACGGCTCGAAGAGTTACGTTGAATGGATGTGGGACATGCTCAGCCTATTGAAAGTGGAAAACTTCGGACTCATCCATAAAGCGGAAGTGCAATTTGACCGGGGATTTACTGCCGTTACCGGTGAATCCGGTGCAGGGAAATCTCTGTTGTTGACAGCTATTCCTGCGGTGTTTGGATTGAGCGCGACGGCGGACCAGATCGGTCCCTTTGCTCCCGGGTTTCGAATTCGGGCGGTGTTTTCCTTGTCGTCATCCGATCCCTTATGGGACGAACTTCACCAATGGGGAATCGATGAGGACGATATTTTGATTATTCAACGGGAAATGAGTCATGAAGGCCGCTCGGTGTACCGTGTCCAGGGGCAAATTGTCACGCGTCAGGCGGTACGGGAATTGGCACCGAAGCTAATCGATTTCAGCGGGCAGCATCACGCGTTGCGCTTGTTTGAATCGGGTCAACTTCTGTTGTGGCTGGACCGTTATGCGACGCTAAACTCGCTGCGTGAGGCTACCGACAAGGCTTATTATGTGTGGAGAAGCGTTAAGGCTTCCCACGCCGACTTGATTGCCAATGTGCCAAATCCAGAGACCTTAGCCGCCCGGCGCCAGGACTTGGACGAGTTGACGGCTTTACAACTTGACGCGGACGAGGAAGAGCGGCTAGGCCGGGACTTGGCACGTTTACATTCGCGGCAGCGGTTATTGGAGCTGCTGCAGACGATTGAAGAAGATTTGGAGAACGATGAGTCCGGCAATGTCCTTTCCCTGTTAAACCGCATATCCCACAATGTGGCTCATTTGGTCCGTCTCGATCCTACAGCAGCTCAAATAGCGACTCTTGTGGAACAGGCGATTGCCATAGCTGAAGAGACGCGGTCGGAACTGAACGAATGGGCTAGTCATCTCGATCAGGATCCCGGCCAGTTGGAAACGCTGGAAACCCGGGCCAATGAACTGGCCCGGGTCAAACGCCGATACAATATGTCTATTGAGGAACTGTTAAGACACGTCGAATCTCTGCAAGAGGATTTGGCAAGATGGGAAGACTTTGAGTGGCAACTGCATCTCGCGGAGCGAAAACTGCAAGAGGCGGAGAGAGAATATTTCCGCTTGGCCAAGGAATTGTCCCAGGCTCGCAAGGTTGCGGCTCAAAAAGTCAGTGAGGAGTTGTCCCGTCTCGTTCACGAGATGGAAATGCCGGCTTCGACCGTGCAGTTCAGTCTTGAGCCGGCCGACCCTGCTGCGTGGGGAGTGGATCACGGTATTATCCTCTATGCCTCATCGGTTCAGCAAGAATTAAGGCCGGCCACGAAGGTCGCATCCGGTGGTGAGCTGTCCCGAATCGCTCTGGCTATGGCGGTTCTGGGAGGAACCCAGGGGGGCGCCACCCTGATCTTTGACGAACTGGATCAGGGGCTGGGGGGACAAAGCGCAGCGCGCGTTGGACGGCTTCTGCGGAGTTTGGGTGAACGCCAGCAGGTTATTGCGATTAGTCACCAACCATCCGTGGCGGCTAGCGCCCATTATCAGTGGACTGTCGTCAAAATGCCGGATGATACAGGAGCCCATAGCAAGGTGAAGTTCGTTGACGGACACGACCGGGAAGAGGAAATTGCCCGAATGCTTAGCGGTCAGTCTGATAACATGGCAATGGACCATGCGCGACATTTGCTGAACCGGGAAAAACGGGGGGATTAACTTGCAATGGCTCCTGCACAGCAACCGCGTGCTGATCAGTGCGGTCGTTGCCGCAGTGACCGCACAAGTTTTGAAGTTCGTTATTTATTTCTTGTCCCGTCATGAGCCGCGTTTTGATCGCCTGGTTGGGGCAGGCGGTATGCCGTCGTCGCATTCGGCGATGGTGGTGGCTCTGGTCTCCTCTATCGGCTACCAGTATGGCTGGCGATCGGGACAATTTGCAATCAGCGCCGTATTCGGAATGATTGTGCTTTACGATGCAATCCATGTTCGGCGAGTGGTGGGATTGCAGTCCCGTTATCTTAACCTCGTATCCCGTTCGGAGTACGTGGCGGGCATCGAACACGATTTCCCGGAATTTGTGGGTCATACACCCTGGGAGGTCGTCGTCGGCATGATTTGGGGTCTAATCATCAGTCGGCTCTTTTATTAACACAGGCCGACGATTTAAGGAGAACCGGATGCGGATATTAATCGCGAGCTTGCCCATAGGAACCGGCCATGACAGTGCCGCCAAAGCTTTGGCCGAGGCATGTCTTGGGCTGAACATGGACGTGGAATTTTCCGAGCATTTGGTGGGCAAGGCTCGTGTGGAAACTGGCTTGTACTTTTGGGCTTTGCACTATATGCCGCGCCAGTACGGGGCCGTATTTCGGTGGGGGGATCATTCTCAGGTACAGTGGGCCAGACATAGACAACGGTGGATGCGGATTGGGCTTTCTCAATTAGGAAACATATATGACGCCTATAAACCGGATGTCATTCTCGCCACGCACCCCTTTGCCTTAAATGCTTGGTCAGGTATTAAGGAGACGCACCCGCATTTGAAAATTGTTGGGATTCTAACCGATTTGTCTGTTCACCGTTTTTGGTACGAACCCTTGGCTGACGCGTATACGGTGTGGTTACCGGAGCAGGTGGAGGATCTGGCACGGTTTGGCGTGCCCAAAGAACGAATATGGATGACCGGGATTCCTATTCGTTCGGCCTTTCGGGCCCCGAGATGGGAACTCCCCCTGTTTGCCCGGGATCCTATTGTGTTGTTAGGCGGAGGATTGGGGATGGGACCATATTACCGGATTTTGCGCAAGTTGGCGGAAGCCAATCATTCCGTGGTGGCGGTGTGTGGGCACAATGAGCGGCTGCGCTGGCAACTCGACCAGTATTCGTGGCCGAATGCGGTAACCATTGTGGGGTACGTGGAAAAAATGCCGCTCTTGTTGCATCATGCCCGCATTGTGGTGGGGAAGCCCGGCGGCGTGACCGCGGCCGAAGTGGCTCAGTCGCGAGTTCCGTTTATCATGACCCACTGGATACCGGGACAGGAGGAAGCCAATCGTGATCGCCTTTTACTCCATCAAATGGCCGTTCGCGGTGATCGCGACTTGTTAAAATGGGTCCACGAACTGCTACCTGAAGATTCTCCTCTTCGAGGTCAAATTATACAGCAACAGAAGTTGTGGGCCCGGCCGCATGCTGCATTTGCTATCGCTCAGCATTTGCTTCAGCTATAGGACGATCTGCCCATGATCGGCCCACTGAAGACCGACAGGTGTATTGTAATTATTCCTAGTCGTACCGCGACGACGGTAAGAGATCGAAAAATCTGGCGGGAATTTTGGCATGGTTCTGGAGCCAAAGTCAAACCTTGGTCGCAATTCCGGGCATGAATTCTCCTCGTTTCCGGGACTTTAAAACCGGAAAGCTATTTTCGAGGAGGTGAAGATCGTGAAACGACCAGGTCGTAAAACCCGGATGGCCGGAGCTCTTGGTGCGGCAATTGTTGTCACCGGTGGATTTCTTCAACCGGTACGGAAGATGGTCAATATTCCCCGCACCGTGATGGTTCCTTCCGGTCAAAGAATTTCTGTTCCCTGGAGCGGGTTGCTAACCGTGGAATCACGCGGAGCAAAAGCTGTTTCGATCCAGCCGGGAGTGGTCCGCATTCACGGAACTGTCCCTGCTCATTTCGTGATTCGGACGAAGTTGCTGGGATGGATTCCATGGCGTGCAGTGCCGGTCGAAGTAACCAGGCCCCTCTATGAAGTCCCGGGAGGACAATCGATTGGCGTCGTTGTCAAAACCAAAGGTTTGGTGGTGCAAGGATACGCTCCTCTCACCGTTAACGGGCGGCAGGTGGACCCAGCCAAGGATGCCGGTATTGATCGGGGAGACGTGATTATAGAGGCTAATCACCGCCTTATCACCTCTAGCCGTGCATTACAGGAAGCGGTGCAAGAGTCGGGCAGCCATCATAAGCTTTTGACTCTAGGGGTACAAGGCTCACGGAGGTTTCACTTTCGCTACGTCAAACCGGTATTCTCTCCCGCACAGCATGCTTGGCATGTCGGTATCCTCGTTGAGAACGGAGCCAGCGGCGTGGGGACTCTGAGCTTTTATAATCCCAAAACTATGAAATTTGCGGCGCTAGGTCATAGTATAACCGATGGCTTAACGCATATTCCCGTTGCGGTGACGGGAGGAAGAATCACCGGAGCACGGATTGTAGGTATTGTTGCCGGGAGTGCGAATGGTCCTGGGCAAAAAATCGGTGTTCTGTCGGACGGCCGAAACGTTGAAGGAGAGGTCATCCATAATGGAGTGTTTGGCATAACTGGGCGCCTCGCCCATAAACCTCTCAAAGGTCCTCGCAAACCCCTGCCGGTTGCGCTGCCAGATCAAGTGCATCCCGGCCCCGCACACATTGTGACCGTACTGCAAGGCCAAAAGACGCAATTATTTTCCATACGCATTTTAAAAACGTATTTGCAGTGGCATGCGCATACCAAGGGATTGTTGTTTCAAGTGGATGACCCCACATTACTTAGGCGCACCGGCGGTATCATTCAGGGGATGAGTGGTAGTCCTATTATTCAAGATGGACGGTTGGTGGGTACGGTAACTCATGTGCTGTTGAGTCGCCCTTCTTTGGGTTATGGATGTTATGCCTATTGGATGGTTAAACAAAAATCTTTTTCTTAGAGGGATTTTGGCAGGAGATTCGACGCACGGTGCAGAAATTATTCGTCATAGTTCCCTATGCGGAGAGGGGGGCGGACTATGGAAAAATCCCCACAAATCGCGTTGGTGATGTGGGTTTTTTTGACAGTGACGACTGGACTTATGTGGGTTTTGTTGCAATATAGTCGCAATTTGTGGTTTTACGCCCGCACGACTTATGTGCAGATTCTTTATCTCAAGCAGATGGGGCTCTTGTCGGTTGATGACAACGAATGTAAGAATGTGGAAGGAAAAGAGTCTTCGCAAGATGACCGGGATGAGGCACAATCTAAAGAGAAAGATCTGTGTTAATTTGTAATATATTGCAGGAGGCTAAGAAATGGCGACAAAGGTGTTAATCGCCGACGATAACCGCGAATTCTGCGAACTGCTGCAGGAAGCGATACGGGGCGAAGAAGGACTGGAAGTGGTGGGAATTGCCAATCACGGCATGGAAGTGTTGGAATTGCTGGCGGAACAACCCGTTGATGTCATCGTTCTCGACATTATCATGCCGCATCTAGACGGCATTGGCGTGTTAGAGCGACTGGCCCAATTGGAATTGCCAAATCCTCCCCGCGTGATTATCCTCACGGCATTCGGACAGGAAACGATGACGCAGAAGGCACTGGAGCTCGGTGCCGACTATTTCATCCTCAAGCCATTTAATTTGAAAGTTTTGGCTTCTCGCGTCAAACAGCTGGCGGCAACGGCGTCCCCTGGAAAGAAGGCCAACAGTCTTAGCGGAAAAATTAGTGTGGTACCGACTAAGAACCTCGATGTAGAAGTGACGAATGTGATTCACGAGATCGGCATTCCCGCGCATATTAAAGGCTACTTATATCTTCGCGAAGCGATAATCATGGTAATAAACCGAGTCGATTTGTTGAGCGGTGTCACCAAAGAGTTATATCCTGCCATTGCCTCAAAATATAAAACGACGCCCAGCAGAGTGGAACGGGCTATAAGGCATGCTATAGAAGTGGCATGGTCACGAGGCAATGTGGACGTAATTAATGGGATTTTCGGGCACACTGTTAACCGGGACAGAGGAAAACCGACGAATTCCGAGTTCATCGCTATGGTAGCGGATAAGTTACGGATGCAAATCAAAGCCGGTTAAAGCCCCAGCAGGGGCTTTTCTTTTTTATTGTGCCGTCTGCTGGTTTACCGTTTTGGAGGTTTGTGACATGATGATGAGCGGAGATCAGGGCCTTTTGGCTGCCGCTCCACCCAGATACGAGAGAAAGGAAGTGAGTCCCGCACACTAGTGCGGGGTCGCGATGAAAATATTTGAAGCGATGGAACAGTATGGTCATGAGGAATTGGTCTTTTGGCATGATCAGACAACAGGCCTAAAAGCTATTGTCGCTATTCATGACACGACATTGGGACCGGCTTTGGGTGGTCTGAGAATGTGGCCTTATGAGACGGAAGATGAAGCGATTACGGATGCTCTCCGGCTTTCTAGGGGAATGACCTACAAGAATGCGGCGATGGGATTGGATTTAGGGGGTGGCAAATCGGTAATCTGGGCAGATTCCCGTCATGACAAGTCGGAAGCCCTGCTGCGGTCGTTTGGTCGCCTTATCCAAAGTTTAGGGGGCCGTTATATCACGGCGGAGGATGTCGGCGTCAATGCGGATGACATGGCCGTTGTCGCCCGCGAAACGGAATTTGTGGGGGGATTAAAGGAAACCAGCGGCGATCCGTCCCCGGCAACAGCCCTTGGTGTCTTGGAAGGTATGAGGGCCGCCATGATGACGGCATTCGGTTCTGATGACTTTCATGGAAAAACTGTCGCCATTCAGGGCCTTGGACATGTGGGCAGTCTGTTGGGGCACATGCTTCTGGAACAAGGAGCCCAACTCATTGTGACCGACATTCATCCCGAAGACAGCCGGAAGGTTGCGGAACAATTAGGTGCCCAGTGGGTGCGGCCTGAGGAAATTTACGCAGTGGAGGCAGACATTTTTGCTCCATGTGCCTTGGGAGCCATTATTAATGACGAAACCATTCCCAGGTTTCGGTGCAAAGTCATTGCGGGTTCAGCCAACAACCAATTGAAGGAGCCACGCCACGGTTTGGAATTGTTGCGGCGGGGTATCGTGTATGTTCCAGATTATGTGATCAACGGCGGCGGGGTCGTCAACGTGGCGGATGAGTTTCACCGGGACGGATACCACAAAGAGCGGGCCTATTCCCGGGTACGCCAGATTGGCAAACAAGTTCAGGAAATTCTTTTGCACTCGCAGGAGGAGAATATTCCTACCCAGGAGGCTGCGGACCGAGTGGCGGAACGGCGCATTCATGAATTGGGAAAGATTAATTTGACGTACATTCCAGAATAAAGAATAGTAAAATAAAGGAATGAGGAGAGAGGATATCGAATTAACAAGATATCCTCTTTTTATAATGCAAAGATCATTATGCCGGTCAATAAAGGAGTTTCCGTGTTCATGAGCGGGGAATTCGAACAGGTTTCCGTGTCAGAAATTGAGGCACTCATTAGACGTTTGCCCACGGTGTTGCGGTGTCATGTTGCCGTCAATGAGTGGGGGGCAGTAGAAGAAATTCATGTGTTGACGACCCTAGACCGCGCACCTAAACAGATTGTGCGGGATGTGGAAAGTGCCTTATTGGCACAATGGGATTTGCGCATCGACCACAAGAAAATATCGGTGGCCCAGATTGTCGACGACGGTCCGATGGAACCCTTTCCACGGTTGATTGTGGCCGAATTCCGCATGGATCTGGATACCATTCATCACGTCGGACACAGTTTTGTCCGTCTTCAGCCCAGTAATGACGGCAGCACAGACTACGAGGGGCAGTGGCGGGGTCACTATGTTCCCAGTCAGTATCACAATATGATGGCATGGGCTACGGTGGACGCCCTCAATCAAATTCCGGAATTGCGCGAACCTTTGGTACTAGCAGCATTGGAGACTATGTCTCTGGCCGGGACAACTGTCGTTGTGGTCGCTCTCAGCTATGTGAGCTCCAGACGGCGCGAAGAAATTTTAGTGGGCGCGGCGCGAGAACGGCGCGAGGGAGGGCACGGGGCAGCCGTCAGAGCGGTTTTGGATGCCATCAACCGGCGTTTATCCGAGATTCAGCGTCCGAAGCCGATCAAAAGACCTCCAAGCGACATCGCGGAAACTGAAAGTGAAAGTCGCCGTAATACCGACCAATCAGAGTCGTGAGGAAAGAGGGCTAATCTATGTCAGAGAAGTGGATTGAGGTTCCCCGCACCAACCGAACGGATAAGGCGCGGGTTCAGAAGCCAACTTCGCGTCAAGCGCCGCCTCAACAGGCATCGACCGGGCCGGCAGGAAACCGGACCAGTTATGTTCAGGATGCCTTTTACCAACATTTGATGACGGAACGCTCTCTAGTTGAGGTCGTTTTTCTTGACGGTGAACCCTTGATTGGGGTTATTGACGGATTTGACACCTATGCTATTTTACTTTTGAGCCAGGGTGAAGAAATTCTGATTTTTAAATCCGCGATTCGTTACATTCATCTTTACCTGGGTGATGGAAATACGGAAAAAAACGTGTAAGATATAAAATATGTAAGATATACATGATGTATGGTCGGCCAAGGTCAAATTTTGACCTGTGTTGAAATTTTCGGCAGGGAATCTGCAAAAATGGCATGTTGCCGGTCCGCAAAAGCCTTAACACCAATACTTCCACGGGACAGCCGGCTATTTGGAAAGGGATTTTTATACCTCATGGAGCAGCGTTCAGGTCCGGAACAATGGGTTTACCGAGGGAGGACAATATCGGTTCGAGTCGACCCGGTGGTCGTAAAGGGCACTCAGGCGTCCCGGGAGGTCGTGGTTCGAGTTCCTGCCGTTGCTGTTATTGCCGAAGACAGCGAATCCCGAGTCGTCATAATAAGACAGCACAGATGGGCGGTACAGCAGACACTTTACGAGTTGCCGGCAGGGAAACTGGACTCAGGGGAAAGCCCCATCGAAGCTGCCCAACGGGAGTTACTGGAAGAAACGGGATACAGCGCGGACAGTTGGCAGCTGGTGACAACGTTTTATCCCAGCCCGGGATACACAGATGAAGAGATCTTTCTGTATTATGCCTATGGCTTGTCGCATAGTCAATCCCGCCTTGATGCGGATGAAGAAATCGAGACCGAATTATGGCATGGCGAACAAATTGAGGAGTTTGTCCGTTCTGCTCAAGGCGTGAATGGTATTGCGTTGATCGGCCTACAATGGTGGTTGTGTCGAAATTTGGATAGAAGCCCGTGAGACACCCGGCCATGAGGAGGCGTTTTCCGTGGAATCGGTGCCGTTGATTGAGGATATCCATGCGCAATTACTGCAAGCCAAGCACAATGGTCATGAATTGTTGAAACGATTTGGAGTGTGGATGCGCCAACACCGCGAAAGGCGAGGGCTCACGGTTACGGAGCTGGCTCACCGTATCGGTGTGTCACAAGTGTTAATTACTCGAGTCGAACGGGGTAACGCGGTGCTCAGCGAAAACAAGCTGTCTAAAATTTTCGAAACGCTGGGAATCCCCCCAGGTGTATGGCGCCATTTTCAGGATAGCCATGATGAACCCAGTCTTCATGAATTGGCGCACGCTTTGCATACGCAACTGCAAACGGCACGTATTTGCTGTCCTGCCTTGTTGCTCGAGTTTGGTTGGTACGTGCGCCATTTTCGTCATCAAAGAGATTGGACGGAGACTCAGTTGGCCGCCAGGGTCGGAGTCACCAAGCAAACAATCTGCGGTGTGGAACAGGGCAAGATGGTTCCCAGTGCGACATTAATCACGCATTTAGCCGAGCAGCTCGAAATGTCTCTGCAGGACTGGCGAATTCCCGCAGTCTACGGAAATCAACCGGGACCACAAGATTTGTTCTGGCACACTTTACAGCGGTTATGGGCCAATCTGGGCGATGAGGACAAAATGGTGATTTTGCAATTGGTAGGTCGGTTAAGCCGGGAAGACTTGCACGATGATGACCACGAGAATTGGAGAGGGATTGAAAAATTCGAAGGAGACCTTTTAGGTCTAGATCCCTAATCCCCATCATAGGCTGTTGCAGGGAGGACAGTCTATGATGAACAGGAGGACATACCCTGTCACGATATGGGATGAGTATTTTAGGCAATACCTCATACCCATTTATGTTGCGGTTGCGATGTTCGCTGTGGGGATACTGTTCGGGGTTCTGGCCATTGAAACATTGACGCCGGCAGACATTTTGTCGCTATCCACATACGTCCGTCAATTTGTAGGCATGGAGACATCGACACCGACCTATGCCGGGCTATTTCAGCCGGCTCTTGTTAGTAACCTTAAAGTTCTGGGCTTGTTTTATATTTTGGGCGTGTCCGTCGCGGGGATGCCCTTAGTGCTTGTGACCCTATTTTTTCGAGGATTTGTTCTGGGCTTTACGGTAGCATTTCTCATTTCATCTCTTCATTGGGAAGGTTTTGCCCTGGCTGTTATCGCTGTTGTCCTCCAAAACCTGTTTATTGTTCCGGCCCTGCTCATCGTGAGTGGTGTGGCGCTGGGATTTTCCTGGCAGTTAATTGCAACCAAGGGGGGTTCTGCCAGAAGTTCCTTGATTCAGAAGTTTGGCGGTTTCACTACTCTGGTCGTGCTGATGGCACTGGTGATTGTGGTGGGCACTGCCGTGGAAGCTTATGGTTCCCCGTTTTTGATTCACATCGCGGGTCAATGGGGCATCTAAGACTGTCCGACAACTCCCTCGCACCATGCCATCAAGCGCCGATAGATGCCATGACTGTAAGCCTGAGCCTTAGCAGGTGAGAGCGCGACGAACGACAACTTCTTTGAAGATGGCCACTGGGCCAATCGCCACAATTCCGGACTCAGCAGTGTGGCCACAACGGGATATCCGCCGATGGTTCCGCGCTGATTTAAGAGAATGATGGGCTGGCCGTCCGGCGGCACTTGGATGGAACCGGGAACCATTCCTCGGGATACTTTGGACGCCGCCTCGTCCCTGGGTTTAATTGGCGGACCGCTTAACCTAATTCCCATAAGGTTGCTCGCAGAGGTGAAAGCGTATTCCGCCTTCAGAAAGGTGTTAACAGCTTCCGGAGGAAATTCCCCGGTGTCCGGGCCCACAACCACATGAAGCGGTGAGTCGCAATCCGGAGTATCGTCCGGCAACATGTCAAAGGCGGGAATACGATGAGGAGGAGGGGCCTTAACGGGAATCTCATCTCCAGCACGAAGGGATCGGCCCTGCCACCCGCCGATTCCGGCTGTGAAATCGGTCGAGCGACTGCCTAATACCCTCGGCGTATCAAATCCGCCCCGGACCGCAAGATATGCCCGCTGGCCCGTAAGCCGCCCAATACTGACTCGTTGTCCGGGCCCAGCCTCGAGCGTTGTTCGGGCTGGGTGAATGCAAGAGCCAATACGGATATCTTGGACTCCTGCCACCGAAAAGATGACGGGATCATGTGGGGACAAGAAGTCTAAGCCTTGGTAAGTCATTTCGATGGCAGCATCATCCAAAGAATTGCCGACCAGGGTTTGAGCCATGGCAAACAAACGAAAATCAAGAGGACCGCACCGGCTTAATCCCAGATACTCAAATCCCGTGCGACCCCTGTCTTGAATATGGGAAAGCCCGCCGGGTTTTACGATCTCTATGAAGCTCATCATGTCCTCTTCCAAAAATCAGTAGAATAAGGATGTTGGAGAAGTTCTTCGTATTCATCGCGGCTAATGGGGGAAAAGTGAAGCCGATCCCCAAACTGATAGGGGATGGGGGGCGTATTAGCGGTGTTGAAGAGAATAAAGGGCGTACGGCCGATGAGATGCCATCCGCCGGGGGTGCTCAGCGGATAAACACCACTTTGGAGTCCGCCAATCGCAACCGATCCGGCAGGAACGCGTGTGCGGGGGGTATTGCGCCTGGCTGTGGCTAATTCCCGAGGCAGACCGGATAAGTAGGGAAACCCCGGAGAAAACCCGATTGCCTCAATGCGGTACTCCGGTTGGCTGTGCAGGCGGATTACCTCGTCGGGCGACATCAGGTGCTCACGAGCCACGAACGGCAAGTCGGGTCCCAAGTCTCCCTGGTAGCAAACCGGAATCTCGAATCGCCGGGACGGCGGCATCTTCGGCATGTTTTGAGCGCTCACCGACTCGTTAACAGCACTTAACACCTCTTGTAAGGACTGATTCCAAGGGTACGAAATGGTGAGGGTTTGATAGGCAGGCACCATGTGCCATGATGAGGTCCGGTTGTCTTCGCGCAGCTGCTCAAAAACACGGTAGACACTGTCCCCATTTTCGTACTCCGGTGCCTTTGAAAAGTCGAGCCGTATATTGAAATCTCCCAAGATGTACCAGCTAATGGCCACTTGTGTCAATGCCGCTCCTTAACATTTGTTGGCAAGCAGGATCCGCAGTCTAAATAGTAATTCGGATCGGTTAATCTCATTATAAGATATCATGGTCCACATTTGTGGGCTGGGATTGGGCACGCTGGGGTGAGAATCGGGGAAATTGAAGCCTTTAATCCCGGATTTATGCGAATTTTGGCGGTATGTACCCTTGGCCCTGCCATTTCAGCAGCAGGCGCGGGATATCATTCCCGGTTTGAACAGGGTCCCCAGAACATCCCAAAAGCACAGCCGGAGGCTGTTTTCAAGGCCTTTGGATTAAAGATCGCTTCCGCGGCAAACTTTTCCGGCAAAATAACTTCAAGGGATTACGGCCCCCGGACCACTGACCGAACCATTGGAATTTGTTGCACGAAATGCTATAAGATTAAGGGAAATTGCTGTGAAAAGAGGGAAGTTTATGGCGTTGTATGCTGCATGGTTGACCATCGTCGACCCTGAACTGAACCAAAAAGTCCGA
>PXYT01000001.1:0-250969 GCA_003023725.1 Sulfobacillus benefaciens | reverse complement strand
ACCTCCGGAGCCCGGACTCTTGTCGTGAAGATGTGGGATTTGCTGGATTGGGAGCATTTAGAGGTGTGAAATCATCTCCCGCAGTACTCATTGCGAGGTGCCCGTCGCCGATTGGCCGGGCTTTGGCCCAAAGTCTGGCAGGCAAGAATCACGGGGGGCGCTATAGCATTCGCCCTGGGCTTCATTCGAAGACACTTCGGTATCAACGCGTCTTGGCACAGGATGTGAGTGGGCTAGAACATTCACAAATACGGCTCGGCGGGGTTGGAACCAATTTTGGCGAACCGATGTACTTCTCCACAATGCCAAAAGAGCCGTCAAGAAGAGCGAAGCGTCCACGAAATCGCCGGAATCCGAGTGGCGGCACATTTTTGATGTGAATTTCATCCGATCTGTGCGAGGGATCGGGGGAATGTGCGTGTTATTTCCGGAAACAGAGTCACGGCCGAATTTTGATCGTGTCCACAGTGTCATCGTTACGGGAGATTCGTTTTTGGGGATCCCATGCGGACGGGGGAAAGGCCGCTTTAGAGACGGTGAGTCGCCACACCATGAGCGATACCGCTGTTTGAGATGCTTCGCAGGGCGGGATAACAATGAAAAACTTCTGTACCAAGATAAGCCTGGACTGCGGCGACGGGGCCCAAGGGCATCTTAAGAAAGAAGTTTTGGTGTCCATTCCTTCAAAATTGAGAGGAAGGTATGAGACGGGAAGGTATAGACAGTCCAACGGGCGTAAGCCACCGGAAGCGTAAACTTGCCCCGTTTCGCCCGGGAAGAGGCTGGTGGTATGATACAACCCGGAAATGGGTTACGAGAGAGGAAGGTCCTGTCGATGGAAAACCGGGGTAGGATCCTGTGGAACCCCACCCAGGAGATTCTAAATACAGCGAATATTACGCAATATCAAAGATGGTTGCATGATCACTGGGGGCTGCGGGACATCGATGAATACCAAAAACTATGGAATTGGTCCGTGACCCACGTCACCGACTTTTGGGCGTCGCTCTTTGATTACTTTAGGATTGCAGCCCGAAGTCCGTACAAGGCAGTTCAATCCGGTACAGAAATGCCGGATATCCACTGGTTTGAAGGAGCCAAACTGAATTATGCAGAGCACGCGTTTCGTTCCAAGGACTTGGGGCCCGCAGTGATTTTTCGCCGCGAAGACGGGCGGGAAACGCAGTGGTCATGGCAGGATTTAGAGCATGAAGTGCAAAGAGTCCGGGGAGCGCTTAAGAAGTTGGGTGTGCGTGCGGGTGACCGGGTCGCGGCCTATCTGCCCAATATCCCCGAGACTGTTGCGGCTTTCCTGGCCACTGCCAGTCTTGGTGCTGTGTGGTCGAGTTGTTCCCCGGATTTCGGCATTCAGGCGGTGATGGATCGGTTTTTGCAAATTGAGCCTAAGATCCTATTGGCCGTTGACGGGTATTACTATGGAGGCAAGAGTTATAACTGTATGCCAGTTATCGAGACACTGCAGGAAAAATTGCCTTCGCTTGTTGCAACGGTATTAGTGCCTTATCTGCAGCCTGGAGTCCAACCAGGTGGAATGCTGTTATATAACCATCTCGAATCCTCCGATCCCTTGGAATTCCAAGCGGTTTCTTTTGAACATCCCCTGTGGATTCTCTATTCGTCCGGCACAACAGGGCTGCCCAAGGCTATCGTGCAGGGTCATGGGGGTATCTTACTGTCCCACCTGATGGCACTGACATTTCATCTCGATTTGCGTCCCAAAGACCGCTTTATGTGGTTTACAACAACAGGATGGATGATGTGGAATATGCTGGTTTCAGGATTGCTGGTCGGTGCAACCATTGTTCTATACGATGGAAGCCCGAGCTATCCTGTCTCCGACACATTGTGGCAGTTAGCCGAAGAGACTCGTATGACATTCTTTGGGACGAGCGCTGCTTATCTAACAATGTGTCACAAAATGGGATTGGAACCTGAGCGCAGGGATTTGAGTGCGATGCGGGGAATCGGGTCAACCGGGTCGCCCTTGAGCCCCGAATCTTTTGAATGGGTCTATCGTCATCTTTCTCCGACTGTTTGGCTGAGTTCTCTAAGTGGAGGCACCGACGTCTGTACGGCAGTGGTGGGAGGTGTTCCGACTCTCCCGGTACGCAGTGGGGAAATTCAGTGCCGTTACCTGGGATCGAAAGTCGAGGCTTTCGATCCTGAGGGACGTTCGGTGGTGAATGAGGTGGGCGAATTGGTGCTGACGGAGCCTATTCCCTCTATGCCTGTGTATTTGTATGGAGACAAGGACAAGCAACGTTACCGGGCTAGTTATTTCGATACCTACCCTGGTATTTGGCGGCACGGAGATTGGATTCTCATTCATGAAGACGGCAGCGTGGTGATTTTCGGCCGTTCTGACGCGACGATCAACCGGGGCGGGATTAGAATGGGAACCAGCGATTTTTACCGTGTCGTGGACGCAGATCCACAAGTTGCGGACAGCATCGTTGTTGACCTCAGCTCACCCGAGAAACCCAATCGTCTTATTTTGTTTATTGTCGCCGCTGATCCCGGGGCCGACAAGGCGGAACTGGAGAGAAATGTCCGGAAACGGCTCAGGAAGCAGCTGTCTCCCCGTCACGAGCCCGACAACATCATCTTTATTCCCGAAGTTCCGAAAACGCTGAATGGAAAGAAAATGGAGGTTCCGCTAAAACGTATACTGGCGGGCGGAGATCCCAAGAAAGCATTTAATCCCGGGACCATGAGCAATCCGCATGCCATGGACTATATATTGCAGCACGTCAAGCCATTGTTCACGGAATAAGGGGGTGTTTTCGACGCCCTTATTCCGCGACACATGCATTATGTGCGGTGAAGATTCATTCGACGCCAAATTCCAGTTCACTCACGGTAGTAATGCGGGCAAAGAATGGCAAAGCGTATTTTAGAGAGGCATCGTGTGCTTCGGGACTAAGAGCGGCACAGGCATCCTCGGCAACCACAAAATTATAACCTAGGTCGGCTCCCACGCGGACTGTGCTTTCCACGCCAATGTTTGTGGCAATTCCGCCAATGATTACAGTATTAATGTCCAGAGCGCGCAGGAGATGGTCTAATTCCGTCCCGATAAAAGCGCTGCGCACATGTTTGGTCACCACGTGGTCCTCAGGGCGGACAGGCAAGGCATCGATAATGTCGTACTGTTTCGGATCGGCGGGATCGGATGCCCTTCGGGCGAGGAGAACTTCAGATTCGCCCCGCATTGAGCGAACCACGTGTTCATAAGGCCGAACGTGTACAAAAATTACCGGCAAATGTTGCACATGAGCAAGGTTTAACAGTTGCTGGCACGCTGCGACGGTGCCTTGAAACTGTTCATGTCCCGCAATCGAGTTTTGCATGTCAATAAACATCACGCCAAGGTGTTGCCGATTCAATCGCAATCCCATCTTAACATAACCTCCACATGTCGTTTTAGGGTAAGAAAAACCACCGCAGTATATTATATCTCACACACGGAAATCGTAGGTCCGACGACCAGTTTCAGGATCGCCACGCAGACAATCATCTTCCCCTCACTTGGCAAATGTTTTATGGTAGACTGGGCGCAGGGAATAATACTGCTGATTGCGACCGTGAAGTGTTGTTAAGGGGCGAACACAGTCGATGAAGAGGAGAGATTATCAGTTCAATCCGCCATCGAAGACGATGAAAATTATCGGTGTCATAGCGGCTATCGGGATGTATGTCGTCAATATGGTGGGTTTTTTGGATACGCAGACAGGATCGGCACTGGGATGCGGGCCGGATTGGCCTCTATGTAACGGGAAAGTGATTCCTAATCTCAACAACATCCATGTGATCATTGAATTTGCGCACCGCATGTTGGTGGGCGGATTTGCTCTTTTGGCAACGGTTTATATGATCTGGGCTCTGATAAGATATCGGCAGTTTGCGGAAGTTCGGGTGTTTGCCTGGATCGGAATCGGATTTATCGTTGTGCAATCGGTTTTGGGGGCTTTGGCGGTGGTGTTTGTGAATCCTCCGACTGTTCTGGCTTTGCATTTGGGTTTTGGCCTGCTGGCCATGGTTGGCGTCGCGTTGCTCACCGTGTTTCTGTTTCAGCTGGCTGCGGAAGCGACGGGACGGCCATCGGGAATATCCTTTCGCCAACACACGCCGGCGGGTATTAGGCGTGGTGTGTGGGCTACCTGGATTTATACCTATTTGGCCATATACTGGGGTTCCTATGTCGCATTTCGCGGAGCGGGTGAAGCATGTCCCACATGGCCCTTATGCAATGGAAAGGTTTTTCCTGGGTTCCAGGGACTCGTAGGTCTGGATTTTATCCATCGTCTGGCTGCGGTTGGTCTGGCTATCATAACACTGGCTCTGCTGTGGAGCTTGCGAAAGTATAAGGGAATCCGTCCTGATTTATATAAAGGGGCTTTCTGGCTCTTAATCGCCGTCATAGCCCAAATTATCACCGGTGCTAATCTGGCCTTGAGTCATGTGGCCACAGGACCATATTTATTGCATATTGGCACGTTGATGCTCTTGTTTGCCGATATCAGCTATTTGGTGCTGCAAGTGGTTTCACCTGGTAACGTGGAATGGTCTCGACGTGAAGTTCCGGTAGGATGGCCGTCGGAACAGGTGCATAACCCGCAGGGCTAAATGTCCTTGCGGGTCTTCTTTAGCTTACGCCGTATACGCTGCAATGCATTGTCGATGGTTTTCCGCGGCCGTTTAACATATCGGCTAATTTCCTCGTAGGTTTTCCCATGCCGCCTGGCATCAAAGACCATACTTTCTAAGGGCGTTAATTCGGTCTTGAGCGTTTGGATTAGCTGGAATGACGTTTCTTGGTCAGTGACAAATAATTCAGGCGACGGTTCGTGATGGCCTGGGAGACTGTCAAGCCATGAAGCATCGCTATTGGCATCCCGCCCTGGCTGATCCAAAGACCATGCCGAATTCAAAATTTGATGTTTGGCTCTGGTGGCGCGGACCACGGCGGAAACAATTTGACGACTCACACAGAGTTTGGCAAATCCGGAAAAATAACCGTGACGCCGATGATCGAAATGTTGGATTGCGTTCCAAAACCCTATCCAGCCTTCCTGCACAACATCTTCATGTTCGGCTCCGGGTAAAAAGTAGCGCCCCGCTGTCGCCTTGATCAATGAGGCGTATCGCGCCATGAGCACTACAATCGCATCTTCTTGGCCACTTTTTGCCTGCATGATCAGCGTGGATTCATCATGCAATTGCTCAAGTTGGGTCGAAATAGGAATCCTCTCCCCTTAACGAAGCGTTACATTTTGCATTATACAGTCCCTGAGAGATCCCTTAAACTGTTGTAGATGCCAATTGAGCAAAGTCTTGATAAAAAAACGAGGGCATGGTCAATTTTTCGAGGACCTTCTCGATGGCGACATAATGGTAAATTTTTAGAAAATAGGTCATTATTCGTAAGTATCAAAAGCATTACGGTATGATGAAGATGTTTACACCGAAGAAGATTGGCGGAAAGGATGACGATGGGCGTGGTACAAGATGGTGTTCAATACATTATTCGGCTGGACATGCAACGCGATGGGCTGCCGTTTCGGAAAATCGTCCAAATGGTAGATGACCTTGAGGGAGACATTATTGCGTGGGACTTGGTCAGGGCAGAAGACCAAAGAACAATTCGGGACCTCACGGTTCTGATTGCCACGGCCGAAAAACTCCGTGCGTTAGTGAACCAGCTCTCCGGGCTTGAGGGCGTACGTGTGGAAAATGTGTCGGACCGGACATTCCTCATGCATCTGGGCGGAAAAATTGAAATCCGGCCCCGTGTCCATATCAAAACCCGGGCGGATTTGTCGCACGTCTATACGCCAGGAGTAGCCCGAGTCGTCGAGGCAATTGCCGAGGATCCTTCGAAAGCTTTTCAGCTGACAATGAAGAGGAATACTGTAGCTATTGTCACCGACGGTTCCGCTATTTTGGGGTTGGGCAATTTGGGACCGAAAGCCGCTCTTCCGGTTATGGAGGGGAAGGCGGTTCTCTTTAAGTGGCTGGCAAATGTCGATGCCATTCCCTTGTGTTTGGATACTCAGAACGTCGATGAAATTGTGGAAACTGTGGTCAGGATTGCACCAGAGTTTGGCGGGATCAACTTAGAAGATATTGCGTCACCCCGGTGCTTTGAAGTGGAAAGGCAGTTGACTGAACGTCTCGACATTCCCGTCTTTCATGATGATCAGCATGGCACGGCGGTTGTAATTCTGGCAGGGCTTATCAATGCGGCGAAAGTGGTCGGAAAACCTCTTGAATCTATGCGCGTGGTGATTGCCGGGATTGGCGCGGCTGGCACGGCTACTGCGGAATTGCTTTTGCACATGGGAGTTCACGACATCGTCGGGTATGACCGAATGGGAGCGATCGTAGAGGGTGAGTCCTACCCTGGTCACCCGCAATGGGAAACGCTTGCCAAACAAACCAATCCCCATCACCGAACGGGAACGATAAAAGAATTGTTGGTCGGTGCCGACGTGTTTATTGGTGTATCTACCGGCAATCTCCTCACTCCGGAAGACATTCAAGGAATGGCCAAAGATGCTATTTTGTTTCTCATGGCGAATCCGACACCAGAAATGGCCCCAGAAATAGCCCAGTTGCATGCTAAGGTGGTGGCCACCGGACGGTCGGACTATCCTAACCAGATTAATAACGTATTGTGTTTTCCAGGATTGTTTCGGGGAGTCCTGGATTCCCGGGCCAAGCGCGTGACAGTGGGCATGAAAGTTGCCGCAGCCCATGCCCTGGCTTCGGTGGTGAAAAATGAGGAACTCGGTCCGGAGTACATCATTCCCAGCGTGTTTAACCGGGAAGTGTCGGAACGGATAGCCAAGGCAGTAATTCAGGCTGCTGAAAAAGATAACGTTTCCCGCCGTCTGACCAAAGTTTAGCGCTGGCTGCAGCTATTGCGTTTAGACGCGCAGCGGGAAATTAGTTAAGGTGGGGTCGCGAATAAGGAACTGACGATGAAAGGCCTCTTGGAAGCCTTGGGACTTTATACGCAGAACATGGTCCCAAGGCTCTCTTTGTAGCCCCGTGACGATAAGTTCGACAGTATGGGAGCTTATTTTAATGTGTTGAACGGTCACTTTTTGACAATGACAACGATCCAGTCCGTCCGCGATTCTTAAAATCGCGGCTAATGCCATCCATGTCGGATTTTTGGATAGCTCCCGCAATTTTTTTGCGGGCAATGCCTTGCGGTGGTAATAGGCCAGCCCGGCGATACATTCGCGCGTCGATGGCTCCCAGTATTGGGTTTCTTCGGCGTGACGGATGAGATATCGGCTATGCCGATGATGCCCCTTTTGATTGACAAAATAGCCGGCATCGTGAAGAAGAGCGGCTGTTTCCAGACATTCCCGCCATAAATTGTCCAAGGGACAGTCTAAAAGAGCCATGAGCGGGTTATACAATTGCAATGACAAACGAGCAACGTGAACCGCGTGGGGAAGATCGACCTGGTACCTTCGCATTAAGTGCTCCGTATAGGTTAAGATGGCGCATCGCTTCCTTCCAATTGCGAAATAATATGGTGCGCGATACGGTCTATCTCCAGGGAAGGGTCCGGTTGAAGATTCAGAAGATGCCAGTCTGCCTCTCCTTTGAGCCCTTCCAAAATGTCATGGATCTGCGTCTGAAATTCCACAAATCCTTCGAAACTGTTGCGATTAGGAGCGGATTCGAGGGTATCTAAGGAATCCGATACCGTAAGTTTTCGCCTGGAAACCGACAATGGATCCGATTGAGGCTCAATGATCATATCGGGAACCAGCGCAAATCCCAGAGTCGTACGCACCCAGGCTGTGTCCAATCCCTGTGCCACAGCACGGGCATAGAGGCTAAGCCATGAACGATCGGACAAGACGACATATCCTGCGGTGAGATGGGGCAGGATGACGTGTTGGGTTGTCATGGCAAAGAGACTGGCGTACAGTAAATGCCGGCTCTTGGCGTGCAAACGCCGATCGTGTTTGACTTGCGTGATGAATTGGTGGGTTCGGGTGTTGGGGAACGGCGTCACAACCACGGTGGGATAACCTTCCGATTGCAACCGGGTTTTCAATGCCAAAGCGAGAGTCGTGCGTCCTGAACCATCGAGTCCGTCGATTCCGACGTAAAGACCGTCGTAGTAAGGAGGAACACGGGACCACTCTGGCTGGACGGTATGAACAGGTTTCGGCATAACTGTTGTCCTCCTTTCGTCGGCATTAGGGGTTATTGATGGGGACTGTCCAGAAACTGCGGCAACAACGCGAGGGAATCCAGCATTGGCGTCATCCAGCTTCGGACGATTTTTTGCTGTTCAAATATGGGCAAGGTGGCGTCCAGCAACTGCAGGTGTCCTTGTTCGACGAGAACCAGGTACGCTTCCCGCATCTGTTCCTGAAACCACAGGAAACTGCTCCACGGGTCTCGCAATCCGCTAATGTCCTGACCGCTTTCATAATACTTCAGCTTCCGGGAAGCATGCTTGAGGCGCGCAATCGCAATGTCGGGGGGCGTTGAAAAATAGATGGCCAAGTCGGGACGGGGCACATCATTGTAGAGTGTCTTAACCCAATTCAAATCGAGTCCTCTGACATGATCTCGCACCCAGGCCGTATAGACCCATCGGTCGGCTAAAACAACGAAGCCCGCATGGAGGCGCGGAACAATCAGGCGATCAAGACGGTCATAGAAGTCGCTTGCATGCAACAGACTGAATGCCGCTGGATCCAGCCACTGCTTCTTCTTGGCATGGCGCATGAAGGGCTTTATCAATGGTGAACTGTTCCATGCGGTGCGGTACACCGGATATCCTTTTGCTCTGAGCCAGTCCTCCAGCAGGTTGATCGCGGTGCTTTTGCCCGAACCGTCAGTTCCTTCCACCACAACTAAGCGTCCAGGAAATATATGGTGTTCATCAGGCACTGTGAAACACTCCTCATCTTGTCTAGTTCAGTAATCCTGGCACAACGAGTTTCATTTGCCAACTTTTTTTGATGTCTTTGGCTACATCTTTCAGTTCCTCAATGGGGCAGGAAATACCGGTACCAGACACCGTAATAATCAGTTGTTTATTACTGTGTTGCACACTCAGCCGTTCCACTCCATTCATGGATGGCGCCGAAAAAATTTCGGCAAGACGCAGCAGTACTCCCAATTTGCGAACCAGGACAAGTTGTTCACGACTGACAATACTTGAGAACGGGCTCCAAAACTTTTGCAGACGTTTGGACGACCGGTAGGACGCTATTAACGCCACTGATACCCATTCTTGGTGATTGAGCCCCGTCAAAGAGGAACCCAAGATGTGGTAAAATGTGTGCCGATCCCAATGATACATATTGACATTACGTCCGCAGTAGCGAAGCAGTGCGGCGGACTGAACCAATTCCATGGAGCGCTCGGACAGTCCCAGAAGTCCTTTGACGGCTTTTCCCAGCTGCGATACCTGCTCCTGAAGCGCTTTAGTCAGTCCCGAGGGCCATTCACTGCGCAAGGCAACATTCCAGGCACTATCCAGCGCTAGGGAGGGAAAGGTCGGGGTATTGGATTCCATGTGTTGCAATAATAATCCGTTACGCAGACCATAGCCGCTTATTGTTAACGTATCCGATTGGGTAGTTTTTAATAAGCCCAGAATAATAGCGATTCCCGGAACAATAATGTCTAGCCGATCTTTGGGTATGTGGGCGACTTTTTTTCGTTGGTCGGGCGTCATGAGTGCAATTTTAGCCAACCAGGCGTCAATAACCACGGTCGGTACTCGGAACGCATGAATTTGCTGGAGCGGGTATTCCGATTCATGCTGGATTGATCGCGCCATGACGCGGGCGCTTCCCCCTAGAGCAATCGATTGCGGGGATCTCGTCTGCAACCAGTTAACCTGCGCATACTGTTCCTGGACCCAGGACATCATATCTGTGAGGGAAAGATTGAGAGAGGACAAGGACACCGCTCCAAACGCGAATGAACGCTGATGACGAATGTCTCCGTTCTCGTAGCTGACAATTTCGGTGCTTCCGCCGCCGACATCAATGGTCCATCCTTTGGTAAGCGGGATGGAATTCTTGACGGCTAGAAACCCAATGGCGGCTTCTTCATCGCCGGACAAAACTTCCACCGTTAACCCGGTTTGCCGATTGATTTCCTGCAGAACCTGTTGCTGGTTGGCAAGGTTGCGAAGAGCCGCGGTGGCGCGAACAATAATGGGATCGGCGTTAAAGGCCTGAGCCACGTCGCGAAAATACTGCAGAGCCTGGATAAGGCGCGAAAACCCATCGAGGGTGAGAAACCCTTCCGTGTCTTTCGCCAGTGCCAGCCGGGGCGTTTCTTTTCGTTCATCGACGATGACGGCGCCTCCTTCTTTGAGGCGTTTGGCAACCATCAATCGCAGTGAATTAGACCCGATGTCTATGATGGCAAGTATCGGGTTTTCGGTAATGATAACCATCTCCCTATTGTCTACGGCTCTTATTATTATATCGGATATAGGCGAAAATCCCTTAAATCCCTGTTTTGGAGCGAACCTTGATATAATGGCACCAAGAGATAACAACTATTCACAGGGGGCGGGTAGCGGTGAGCAAACCACAATATCCATGGATGGATCTATTGAAACAGGAGGCTCCCTACTCCCGTGCAACGATTTGGCGCTTTCGTCTGGCCGGGATTCTCACGGTGCTGGCACTGGGAGTGGGTTACTGGGCCATTTTCAGGGCCTTGTCAGGACGGTTATCGTTAATGGCGGTTATGGGCACGGAACTCGGTGGCCTTATTGTCATGGTCGCTTCGGTTGCCGCGGCGTTAAAAAGCCGACAACTTGATATTCGGCGGTATCAGAACAACCGCGAAAAATTGGAAAAATGAGCAGGGAAGTTGCTGCCCCACACTAATGCGACATGAACAATAACAAAGGCTAAGCCCGCCACTACAATGACCCATAGGACCAGTCCAACAAATTCTTTGAGCCACTGGGGACCCGTTGAGCGAGCCTTGCCGCCCTGTTCGGTTGTAGGAGAGTTTTGGGTGTATGAATGGGAATAGGGGGGATCGGCGGGGGGAGGCGGCGGTGAGGTGAAACTCTCGGATTGCCTGGTATTGGGTGAGGTGAAACTCTCGGATTGCCTGGTATTGGGTGAGGTGAAACTCTCGGAATACCTGGTATTGGAAGAAGCGGTTTTCAAGGCTTTATACCGCCGACGGTGAAAGACTGCGCTAACACCTACACCTACCACAAGGCCTATACCCAGCCATAAAGCCTGGGGTGCGAGGATGAGCCACGCAAGAGGCGAATCCCAGTGCCCCGTCCGCAGACTCTGCAGCACGCCCAGTAGTTGGGCCTCTCTTCCGAGACGGGCTTTTTCTCTGTCCACGGCATTCAATTGGTTGTGCAAACTGGTTAATAATGAATGGGCCGAGGAAAGAGTGGAGAGCATTCCCATGAAATAAGACGCGGCCAGTGCCACCATTACGACCATGGTCAGCATGACCCACCAAGGCCAGTACAGATGCGGGCGTTCAAGATGCCACAGTTTCCTTTTTCGGCTGGTTGTCTCGTCAGACGTCTTTGCCGGAGTCATGTGGGAACCAAGTTCGGACACAGTTTCACCTTCCCTTTCACTATTCTGTTAACATAATACATGGTTCGTCAAGAGGGTTGTTTTCTAAGTATATCCATTTGCGCTAATTTCAACCGATTATTCGGGAGCGGTGGTGAATTGCTGTCTTTTGTCTTGTGAACCCGTTATACTAGCATTGAACGTTTCAAATGAAGAAAAGGTTACATGATCGAGGTGAAATGAGTGGGACTGATCGATAATCCCGGAACCCTTGCCGCACGATACCGGGACGCTATTTTAACGAGACGGCTTTCGCCGGGCACAAGCATTGATATTGTTCAGGAATCTCGCGATTTGGGTATAAAGCCTGCACAACTCAAACAAGCTATGCAAATTCTTGTTACCATGGGCCTGGTTGAATCTGCGGGACCTGGCCGCGTTCGGGTAAAAAGCCTTAATACACAGTCGTTACAAGATTTGGATTTTACTCTGACCAGGCGCCGTCTGTAAATTCATGGGTGTTATTTAACACGGTTAATTCGGTGGGCGCGGCGAGAAAAGCCGTACCGCGCCCGCTATTTCTTTGTCCTTGAAGGACTGACTTCTTTCCTCAAGATAGTCTCCCGCCTTCGGAAATGGAAACAACCCCGATGGCTTCTTTTCCCGGTACACGGGTTCGGTGTTGAAGGATATGCTTAAGTGACCTCCTGGCACGATGTAAGCGTGATTTGACAGCGCTTTGAGGCAAGTCCAGAATCGCGGCTATATGTTTGATCGGCAAGTCTTCAATATCGCGCATGATGATCAGGGATCGTTGGGGCGGCGGCAACTGACTTAAGCCGTAATGAACAAATGCGTCTTTGAGCGACCGTTCGCAGTTGCTGTCGGGGTCTTCTCGCAGGTCGGCCGGTTCCGACGCAACTTCGGACCACTGATAAGATGTCACCCGATTCCTGGACCGAGCCATGTCAATGATGGTATTCATCGCGATTCGGTAAATCCACGTGGTGAGTTTCGCCTCTTCGCGAAACTCCGGCAGATGGCTGAGAACACGAATCCAGATCTCGGAGACGGCGTCTTCGGCCAAAGTCTTGTCATTCAACATATTAAAAGCCATACGCCACAACCTGGGCCGTGATCTCACAAACAGATCTTCGATAAACCGGTTGGACTTCCCGGATACCGGATCATTCATCATTCTCGCGACGTTTCCTCTTTTTATTATTTCTGGTGTCAGGTGGGTATCACTCACTAACCGTCCTCCTCAACATGGGTGTCTAAGGCCCCTAAATTTCCGCACCGTCCCGGCTGGTCCGCCATGAAATGAGTAATATGCAAAATTTTTCATGAGCACAGCATATCTAAAGTGGCCCAGCTACGTCAAATAGTATGAGAGATGTGAGTAAGGCATCTCGAAAAGACGTAAGCTGAGGGAAGCATTTAGGCATTGACTTCTGTTGGCTATGATGTGAGGGAAAGGATGAAGGTAGCGTGAAAATCAGCGTGATTTATTATTCTATGACCGGCTCGGTATTTAAATTGGCACAAGTCATTGCCGATGGAGCTCGTGAGGTGGGGGCTCAAGTGCGGCTGCGGCGAGTCCCCGATTTGTTGCCTCCAGAAGTCATCGAAAGCAATGAGCACATCAAACAAGGTTTGGCGGCGCAAGCAGAAGTGCCGGTGGCGACACTGGAGGATTTGGTGTGGGCTGATGGCATCGCCTTTGGTTCTCCTACGCGTTACGGAAATATTACGGCTCAACTTAAGAATTTCCTCGACCAGACCGGACCTTTATGGGGTGAAGGAAAACTGGCGGGAAAAGCCGCAGGATTTTTTACTGGGGCAGCGACCATGCACGGAGGTCATGAATCAACGATTTTAACCATGTCTACTTTTGCGTACCATCACGGGATGATTATCGTTCCTACGGGGTACCTGGTCCCGGCAATCCATAGTACGACCACGGGAGGAAGCCCTTATGGTCCTAGCGAACTGGGGAACAAAAGTGAATTGTCGGAGGATGAACGATCGGTTGCGTTGTTTTTGGGCCGCCGTTTAGCGGAAGTGGCAGGGAAATTGGCACAGTAATCGGAAGCGGAAACGGTTTGGCAACATTTTTGTGGGATGATCCTCCAGAATACATAAGCTCACGTGTTCTGGAGGTGATTTTTAATGTCTGCAATGCTGAAAACATTGGGTGTTTCGGCGGCCGGATTTGTGGCCGGAGCAGGGCTGATTGGTGGCGGGGCCTTGGTTCTGGGATCCCACCATAGTGTTACGGCTTCACCGACCTATAGAAAAGTTGCGACACATACGACGCCAACCTTGCCCATTGGCCCTGATACCATGTCCAACGTCGTCAAACGTGTTAGTCCTGCCATTGTGAAAATTGTTGCGACTCACAAGAATGGCCAAGTGGACATTGGTACCGGGTTCTTTTTGACGTCCTCCGGCGATCTAGTCACCAACGACCACGTTATCTATGGAGCTAATAACATTAAAGTCCAGGTTCCCGGGTATTCCAAGCCGTTTACCGCTACCGTGGTGGGAACCGATTACATCTCTGACGTCGCAGCCTTAAAAATATCGGCACCAAAACCAATGCCTACACTGCCGCTAGGAAGCTCGTCCGGAACGCCGGTGGGCGCGTGGGCCATTGCCATCGGAAATCCGTATAACTTAAACCACACCGTTACAGTGGGAGTTATCAGTGCTAAGGGACGACCGCTCACGATTGGTCAGCGGCAATATCCGGACTTACTGCAAACATCTGCCGCCATAAATCCCGGCAACAGCGGTGGACCGCTGTTAAATCTCAAGGGACAGGTCATAGGAATCAATACGGCGGTCTCAACGCAAGGGCAAGGCATCGGCTTTGCGATTCCCTCATCTACCGTTAAGAAACTTTGGCCTCAATTACTAAAATACGGACATGCTCGTATGCCCTGGTTGGGTGTGGCGGTATTAACCGATACGGCGGGATTGGCTCAACACTATCAATTACCGGCCAAGCAAGGAGTGGCAATAAGTTACATTATTCCCCATAGCGCGGCACAAAAGGCGGGACTCAAAGCGGGGGAAGTAATAACCCGTATCAATAATCACTCAGTGACATCCGCCACCGGTTTGGAACGTGCTATCGATCAGGAGCGGGTGGGACAAAAAATTACCATAACCGTTCAGACCCATCATGGTTCCGTATCCAAGTCCGTGACTTTGGGCGAAGCTCCCAATGGGCCAATATCCGTTCCGCATTCATTATTTTAGGGGTTGTGAAGCCTTATTTGAGACCGCGGGAGGGGAACGTACCGGAAGGATGACGGGAAGTGTGTGGATCTCTCCCGTCATCCTGGTGTTTTTAGGCGTTCCGAATTTTTCCCTTCAGCTCTTGGGGATCATCATAACTTTTTTGTTCTTCAATTATACGACGTGCTTTGGGGATGCCATCCCAGACATTCCAGTTGAGGATGCCGACCACTTTCTTGTTGTGTAAGTAATACAGCACCCCTTCTTCTCCGACATTCACCCAGTCGGCAAAGATGTCGAAGTGGTAGTCCAAATTGCCAATGGCCTCATATCCGAAAGAAAACATATCCGAGTAGAAAAAAGGCAGGTGGGTGTATATCTTGTTGGCGCCAGCCATATTTTCTCCGGCCCAGCGGCCTTGGACCAAGGCGTTGTCTTCGTGCTCCACACGGCTTCTTTGATCAGGGTAGGGGTAGCGGAACGAGGCAACATCCCCTGCGGCATAAATATCAGGCTCAGACGTCTGTAAATATTCGTTAACGACTATACCATCGTTGATTTGAAGTCCTGCTGCATGGGCCAATTCAGTGTTGGGACGAATTCCAATTCCGGCGACAACCGCTTCGACATTTAACGTTTTTCCGCTCCGAGTCACGGCGGAAATTGTGTCGCCGTCGCGCGTTAAACTTTGAAGGGCATCATTGGCAAGCAGTTGTACGTGGTTTTCCACATATTTTGCGTCGATGATTCGTTTGAGGTCTTCTGGAAAAAATCGGTCTACGAGATGGGGTTCGGGATAGATCACGCTTACCTCTTTTTGATTTATGCTCAAGGCCGCTGCAATTTCCGACCCGATAAACCCACCCCCAATCACGAGAAATTTTGTTTTGGTGTCGGCTAGCCGCCGAAGAGAAAAATAGTCGTCCAAGGTGCGAAAGTATAGAATAGGGACATCGTGAAAAGGCAGTTCAACGGGCTTCCCGCCGATAGCCAGCAAAAGCTTGGTATAGTGGGATATATTACCGTACTCATCTGTGATGGTTTTGTCGCGGGGATTGATGGATGACACTGTTGTCGTCAGACGCTCCACCACATGCAAATCACGGGTATCAGGGCGCATCCAAACACTTTCAAACGGTTCCCCGGCCCAAAGCTTCTTGGATAAGGGGGGACGGTTATAGACGGGATATCGCTCGTTGGAAAAAATAGCCACAGTGCCTTGCCGGTCTCGGCGACGAATCCCTTGGACTGCAGACAGGCTGGCCATTCCCCCGCCTATGATCAGATAGTCGTAATGTTCCATCTCGTTGTACCTCCTACCTTAGTCACATGGGTGTTACTGACTACTGCACGGTATATTTGGTGCGTGAAGCCTATGGTACAAATTTTTCCTCACTTCCGAACGAATTACAAGAGAAATCGGCCGTGAACGGAGAGCGGTTATTTTTGGGATAGATCCCCTAAAGAATCTTACCGTATAATGATGGAACAAAGGGAGGGATTAATGGATGACGGTATTGACGGTGGGCAAGGTTCAAGAGTCAGACGACGATTTACTGGTGCGTGACCGGAACGGGGATATGGGCGCAACAGAGGAACTACTCCTGCGATATCAGGGACTCGTCACTGCGAAAGCCCGGTCCTATTTTGTGACGGGTTTGGAATATGATGATCTGCATCAGGAAGGCATGTTAGGGCTGTTTTACGCCATCCGTCATTTTCGGGAGGATCACGGCGTGCCTTTTCAGGCTTTTGCCGACTTGTGTGTCAATCGGCGCATTATCAGCGCGGTGATTCGCGCCACACGCAAAAAACAACAACCATTAAACACAGCTTTTTCGCTGTATCAGACACCGTCAGATGCGCCTGACTCCCGTCCGTTTATCGGCAGACTCGTTGATCACGGGGCCACAAATCCCGAACACTGGGTAATGGAACAAGAAAGCCAGAAACGATGGAAGACGTTGCTGCAGCGACGTCTCACGTCGTTGGAGCGTGACGTGCTCCGTTTGTATTTGGCTGGTTTTACTTACCAACAAATTGCCGTTAAACTAGGTCGGTCCCAAAAATCTGTGGATAATGCCCTGCAACGAATTCGTGCCAAAGCTAGTTTTGCCAGCCATCACGCACTCTGACTGGATACAACATATCTGCCTAAGGGTAACGGAATTTCCGTCTCATTGGACTTGGGCGGGCATGAGCCAATAAGCGCCCTGTGTTATTTCGTCTCTGAATGCTTGCGGGACGACGAAGCCGGGTGCTCCTGCCAAGGAAAGCAATCTCTAAATGGGCGGAGTATTCGCAATATTAAATAGAAAGGCGTGTGGAGAATCAAGCCTGCCGGATGCAAATGGAACATGCCGATAAACGTCAGCTTGAAGATCGGCTTCCATTAAGCTACACCAGTCAGTCATGGGTAAGATGCCAGGCCAGGCTTTACACCGCGCCATCCGGTGAGCCCTCCCGGCCTGGCCGTTAGCCGCCGGACTTTAGTATCACGGCTTATAATTCTTAATCGATATTCATTTCGCTATACTCTTGATTCTTAATGCAGAAACGGGTATTATTTATGCTGTTCACGCTGCTAGGGCAACATTTCACATCCATGACGAGGTATTTCGACGAAAACATGTGATTGCCTTCACAAAAACCTCTAGAATAATTGTGACGTTTCCGAGGGCGTGCCGCATGATTTGGCATGAGCTTTTTCGTTGTACGTTAAGATAGCAGAAAATTTGCAATAACTAAAAATGGCAGACACCCTGGAATGCGGGTCAGACCCCTTGAGAAATTTCGCTAAAAATTGGAAAAGGAGTGGAACGCGTGGGATTCGGTTCTTATAATTATTGGCTTAGAGATGGTTTAGACAAGGGGTATGCGGTGGCGCAAATCAACATCAATAATCTGGAATTCGTTCAGGCCATAGTGGAGGCCGCGGAAGAAGAACATGCGCCGGTTATTTTGGGAGCAAGTGAAGGAGCCCTGAAATACATGGGATTGGACTATGCCGTAGCTATAGCGCGAACCGCGGCAGAACGCAGTACAGTTCCAGTTATGCTGCATCTCGACCATGGTCCAAACCTGGACTGGGTTCTCAAAGCGATCCGCAACGGCTTCTCCTCGGTCATGATTGACGCCTCGCGGCTGCCATTGGAAGAAAATATTGCTCTCACAAAACAGGTTGTGGATCTTTGTCATCCATTGGGCATCGAAGTGGAAGCAGAACTTGGCAGGATAACCGGTACGGATGACGATTTGACGGTTGATGAGCGTTTGGCGACTTTATGCCGGCCTGAGGATGCGGAACGGTTTGTTGCAGAAACCCATGTTGATGCCTTGGCGGCGGCTATCGGCTCTGCTCACGGGCGTTATAAAGGCAAACCGCAACTGGATTTTGCCAGACTTTCGGCGATTAGAAAGGCTACGGGGATTCCTCTCGTCTTACATGGAGGTTCGGGAATTCCCGACGACGACGTGCGTGAAGCAATCAGTCTTGGCATCGCCAAAATGAATATTAACACGGATAACCAGGAAGTTTTTACGGCTAAAGTCCGAGAAGTGCTGGCGGAGAATCCTGGAGTGTATGATCCCCGCAAATATCTGGGACCTGGTCGTGAAGAAATTAAGGCGATGGTCAAGAAAAAGCTTGCCTTAACTGGTTCCGTAAACCGTGTTTGAATTATAAATAGGAAATAGGGCAGAGTGGATGCCAACAGTTCGTTAAGACAGGAGGGATTTCGAATGGTAGCAAGGCGTCATCGAATTTCTATGATTGGAATAGCGGGAGACAGTGGTGCCGGCAAATCAACATATGCGGCAGCCCTGCAAGAGCTCCTAGGGGTGGATCGGGTGACAGTTTTGACGCTGGACGATTACCATTCGCTCGATCGTGACGAACGCAATGCTATTGGCGTTACCGCGTTGAATCCGTGGAAGGCCAATAATTTGGGACTGTTGATTGATCATCTATGGGCACTGCGGCACGGCAAGCCCATAATCAAGCCGACGTATGATCATACAACTGGGCGATTTGGGCCGATGGAGGAAATTGTTCCTACAGACATCGTTATTTTGGAAGGATTGCACACTCTGTATTTGGAGAAATTGCGGGAAGCCCTGGATTTGCGGATTTACTTTGATACAGACAATGAATTGCGGGTAAGGTGGAAGGTCCGAAGAGATTCCGGAGCGCGCGGATATACACCCGAAGAGGTTCTGAATGAAATAGAACGAAGGCGTCCGGACGTTATGCGGTACATCGAACCGCAGAAGGCGTTTGCCGACTTGGTGATTCATTACATGCCTGACAAGACGCTTCCACCCACCCCTGAGTATCCGGAACCGGTTCGCGTGGTATTTGCTGAACGGTTACGCCGGAATAAGCGGATCCTTGTAAAATGGCTGGCGCTGGGAGCGCGTTTGGGACTGATTCATGCTGAACACGTCCATGATATTGTGGAAGGCGAAGAGATGGAAGTGGCCTCGTTATGGGGAACCACCCAGCAATCGGCATTGCAGTCCTTAGTGGAAATGGTTTCCGACAGTCAGTTGTTTCATGAGCATATTACCCGGTTGGGAAAGAAGCTCGATTATGATCCCATAGGTGTTTCGCGGATTTTGGTTGCCAGTATGATTTTGCTGCTGGACCGGAATTTCCATCATGACGAACAAATGTTACACCAGCTGTAATGTGTTAAAAATCAAGCCCGCTCTTATTGTAGAGCGGGCTTGATAGCCAGTACTTGAAACCACGGCTGGGGGGCGGGGATTTGCCGAACGGGATTAAAATGATGCTCGAGAAGCGTATCCCTAAGATCAGAGGGACGAAAACGAATCTCCAGCGGGGGGCCAAAGTCTGTGGCAATTTTGTCCCATTCTATCAGAAAATATACTCCTCCCGGTTTCAACAGACGCTGGACCTCTCTTAATATGTGCACCTGCTCCGGCACGTCATGCAGCACATTAGCCATGAGGATGGCATCCAGACTTTCCGAGGGCAACGGAATAGATTCGGCAGATGCCAAAATGGTGGTGACGTTGGTTAAACTGGCTTCTCGAGCCCGGCGTTGCGTCCAATCGATCATGTCTTCCTGCTTGTCAATAGCATAGACTGTTCCCGCAGGCAGCATTCGGGCGGCTTCCACTGTGTAGAATCCCGGCCCGCAGCCGATGTCGGCTATCACCATGTCGGATCGGACTATAAAGTGTTGCAGAGCCTCTTCCGGTGGGAAAATGCTGCGGCGGAACTCTTCCATTTGAGCCAACTGTTGCGGATCAAAATGATGGTCATGGGGCACGCAAAAAGCCTCCTCGCAAGGTAATTGTCTTTTGAATCCTTACCATTTTTGCCAGCTGTGGCGGGATTCTTGCAACCTTTTTACCATAATGTCGAATTCTTCATGGGTCATTTCACCACGCGCATATCGTTCTTGAGCGATTTCCAGAGGCGTTTTGCCCTGGTACTTCTCGAGGTCTGCAGTACTCTCTCGATAAAGGTACTGCGGATGCCGTGAACTCATGGATATTTCGCCGTCGTGTTCATGGGGGGACTGATGATAGAAGGCCGTACTGGCTGCCAGGATCATCATGGTGATCATGAACGGAAGAAATACGATAGTACCCCACTCCATTGGCATGCCTCTCTTTCCCTCTCAAGACAAGGTCTACCCGTATTTTAGCAAACTTCCCGAATAAACACTCTGATCAAATATTACGGTTCATGAGGAAGCCTGTAAAGAGAGGCGAAGTTTGTAAAGGGAGTGTGTTGGTACTTTGGTTGCTTTGCCGCAGGCAAGCTGCAAGATGGTTGATCGAATTTGAAACATGTCAGTGGGGCCGTGGCCTGGAAACGAATTGCAAAACTGACGGTTGACCGAGTGAGATATACACATCTTTCGAGATCTACGAGCCTGACTGGCAAGAACAACACATTCGGTTGGTTCATTCGGTTCACCGACAAAATACAAAACAGGCTGCAACCGGATTCTCAGCTGCCTTTTTGTGCACGATGTCAGGGTTCGTGATATTCCATGGTTAATCCGTATATGAATCCACCTAACCATGTTCTCGAAGAAAGACGAGAAAAGTGGTAGGCAGGCAGCAACGACTCCAGACGCGACTGGTCGAGGGGATTGCTTAAATACTCGCGGACGGGTAGTCCGACAAACCGATGATAAGACACCACCCATTCCCATAATTTCCGAGAAATGCGCGCCACCTGATTATTAGCCGCGCCGTAACACAATAAAACTACCCGGCCGTGGTTGCTGACGAGTCGCTGCAACTCCCCCAGGCTATCGTCGGGATCCACGCTCTTCAGGACAAACTCACTGAGTATCTTGTCAAAACTCTTATCACGATAAAAAATGTGGTGATGTGTTCCAATCATCCATTGAATTCGTCGTTCCATGTCATTATTATAGGATAGCGTCTCCGCTTCGTGTACCAATTCCGGAGACGGGTCAACAGCGACGATTTCTCCCCGGGGCCCCATTTCAGTAATTAAGTGACGCGCCATATCCCCTTTGCCACAACCAAGGTCCAGAATTGTTTCCGCTTTTGATGGCTGCATTTGCTCCAGAGCCCATTTCTGCCACGGCCACATGTGCCGAGAACGTCGAGGCTCTTTGTCCGTAGCAACAAGATGACTTTTTACGATGCTCTGCACGATCGTCACCCGGCTTCCCGCGTTAATTATTGCATATTCATTAACGCGAAGTTCCCGCAAAAAAACTATGACCAGATGGCGTAGATCTTATGGGCCATCTGGTCGGTAATGGGACCCGTTATGAGTCGTAAGCGAACTGTTGGAAGGGTGCTGTGGATGTTAAGGCTGACGACGGTACCGACGTGGGATAGGTTGAAGGGGAACCGGGAGGATCAACGGTTACCAATGATCCATAGTGCAAGTAAGGCCACACTTTAGCCGCTTCCGGAATCGGAAGTTCGACGCACCCAAGACTCTGAGGAAATCCGTATTTGGCCCGAGGGAAGCCGTGAACAGCGTCTCCACCGTCGAAGTAATTGACATACGGAACTCCGGGGTCATTGTAGGGTACCCCGTTGGGGTTGACTCCCTTCATGGTTTGCGACAAGTAACGAACATATACCGCGTGCGTCCCCAAGTAAGTGGGAGATTGTGGGATACCGGTATTGGTTGGGGATCTCAGAATAACCTGGCCGTTGTGCCATAGTGTTAACGTTTCGGGCAATGTTTCTGACACATAGACGTAGGAGTAACCATCCGGATTCATTTGGTTGGCTAGATCTGCCTGAATTAACGCTTTCCAGACTGCGGGCCCGGCGATGCCGTCTACAGGAAGATTGTGAACCCGCTCGAAATTCATGACCGCCCCTTTCACCATGACCGTGTACTGACCCGGCGTCCACAAGGCTTGTAATGGGGGAGGTGTGTTGGGGTACCGCCACTGGAACTTGCCGGTTGGTGCCTTCATCATGGCGCCGACTTGGGCGGAGAGGGTGGCGGAAACCGGAGAGGACGGCGTCCAGGTAAGAGGCAGATATCCCAATTTGGCCAACAGTTCTTGAAGGCGCAAGGTTGATCCGGAACTCGTCGCCCAGGACACTGTGTTATTTTTAGGCAAGTACGCGCCGGTTGGGCTGTGATAACCGTGAGGTCCACCCGGAACAACGACCTTGATAACCTGATTCGGTCCCCAACCCCACGGCGATGAGGAGCTGGGAACAAATTCTTCCGTCGTCGAGTTTTTCCAGACCCACTGCCCTTTGATGTTTGGTGTTAAGGTGGGTTGGAGATTGGTATTGGCAACGGCATGGGAAAAGTGGAGCGTCAGGGGTTGGGTGAGGCCGATTGCCGCACTCGTTGACGGTGAGGGCTGAACCTTCAACCATCCCGGCGTCCTCCAGCTTAAGGTTTTGGGGGTTGACACGCTTTCCCATGCCCTCGCTTGAGTTTGTACGGTTAAGGTGCCCTGTTCCCCGGGAGCCGTTCCCAGACTGTGAATGGAATAGGTGTCTTGAGGCACGGAGGACCGGATTACAGCATGATGATGCTGACTGATGATATGAAGACTAGAGGCCGGAGACGATAAGGACAATGAGACCGGAGTGTTCGGTGATACCGTCAAATCGGTTGCCCGGACCATTGGGTCTTTTGGCGTCGTGATGGATTGGGACAACGTACGCGAGCCAAAGGGCCACCACGATGGGCCCGCTATTACTAAATGGACTTGATAACGAGTGCCAGCAGTCATGGAAGACAAGGGCCACAACTGCCCATGTTTGTCCATTAGCTTGATTTTTTGGCTTTGGGGACCCACTGCCACGGCGGACTTTAAGGTGCCGTTGGTATTGAGACGGGCCAGGGCACTGGAACTTGCCGTTAAAGAGGCGTTGGGCCAAGCCCCGTATAAAAAGCCCCCGACTGCGACAACAGGGAGAACCCACAACGTTTTAACCCAACGATTTGATTGACGTTTTGCGGTTCGACTCTTTGACACAGACAGATCACCCGCCAAATTTAATAATGAACATTGAAAAACACTGTAGAATTTCACGTTCCTCTACATACAGTAACGCAACATCGCAGGAATTGGTTACATCAATCCCCATTACGTGCAATATTCTTTTCGACGGAAGCTACCCCCAACATCCCCGTTGCCGCACATATGTGGTGCAAACCCACTAATACCTATGAAGTCTTTAAAGCTGATGATGATTCCAAAGACGTTATACATAATTGGGTGGAACGACTATTATGGCATACGTTATTACTTTATTGTTAGTTGACGGCATTCTTCTTGAAAAGACGGTTCTTGTTCTGCTGGAGGAGTAGAGGTACGGGGTGCTCTTCTTTCTGAATGAAAGTTGCATAGGTCCGAAAAAACGAGACCGATCCTAAAGGCGAAAAGGCCAGTATTGGACGCGGTCAAACAAGCCGTGGAGCTCTTGGGCGTAAGCCAAACGAATGAAATTTTTGGACAAAAGGCCACCTGTGCCGGAACTCAGCGTAGTCCGTTAGGGTCAGGAACGGGGACCAAATGACCCTATTAATGCATATCTACAGGTCCATGGAAGAAGGACCGTCTGCCTATGACGACGTGATGTCGCTTCTTCTAAACTAAAACTGTCGCTGCAAGGACGGTGCGGCAAGACGCCATCATCCATGGGAATAACTTCGAGAGTGGCAGGTCATGCTAAACCAGTGAAAAGGGGATGAGACTGGTGACGACGGCAACAGGTAACTACATCGTTGAAATTATTTTCCTTTTGACTTTTGTCGGAGGTTTGTTACTGCCACGGAAACGGCACTAATGGGTTATAGGATTCTGGCGAGATAGGGGAGGAGTACACAATGGCAAACTGGACAACCACTGCACGCAAGGCAAGTTCGGCGGTATTATCCGTCGACACCTGGTTGCCGGAGACAATGCCGGAATATGCGCAGGGTTTTATGTACATGCTAGGCTCTCTCACAGCCTCCAGTTTTGTGGTATTAATCATTTCGGGAGTAATCTTAGTGGCTAACGGACCGGCCACCTGGTCCTATAACGGCCCCATGCGGTTCGTGGCCGCGACCCATTTTTGGGCAGTGCAAGCTTTCTTCTTTTTTATGATGATGCACTTGTGGCGTGTTTTCTTTACCGGGGCATGGCGAGGAGGACGGCGGGAAACATGGCTTTTGGGTGCCGTGGCCTTGATTATTGCTATTCCAACGGCATTTACCGGCTTTCTTATTAACGGTGATTTTTATTCCCAGTGGAACGCCGTGCAGGCCAAAGACGGATTAAACGCTCTGGGATTGGGATGGGTGAACTTGCCTAATGCCGGACAAATGTTTGGCATGCATGTTGTGGTCTTGCCTTTAACCTTAAGCATCGTGATTTTTGGCCATATTGTCCGTGTCCGGATGAAAGGGGTCGTGCCACCTTATCCTGAACGCAGTACGACTCACGTAAAGGAGGGGCAATAACATGGCGACACGTATGGACGATGACATGGTGCAGGATTATAAATATGTGCCGGAAGACTTCATGAAACACCTGATGGCCACTTTAGGAATCATTATCGTGCTGGTATTGGTTTTGTCGGCATTATTCGGTGTGCCGGAAAAACCGCCGTTGACCATTAAGGGTTACGCAACACAGCATCCTGTGGCCTTTGAAGCAGTGGCTACCCGCGACTTAAACGGCCAGGGTGAGATTGCAAATTATGGCCCCCCTTATAACAACGGCACAGGATATGTGGAATCGGATCTGCAGAAGATTTCAGGAATTTGGCATCCGATCAATGCCGAACAGGATTTTATTCTTAAGCCGTTGAATATGGCGTCTTCAATCAATCCGGCAATATCTCCCGCACTGCGGACTTTTGAGAGCGCATCCAGGGCTCAGCAAATTGTTTGGGCCAATAATTATGAGAAGGCTGTCACTACGCACGGCCGCTATGTTGGGGGTAAGGTGGTAGTTCCTGCCGGAAATTACGGTCCTGTGCCAACGCTTATGAACGCAACTTTGCAGCTGGGGAAAAGTGGATTGATGTCGGGCGCCTTGATTCGTAATCCGAATGTGATAACGCGTTTCAACAACCTGAATTACCTGCTCTTTTTGCAGGGAGCACCAATGCACAACGCGGCCGCTCCGCTGCAATTGAAAGGCGAACAGTGGGGGATTATCCACGCGGCTGTTCCCGGTTATCCGGCAGCTTGGTGGATGACGATACCGACATGGATCTATCAATGGCCGTTTGTGGCTAACTCTCCAGCCACCGATGCGCTAGCGTTAAGTATTGGATTCGTTTTCTGGCTCGCCCTTGCCCTCACCCCGTGGATTCCCGGATGGAACCGTGTACCGCGCTACCTTGGTGTTTATAAACTGGTTTGGAAGGATTTCTATTACAATAGAGCTCATGCCAAGAAGGAAAACGAGAAACGCGGCATTTCGTAGCGCAATCAGTAGAAAGGGGGGCTAAAAGCCTCCCTTTTGGTTTTTGCGCCATTACAAACGGCTCGTGCTCCCAAAACCTCCCGAGCGCGGTGTTTGGGCGTCATCGCCGTCGGTGACCGCGAAAGGAATAAAGAGCCCTTGAGCGATACGCTCCCCGGCCTGAATAATAACGAGGTCTGTGCCTCGATTTTCCAGAGGAATGAAGATATGCCCTTCGTTGTCCGGATTGTCGACGTAATCTCTGTCAATGACGCCGACTTGATTGGCTAAGACGCAACGTTTCTTAATAGCCCAGGAACTGCGAATAATGATCAGTAAAACCTCGCCCTGAGGCATATAAGCCTTCAACCCCGTTGGCACCAGACAAATCTCTCCGGGATGGATAGTGCAGCTTTCGGCGGCAGCCAGATCATATCCCGCTGATTCTTTAGTATGCCGTTTGGGAAGGGGGAGATTGGCGTCCTGGTATTGCCTTATGACGGCAAATGTTCGCATCAGGCAAACTCCTTGTCTTATTGTCGGTTATCCGCTTGTACAATTATACTGATGGGGTGCGTGGCGTCAATTTGTGCCGGGAGGGATAAAAAAGATCCCTGGCAAAGTCGTGAGTAGTACTTTGTAACCTGCGCGGACATCAGCAAAGGCTATTGAGTCGCGGAATCGTAGAGGTGGCAATAGTCGCTTGAATAGAAGGAAGATTGGGAAAATAGTCGCAAGAAGTCACTATGAGTTTAAATCTAGTATACTATGGTAAGAAGGAATATTATGATAATTATCGAAGCAAGCATCAAAAGTGAACGAAGGGGGACGGGAAACGTGGCAAACGAGGATGCAGGGATTTCCGAAACCGAAATTGCTGTCCATTGGCACGAGGAAGAGTACTTTACACCGCCGGAGAGTTTTGTTAAGCAGGCCAATATGAAAGACCCAAAGGTCCGGGAGACCTTTGCCATAGAAAATTTTCCCGAGTATTTTAAGGATTACGGTGAATTGCTGCAGTGGGAGCGGAAGTGGGATCAAATATTTGATGGCAGCAATCCGCCCTTTTGGCGGTGGTTTGTCGGAGGAACTCTCAATGCGTCTGTGAACTGTATAGATCGGCACCTTCAAACAAATCGCAATAAAACCGCTTTCTATTTTATCCCCGAAAACCCGAATGAAGGAAAACAAGTCATTACCTATCAAGATCTCTATGTTCGGGTTAACGAGTTTGCGGCGCTGCTGCGAGACTTTGCGGGGGTCAAGAAAGGGGACCGGGTGACAATTCACATGCCGATGGTGGTGGAGCTTCCCATCGCCATGCTGGCCTGTGCCCGATTGGGAGCCATTCATTCCGTTGTCTTTGGAGGATTTAGCGGCCAGGCGTGTGCTGACCGTATTGTTGACTCCGAAAGTAGTGTGCTGATTACCATGGATGGCTACTACCGGAGCGGGAAGTGGCTGGACCACAAAGAAAAAGCGGATGTTGCGGTGACGCGGTCCGAAGAGGCTGGCCACCATGTGAGTAAGGTCTTAATTTTTGAAAGGCACTCGGGTCGTTATTCGAGCGCTACACCCTTGGTGGAGGGGCGTGATGCCGTCATCAATGATGTGCTGCCGCAATTTCGGGGTGCTCGGGTTGATCCTGAAATTATGCGGGCCGAAGACCCTTTGTTTTTGATGTATACGAGTGGGTCGACAGGGAAACCCAAGGGAGTTCAGCATAGTACGGCTGGCTACTTGTCGTATGTGGCCGGAACCAGCAAATATATTTTGGACATTAAACCAGAAGATGTCTATTGGTGTATGGCTGACATCGGATGGATTACGGGACACTCCTATATCGTGTACGGTCCCTTGGTTTTGGGAGGATCTTCGGTTATCTATGAAGGCGTTCCGGCGTACCCCAATGGAAATCGTCCGTTTGAAATAGCCGAACAACTGGGTGTAAATATTTTCCACACATCTCCTACAGCTATTCGAGGACTACGCACGGTAAAAGATATCACTCCAGAGAAGTACAACTACCATTTCAAACTCATGGTGACCGTTGGAGAACCGATTGAGCCGGATGTGTGGCGCTGGTATTATCACGTCGTCGGGCGGGATGAGGCTGTCATTGTGGATACCTGGTGGCAGACGGAAAATGGCGGATTCTTAGGAACCACAATTCCGGCACTGGAGAAGATGAAGCCTGGGAGTACCGGTCCCGGCGCGCCGGGCATTCATCCCGTAATTTTTGATGATGGTGGCAATGAAATTGCCGCTGGATCGGGGCGCGGGGGAAATATTTGTATTCGTAATCCCTGGCCCGGTTGTCTGCAGACAATCTGGAAAGACCCTGACCGATTTGTGAATACCTATTACAGCAAGTACTGCAAGGATCCGAACAGCAAGGATTGGCGAGACTGGCCGTATATGGCCGGAGATGGGGCAATGTTGGCTTCGGACGGATATTTCAGGATTCTTGGCCGTATTGATGACGTCATCAATGTGGCAGGGCATCGGCTGGGCACGAAAGAACTGGAGTCGGCGGTGTTGAAATTGGACGAGGTGGCCGAAGCTGCCGTGATTGCCGCCCATGACGATGTCAAAGGGATGGTGCCGGAACTTTATGTTTCTCTTCAGTCCAATGTCCTGCCGTCCGATGAGTTGAGCCAGCGCATCGTTCAGGCCATCGTGAGCGAGATCGGGCCAATTGCCCGGCCGCGCAAGGTTTGGATTGTGCCAGATCTGCCGAAGACTCGATCAGGAAAGATCATGCGCCGGATCTTGGCCTCTATCTCCAATAATAAAGAGATTGGGGACGTAACCACACTGGCGAATCCAGAGATCGTCGAAACGATAAACCAGATGGTGCGTTCTTGATTGACGGATCGTCAAGATCCGAAAAGGCGCAAGAAGCTTACCGCTTTTTGCGCTGCACCTCATCAGTTTTATTGGTCTTGTTCAAAAATTCTTTGAATGGAGGCTAGAAACAGATGACAGGAAAATTAGCCAATCCTGGACCATTGGGTCTTGCGGGTTTTGCATTTACCACGTGGATGCTAAGCATGATCAATGCCGGCTGGTTTGACGCCAAGTCCTTGGGCATGGTCGTAGCGCTGGCTATGGCATATGGGGGGACCGCACAACTCGTTGCTGGCGTATTGGAATATCCGCGCGGAAATACTTTCGGGACGGTCGCGTTCTTTTCATACGGTGCCTTCTGGTGGTCCTTTGCTTTATTTGCTCACTATTTCGGCGCTGCGGTGCCGGCGGCTTTTGTCGGCTGGTATTTGTTCATGTGGGGAATTTTTACATTATATATGTGGTTCGCGACATTTCGTATTAACCGCGGCTTACAATTGGTCTTCCTGTTCCTGTGGTTAACGTTTGTCGTTCTGGGAGTGGGAACATGGATTCATTCCACGCTAACGACCGAAATTGGCGGCTATTTGGGATTGATTACGGCTATTCTAGCGTTTTACGCATCGGCTGCTGATGTCATAAATCCGGCTTTTGGACGGGACATTCTTCCTCTCCATCCCTATTCGAAGGAAGCCGAGTCGAAATCGGCAAAGCGTTCTGCCAGTTAGGGAATGTTTTGCAAGAAAGGGCAGCAGTCTTTCACTAGCTGCCCTTTCTTATTTTTGATATATACTTTATACGTGACGGTAATTGAACATAGTGCCAGGAGGATATCTGCGGATTGCTTGCAGGAACATGCGATGAAACAATCTTTAGTTGTCGGTGGGACAGGGATTTTAGCTCCTTTAACACCATGGCTCATAGAACAGGGATATTGGGTAACGGTGATTGGCCAGTCTTCGGAAAAACTGGCCAATGTGGTGCGGCAAGCCAAAACATCGCGGTACCTGACGCCGTTGGCTCTGGACTATCACGACAGGGCGAGGCTTCGAAAATGGATAGAGCATGTGCAGTTGATGCAGGGACCGTTAGATCTGGTGGTAAGTTGGATCCACGAACCCAAAGAACCTGTTTTGACAGCGATTTTTGATGAGATTGCCGCTTATCGTCATGACTCCTGGCGGTTGATTGATGTCATTGGCAGTTTTGGTCCGTCGACCGTTCAGCTTCCCGGACCCTGTCACACTCAACGGGTCATTCTGCAAGATGCTCGAAGACCAGACAGGGCAGGCGGGATTATGCCTGCAGATATTATTTCTGCAACGAAACTAGCGGTACGTACTCCTGAACAATCCGTCATTTATGTGCCCGGCTCTTCACTGTCCCGACCGAACTGAAGAGGATGGGGAAGCCGGATGTGTCTCCGAAGAGGGTGCGAAGGACTCTGTTTGCTTAGCCAGGCAGAGATATGATGAGGAGTGAGAGGGTGGTATTTCGCTTGATCCTGAACCTGAAGACGTCAATTTTTCCATCGCCCAGGAAAAGATCACTGGCGTTGCAAGAGGATACAGAAGACACGTCTATTGATGAAGAGGAGCCACATTAGCGTCTAGGTGAGTCTCACCGGATGGTATCCAAGGGAAGCCTAGTAATACAAGGCTCGCTATCGGTATACTTGGCTGCCCCATGGGTCTCTGCGACATGTCTTCTTTATATCGTCTGTTGGCAAAAAAATGCGTTTTGCTGACACAAATGAGAAATTCGGGAGTGAGGGCACAATCGCCAATCGGGTTTTACGTATCACTTTTTTGCTGCCGGGTCCGCCCTCCGTGCCTGTGGGTGGGTACCGTGTGGTTTATACGTATGCCAACCGGCTTGCGCAACGAGGACACCGGGTGAATGTTGTCCATGCAGGCAAGTTGGGACAGTTTGAACCGCCAGAGCCAACGGCATGGAAGACTCTTCGGAAGGCGTACCGGTATTGGTCCAGGCTAAAGCCGGCCATTTTTCCGCCTCGGGTATCGTGGCACACATTTCATCCCCGTGTAAAACTGGTGTTTCTCAAGGGAGAACCCATAAACCGGGTGATGCCGTCCTCCGATGTCGTGGTCGCCACGGCGTGGACCACTGCGGAATATCTGCAACACTATAGCCAGGACAAGGGTGAACGCTTTTACCTCATACAGCATCTGGAAACTTGGCAAGGGAAAGAAGCACGGGCTTTAGCCACATGGCAGTTGCCCTTTCACAAGATTGTGGTGTCTCGTTGGCTTTACACCCAGGGTATGGAACGTGGACTGGATGATATGATTCATATCCCCATTGCCGTTGATCATGAAATTTTTCATCCGGGAAATACCCTGGGCCTCCGAAACATCAGCATTTTAGGAATGTACAATCCGGCTCCATGGAAAGGGGGACGAGATTTGATCGCCGTGATGGGCCAGCTTCGGGACCTGTATCCGGCGGTTCCGATTTTGCTGTTTGGGGTGACGGAACGACCACCGGATTTACCCTTGTCCATCGATTATGTCCAAAATCCTGCCCAAAAGACTCTGGCGGATTTCTACCGAACCTATGCGATTTTTGTTCATACCAGCTACCTCGAAGGATGGGCTTTACCTCCGGCCGAAGCGATGGCTTCCGGCTGTCTATTTGTCGGAACCGATAGTCGAGGCAACCGGGATTATGCGGTGCCAGAAGTTAATTCTGTGCTGGTTGAACCCGGAGACACTGAGGGATTGGTGAAAAGAGTCGCTCATGTTATGGAAGACACGGTGTTGCAACAACGCCTTCAAGAAGAGGGCTTAAGAACTTTGGCAAAATTTCATTGGGAAAATTCCACTGACGCCCTTGAAAGGTATTTCCTCCGTTATCAGGATTAAGCCGGCACTGTGCCTCGGCACATCTTTCCCGGTTCGTTCACTGCAATGAAGAAGAAAATCATAAACAAACCCGGGCAGAGCCAATGAATTCTCTGCCCGGGAAAAATGTGATCGGAGTGCCGGTGATGAGATCAGGACGATGGGATTAGTTGATGCGAGAGCCGGAACGCAATTATAGTGACGTTAGTTGAGCTGCTCTGTGGGTCGAACGAGAATTTCGTTAACGGCTGCGAACGGCGGTTGTTCAATGGCGTAGACTATGGCTTCGGCCACGTTCCGGGCGCTGAGCGGCTGGCCGGAGGCCCGCGCTTTAAGGGCCTCGAGCGCTTCGGTGTCCGTGGTGGTATGTAGCAGTTCCGTTTCGACCAACCCCGGAGAAATCAGAGTGGTTCTTATGTGACGATGATTGGAAACCAATTCCATTCGCAAACCCTCGGTGATGGCTCTGACGGCAAATTTGGTGCCACTGTATACGACTCCCCCCAACCCGACTTTATGTGCCGCAACGGAGGCAATATTGATGATGTGGCCGTCATCTTGCCGGATCATAGCCGGGAGAGCGGCTGCAATCCCATATAGAACGCCTTTGATGTTGACGTCGACCATGCGCTCCCATTCGTCGACATGCAGCTTTTCCATGTAGGCGAGTGGCATAAGCCCTGCATTGTTAATCCATACATCAATACGGCCAAAGCGCTCCAAGGCCAGATCTCTGGCTTTTTCGACCTGTTTCAGGTTAGTTACGTCCACCTCCATTGGTTCAACCTCACAACCAGCTGCAACCAATTCGCTGGCAATGGCATCGAGCCGGTCTTTGCGGCGCGCTGTAATGACCAGACGGGTACCCCGGGAGGCTAAAATTCTCGCCGTAGCTTCTCCGATTCCGCTGCTGGCCCCGGTTATGACAACCACTTTATTGATCAATGTGCTCACTGGCATTCACCCCGTCAAGAAATTGTTGGATGGCACTGAGAAAAAGTGTTCAAAAAGAGCGCCCCGAGCTTTACCATGAATTATGGGGCACGAAGAACCACCATGGGCAGCTCGGATACATGGTACCATAACCTAAATCGAAGGGGATTACACTCGAGATGCAGCCAAAATGGGTCCTGGGAATTGACCTGGGTACGACTCATGTGAAAGCTCTGGCCCTCGATAATACGGGACAGGTCGTATTCAAGGAAAATCTGACTCCCCGGCTTTACACATCTGCGGATGGCCGATATGAGCAAGACCCTCACGAAATCATGGCCATGGTGCAGTCCTTGATTAAATGTTGTCGAAGTCATGCGTCTCTTCTTAGCATTGGACTGAGCGGAGCCATGCATACCTTTATCGCGGTCGACGAACATTCTGAACCTGTAACAAGGGTATGGACCTGGATGGATCGGCGGGCCAGCACGGCGGCACAAAGGCTCAGAACTCAAGGAACAGCGGAACAATGGTACCAGCGTACCGGGTGTCCGGTCCACGCTATGTCACCGGCGGTGAAATGGCTTTACTTCGGCCATTTTACTGGCGCACTGAGGCCTGTCGCCTTAAAGGACTGGATTTTTCATGAACTTACGGGCTGTTGGGCCACTGATTTTTCCACGGCTGCGGCAAGCGGCATGTTGGCGTTGTCGGGCGTGTGGGACGAAGAGATCCTGAACACGTTACGATTAACTCCGAACATGCTCCCGGCGATTCACCCCTGGGATTACAATGTCAACGATGTCGTTCTGGGAGGAACTGACGGGGCATTGGCGCATTATGGCTTAAATGTTCTGTTGCAGGACCATTCCGGCGTGATGACATGGGGGACATCGGCTGCGATTCGGGTGTCAACGGACGCCCTCACGCCGCAACAGTTTATGTCTAGCGGAAGCTTTGCCTATTTTTTGGGACCCATGCGGGGATATTTGATCGGGCAGGCATTGTCCAATGCTGGCAACGTCATGGCATGGACGTCAAAAGTGCTGAAGATGCCCATTGAGGAAGTCATTGCCCGTGCCGTGTCTTCGATTGAATCCAGGGAGCCGCTTCCTCTTTTCATTCCATATCTCTTTGGAGAGCGCTCTCCTTTTTGGGATGAAACGCGAACGGCTAGATTTGAGAACATTCTTCCCGAGCATGATGTGGGCCATTTTGCCGGAGCCGTCGTTTTATCGTTATTGGCGTTGATCCGCGCAGCGTACAAACGTCTGGAAACCTCTGTAGGTCCTCTGAAGTCACTTCATACCGGTTCGAACCTGTCCCCAATGACTCCGTGGGGACGACTCGTAACCCGGCTTTTCGATGTACCGGTTTTTTCGGTCCCGGATGAAGACGCGTCGGCTTTTGGGGCGGCCAAACTGGCTGCACGGCGGCAAGGGTGGACGGTCTTGATGGATGTGCCGGAAGCTTTGTCCCAAGAGTCTGTCGAGAACGCACTTCTTCCCGATGGGTGGGTGAGCCGAGTCGACGACATGGTATCCTTTCTGCATGATAAGAACGTGGGTTAACGGGATTGGCGCCAACAGACCGGAAATTTTCGGTCTTTAGTCCCGCGGAGTTCTTGCTGTACGGTGGATGGGGTTCAGGAGATCGTGATTCAAGTAAGATAGCCGTGAATCGGGAAGGGGAGCTATTCTTGAAAGGCATGACGCTGGTCGTGGTAACCAAAAACGATTGCTCGGGATGCGAGCTGATGTACCGAAAGACGCTGTCCTCTGCTGAAGTTGAACAGGAACTTGAAGCCAAGTGGGAAGTGCATTCGGTTGATGAAAAGGGGCCTCACGGTATCACGGACCTCATTTGGTATCCCACAACAGTAGCGTATGATAGGAACTTTGCCGTTTTAAGGCGCGAAGAAGGATTTATCCCTGCCTATGAATTCATGGTATTTTTGCGCCTGGCCGAGGCCAGAGAGCTGTTGAACCAGCATGCCTACGAGAATTCGCGGAGTGTGTTGATGAAGACATGGAAGACGTATCCTCTCAGTGGATTGATGCCGGAGTGTTTATATTACATTGGCGTTGCGAGTCATTTAAACCAGGAGCCGCGCCAAACCGCACGGATTTGGCGCATTTTACGGGACAAATATCCTGCTGCTTCATGGGCTCATAAGGCAATGTTGCAGTGGCCCCCAAAGCCGTGAGTGGCTATTGCCGTATCTCAAAGTCCTGGTCTCTTTGCACAGGAACCTCCTGCTGGGAAATGTGATCGATGCGTGCCAGGGGCGGACCATGTCTAATCCACTCCAGAAAACGAATCAGTTGTTCGTCCTCACCTTCAGCTTCGACCCGAACACAACGACGGTCCTCAGTGTTGCGTACCCAGCCGGTAATCCCGTAACGCTGAGCAACGTCCCAAGTGCTCTGCCGGAATCCAACACCTTGAACCCGTCCGACAATTTCCAGCCGCAATCGTTTCCGAACCATCTAACCCTCACCTCGATATGAAGATCGTCAGCGATGCGAATATCTATGCGCATTGTACCATGATTTCATTACATAGATATTGTCAGGTTATTTACTATAACTGACAGATACTAGCATATATTAGAATAAAAAACTTACAAACCTATTGAACTCTGACATTAGTTCGTGTACACTATCGTCATGGGTTTCCCCAAGAAATTGCCCACAAAACGCGAAGTGATGCATTGTTGTCACGTTCCGAGAGAGAATCCATAATGGCTTGTCTGACATAGAAGCAAGAAAATCTGACATCAAATAACACCAAGGAAAGGTATTCGCGATAAGTTGCGTATAGGGGGGTTAGCTCCATTGACAAGTTTGTTTGATACGATTCCGACGTCGGTGCGGACGACATTTGTACGCGAAAAATTGGGTGCATTGTTGAAAAATGGCCCCTATAGCCGCGAATTATTGTGGACTCTGCAGGTGTATCTGGACTGCAATGGTCAGGTTAGAGAAGCAGCCAAGCGTTTGTACGTGCACCGTAACACCCTCGCATACCGTTTGGAACGTCTACAGGACTTATTGGGGTGTGACTTGAAGGAACTCGATACCATAATTGATCTGCGGTTGGCTTTGGATTTTTACCGAGATGGAGTTGAAGATGAGGAAGGGAGAGAGGATGATGCGTAAGTCCAGGCGAATTCCGAATTTATTCAAATCATCGGCGCGCGAGGAATGGAGAGATTGCGATCAGTGCTTCGGATACGGGGAGGACGTGTGTGAAGAATGTGAAGGTGAAGGGTGTTTGCTCTGCGACCAGAGAGGATACAGCATATGCCGCATGTGTCGCGGGTTAGGCGAGGTGCATGCTGATGAGTTTACATGGATTGCCGTGCAGTCGTAGTTTTAGCCTGTGGATGAAGAGAAAGAATAGGGCCGGTTTGTGATGACTTCACAAACCGGCCTTAGTATTTTTTATTTTATTCAGGCGAACAAACTACACAGGCAAATGGTGTTAGAAACTATGGGTAGGTTCTATACGACCAATGGCAGGAGAAAACTTAAGAAAAAAATATTATGATATTGACTAGATCGACTAGTGATAAAGAGCTACAATAAAGGCATAAGAGAGTGTTAAGGAAAGAGGGACAGGAGGAAACCAAAATGGCCCGTTACGAATCTCAACTTGATGCACCAACGGTGGGAAAGCTCTCAGGGAAAGCTTCCGAGGTCATTGATGTGGCGGTATTTGGTGCTATGTTGTTGCTGAGCGTTCTCTTTGTGATAATGGCCGGATACTTTGTCATGGCATGGCTTTAGAAACGTTTCGCGGCGTTTAACCCTAGACTTTGCATACTGCGGGGCTTGAGCGAGTTCGTAAGTACCGTAATGTGGTGCCGGGACGTCCGCGACATGTCAGTACCGCTCGGCGTGGTTGGGAAAGTCGGCATCACTCATCTTAACGGCGCGGCTTTTTCCAGACGATATCCGGGACATGGTCCTGTTCTCGCAGAAAGTGATCGCCTTCTCTTGATATCATGTAATATGTGTGATTACGGTGTTTAACGCTTTTCATGCGTCGATGATAGTATTTAACGATGCGTCCCTCCACCCGCTCGATAAATTGAATAGACTCAAGGTGCTCAAGGCGGTCGCGCATCACGGTGATATCCATATTAAAGCGTGTAGCCAAAAGTTTGGCATAGTCCGGTCCGAGAGTTTTAAAGTATTTGAGGAGCTTGATGTCGATTTCATCCAGTTTATCGTCCACGACTCACCTTCCTTACTTTACTTTTTCAGCCATATCAGCCACTCATGGTTCGTTGCAGGGCGGCTGTCATCCCATCTAAACTGCCCTCCTGGGTCCGATGAGAAAGTTAAAGTCTTAACTTCGCGGTCTGCCACATGCACGACCTCGCATCCGTGCATGTGCGCAAATGCGCGCGCCTCGCGTACCATGAACGCCTGATCCGAGATGATTTGCAAAAAATCTCCCTGATTAACGGTGCGCATGGCCTGGGCAATATCGACGATGACCGGTCTGAGACCTTTGGTGGGGCAGTAAATTGTTTTCATCGCCGTCCTCTCTGGCCTAGCCTATAAACTTATTGCCTGTGCCACCTACGAAAGAAACAACGCCTGAGCTACCGTCCGAAAATTGTATTACATTGGATAATTTTATCACACTGGTTTTGTAAAGTGGAGTCTAGTCGGAATAGGGCGGCCACAAGCCGACCGCCCTATTGACGTAATAGTAAGAATATTGGGTCTATCAACTCGATAGGTTCGGACTTCCCGAAGAAACCACCCGGACGATGTCCCACTGTCCGCTAGTTGGTGTGCCGTTGGGGTTGCCGTTAAGCACGTTGGCCAACTTGTAGGTCCCGACTTGAGTTGCCGTAAATCGAAAGGTTTGCGACTGTCCCGGTAGCAGTCCTGCAGTGGGACTGATCATGACTTGACTGTAGGGCATTCCCGCATGGGAAAAGGCCAAGTGGTTGTGATTATAAATTCCGACAGCTTCCGGAATGGGGCCCTGATTTTTAAAGCTCATGTTAACATGGTAGCCGAGGGGAATTGTGACAACCATTTTGCCGTTGGTGTAACCATTGAAGGTGTTGACCTGCTGGCTGCTGCTGTATTCACCGATGATTTTGAGGTCTATGGTTTTCGAAGCAGGATGAACTTGCATGAATTGTGATGCATCAATGGGAGATGCGCCACAGCCCGCCAAGCCTACGGTTGCGAGCCCAATGACAGCCACGGCTCCCCACTTTGCGACAGGTTTCATTGACTTGCCTCCTGAATACACGTGTCAAGTTATTGAAGCAACTCGTATCATCCCAAAGTAGAGATGATAATAGATTAGTACTTAAAAACCATACCATATATTGAGGAAAAGTGAGCAGATTTTCTTTTACTCTCCTTAAAAAATTAATGAAATTTTCCCTAAAACAGGAATTGGTTCTCGAACGATGAGTGTTTATAACTTGACGGGGGAGACGTGCTTCTTAATTGTGCTTTGACCGACCCACAGGATCATGTAGGCTGGTTTGTTGGTGCTGGTGTCTATGTTTTCCACTATGCTACTGCCGGCTTTGGTGAGCTGGTTGGCGATTCTGGCGGAAATCTTCTGGATGACCACAATGTAGGAATGCCGTGACAACAGCATGTAATGGTTGTGCATGATGCGCAGGACGAGATTGTGCACGCGCGCACGAGTGACTCGAACGGGCGTCGTGATACTGGGATTGTTGGTAATACCCCGGTACATATTGACATTGAAGGTGGTCCGTCCGTCCGTTATCCACACGGCCGGGACCGTTAATCCGTGCCAATCGCTAGTCACACCCATGGCCGGGTCGGCCAAGGTGTTCTTTATGAGGGCGGCATAAGGGGAGGAGGGGGCTGAGGTCAGCGGATTGATTAAAGTCTGTGAACTTTTAACCGTTTTGCCGGTTATGAGGGGTAGGGACCACTGATTAACCGTCCGTGCAATTTGACGGCTGTTTATTGCGGAAATCTGAATAGGAGCGGATGCTCCGCAGCCCGCAAGCGTCAACCCGGCAAGGACGCCCATCACAATGCTCAGTGTTCGCTGACGCACAACACCCACCCTCTCCTTGAAACGGTATTGAAATCATAATGAAGTATAATGGGCAAGAATTTTTCTGACAAGCCTCGGCATTTTCAACAAAATGTCGATACGTATTAATTGAGGACAGTGTATAGTAGATAATATTGTGGTATTGTCTCTCCGATTTGCAATGGTTGGGACCATAACTGGGAGGTTAAATCGTGGTTTCACAGAGACGTGCGGACGCGACGAGAAAGACACAGCGAAAAACAGGAAAAGTTTTGGCCTGGATAATTGCCATTCTTGTCGTGCTTGCTGCGGGCGGTTATGCCATCTATCGCTATTATGCGAATCCGAAGAATTTGTTGCTGACTCCGAAAGTTGTTCATTATAATCAGGCGTCTGGCAACCCGGCCTTTGATCATCGCATTACTTTTCTGCTAATGGGAAATTCGTTGGCGACCGTGAATAATCACGTCATCAAGAATGGAAAAGTGCGCGACAGGTCCGATACCATTATTTTAGTGTCATTTGACCCAAAAACCAAACAGATCGGTGTGATGTCGATCCCGAGAGATACCCGCGTGGCGCTCCCGGGAATTGGCAAGACAAAGATTGCGGAAGCGACGTATTTTGGCGGCGTGCAGGAAATGGTTCAGACGATTCAAAAAACCTTTCATGTTCCTGTGGATTATTACGCCTATGTCAGCATGTTTCAATTCGAAAAAATTATTAACGACATGGGCGGACTCACGGTTAATGTGCCGCAAAACGAAGTGTACCAGCCCGGCGGACCTTTGGGCATCAACCTCAAAAAAGGCGTTCATCACTTAAACGGGCAGCAAGTGCTGGAGTTTGCACGGTTTCGGCAGACGGCCACCGGAGATATCGGCCGCATCCAGCAACAGCAGCAGTTGTTGCACGATATGGCCCAACAATTGTTGAAACCGCAAAACATTGTTCACTGGCCAACATTGGCGGGCGATGTTATCCATGCTTTAAGCTACACCAATCTTTCCGCGAATCAGTTGATTTCCCTCGGATTGGCCGCGCGTCATGTGCCCCTTAGCACGGTCCGATATGCTACCGTGCCAGGTTACGGATCGACTCATATGGATCCGTACATGCACCAACAGTTGAGTTACTGGACGTATGATCCGCATCTCAGCCGCGTCCTTATTCAGGACGTGTTATTGGCGTCTCCGCTTACCAAAAGTCAAAAAAAGAGCGTAAAAATCTTTGTGGCGAGCGGAACCGGTACATTGGCTCCCGCACAGGCACTGGCCCACAAATTGAGTGCGCAGGGTTACACGGTTGTCGGTATTGGCTGGGCCAATCATCATAATCACCACCGCACTGTGATCTTGAACACAACCGGCGATAAATGGCTGGGAAGCCGGCTTGCAGCTCTTACGGGACCGTCCCTTAGTTCGTTCACAGCGTATCACACCACGCCGTGGGATGTGAAAATCACGGTTGGCAGTGACTATGTCGCTAAGCCTTAAAGATACATTGAAACCGCCCCCACATGGAGGCGGTTTCGTTTTGGGGGGAGTCTACTTGAAATAGATGTGGACTTTGGACTGTTTGACAATCTTCCCTGCAAAGGTTTGATACGCGCTGCTCTGCTCAGTTTGCAGCAAATTTGTCTTGACCTGGCTTTCAACTTGGCTAAAGGGACTTTCTTTAGCGGGTTTGGTGCCTTGAACCTGGATAACGTCATATCCATGGGAGCCCTTGGTCACTCCGTATTGTCCGGTCTTTAAGGCGCTGACCTCTTTATACACGGCCGGAGACAGAGATTGCAGAGAATCGGCAGTCCAACCGATTTCTCCGCCTTTGCTCTTGAGCGCCGTGTTTGTAGTATCCTTTTTGGCTAAAGTTGAAAAACTCGCACCGCCTTTAAGTTGCGTGACAATGTTGTTAGCTTCGGACTGCGTTTTCACGGTAATCTCCCGCAGTTCCACTTGAGGCGTTCCGGTAAAATATTGCGGATGAGCCTTATAAAATGATTTGGCGGCAGTGGTAGTAATCGGTTTCACGTGCGCTGTGGCTTTTTTATAAGCTTGTTGCAAGATCATTTGCTGGGTCAAATAGTTGCTGAGTTGTTGGAAAGTTACCCCTTTGCTTTTTAGCAACTTGTTCAGTCCGCTCTTTCCTCCAACTTGTGGTTCGATCGATTTGCTTATCACTTTGGCTGCAGACGCCTTGGCTTTGGATGTGGTAATGAGGTGATGCGACAGCGTCCAGTCCGCTACGCTTTGTTCCTGAACCAGGTATTTGACCTCGTTGACTTTTTCCGACTTAGTGTTGGGCAAGGTGGAGCCATTAAATAATTCAGTCATGCGGACCATTGTGCCGAGCTGTGAATTGGTAATATCCTGTCCGTTGACAACTGCCAAAGGTTTGGACGATGATGTTGTTGAAGATTGTCCACAGCCTGCCAGTGCCACCGCACCCAATGATACGACAAGGCCTGCACCTATCGCTTTCGTAACCCGCTGCGGATTTGCCATGTTGCACTCTCCTTCGTTGATACCGTTGATACCTTAACATGCTGTCATACTGATATTGCAAAATTGTTTCGATCCAATCGCACCTTTTCAGTGTACCTGGTTTGCCCAAGAGGTACAACCGCCGGTCTTTATTCTGCGCCCTTCAAACACGGGCTATGGCGAATTTGCTCTGCAAGACTCTGAGTTAGTCCCCAATAGCTTTGTCCGAACAATTTGAGATGGACTAAGGCATGATAGAGTTGATATAGAGGTTTTTTGCACTCGTAATATTCGTCTCTTCCAAACGACGCCCAGTAGCAGTCATAAAAAGTCTGCGGGAAGCCGCCAAATAATTCGGCAAAGGCTACGTCCGAAACCGGGTCTCCGAAGTATCCCGCGGGGTCGATGACAAAAGGGCTTGCATCCGGACGCCAGAGAAAGTTTCCGCTCCACAAATCACCGTGAACCAGCGTCGGATGCCTGATTGAATGGTTAAGAAAATTGCGAATGGGTTGTTCCCAGTGAATAATCTCACGGAGAAAAGGAAAACCCGGTATCAAATCCTCGAGCAATGGAAGCAGACGAACCAACCAATAAAAGTCGCCGCCTCGTGCATACGGTTCGGAAGGCCGTTGCAGCACGCCTATTGCGTTACCCCACGGAAGAGAATAACTGTCGGCACGGTGTTGATGAACTTTCCCCAATATTCGACCTAAAATTTCTCCTGCGGCATTTCGGCGATTTGGGGAACCATGCTCAATCCACGACAAAACAATACACGAGTCGTGGCTAAGAATCACATCCGGCACTGGCCAGCCGGATTGCTTAAGTGCCTGCAGCGCTGAGGTTTCACGCCATGTGATCGCCGAATCGTAAACAGTGGCGGGGTCGTAGTATTTAAGGAAGTAACGTCCCTGATTGGTACGCAGTTCATAACTGGCAGCTAATGATCCTCCGGCTATGGGGATCAAGACGGCTTGGCCAAAGTGTTTCACCACTGTTTCTTGCCATGGCAGCATTCCTGCAACAGTCCCTTCCGTATTTTTTTCCGTGCGTTCCGTTCCACACCTTAACTAGCTTGATCTCTACGATAGTGTGGAACTTCAAGCCTTGTCGGCCACGCTGAAACTACGACTGACATATGAGGCACACATGTCAGAGCGCTTGGAATGTGATAAAGTCCCCCGTGAACGCGTATTTGCCACATAGAAGGCCTTATGCTATCGTCTAACGTGCTGAACCCTCATTGGGTGATTATTCTGCAATTATACACGCTTAGCGTTGACAGGAAGTTCGCAATCGGAGATAAATTGTATAATATTCGCGGAAGTGTTTGCCATTTTACCGCAAGCGCGGTTTGGAGGTAATTCGACACATGCTTATTGCCGTTCCCCGTGAGCGGGGTCCTCGGGAGCGCCGTGTTTCGCTTGTCCCGGAGACGGTCGCTCGGATCACCAAAATGAATCACCGGGTTCTTGTAGAAGAAGGGGCGGGAATGGCATCCGGATTTTCAGATCAGCAATACCGTGATGCCGGAGCAGAAGTAGCCAGGTCTGAACAGGGATGGATGAAGTCGGTGGATCTCGTCGTCACGGTGCAAAACACCGATTTCAGTCCGACATCTCCTTTTGCCTTCTTGCGCGAGGAAGCCTATATTATTGGAATGCTAGGTCCCTTGTCTTCGCCCCCAGAGATGTATGAAGTCCTTCTCAGAAATAAGTTGACAGCCTTTAGTATGGATGTAATGCCGCGCATCAGCCGGGCACAGAGCATGGACGTGCTATCATCCATGAGTACCATCGCTGGCTACCGTGCGGCTATTATCGGGGCTGAGCAGCTGCCCAGACTTTTCCCCCTTTTAATGACAGCGGCCGGGACCATTACCCCGGCGCATGTTCTGGTGCTTGGAGCCGGTGTGGCGGGGTTGCAGGCTATTGCGACGACACATAGATTGGGAGCCATTGTGCGGGCCTTCGATACTCGTCCCGTAGTACGGGAACAGGTCGAGAGTCTGGGGGCATCGTTTCTGACGTTGGAGATTCAAACGCAACAGACGACAGAAGGGTATGCACAAGCCCTCGCAGAGGACATCCATCAGCAGGAAATCAACCTGCTGTCGAAACCCGTGTCCGAAGCCGACGTTGTCATCACAACCGCACTCATTCCCGGAAAACCGGCCCCCTTGTTGGTCACAAAGGAAATGGTTTCCAGCATGCGGGCGGGTTCGGTGATTGTCGATTTGGCCGCGGAAACTGGCGGGAATTGCGAATTGAGCCAACCAGGACAGCGCATAGTAACAGATAACGGGGTCACTATTGACGCCCCCCTCAACATTGCTTCGCAATTAGCCCCGCATGCGAGCCAGTTGTACTCGCGCAACGTACTGAATTTCCTGAACCATCTGTTTGCTATGGGTTTGGGTGAGGAGGGCAAAGACCTCGACGTCAACGATGAAATCGTTTCCCGCACCATGATTCTTCGCGGCGGGAAGGTTCTTCATGAGGTCCTTGCTCAACGTATGGAACAAGTGAGGAGTTGATGGATAACAAATGCTCAGTCATTTGCTAATAGAAGTGTATATTTTTGTACTGGCCGTCTTTGTCGGTTTTCAACTCATTTCAAAGGTCCCGTCGGTGCTGCATACTCCGCTCATGTCGGCTACCAATGCCATTCACGGCGTTATCTTGGTTGGGGCTATTGCGCTGGCTTCATCGGTTCACGGCACTTTGGACGTAGTGATTGCAGTGGCTGCAGTGTTTTTAGCCACACTGAATGTTGTGGGAGGTTACGTGGTTACTGATAGAATATTGGGCATGTTTAAGACAAAATCCGCCGAACGGCCTACGGAGTGAATAATAGATGAATACTGTTTTGGAAGTTGGCTATCTGCTAACTGCGGTGTTATTCATTATGGGTGTAATGCGCTTACGATCGCCTGCCACCGCACGCTCAGGGAATTTAACGGCTGCCAGCGGTATGGTGATTGCGTTTATCGTCACAGTGCTCCGGTACCATTCCTATTCCTGGCTTTTGATTGGTGTCACGATCATTGTGGGGGCTTTTGTGGGCACGTACGCAGCCAAAAAAGTCCGGATGACAGCGATGCCACAAATGGTGGCCTTATTCAACGGGATGGGGGGAGGTGCTGCATCCCTCATTTCGATTGGAGCACTGCACTCCAGTTGGTCTCACGGAATATCAACTCCCGGCAGCTCGATCAGTGCGCTTTTGACCATTCTGATTGGGTCGATCAGTTTTACTGGGAGCCTTCTCGCGTTTATCAAACTGCAAGAGTTAATCACAGGCCGTCCGATTACTTTTGGTGCGCAGAAACTTCTGAACGGGATATTATTGGCCTTGGCGGTCGTCTTAGGCATTGCCATGGCGATTTCCGGGGGGAGCCATGATTTTCTTGTGCTAACCATTTACGTGATTATTTCGGCGGTATTGGGCGTTCTTGTCGTGTTGCCCATCGGTGGCGCGGATATGCCTGTGGTCATTTCGCTCTTAAACGCCTTTACGGGTCTGGCTGCAGCTGCGACAGGGTTCTTGCTGACGAACAATGTGCTGATTATTGCCGGGGCATTGGTCGGGGCCTCTGGAACCATTCTGACCCAGGCAATGAGCCGCGCCATGAACCGGCCCATCCAAAATATTCTCTTCGGAGCTTTCGGCAAGGTGGCTGCAGGAGGCGGTGGCGGTACCGTGGGCGACGCCGATGGAGTCGTGCAGACGGCGACTGTAGAGGATGTGGCGACGATTCTTGCTTATTCGCGGAATGTGGTCGTGGTTCCTGGGTACGGACTGGCCGTGGCCCGAGCGCAACAAGAAGTGCGGCAACTGATGGAAAAGCTCGGCCAGCGCGGCGTTACCGTGCGCTTTGGGATTCACCCCGTAGCGGGGCGTATGCCCGGTCACATGAACGTCTTATTGGCTGAGGCGGATGTGCCTTACGACAGTTTATTCGAGATGGATGCCATTAACCCGCAATTCCCGCAGACCGATGTTGTCCTTGTTATTGGAGCGAACGATGTCACTAACCCTGCTGCACGAAACCAACCGGGCAGTCCCTTGTATGGAATGCCCATCTTGAACGTGGATCAGGCTCAGCGCGTCATTGTGTTAAAACGGAGCATGAATCCGGGATTTGCGGGTATCGATAATCCTCTTTACATCAATCCGAAAACCTCTATGTTGTTCGGCGACGCGAAAGCGTCTCTCACCCGGCTTCTTCGCGAATTGGATGAAGTATGATCAGGGGAGCCTTCATGGTGAGGCATTATGAAAAGACAACGGGTTGATCCGGGCGGATCAACCCGTTGTCGGCTTATCTGGGGTTTTTGGCAGAATGGTTTCGGCAATATGTGCGTCGAGTGATTCATAGTCCCAGTAGCGAATGAGATCATAAAGTTCCTTGCGGGTTTGCATCTGGTCCAAGAGACTGGCTTGGGTTCCGCTTTCCGCAAGAGTGCGATACAGACCTTCATAGGCCTTCGCGGCAACGCGAAGCGAGGAGACTGGGAAGATGACCATGTGATATCCCCACTGTTCAAACTCTTGGGCCGAAAAATAGGGGGTCCTGCCGAATTCGGTCATATTTGCCAACAATGGCGCCGAGAGTGCGCGAGCCATGTTCTGAAAGCTCTGTGCAGAATCGAGCGACTCCGGAAAGATTGCATCGGCTCCAGCTTCGACATACTGTTGAGCGCGGGCTACGGCCTGGGAAAACCCTTCGACGCCATAAGCATCTGTGCGGGCGACAACAACCATGTCCGGAACCATCCGCTTGATGGCATGGATCTTCGCGGCCATTTCGTCGGCCGAGACTAGGGCCTTTCCGTTGAGGTGCCCGCATTTCTTGGGCAGCTCTTGATCTTCAATTTGAACTGCTGCCACGCGGGCCTCTGCCATTTCTCTGGCGGTTCGCGCGGCATTAATGACGCCGCCAAACCCGGTGTCAATGTCCACCAATAGGGGCAAGTTGGTGGCCCGCACAATATCCGATGCCCGCACCGCGACTTCGGATGAACTGACCAGACCAATATCCGGAAGACCGCGACTAGCGGTATAGGCCCCCCCCGAAAGATAGAGACACTGGAATCCGACAGATTTGGCAACGAGTGCAGCCATGGCATCGTGGGCTCCTGGGATCTTTAAAATCTCCCTATCATCCATTAAAGCGCGAAATTTATCGGCCAGTTCCTTCTGGGTTGACGGTTCTTCGAAAAGCCAGGCCAAGTCAAAACATCCCCTTTCTTTTCTGGTTTATAGGGCCCATGAGCGCATGAAATCGACCACACTCATGCTCTCTAACCCCGAATCGTCGAACAGTGTGACGATGCGCTCAGCTTTGTCCAAAACATACCATGATTCAAGGTTGCTGCGGAATTTGTTCTTTAAAGGGGATTCGGCTTCATGGCGGCGATTTCGGTGTCCCAGGGGATATTCTACTGTCACCTTGGGCGTTCGGGTTCCGTCGTTGAAATAAATCTGAATGGCATTGGCTATCGACCGCTTGTCGGGGTCAAGATAGTCTTGGGAAAATTGTGGGTTCTCCTCTACAACCATTTTGTCACGCAAACGATCGATTTCGGGATCCCGCGCCGCCTCATCAAGATAATCTTCGGCATTTAAGGTGCCTTTCAATAATCCAATTGCTGTCATATATTGCAAACAATGATCTCGGTCAGCGGGATTATTGAGAGGGCCGGTTTTATTGATAATGCGCATCGCTGATTCCTGGGTTTCAATGACGATTTGTGTAATGTCGCCGAGGCGTTTTGAGACATCAGGATGAAGCTGAATGGCGGCTTCGACCGCTGTCTGACCGTGAAATTCAGCGGGATATGAAATTTTAAACAAGACGTTCTCGACAACATAGGAACCCAGGGGTTGGGCCAATTCGACCGGGTGACCGCGCATAACCACGTCATTAAAACCCCACTCAGGTGCTGTGAGAGCGGTGCCGTAGCCCATTTCATCTTGCAAAGCCATAAAGGCCAACCATAAAGCACGGCTGGTGGCGTCTGCCGCGGCCCATGACTTGCGGGATCCGGTGTTGGGAAAGTGTCGGTATGTCCTCAGGCTTCCGTTGTCTATCCAGGCATTGGAGAGCGCATTCAGTATTTGCTGGTGGGTTGCTCCCAGCAAATAGGCACTCAAAGCGGTGGATGCGATTTTCACAAAGAGGACATGATCGAGACCGACTCGGTTGAGACTGTTGCCTAGAGCCAGGACACCTTGAATCTCATGGGCTTTTATAATCGCCGTAAACACGTCGTGCATGGTGTATGGGGCGTACCCGGCACGCATGTTTTGCTGGCTTTTCCACACAGCTGCAGCTAAAATGGCACCGATATTGTCCGACGGGTGTCCCCATTCTTGTGCCAGCCAGGTGTCATTATAGTCAAGCCAACGGTTCATGCAGCCAATACTAAAAGCGGATTGAATGGGATCGAGTTCCAAAAACGTCCCGGGAATTCGACAGCCCTCTCCGGCTGCCGAACTTCCTGGTACCCAAGGACCAATTAACTTGCGGCATTCGGGATAATTGAGAGCGAGAATTCCCGAACCCATGGCGTCAAACAACACCCATCTGGCCATCCGATAGGCTTCATGACTGGTCACCTCGGTGCCGACCACGTAATCGGCGATGTCGCTCAATACGCGGTCAAGATTCTTGGGTGCGCTATTAACATTGTGTGGTTGCGGCAATCACAACAGTCCTTTCCAGTCGTCATTTTGAGGAATCACTGGCATCAGGGATGGAGCCCACGAGGACCCGTGTAAAGGACCCGTGGACGGAACAGCCGGTTATGTTCGTATTGCTCGCGGACATGTGCAACCAATCCGGCGGTGCGGGCGGCAAAAAAAATCGGGGTGTACAAGTCGACTGGCACGTCCAGCAGATAATAGACTGGAGCAGCGTAATAATCCAGATTTGGGAATAACCCTTTTTCACGTTGCATGACTTCTTCCCCTTTGACGCACATGTCATAGAGATCTGCGTGGCCCTTAATCGCAACGAGCTGTTTTAAAGATTCTTTCATCAACATGGCCCGGGGGTCCGCTTTCTTCATGTAGACTCGATGTCCGAATCCCATGATGCGTTCCTTGCGTGCGAGTTTTGCCATCAAATAGGGCTCGACTTGCTCGGGCGTTTTCATCTCCAGCAACATTTTCATCACCGCCTCGTTGGCACCTCCGTGTAAAGTCCCCTTCAAAGAGGCAACGGCGCCCACCAAAGCTCCGTACATGTCGGACAAAGTTGAGGCAATCACGATGGCGCTGAATGTGGAATTCGGCATTTCATGCTCAATATACACCGTCAATAACTGGTCAAATGCGCGAGTTTCAATCTCATCAGGGACTCGGCCCGTAATCATTTTGAGAAAGTTCGCAGAGTAACTGAGTTGGGGATCCGGCTCGATAATCGGCTCGTGGTTCTTGATATGGTAACTGTTGGCGACTATTCCCGGCATGGTGGCCAGGAGCATTAGGGACTGGCGCCAGGTAGTATCTGCGTCACGGCGATCTAATGACGGATCAAACGTCGCCAATGCGGAAAGGGCGGTGCGCAGAGAATCCATCAGGTGAACATGTTTGCCAAGAGAGCCCATAATATTGTAAATTTCTGGCGGGATGCTTTGAAATTCGTTTAACTGCCGGATGAATGTCTGATATTCCTCGGAACTCGGCAAATGGCCTGAAACCAGCAGATAGGCCACTCGTAAATAATCGACTTTTGTGGTTAGCTCAATGAGGTCATAACCTCGAATCACAATTTGTTCATGTTCCACATCAAGATAAGACAGTGAGGTTTCTGTCGCGATGATACCCTCTAAACCCGGACGATATGTGTTGTCTGCCAATCTCTTCACGCCCTTTCTTAGCGGATGTTGTTCTGCATAAGGTGTTATAAAGAACATACCACAGTAATTATTTCACAATCTCATTAATTGAGGAATTCACAAAATTGAACGACTTATCAGACGGAGTATTCCACAAACGATGGAAGGTGGCCATCGTCATTTCGCGGCGGAAGTACAGATCAAGGAGGTCGTGGCAGGAAGGCTAGTTTAGGAATTGAGGTTCCAAGGTCTCTCGATAGTATATTATCAGCGCAATGATGTTAATCGGGTGCCGGGGCGAATTTTATTGGTGATTTCGTCCGTCGGCATGTCAAGGTGTCGCGGTTTTTATCGAAAGTTCTCGTGTTTTGGCTTTTTTCCGTCGGACATTTTGGGGCCAAGTCACGGCAGGGCGCTCATAACAATGCAGGCTGCAACACCTTTCATTTCCGGGAACTTAGCGGTTGTTCTTCCTCGAAGAACATGTCCATATGGAAACCACGGATTCAAATAATCATCGGCTGCCATCCAGGTAACTTTTCGTCTGTGGAGGTTCCGGGTATGATGAAATGGATGGCAAAGGCTCGGATGTGGATGTTGGCTTCATTCGTGCTTCGACGCCAATCAATTCGGTGGATCACGGCAACACCGGGCTAAAGGCGGTGGACAATGAACGACTGGGAAGCACTGGCTCAAGGCGCCATGAATGCGGTACAACTGGCGCGCATGGAGGTGTTGGCCGTCATGCAACGTTCATATGTTGTGGAATACAAAAAAGACCACTCACCGGTGACGGATGCCGATGTGGCATCCCAAACCATTTTGTTGGAAAAGTTACAATCCATAGAACCTTCGGCTCCCGTGGTGTCTGAAGAACTGGCGGATACGGCTTATGATCAGCGCCTTAACTGGACGCGTTTGTGGATGGTGGATCCGTTGGATGGGACTAAGGAATTTGTTCGAGGAAACGGCGAATTTACCATCAATGTCGCGCTAATTGAAAACCATCAACCGGTTGTCGGGATTATTGACTGGCCGGTAGGGAATGTCACCTACATGGCCATTCGCGGTCAGGGAGCCTACCGCATCCAAGAGGGCAAGGCCACGCGTCTCTTTGGCAAACAATTTTCTCCAACGGTTAAAGTCGTAATCAGCCGCTCACATCGGGAGTCCGAGGTGCAGTGGGTTCGTCAGTGCCTCTTGGATATTGAATCCGTCGACTATGTGGGCAGTGCCTTAAAATTTTGCCGTATAGCCGAGGGCCGCAACGATATCTATCCCAGGCTCACTCCGAATATGGAATGGGACAGCGCGGCTGGACATATTTTAGTGGCCGAGGCCGGAGGACAGGTTGTCGATTTTCATGGTCAACCCCTTCACTACAACAAGCCGGATTTGCATAATAACGGATTTGTGGCAGTGGGAGACTGGGAGGCGTGGTCCCGTTATTTTGCTTCTCAGGCCGCATTCACTGACTAACAGGTAAGATGGGGAGGATGCTCATGGAACCCGACAAATCGATAGAACGTTTGGGCACAGAAATGTGGAATCCGGTCATACCCTGGCTGGAAGCGTTATCCACGGAAGAGATGCTCATGGTCATTAACGAGGCGGATCAACAAGTTCCGCTACTGGTGCGAAACCAGACGGGGGAAATCGCCAAAGCTGTTGATCTGGTGGTGGAACAATTGCGGAGACGAGGACGGTTGTTTTACGTGGGGGCAGGAACCAGCGGCAGATTGGGGATCGTTGACGCTGCCGAATGTCCGCCGACCTTTAACACCGATCCGTCAATGATTCAGGCTATTATAGCAGGGGGAGACGACGCTTTGCAGCAGGCGATCGAAGGGGCCGAAGATGATTTTGACGCAGGCGGTCAGGCGGTGATGAATCATGGCATTAACGCCCGAGATGTCGTTGTCGGGCTGTCTGCGTCTGGCCGGACCCCGTTTGTGCTGGGGGCCTTGCAAAAATCCCAACAAATCCAGGCGCATACCATTTCCGTGAGTTGTAACGCGGATCCGGAAGCGGTGCGTTATTCGCATGTCTCTATCGTTGTGCCCACGGGACCGGAAGTCATTATGGGTTCAACTCGCCTTAAGGCGGGCACCGCCACCAAACTTGTTTTGAATATGCTGTCAACCGGGGCCATGATTCGGCTGGGTAAGACGTACCATAATTTGATGGTGGATGTAAAGGCCACCAACTTGAAGTTAAAAGAGCGGGCTCGCCGTATGGTTATGCTGGCGTCCAATGTGGATTACCAAACGGCGGTCTCTCTTCTGGAAGAGTCGGATTACGAGGTTAAAACGGCTATTTTAATGCAATTTCTGAAAATAGATGCGGCCCGATCACGGGAGCTATTGCTTCGCCACGACGGAATGCTGGATGAGTTGATGTAGTTCTTTCCCTTAGGGGCCAACGGCCCACGAGAAAAAAGCCGTCCCCCTGAAGGACGGCTCGGGCCAGCAGAATTTTAGGAATAGAGCAAAGAGAGTTCCGTGGTCGGGTCAAATGCATGTAAGCGCGTCAAATTGATGGCCATCTTGACCGTTTCTCCAACATGAGCATTCCAAGAATTGTCGGTGCGCACTGTTAAAGGCTGTCCTTCCAAATCAAGATAGACAATATTTTCATGGCCCATAGGTTCAATGACCTGAACCGTGGCGTTCATGACGGCGCCTGAGTCTGGGTAATTGTGGAGAAAAATGTCTTCGGGTCTGATCCCAATCGTGAGATTGTTGCCGAGCAAATTGGAAGCGGTATGGGCTATGGCGATTGGAAGCACGAGAGATTGGGTGCCCACGTGGAAGATTCGGCGATCACCTTGAGTTTCCAGAGTACCTTTAATCAGATTCATGGCCGGAGTGCCGACAAACGTGGCGACAAATTGGTTGGCAGGTTTGTTGTAAATGCCGTCGGGGGTATCCACTTGTTGCACCACTCCGTCCCGCATAACAACAATGCGAGTGCCCATAGTCATGGCCTCGGTTTGATCGTGCGTGACATAGATGATCGTGGCCCCAAGCCGCCGATGCAGATTCTTCAATTCAACCCGCGTTTGAGTACGTAATTTGGCATCCAGATTCGATAATGGCTCATCCATGAGAAAGGCCTTGGGTTCGCGGACAATGGCCCGTCCCAAAGCGACTCGCTGGCGTTGACCTCCGGATAATTCTTTGGGTTTGCGGGTGAGCAGCTGGCCGAGTCCTAAGATTTCGGCGGCTTCCTTCACCCGTCGATCGATTTCCGATTTCGGCGTTTTACGCAGTTTCAAGCCAAACGCCATATTTTCATAGACCGTCATGTGAGGGTACAGAGCATAGTTTTGAAAAACCATAGCAATATCGCGATCTTTGGGAGGTCTTTGGCTGACGTTTTCATTGCCGATAAAGATTTCGCCACCAGATAGCTCCTCCAGACCGGCTACCATTCGCAGTGTCGTGGTTTTGCCGCAACCGGAGGGTCCCAAAAACACCAAAAATTCTTGGTCTTGGATATCCAAATTCACGTCGTGAACAGCTTCCACGGAGCCGTAACGCTTGGTTACGTGCTCTAGTATTACACTAGCCATGAGAAATGACTCCTTTTATGAGTAATGTTGCCTGTATCGGCAAGGATCTACTCTCTAACGTGTCCGGGTCGATCCGTACTGTCTTGTGGATGTTGTTGTACGAGCAACTTTAACCCATGGACGACCACGATCCCATTGTACTTCAATCGGCATCCCAAAGGCAGCGGTTAGTGAATGGTCTGTAATGATTTCTTCCAGCAGACCCTGTCCCAGCACACGACCGTTGGCCATTAACAGGGCATGAGAAAAAATATTTCGCAACTCTTCCACATGGTGAGTCACGTAAAGAAGTGTACTGTGGCTTTCATGGGCTAGATGCTCGATGCCGTCCAGAAATAGCTCACGAGATGGGATATCCAGACCGGAGCAGGGTTCGTCGAGAATCAACAGGCGAAAGGACGCCATCGAGGCGCGCGCCAGTAAGACTCGTTGTTTCTCGCCTTGAGATAGCAGACGGTATTCCCTGTCTCTTTTCGTATCCAGCCGCACTTTCTCCAACGCTTGGACAGCTCTTTGCCTGGTTTCTTCGGATATGTTCCGGTATGGGACGCCGATAGAGGAATCCTGGCCGCTGGCGACAACTTGTAAAACCGTATTATCGCCATGATGCGCGGTGAACCAGTCTCCCAGAGAAATACTGACCCATCCGATTTGTTTTCTTGTTTCGCGCAAGTCGACCTGTCCATAGCTCTGGCCGAGGACTTTAACCAGGCCTGAAGAAGGCCATAAGTAACCGGTGACAATTTTTAGCAAGGTGGTCTTGCCCGAACCGTTAGCGCCGATGACAGCCCAGTGCTGTTCGGGGTTGACCTCCCAGGATATGTCCTGAAGAATAGGCAAACCGTGTTGGGAAAAATTGATGTCGGTGAGCTGAATAATCGGTTCCATGATCTCGTACTCCTTGTGAAAACATGATGGCTGTTCGCCTGCCTGAGAATCTGCTTCCCGTGAACCGCATCTCGGCTCAGGACCAACGTGACGCTAAGATAAAGGTTGTGCCTGGGGCCCGCTCATGGTAGCCGGAATGACATGCGATGTCCAAAGCGTGTAGTTCACCGAATCGAGCAAGGCCAGCCATGATGCCTCCAGAATATTGCGTGACACGCCCACAGTACGAACCGGCTCGTCGCGGAATTCTGAGAGAATCCAGACACGGACTTGGGACCGGGTTCCATCCCGTCCGTCCAGTACCCGCACCTTGTAGTCTTGCAGACGAAGGCTGGCAATGACCGGATAGATACGGGTTAAAGCGCGTCTCAAGGCAACATCAAGGGCATGAACGGGCCCGTCACCTTCTCCAACTTCAACAAAATGCGAGTCGCCGACGATGATGCGGACCGTGGCTTCGGCAATGGTCCTTTGATCATGGGTAACGGATGTATGAAAGCGGTCCACCACAAAATAATCGGGAACATTCCCTAAGGATCGCTCTACAAGCAATTTCATAGATGACGGAGCGTCTTCATATTGATAGCCCCGTGCCTCCATACGTTTTACGGTTTGAACAAGTTCTTTGACCGTCTCCGACGAGGCGTCGAGATTTTGGAAGTGGTACAACAAGTTAGAACGTCCCGCTAGTTCCGACACCAAAATGCGACGCGTCTGGCCTACCTGTTCCGGTCGGATGTGTTCATAAGCTTCAGCATATTTACGGACTGCGCCGACGTGAACGCCAGCCTTGTGAGCAAAAGCATTGTCTCCCACAAACGGGGCGGAGTCATCGGGAATCAAATTGGCGATTTCCGCGACAGTGCGGGACAATCGAGTCAACTCCGGCAGCATGTGGTCATAGCCGGCGGATCTATGCATTTTATATACGAGATTGGGCCAGATTGTGCACAGATCGGCGTTTCCACAACGTTCTCCATAGCCATTGATGGTACCCTGCACCATTGTGGCCCCACCGCGGACCGCAATTAGAGAGTTGGCCACAGCCAGGCCGCCGTCATTATGGGCATGTATGCCCAAAGGAACTTGGGTCACCGACTGCGCCTGTTTGACATAACCCTCAATTTGATCCGGAAGATTTCCTCCATTGGTGTCACATAAGACAATCCAGTTCGCACCGCCGTTTTGGGCTGCTGTCAGCACTTTCAGCGCATATGTTAAATCCTCTTTGCAGCCATCGAAAAAGTGTTCGGCATCAAAAATGACTTCCAGCCCGTGATTGATGAGATATCGTATGGACTCTTCGATTAATGTAAGATTTTCGTCCGGGGTGAGTCCCAGGATTTTTGTGGCCTGAAACACCGAGGATTTTCCAAACAAGGTGGCGGCCGGGCATCTGGCATCCAAGATGGCCCGCAGGCTGGCGTCTGCGTCGACAGTGACGCCGCGCCGTCGTGTACTGCCGAATGCCGTAATTTTGGCATGCTTGACACGTGCCCCTACGGCTTGAAAGAACGCCGTATCTTTGGGATTTGAGGCCGGCCATCCACCTTCAATATAGTCGAAGCCAAATTCGTCTAACAATTGGGCGATTTGTAGTTTGTCTTCTACAGACAGTGAAATGCCGCGACGCTGAGTACCGTCTCGCAGTGTCGTGTCATAAAGCTGGACTGGGGTGGACATCAATGACCTCGTCACTTCCTTAGTGAAATAATATTTATAGAATTGACAAATATCACCGCAAATTGACAGCCTCTTAGACGGTGCCAGTCGTGCGGCTTGATTGGCGCTCAGCACCAGGGTGAATCAAAGAGTGAATGGAAATTTTTCCGGTTCTGTAAAGTGTAAAGCATTTCTGAATTATGATCAAAGCCTTTCTTATTACTGACATCGGCCTAACCCCAAGGCGCTCTCTAGGACGGTATAGTATACTGATTTTGTGGTTTTCGCCAAAAGTATTCGACAGTTCTTGAGGAATTGTTTTTAAAGAGGATGAATTGGGTACGGTGATTCGCGTGGAAAGGCTGGAGATATGTGATAAACATTTCGCGTAAACGCACCTGGGCTGGCTGGCGTTACATTATTGTGGCTGCAGTTCTCATGGTGCTGCTTCCGTTGGCGTTTGTCGTCGGATGGCTGTCAGACTTGAGTCAAGTCCGCCCGGTACTGGCCGAGCTGGGGCACGCTCAGCAGACAACCGCAAAGCAATCCATTTCCTCTCCCGAAGAACCCCCTGGGAACAGCCCCCAAAATATTCATGTGACATGGGGAAGTTCAAAGGTTGTACTGATGTGGCCACGGGTATCTGGCGCAAGCACTTATACAATATATCGGAGTCAGGGAGATCAAGGCTTCTCGCATGCCAAAACGCTGGCTCAGGTCAGTCAATCGGCAAATCTAATTGAATTTGTCGATTTGTCGGTGAAACCGGACCGCCGTTACACGTACTGGATTGCTTCAGGCAACAAAGCAGGCCAGGGTCCCGTGAGTCAGCCCCATAGCGGTCAAACATTTTTGTCTACCGCAGCCATCATACGGCGGGCAGAAGAAGCGGCCACACTCGTACAGGGCCATTTGTGGAGTCGGGGTGGAATGGGGTTGTTTGCGCCGGTGGATCATGTTCAGAGTGCGATCGCCTATAACATTAACAAGACGCTCTATGCGCCGATGTATTTTTCGCCATTCTATTCCCACTCAACATGGCTGACCCGGCGCTGGATTACGTGGACGACCGACCATACCCGAATCGGTGCTATCAAAACCTTCCATCACCTCACATTACTGCGAGGGCCAGGCGCTTCCTCAAGACTGTCGTCGCTGGTGCCGGGGAATTTGAGCAGCAACGACGTCGTTGTCTGGCATGCACAGGGGCACTGGCAGCATGAAACATTCAGCGGTCCGGTGGCGAACCTTCCTGCTGATGCGGTCGTGCTCAACGGCTATGGCCAGGCATGGGGCGTGTCCAACGCTTCGGGTCACTTTGTCCCCGCGTTGCATGAAAAGACGAATTCTCGACCCGGTTAGGAGGGCAGGAGCATTTTTCGCGAAAGCCGCGTAGTCCTGGCGAAAGAGCGGGCAGAGAGTTTTCGGCCCGCCGGGTGTGTGACGATTTTGCCAAATCGCCAACAAGGCTGCAGAACTTTAGATAGACAAGGATAGGATTTGGGAAGGGGAACATAAGGTGGCGGAGAAGCACGCTTTGTTGGTAATGGACGTGCAAAACGGCATTGTGGAACGCTACGCGCGTTCTGCTGCTTTAACATCAATTCAAATGGCTTTGAAGGCGTTCCGTCAGATGAGGTGGCCTGTTATATTTGTCCGTACGGCATTTCGGCCGGGTTATCCTGATATCAGTGCCCGGAATCAATCTTTTTCTGCCATTAAGGAACGTGGAAGAATGGAGGAGACCAGCTCCAATACCCAAATTTGGGCAGGTGTCGGCCCCCGGGAAAATGAACTGGTGGTTGTTAAACGGCGCGTCAGTGCCTTCGCCGGAAGTGGATTGGAATTATTGTTGCGGTCGCTGGACATTGAGCATTTGACGCTGACCGGCATTTCAACCAGCGGAGTGGTGTTGTCCACTCTCAGGCAGGCAGCTGACTTGGATTATCGCCTGTTGGTCCTGTCGGACGCTTGTGTGGATGACGATCCCTGGGTCCACCGGGTGTTGATGGAAAAGGTTTTTCCACGGCAAGCCGAGGTTATGACGGTAAGAGAATGGTTCGCAGCGATGGATTAAACCGGCATTGAGATTGCGGGCCGGAACGAATGTTGAGCGGTTGAAGGGATTCGCTCACCTGTCCACGGGATCCGGGTGATGCGTGACGGACGCGGCCGGCAAATTGATACCATTTCGACACCCCGGAGGCCAACGCGAGCCACATGATGTTGGACGGCGCTAACCGGATTTTCAGCCGTCCGATTCTGTAATCTGCAAGGACGGGATGGGTACCGGTTGTGTGAGGGCGGTCCGCCAGAGGTAATGGGAGGACGGGACGCGACACCGGCAATATTTCGGCTGAGTCTGTAATGGGCAGCTGTCCTCTCATGAGTCTCTGTGAGGGGACAGCTGCTGCCGTATCATTTCGGGAATTGCATTGTTCATGACATCGCCCATCGCGAAGGGGACCACGGACAGCCGTGGAAGAAGACTCAGGTATCAATCGATGCCTCGCGTGCCCAAACGACTGAGTCAATGCACGCGACGGACATCGGAGGACACCATGAATTAGGCCACGCCGTCTCAAAACTCATCTTCGGTGTCGGGCCATTTCGAGGCGAGTGTCTGCCAGTGTGTTCCTTCACAGTGGAAGAGGAGTCGACCCCTTTCATCCTGAGCCCGTGACTTACCCTGAAGAACAATATCCGGCATGTTCTCACTTTGCGCAATACGAATCTGCCAATGACCGACAGCTGGTGGTAGATTAGACCCCTGGGGAGTCAAGAGAGCTTCCATATACCACTCTAAAGAACCAATCGGTTTACTATAAGGTAAAAAATCCATTTTCCCTCGGTTAATATTGCGTAAAGCCTGATTAACCTCAATCAAAGTTTGAGATATCCCGGGAATCCACTCATCGAGACGCAATAAACTAATACCAAGAACTTTCATGTTCGTCGCCCCTTTCAATTTTGGTTATGTGCAAGACTAACAACGGTTAAGACGTGAACGACTTCAATAAAAAAAATCAAGTTACTGAATTCACAAAATATAATGGATTGTATTTTTATCTTAAACACTATATCATTAAGACAGTCAAAATAACTAGATAGTAAGGCATAGGTGAGAGGTGTTAGGAAAGGAGAGATGTCGGAGTGGAACAACATTGTTGGGTAATCGCCATGACTACCCCAGGCGCTCCGTGTTCCCTGGCCTTTTCTGATTTGGAAAATCACCAACACAGCATGGGAAAAGGCTTATTATGATGTTTTTGCCTCACATCAACTTAAATATCCGTGGTCCAAAAGAATGCTGGTGGTCTCAACTTAAATATGGGATCCGGTCTCGTCGGCGCCTCGCATAGGACCTCGTCCGAAGGGGATCCTGCATTGTCCGTGAGTCGGCCGGCAACTGAGGACTCGGGGGACATAGAGGTTGTAAGGAGAGTTTAGGCGTGACGCCCGCAAGTGACTTTTGTATGCATTTACGCAGGTATCCAGGTTAAGGAGGTACGATAATGCCCTCTGATCGGTATGGGGATGTTGCGTTGGAAGAAAAGCAGCGACTGTTTGACGAGGTGAAAGCGGACTCACGGTATAAGACGTATTTGTACGGGTGTTATGAATGCGGGATCTGTGTAGCGGCCTGTCCTTCCGCTCGGTTTTATGATTTTTCTCCTCGAAAGATCACCCAAACTCTAGCCCGAGAAGATGTAGAACTCTTTTACGAACAACTCAATGACGATGTGTGGAACTGTTCCCAGTGTTTTTCTTGCAATCGCTGCCCCAGACAAAACAGCCCTGGCGGGCTTATAACCATTATGCGAGAGGTGGCGGTGAAAAATGGCTTGCGAACCACCAAAGAGGCCTTGGCGGGCTATACCCGGATTATTTACAAAATTATGACGACCGGTACCCAGGTTTCCCCGGACATGCTGCAGGAGGATGCTTTTCCAGACTGGGGACCACAAGTCAAACAAGTGTCCGAGAATCTGGATGTGTGGCGGCGTGTGCTTCCGCCGGAGACGCTGCACACCACCGGTTTGTCGTGGCAGGTCGAAGAACGGACGATGCATGAGCTATACGCAATTTGGAAAATGACCGGCACTCTTGACATGATCGGTGAGCTCGACGAAGGCCTCCACGACATCATGGAGGAGATTATGGACGATGCTTTGGAAGAAAGCGGCATTGTGAGTGAGTAACAGTGTTAAGAAATTCAAAATAAGGAGGGCAAACGAAGATGGAATCCATGGAACTTCCAGTAAACGGTACCAAGGTCGAAACTTCGCGGAAATTTGAGCGCGATCCCGAGACGGTGCGTGATGAAGACCTGCGTGAAGCCATCTGGGAATTAGGCCGCGAGGGAGAATGGATTGTTCAGCCGGTACCCGAGCCCTACTACCTGGCGCCGACGAAATACGGCCGAATGAAAAAGATTCCACTGGAACACACGTGGCACCATAAGAGTTGTGGGCAATGCGGCCACATACCCGGTTATTCCACGTCGATCTTTTGGTTAAACCGGGTACTGGGATACGATTATTTCGACCCGCGCGACCAAACCTCATGCACAGCCTGGAATTACTATGCGTCGGCGACATCCAACCAAGCTGCGCAGGCAGCTGTAGCCATGCGGAATTTTTCGGCAGCCTATGAAACCGGGTACTTTCCGCTTATTCATTGTGGAACCAGTTTTGGCCATTACAAAGAAGTCAGGCATGAACTGGTGCATGATGCCAAATTGCGCCGTCAGGTGCGGAGTATCATTGAAAAGCTCGGCCGGCCATTCGTGATGCCGGAGGAGATCGTTCACTACAGTGAATGGATGTACGCCGTACGGGAAGAACTGGCCAAACGGCGGCAGCTGGATGTGTCTGGAATCACGGCTACCGTTCACCCGGCCTGCCATTATTACAAGTTACAAACGGGCGATGCTATTTACGACCCTGAAATTTACGGAGGACAACGGACTGCAGCGGTGACTGGAGTGGTTCAGACACTTGGCGCTCACGTGGCCGACTATTCTACGTGGTATGACTGCTGTGGTTTTGGCTTTCGGCATATATTGGTGCAACGTGACTTTACTCGCAGCTTTGCCACCCTCCGGAAAATCGAAGTGATGAAGCAAGAAGCCAATCCGGATGTGGTGTTAACGCATGATACCGGGTGTGTGACCTCGCTGGACAAGAGCCAGTTCGCGGCTCAGGCCCATGGGCGGAACGTCGGGGTGCCGGTGATGTCGGAATCTCAGTTCGCAGCCTTGGCGCTGGGGGCTCATCCCTTTCGCGTAACCCAATTGCACTGGCACGCGGTCGACTACCGCTCACTGCTGGAAAAGATGGGTATCGATGTCGATCGGGCCTGGGCCGAATTCCAGTCTGATGTGGAGAAAGTGAAACAGGGTGAAATGGACTATTTGACGTGGGAACACGTGCTCTAAATTCAGGCCACAAAGAGCGGAAAGGCAGGAGATCGAATCCAATGGCAAAGGCGGATACAGTACTGATTGTCGGAGCAGGACCAGCCGGGTTGGAAGCAGCCCGGACGGTCTCGGATCTGGGAAAACGGGCTATATTGGTTGAGGCCAAAGCGGAACTGGGAGGAACACCTTATGCGTCGTATGCCACGTTGACGCCAGACTTGCAGGAAACTGAGCACAGCATGAAACACATGCTGGATGCGGTACAAAACAACCCCGCGGTGGATGTCCGGATGAATACTCGGATTGTCAACAGCGAGGGAGAACTTGGTAGTTTTCACGTGAGCTTGTCCCGTGATGGCACCGAAACTGTGGAAGAGGTCGGAGCTATTGTTGTGGCCACGGGTTTCCAACACTTTGATCCCGGGCGGGAAACCCAGATGTACGGATATTACGAATACGATGACGTAATTACTCTGGTCGATGCCGAAAAAATGTTCAAGGAAGGAAAGGTTGTCCGTCCTTCTACCTCTCAGCCTCCTGAGAAGGTCGCATTTATCCAGTGTGTCGGGTCCAGGGACCGTCAAATAGGCAACAAATACTGCTCCAAGGTGTGTTGTGGTATTGCCTCCAAACAGTCTATCGAAATAAAGCGCATGCTGCCAAATTCCAAAGTCTTCATCTTTTACATTGACATGCGGATGTATGGCTTCTGGGAAGACCAGATTTACTGGAAGGCCCAGGAAGAATATAAGGTCAATTACATTCGCGGAATTGTGACGGAAATCATCAAAAAAGGCGATAAATTGCTGGTTAAAGGCGAAGACACCACGATGGGCCGTCCCATGGAAGTCTTGATGGATTTGGTCATTTTGTCCGTGGGAATGGAACCGTCGAAAGGCACCATAGAAATGTCCCGCATTTTCCAGATTCCCCGGGAAGAACATGGCTTCCTACAAGTGGTCGGCGGTCCGCTGAACACTGTTTCCACGCCAGTTCCGGGAATATTTGTAGCGGGTGCGGCTGCGGGGCCCAAAGATATTGAAGATTCCGTCTCGATGGGAGCGGCGGCAGCGGCGAAAGCCGTTGGCGTTTTAAACCGCTTGACTTTACAGGTGTGATGAGCGCGCCGGTGATTGATGCCGAGGCCATGGCTGAATTTTTGGATAAGGCAGAATCAATGGTCTCCAATGCCGATTGTGAACATTGGAACCGGGTACTAACTCTTCGCTCGCAATCTGTTCTCATGGCTCTGCGCGATCCCGAACAATCCCTGCGGGTTGTTCCTGCGACGGCGCGAATCAATTCGGAACAGAAAGAGACATGGCGGGAAGTTGAAGCTCCCATCCGGGAAGCGGTGGAAAAGAGGCCAGAAGAGGTCATTGACATTTTGTCACGGTTTGGCGCCTCACCGTGGCTTTGGGAATGGGGAACCTTTTGGCTGGCCAATGCTTTTCCCGAAGACTATGTCTGGTGGTCGCGCTGGATGTATCGCCCGGATACTAAGACAGGGTCAATTGCGCTGGTGGTAACGGATCCTGGTTGTTTAACGGTTGAGCCGCCCCTGTTATATTCTCAGATCCTTCAAGCCGGTCATTTTGCCGAGCAGGTGCTCGAGGGATGGCGTCGTCCTTCTTTCATTGAGCCTCCGTTTCGCCATACGGTAGCTCTGGCGATGGTGTATGCGGTCTATCTTTTTACCCTGTCTTCATGGCGTTTGACGGATGAATTTACTCAGGTCCTGCCCCCTTTTCCCAAAGTGGTGGCTAACCTTTTAGGGATTTCAAGATGGGAGGGTTATACCGTTGCAAAAAGCAAAAGCCATTGAATTGGACGTGGCAGTGGTAGATGGGGTCGAATTAAAAGGATCCTGGAACCGGATGTTCGAGCCCAGAGCCATATCGGAATACGATTTATCGGTCTTGGAGGAGATAACCGCCATTCCGGGGGCTGAATCACTTGGATATTGCTACCAATGCGGCAAATGCACCGGGGTTTGTCCTGTCGATACGGTTGGGGACTATTCTCCCCGTAAAATTTTTCGCCGGACACAACTGGGCATTTCCCTGATAGACTCACCTGATTTGTGGTTGTGTACGACATGCCGAAACTGCCTTCGGGTTTGTCCGAAAGAAGTTAATATGATAGACATCATGCCGGCCGTTCGGGAACAGGCGGTGTTGGAGGGCAAGGCTCCCGAGGAATTGCTCACAGCGTTTGAAAACACGGCCAGATACGGAAATCCCATCGGAGAGTCTCCCCGCAAACGAGTGGAGTGGACGAAATCGGCCGGAGTGCCGATCCCCATCATGTCGCAGAAAAAGGCGCCCGTCGATGTGCTCTGGTTTGTTGAATGTTATCCATCCTATCATCCCCGCGGAAAACAAGCGTCGGCTGCACTGGCGCGGATTTTTGATGCGCTCCATATCGATTTTGGCATATTGGGAAACGAGGAGAAATGTGCCGGAGATTCTCAGCGCATGGCGGGAGAGCACGGGCTCTTTGAAATGCTTGCGGAGCACAACATCAAAATGTTGTCCAAATATTCTTTTAACCAGATTGTCGTGACTGACCCGCACGCCTACAACGCGTTTCTTCACGAATATCCCAAGTATGGCGGAGAGTGGCCCGTTCAGCATTACACGCAATATTTGTCCGAGCACCTGGGGGATATACAGTTTACGCGTGAAATTCCTTATCGCGTGACGTTCCATGATCCTTGCTATTTGGGCCGCCACAACGGGGAGTACGAGGCCCCCCGGAGACTCTTGAACGCGTTACCGGGTATGGAATTGGTGGAAATGGGACATTGCCGGGAAACGTCGTACTGCTGCGGAGGAGGAGGCGGGGGCATGTGGCTCGACAGTTTTACCAGGGACTACGCCAGTGAACGTTTGTCGGAAAGAAGGGTCCGGGAGGCCGTAGAATATGAAGCGGAAATTTTGGCCGTGACCTGCCCTTACGAGGTTCCCCGATTTGAAGATGCCGTCAAGTCTACCGGCAATGCCGGAAAACTGGCGGTAATGGATATCGCGGAATTGTTGGCTTACTCGATGGGGCTTGTCGATTCATTAGCGATGGCCAATTAGAGATGACGAGGAGGAAGGACGATTATGCGCATAGCGGTTTTGATGAAATCCGTTCCGGATTTGGTGGAGGACATCGCATTGGACGAAGATTCGGGTCAGGTGTTGTTTGATGAAATGACCTATGTGCCCAGTGAATGGGATGACCAGGCCCTCGAAGAGGCGCTGTTGATAAAGGAGGAGTCTGGAGCCGAAGTGACAGCTGTCACCGTCGATACGGGGGATAGTGACAACATTCTCTTTACAGCACTGGCCAAGGGTGCCGACCATGCGGTGAAGTTAGTGGGCGACTATGATCCGTCCCTGACTAATCGAAGGCGGGCGCAAATTTTCGCCGATTATCTCCGGGATCAGGCATTTGACTTGGTCTTGTCCGGAGTTCAGGCCATCGACGATATCGACGGGCAGGTTCCGGGACTGGTTGCCGGCATTATGGGATGGCCGCATGCTTCTGTTGTCACCGAGGTTCATTCGAAGGACAAAGGAGTGGTTCTTCGCCAGGAATATGCCGGCGGGCTGGTCGCGGAAATCGAGGCATCAACACCTCTAGTCATTGGTATTCAGGCAGCCCGGAAGCCACCCCGTTATGCGTCTATCGCGAAGGTGAGGCAGGTGGCGAAGACCCAGCAAATAGAAGAGGTGGAAGCCGAGTCTCCGGATGTTCCGACCTTGGCTGTGCGTCGCTTTTACAAGCCTGTGGCATCCGGCCATGCCGAAATGATCGACGGGGACGTCGAAGAAGTGGCTTCACGGATTATTGAGATTCTTCAAGAACGGAACTTATTGAGGAGGTAGATATTGTGGGACCCATACTCATGGTGATGGAAAATGGAGAAGCCGGTTTTACGGATTCCAGCAAGGAACTGGTCGCTAAAGCACGGGAACTGGCCGACACTTTGGGTACGTCTTCGGTGGCGGTAGGGTTTGGCCCGGATGCCGAGAGCCACCTGAGGCATCTTCCGGTTGACCGGGGTATAGCTGTTTCCAACCCGGAATTATCGCAGTACAACCCGTTAGCATACGAAAAAGCTTTGAGCAAAATTTTGGAGGACAACCAACCCTTTCTGACCTTGATACCGAATACCACCATGGGGATGGATCTGGGGGCCGGAGTGGCAGCTCGGAGGTCTTTGCCCTTAGTCGCCTATTGCAGCGAATTAACGGTTGAAGGTCGTGATGTTGTGGCGACGTCGCAGGTCTTTGCTGGGAAACTGATGGCGGAGATTGCCCTTCCCGAATCCGGTGCCGTCATTACCGTAGTGCCTGGCGCGTGGTCTATAGACACAGGCTCCGGGGATCCCGAAGTTTCCGTCACGTCCGTGGAGATTTCCCAAGCTATGAACATTTTGCAAACCATTGAACCGGAAAAGGGTGATGTGGATATCACCAAGGCCGATATTTTGATCAGTGTGGGACGTGGCATCGAAAGTCCTGACAATTTGCCCATGGCGGAAGAACTCGCGGAGGCTATCGGTGGGGTGGTAAGTTGCTCCCGGCCTGTGGTAGATGCCGGATGGCTGCCTAAGGCCCGACAGGTCGGGAAATCCGGTCAAACCGTGAAGCCGAAATTGTACATGGCCTTCGGAATCTCTGGAGCCCCAGAACACCAACAAGGTATGCGGGACGCCGATTTGATTATTGCCGTCAACACCGACGAAAACGCTTCCATTATGGATATTGCCCACTACGGGACGACAGTGGATATGCTGGAGCTTATGCCTGCGTTAACGGAACGGCTAAGGGGGGAGTAGAGTGATTGGCCAAGACATTTTAATGGTCTTAACCATCCTCATGTTTCTTTCGGCAACGGGATATTTCGTTTATCGGATGCTGCCCATTTTTCGGGTAATGCAACAGGCCCGGTCTACAAACCGGTTGGACAACTGGCCCAAACGGCTCAGCTTCATGCTGGGCCAGGTGTTTGGGCACAGACGCTTACTAAGGATACGGTTATCGGGGATCCTTCATTTCTTCATCTTTAGTGGTTTTGTGATCCTGCTTATTGATATCGTTAGTGCCATTGGCCAGGTTTTCGACCCTCATTTGGTATTGGACGCGCCTTTGGCTTTTGTTGTCGACTTGTGGGCTCTGCTGGTTCTGGTGGGTATTGCCCTGGCAGTTTACCAGCGAGCTGTGTTAAAACCGGAGCGCTATCATGGGTCCGACGAGAGAGACGGGTACATTATCCTGGCGATGATTGCTGTTATTATGATTGGGATCTATCTCCACGAATCTTTTTATCCCTTTGCAGCACCCTACTTATTTCACGTTCACGCCGCCCTCAATCCTTGGGGTTTTGTGAGTTATGCAATGGGTCATTTGTGGATACAGATGGGCCTCGCTCATAACGCAGCCGTGGCCGAAACAGGCTATATTTTGGGCTATCTTTTGGACATTGGTATGGTGTTCGCATTTATGGCGTATCTTCCCACATCAAAGCATTTGCACATCTTTTTAGCGGTTCCCAGCATCTTTCTTCACAAGACCCGGCCTTATGGGGAGCTTGTGCCGCCTATGCAAAAAGAAGACGAGAGCATGGCCATTCGGACTTTCCGGGATATGAATTGGAAAGATATCCTGGACCTTTTCACTTGTACGGAATGCGGCCGCTGCCAAGCAGTGTGTCCGGCTCATGCAGCAGGGCAGCCGCTGTCTCCCAAAATGGTGATTTTGGAGCTGCGGGACGCCTTGCGTAAGGAATTGGGTGGCGGAGAGCCGGTACCGTTGGCGGGTGGGGCCGTGAGCGCCGAGGAGTTATGGTCCTGCACCACTTGCGGGGCCTGTCAAGAGGCGTGTCCGGTATTTATCGAACATGTGCCCAAGATTGCGGGACTACGGGCCGCCTTGCTGGAGGATGGAGAAGTTGACAAAAATAGCCAAAAGGTGCTGGTGGGCTGGGACCGGCAGGGCAATTCGTTTGGGCAACCTCAGCGTAAACGCCCTGCCTGGACGAAGGTTTTAGATGTGCCGATAAAGGATGCGCGGAAGGAACCGGTTGATTGGTTGTGGTTTGTTGGAGACTTTGCATCTTATGACCCTCGTCTCCAAGAATTGTCGCGTTTGGTGGCGCAGATTTTGGAGAGAGCCGGCATTGACTTTGGGATTCTTTACGAGGGAGAATCCAACGCTGGCAATGAAGCTTTACGCATGGGTGAATTCGGCTTATTTGAGACTCTGGCCCAAAAAAATCTGAAATGGCTGGAAAAGGCAGAGTATAATCAAATTTTTACTACCGACCCCCATTCGTTTAACGCGTTGCGCAATGAGTACCGGAAATTCGGCTTTGAAAAACCGATTAGACACTATACCCAGGCGTTTTTGGATCTTATTGAGCAAGGGCGCCTCTCGCCGTCGCCATTGGGAATTCGGGTGACGTACCATGATCCCTGTTATTTGGGCCGGTGGAATCGTGTGTTTGACGCTCCCCGTCAGTTGTTGGAGAAGATGGGGGTAGAACTGGTGGAGATGCCCCGTCACGGAGCCAACAGTTTTTGCTGTGGGGCGGGAGGGGGACGAATTTGGATGGAAGAAGTCGGAATCAAGGAACGTCCCGCCGACAACCGTATCCGTGAGGCCTTGACGCTTGACGCTGTGAATTATTTTGTGGTGGCTTGTCCCAAGGATATGTCCATGTTTTCGGCTGCTGTGCAGAGCACTGGAAGCGAGGACCGTATCAAAGTAGTCGATGTGGCAGAGCTGCTGGCCCAGGCAGTCGGACTCAGTGTCCCGGAATCTGCCGTGGCAATGAAATGATGGAAGGGGTTGGGAGATAATGGCTGATGTTGAGGGCTGCAACATTCCGGAGGATTTGTATTATTGGATAGAAAAGCATGTATGGGCAAAGCCCGAGAACGAAGTGGTTTTGATCGGGCTGAGTGATGTTGCCCAAAGCCTGGCGGGAAAGATTATCGTAGTGAATCTAAAGTCCGCGGGCAAAACCTTGGCCCGCGGAAAAAGCGGTGGAACACTCGAGAGCGGAAAATGGGTCGGATCGATTCCAACGCCGGTGGCAGGGGAGGTGATAGAGGTCAACGAAGCGGCTAAAGCCAATCCTAGCCTGGTCAATGATGATCCTTACGGGAAGGGTTGGTTACTGAAAATCAAGCCGTCAAATTGGGAAGAAGACAAAAACAATCTCGAAACCGGTGAAAGCGGTGTCGCGTCTTATCGTGCAAAACTTCTAAAAGAAGGAATTAAATGCGCGAAGTAAAGGAGGGGAGGATCCTTGGCACAGGTTTTTGCTTGTGAGTTCCCCGACGATTTGTGGTTTGATGTGGGCAGAGATGTATGGGTTGCCCAGTTGCCGTCCGGCATCTTACGGCTGGGGATGACTGACCCGGCGCAAACCCGCGCCGGAAAGATCCTGCATGTGCGGGCCAGGGCGGGAAAAACGGTACAAGAAGGAAAAAATGTAGCCACGATCGAATCCGCCAAATGGGTGGGCCCGTTCCCGGCTCCGCTTTCCGGCAGTGTCGTGCGAGTTAATGAGGATGTGCTGGCAGATCCCAATACGATTAACCGTGATCCTTATGGTGAGGGTTGGATCGTCGAGTTCCGTGCCAATTCTCAGTGGCCCGCTCCCCATTTGATTAAAGGATCCGATGTGGTGCCGCTTTATCGTGTTAAACTGCAGGAAGAAGGCATTACCTGTATGCGGTGTGTGCCTTTAGATGGCGACTCGCTCGAAGAATCGGACAGCTCTTTCTAAAAGCGGAGAAGAGGGATGCGGGTGCGGTATCTGAATTTCACCTCTGAAGGTTCAAGCCCCGTATCAGGTATTGGGAGTGCCTGGGATGTGGGCACGAGAGTACTCTTCTTCGTCCTCGTTGGTGCTACATCCGCGTGAGCCATCATCAATTGGCGAGCTGTGAAACCGGTGGAGAGTTTGTGGTCGCCCAGGTATTCCCGTGGGAAGACGGATTGTGGAAGACAGTGGGGTTTGTCTCGATCAGGCCCAGGTTCTGATCCGCTTGACTTACCGGAACCAGAAAGGCATTTTTGGCGAAATGGCCCGAAGGGCGAGTTTTTAGGGAGCCCTGGGATAGGCCAGTTGTGAAAGAATTCCCATTAAGATAGTGCGGCAAACCAGTCAACGAAGAGGTCATTTGGCGGGAGAGCGAACGCTTCGTCTAACAGCTGACAATTCCTGGCGGCGTGTTGTCTAGAGTTTTCGGCAAGTGCTGATGGATGACAGCCAAGCGAAGTGAGTGCTGACGACTATACGGTTTTTTGGAAAGGACGGGTAATGACATGAACGCTCCCATTGAAGCGGACTTAAAGGTGGATGCATCAGGGCTTAAATGCCCGATGCCGGTTATTCGGGCCAAGAAAGGCATTACGAGTGTTGAGATCGGACAGATAGTTGAAATTCTCAGTACGGATCCGGGATCTATGGCTGATTTCAAGGCTTGGTCCAAGTCGACTGGGCATGAATTGCTGCTGGCCGAACAGGAGGGCGAGGTCTTTCGTTTTCTTATTCGCCGCACCAAATAAACATTAGTAAAAGGGGGAACCGTGATGTCTTCAGAGGTCAAGAAATTTTTGTATATCCTTACCACAGGGCCCGAAGTGTCCTACCGGGCGGCTTCGCCGTTCTTTTTAGCCACGACGGCGGCGTTGATGGATCACGACGTGTCCATGGTTTTTACCATTCGCGCCACGGCACTGTTGAAGCATGGAGTTGCCGAGGAGCTGACAGTGAAGGAAGGAGGCGATGGCGCTCGCCTTCAGTTCTTCATTGATCAGGCCCGAGACGCGGGTGTTAAGTTCTATGTCTGCGCACCCAGTTTGGATTTGAATGACTGTACCCTTGATGATCTTATCGAAACCGAAGGAGTTGTGGGTGGCAGTGCCGTTAACGAAATGGCGCTTGAGTCGGATGTGGTGATAAGCTTTTAATGAGGCCGGTATGAGCGAAACAAGCAAATTGAAATCAGCCTTGGAGTCCATTGCGAACTGGACGAAAGAGGGTCCCGATGATGTGGCGATTATGGCCAACGTTGTGGCGCAAATCCGTCTTTTGTGGCCAGAGTGGTCGTGGATTGGGTTTTACCGAGTCTTCCATTTAGGACAGGATTTAATGGTAGGTCCCTTTAGCGGACCTCCGTCTCCGCTTGTTATTCCATGGGGTCAGGGCGTTATCGGTTCTTGTGCCGCGGAACGGGCTGTGCAAATTGTTGGATCGATTAAGAAATTTCCGGGATATATTGCAGCGGTCCCCGAGACACGGTCGGAAGTGGGGCTCCCGGTAATCCGGAACAATCATTTGTATGCCGTGCTGGACTGCCAGTCTCCAGAAATGGACGGAGTGGACCTGCTGGCTGTTGAATGGCTCGCTGAAGTGGCCCAAAATCTGAGTTAGGGGTTTCGGCCTTCGAAAGCGCCGAATGAACGCCATCATTCGGCGCTTTATTTGGTATGACATTCTATAAGGTGCGGCCGGGCACATCGGGGAACGGTGCCGACGGTACCGATTAGGATGCGAAAGTTTTGGGTCCCGGGACCCTGCCCGGTGGGGAAAGCTCTCACGGCGCCTGGCCGTAGCCCTGGCAAATGGATTGTGGAGATGTTGAACATCGCGATGCACTGCTGCTTTCGATCGGAGCGGTCCGACCAGCGGTTCCGGAGGTCAACCAGTCACTTTTCGTGTGGTAACGGCGAGACCTCGGTTAAACAAGATGAATTTCTTGGAAGACGGATTTTGTAGGACGTCCGCCCTCATTTTTGGTGTCCCGGCTGCCTTGCACGCACGGTTTCAAGCAACGATGGCACTAATTGATGGTGAGACTTCTCTTCGTCGTTGTTGGGTGGAGTGATATAGAGGTCGGAAACCATTTAAAAAGAGGGATTTCCGGGAAACGGAGAGGAAATCGAGTGAAAGGACGCCTCGTGTCACTCGACGGCGGAACCGCGGCGCAGTGATGGGACGAAATCGGAACAGCAGTGACGAGAAAAGGAGGGGATTTTAATGGATGAAGAATCATTGCGTCTGGATTATTGGATCGATACCCGTTCGGATCCTCAATTTCCCTTGTGGGTCATTTTCAAGGAAATTGGACACAGTCCGACTGAATGCGATCAACAGCCTTATGCACGCCGATCGCGGCAGTCGGTGGCGGAGTTGCTCAAGAGGGTGGAAGAGCTGGCCCCTCTGGCCTCTATAGCCCAAGAGATAAAAGTGTCCGAGAAGGAAGTCCGGGCAGCTTTGTGGTATGCCGTATGGGCCGTGGAACACAAAAAACCTCCGGCAACCTGGCAATCGTGGAATGATCGAGTCGACCAAGCATGGGGCGAGGGATTGTTCTCGGATTAGGCATGATGACAGATGTCGTGTATGATGTCCTGGAGACTGGTTGATGCTTGAAGGTACAGCCAGATTTCCCGAATCAAGGTGTTATCCCTGGCGGCGTCGATTTTCCCATCTGAAGGACACATTACGACACAAGTGGAAAGGCGGATTTTGGGATGAATCTCCCTCCTTATCGCCATCAATGCGAAAATTGCGGTGCACCTGTCGATGAAGTTCTGTGCGAGGCTTGTCGGAATCATGACGCGGGATTGTTCGCGGTGGCCAATCGTCCTCTGCCAAAAAATTCTATCCTTTATGTTTTGACCATTCTTAAATCGCGTTTGTTTTGGGGGTTGTTTGTTTTTGCCACGGCTCCTATTTTGTTGGGTGACGCACATCTTAACATTGTTGATGGGATGATGGTTTACTTTTCTTTGTTTTGGTTCTTTATTTTTCAGCCTTTGATTGCGTCTCAGTTTCATATTCGCTCCATTTTGCTTGATATCGTCGCCTATATCTTCACCGGAACCGTAGGGGTCTTGTTTGCCTTGGTCGTGGAGTCGTTCTGGATTAGTCATGGAGCCAATCTCCTGTTGAATTCACATATTCTGGCAATATCAGCGATCGGTTATATCCTGTTTATAGGGCTGACTGAAGAATTCGCCAAACAAATTATCATCGTTCTCATCTTTTTGTTTAATCGGGCTAAGAAGAAAGTCTGGAGCCCTCTGTCCTATATGATGATTGGAATTAGCTCAGGCTTAGGATTTTCCGCGGTTGAAAATATTTCGTATGTCCAACACGGCATAACATTCGACGTTTTGTACCATAGCGTGGGATTGGGCACCATCACTGCCCTGACGCGGGCGTTATACACACCTTTTCTGCACGCCATTTGGGCGGGTATCGTTGCTTACGGATTGGGCGTTGTGGCCCAGCACGGGTATCGAGACTGGCATCTTGCAGTGGGCGCTTATCTGGTGGCGGCAGTATTTCATGGATTTTATGACGCATCTTTGACGCATGGGGACTTGTCGATCATCGACGTGGCCCTCTCGTACCTGGTATTCCTAACTCTTCTCTTGAATAATCATCGGCGGCGACTGGCTAGTACACCGTAATCCGGTCGTCTCCCGTTAAACGAGAGTAGCGGGACTATAACGAGGGAAATGGAATGAGGAGGTTTCGCTACGGTTCCAACTTCCTGGGTGCGGTTGACGCGCCACATTAGTTACTGGCTGAGATGGCTGATTGAAGTGGTCATTTTGGTCACGCTGGCTACGGGCATCGTGGCTTTCTTCATACACTGGGGCGCGATGATGGTCCATCCCCAAAAAATTTTGTTGAATTTGCGGGGAATTTTGGAGGACATTTTCACGCTGGCTTTGCTCGTGGAGACAAGGGATTTGTTCCGGCACTTGTCACCGCCCCGTCTTCTGGATATTGTGGCCACAATTCTGGCTCGGCAGCTGGCTCTGGCCCATAACGCCAATGGTGCTCTGCCCGTGGCCGTAGCCATTTCTCTCATTGTGGTGGTGAGAGGGATCTGGTCCCGGTTTCTTGATAAAGGGGACAGTGAGGAAGCTTAGGAAGACAGAGGACAAATCCCCGTCCGGTTTGTGGATGTTGTTCGCTGTTTATCGGAAAGAATTGTCCGAAAGAGTCGGATGATCCCGGTTATTTTTTCGGCTCGTCACAATGTGTGATTGACAAACCCATCACAATCATTAACATTAGAGTCAATCACGTTAAATAACGGTTCGCCTTCTGGCAGAATAAGAAGGATTAGCGGAAAGTTCATAACGTATGATGCAATGAAGAAGCCATAGATTCATTCCTCATAACCAGAGAGCCGGGAATTCTGGAAACCGGCATGCAGGAAAATCTTACCCACTTCAGAGCATTCCTGTGATAAACAGGACGGTGCCACCGTTATTGGTTCTTGAGAGGCCTTAACAGGCAAGCGAGGTGGTACCGCGGATATTGTTCCGTCCTCATGGAGGACGGATTTTTTGTGGAATGGGGGACTTAAACCGTTGCGGCTAGTAGTGAAAATTGGAACCTCCAGCTTGTGTGGAGACGATGGATTGTTAATTGACGAGCGGGTTAAGAATTTAGCCTCCCAAATGGCATGGGCACGGAGACACCACCATGAACTGATCGTGGTGTCTTCCGGTGCAGTCGGTGCGGGTATTGGCCGTAGCGGCAGGCAACCTACGGGAGTGGTAGAAAAACAAGCTCTGGCGGCTATTGGTCAAGCCTATCTGATGCAGGCATACCAGCGTCACCTGCCGGAGGTGGTTCTCGCGCAAATTTTATTAACACGTCAAGACCTGGAAGACCCGAGACACCGGGCAAATTCTGCGAACACTCTTCAACGTCTTTTGGAATGGGGAGCCTTGCCGATCGTCAATGAAAATGACACGGTGGCACACGAGGAAATCAGGATTGGTGATAATGATACTTTGGCAGCGCGTGTGGCGGGATTGATTAAGGCGGATTTATTAATCTTGCTGTCGGATGTCGATGGATTATACACGGATGATCCCCGGAAAATTCCCACGGCCGAGCATATCGGTATGGTGGAGTGGGTATCTCAGGACCTGTTGAATCACCACTCTGCGGCCACAGGGCGATGGGGCACGGGAGGAATCCGGACAAAGTTGCTGGCAGCACGGATAACGCAGGAATACGGCATTCCCACGGTGTTGGCGGACAGTTCAACGTCCGAAGTCTTGCCGCATTTAATTCAAGGAGATGCTGTGCGGGCTACCTACTTTTTGTCGCAGCCAGATACCCCTATCTTTGGGATAAAGGCCAATAAGGACTCGGGTGTGGGGATCATTTCAGGCGATTAGTCTGTGAGCTTTTTTAGGAAAGGAGACGCGTATGCTGCAAAGCATGTTGGAGTCTGGACGGCTGGCTCAGGAAGTTGTGGCCAGAAGCAATGCATCGCAACGGAACAAGATTCTTGAAAAAATGGCTGAATTGTTGAAGGAGCGGGAAGCTCTGATCCTGGAAGCAAACCGGAAAGATTTGGAGAATTCCTCTGATTTGCCGCCATCACTCAAGAAACGACTGGGACTGAGCGCATCCCAAATCGCACGACTCATTGACGGCATTGGTGTTGTTATCAGACAGCCTGATCCCTTGGGTCAGGGTGAGGGACAAAGACGGCTTGCCAATGGATTGAGCATTGAAGCTGTGCATGTGCCTTTGGGCGTTATTGGCCTGATATTTGAGAGCCGTCCGGGCGTGGCTATTGAGGCCACAGCACTAATTGTGAAATCGGGAAACGCGGCAATCTTGCGAGGAGGGCATGAAGCGCTTGAATCGATTCGAGTTCTTGTTGAGTGTTGGCAAGATGCCATCAGCGCCTCAGGTTTTAACAGAAACCTGGTCCAGGCCATCTTGGACCCCGATCGCCGGCATGTGACAGATCTGATGCACCTGAATGGTCTCGATTTGTTGATTCCGCGCGGAGGGCCAGGACTAATTCAAAGAGTTATCCGAGAAGCCACGGTGCCGGTGATCGAGACCGGGGTTGGCAATTGTCATGTGTACGTGGATGAGAGTGCCGACATCACAATGGCTGTCGACATTGTGACTAATGCCAAGGTGTCCAACCCGGGGGTCTGCAACGCCGCAGAAACGGTGCTGGTTCATCGGAACATTGCCGAAAAATTTTTACCGGTGCTTGAACAACAACTAAGACGCCATGACGTGGTGCTGCATGCCGATTCCGAATCCCGCTCCTACCTGTCATTTGCCATGCCGGCCACAGAGGAGGATTTTGCCACAGAGTATCTCAGTTTAGATCTTGCTGTAAAAGTGGTTCAAGATCTCGACGACGCGCTTCGCCACATTGCGCAATTCGGCACCAAGCATTCCGAAGCGATTGTGACCAATAGCTATAGTCATGGGGAACGCTTTCTGAACACAGTAGACGCTGCTGTGGTGTATTGGAACGCTTCCACGCGGTTTTCCGACGGCTACGAATTTGGCATGGGCGGTGAGGTTGGGATTTCGACTCAGAAGCTTCATGCCCGAGGACCTATGGGATTAGGAGCTTTGACAACTTGGAAGTGGATTGCCAGAGGCCAGGGACAAATCCGGATTTAGTCAAGTTCCCATGTAACGGTCCTGATACGCGTTCCATTTGCGTTACGGTCTGGAACCCCCGGGGGTTTGCCGACATCTTGTGTGCCTGCCTGCTCAAGGGTTTTCGGGCAAGGCCACCGGAAGGTTTAGCGGCTTTCTCTATCCTTGCTCCGAGCGGTCAGGGAGACGAAGAATCCGAATCGAATTTGTCGTATGGATAGTCCTTAAACCACTGATGGAACTGTCTGGATTTGGCAGGACGAATGATGTGCCATTTTTTTGGCAGTTTGGAATCACGCTGTTCCATGAAGAGCATTTGGCTCAGCCACCAACGTACAAAGATGCCCACCCAGACAAGCAGGCCCAATATGATCACGATTTGTAATGTCACGGATGTCTCCTTTCCGCACGCATGCCACCACCAACATCTATCGTAGAAGACGATATCAAAAGGGTTGACAAGTGTCTATAAGAGCCGTCGGTTTTGTGCATAGTGATAAGTGAGCCCCGTACCCACCAAGATATCAAGCCAGCCTTCTCGTATCTGGTTTAGAGGAAAAGGACCAACAGACATTGGTTCTTCTTCAACAACTAAAAATACGCGGACGGTGAAGGTGGTTGCATATGGGAAGGAGCGGGGACGAATTTTCCGGAGGCATTCACCGCGATTGTTCCTGTGGCCGTGACGATGCGGGCATGGGCTTGGATAACTCGGCGATTCCGAACTTGTGCCCACCCCTGAATTTGCACGGGATGATCGGGGAATATGGCCCCGTGATGGTGAATGGCTATTTCCGCGGTCATGCACGCCAGCTTCGTGGAATGGTAAATGGCATGTCCCATGGCATCATCGACAATACTCGCAATAACCCCCGGATGGACGAATCCCTGCTGGTTAATACTCCACGCAGGGGCCATCCAGCAAGCATAGACTCCCTCGGCATCTCCCCAGAAGCTTATGGGAAACCCTTCAGAAATCCGCGAATCCCGCCGGCAGACATAACAAACATTGTCCTCCCACTGTAATACGCGTTTAGGAGAGGGGTTCATTAGAGACCACATCCCTTTCGTTACTGACAAAATCCGGCACCTACCACATTCAGTTGTTTGCAACATACGTTATAATAGATGAGTAATTAAGAATTAAGAAAACAATGACAAAAGATGGCGAGTGATGTCAAGAGTGAACCAGTCAAATGTCGTGGTCACAGGAATGGGCGCTGTGACTCCCTACGGTATGGGAGTAGAAATTTTGTGGAACGCCTTACTCTCGGGAAAAAAGGCGCTGCGCCAGGTGAGCGGTCTTTCTCCTAAACCGTTAGTGGGGGCTCCGATTGATTTTCCGGTGACATCCGACATCGAGCCTAAGGTGGTAAAGCAAACAGACCGTTTTGTTCACTTTGCTTTGGCCGCGGCAAAAGAGGCTTGGAGACAAGCGCGAAATCCCGGCTCGTCGGTTCCCTCTCATCGAATCGGGGTAGTAATTGGTAATGCGGTGGGCGGCCTTAGCACCTTTCGGTCCGGCACGCTGACCCTCCAAACGGGGGGAAGGCTATCGCCTTTTTTCGTTCCGGCCTTTATTCCCAATATGGCCGCCGCCAGAATAGCTATGGAATTTGCATTGCATGGCATGAATCTGACGGTGACGACGGCGTGTGCGGCCGGTACGGATGCTCTTGGTGTGGCTCTCGACATGATCCGGATGGAACGGGCGGATGTGGTTGTTGCCGGAGGGGCCGAGGCGCTTTTTATTCCGGAATTGGTTACGGGTCTGATGCAGACCCGCGCTTTATCCACCGTGTTGGATCCGGACTTAGCCTGTCGGCCTTTTGATGTTGATCGATCGGGCATGATTATGGGAGAGGGTGCCGCCATTCTAATTCTGGAACGCGAGGAAGTGGCTTTGGGGCGTGGGGCAAAGCCTTACGCACGGGTGCTGGGTTATGGGTCGGCAGGAGATGGAGAGCATCCTGCAGCTCCCGCTATCGATGGTCACGGGCAGAAGTGGGCCATGACACAAGCTCTTGATGACGCGGGGATCTCTCCTGGTCAAGTGGATTATATCAATGCTCACGGTACGGCAACCGTGGTCGGGGATCGTTCGGAATGGACATCTATTGCGCACGTGGTGGGGACGTCGTGCGCCGTGTCCTCCATCAAGGGAAGCGTTGGACACTTGCTGGGCGCAGCCGGAGCTCTGGAGGCGGTGGTGACGGTGAAGATACTCACGGATCAGATTATCCCGGCAACAGTGGGATGTGAACGGGTGGATCCCGATTGTCCGCTCGACATTGTGCAGTCCCGCCGTGCTGCGCCTGTGGAACTGGCGCTGTCCAATTCCTTCGGCCTGGGCGGGCAGAATGCAACGATTGCTCTGGGGAGGTCGGACAATGGGACGACTTAAACCCGTTGGTCCGAGGCGAGGAATCATCGTTTTCGCGGGCCAGGGGGACACGCGGTTGGATACCCGATTGGATCGACATCCCGTGTTTGTGCGTGCTCTTGCTGACGTATCGGAATTGTGTGGGCAAAAGATTCCGCCGCCATCGGCACTGGGGGAAAATTCCTCGCAAGTTGAACGGCAGATGGCTTTGGCCGCTTACCACATGAGCGCCTTCGACTGCCTGAAAGATCTGGGCTACGAACCTGTAGCGGCCGCTGGGATCAGTTTGGGAGAATTTGCCGCAGCCATGGTATCCGGAGCTTTAAGCCGTGTCCAAGGCTACAAGGCTGTATTGGCGCGCGCTCGTTGTATGCAGGAATACGCGGGCCAGGGAACGATGATGGCGGTTTTGGGACTGAGGATGGATGTTTTGTCTGTATTGTTAAGGGATGCAGCGTGGAAGGTTATTTATGTGTCGGCTACGTATGGGGATCGCGTTCATCTTTTGTCAGGCTCCCACGATGACCTTGGAGCTATTCGCGCCGAAGTGGCAAACCGAGGCGGCCGCACCGTGCCTGTTCCGTCCGGGATTCCGTCACACTGCATTTTGATGGAACGCGTGGTCCCCTGTCTAACCTCCGCCCTGCAAAATTTACTGTGGACCAATCCGGAAATTCCGTGGATTAGCGGCATAGATGGATTCGTCACCCGAGACGCCGCGAAAATTCAATTTCGTCTGGTCAGACAAACTGTCGAGCCCGTGTCGTGGCCTCATGTCCACAATACGCTCAGCTATCTTCACGCGAATGTTATCGACGGAGGGCCGGGTCACAGTGTGTCCCGAATGGCAAAATCTTCTCCGGGTCTTTTTGTGGTGGCCAGTTCGGATGACATTAAGCCATGGTGAGAAATCCGCCATCCACGGTGAGAACCTGGCCATTGATCATTTTTTGTTGGATGAGATACCATAACGCTTGAACCACGTCATTTTCGCTCAAAGGCTGATGCATCGGAACTTTCTCCACAAATTCTTGCAGCCAGGACTGTCCCCCATCAAAATGGGACAAGGTCTGCGAAGGTATTGGCCCCGCGGCTATGGCATTCACGGTGATATGGTGACTACCCAATTCTCGGGCGAGTTGCCGAACAATGGCCTCCAGAGCGGCTTTTGACGCGCTTATCAATCCGTATTCAGGATACGAAACTCGGGCTCCTAAGCTGCTGATGGCAATAATGTGGGCAGATGACGTCATTTTAGGGACAACAGCCTGGGCCAGGCCAATAAGTCCGCCGGCGTTTACCTCCAGGGTAAAATCAAAATGGCGCAGAGTGGTGTTAAGTAAAGGACGGGCGACACCGGAGGCGGCGTTGTGCACAGCTAAGGAAATAGGTCCCCAAGCTTTATAAATACCACTCATTGTGTCCTGTAGCGCGGTCCAGTGGCGGACATCGACCGGAAAGGTTTCCACGGGCACCTTTCGGCGCAACATGTCACGGGCCTCGCGGGCTTGGGCGTGATGACGCTGATAAATTAAGGCAAGAGCATAACCTTCATTAGCCAGTTTTTGGGCTATCGACAGCCCGATACCCCGGGTGCCGCCGGTAATAACGGCCACCGGTCTGGCCGGGTTTTGTGGAGTTACGGGCCCTTGGGAACTCTGTCCGGAGTCGGACATGTTCATGGGGAAAAGCCTCCTGTCCGTTCTTCGGAGCAGCCACAATCTCCTCATAATCCAGCCTTTGTTCCGGTCCTTTATCCGGCAGGTTGGTAAAGACAGGGCATGGATGATGTGGCTGTTCCCGTGATGTGTGATGTGAGATGTGAGTAGTCTATTGGCTATGTGTCCATTTTACGCTGTGTGAACGCCGATGAGCAACGAAAAAATAGATCTGATGCCACCCCTTGCAATTATCCCCATGACCTTGTCCCTCGGGTGTTCGCGACGCGTTCTACCGTTGCGACACCAACTTTTTACGTTGTTTGATCTCAGTTGCTTGGCGGCTAAAGGATCCGCTGCTGTGTCTTTGCACTGAGTAAAGGCTAGAATCGCCCGGAACAAGAATTGGCAAAATTTCTTTTGGGGTTACTGGCACAATTCGAGGGTGACTCGTGCGTCGGCATCTTGACCCCCAACGTCACTTTTCTGCATGTGTAGCGAATCATGTCTTCGACTGTGCGCCGCGGAAAGTAATTTCCACACGTTAGGGATATGACCGCTCACGCGGTCTTCAAAATACCCAGAAGAGAATTGGGCGGACCATCCGGATATTTACGTTGTGGGGATTCTTATGCTGAAGGGGTCCGTCCCAAGAAAGTTCACTGCACTTTTAAGACGCTCTCATACGCCAAAGCAGGTGACAGTGCCCGGAAAGCATGCTTCAATGATAGATATGCGGAAAATATGGATTGTTTGGTTGGCGGGATTTCTTGCGGCTACTATACTGGCGCCAAGTGTCCCCATCCATTCCCTGGATGTGGCGGCAAGCGGTTTTTTGGAACCATGGGGACGCCAATATTCGGTCCTGCAGTTAATATGGGTTGCGGGCGGTATCCCTTTGACGGCATTAATCGTAGTCTACATAGCCAGCGGCCATTTTGGCAGAAAGCCAGCTCAATGGCGCATATTGGGTCTGTTTGTGCTGGGCAGTATCATCGAGGTCGTCGTAAAACATTTCGTGGCGACGGCTTTCCCTCCCAATGTGCCCCCTTCCGGGGATCTAAGACACCTTATCCTCTGGACCAATGTTGAACCATCTACTGTTCTGGCATGGATACGGGATATTCACGGCGGCCCGGCGGCCACCCATTTTTCGTCTTCGGATCTTTTCAGAGGAAGTTTTCCCAGTGGGCACGTCTTTCGGATTACTTATGCCTATGGGCTTTTTCTAGCGTCGCAGTGGCGTTTAATGACCGCAGCGGTTGCCTGTGTCTGCGTCGTAGCTACCGGCGGTCACTGGATTTGGGATGCGGTGGGGGGGTACTTGTTAGCTTCACTTTGCTTGGAAGGAGCGCGAGTCCCAGCTATTGAGGGCGAGGTGGTTTCACATGGCTGAACAATTTCCGGAGAGCGAAGAATTTGTCCGTTTGCGCGAGACTATCTTGTCATGTCAACGGTGTTCATTGCGCCAAAGCGCTCACGGAGTGGTGTTTGGGGAAGGTGACAGTCGGAATCCCCAACTGGTATTTATCGGGGAAGGGCCAGGAGCGGAAGAAGACCGCTTGCTTAGGCCTTTCGTCGGTCCGGCAGGACAGCTTTTGGACAAAATGCTCCACGCGGCCGGGTTTGAGCGATTCCATGGAGTGTATATTCTAAATGTGGTGAAGTGCCGTCCTCCTCATAACAGGACGCCAACAGTGGATGAGCGCCGTGCTTGTTGGCCGCATTTAACGTCCCAGCTTCGTTATCTCTCTCCGCGGATTGTTGTTTTGCTAGGTGCAACGGCGGTGCAAACCCTCTTGGGAATTTCGTCATTAAGTGCAGCCAGAGGTCGTTGGCATGAACGGGGAGGCGTGTTCTTCTTGGCCACTTATCATCCCGCAGCGTTATTACGCAATCCGGCGTGGAAAACTGAAGCGTGGGCCGATATGAAAATGGTTGTGGACAAATATCGTGAGTACGTCAATCCCCATCACGACTCGCCGTTTTATCCCCTCGCCGATGAAAGATCGGACGAACCCGGTTAGAAAGATGAAGGGAAGAGCTCCGCGATGCCTTCCTTTACGGAACTTTGAGGGCGTATTGCGGTACCGAAATGGCACAAGGATTTACATAATAAATTGGTCATGGCGGCGTTTTGCGGGAGATCACCTGAGACTCTGGGGAATCACCCAACCGTTGCGGCAATGGCCGCGGTCTTTGGATCGGGAGGCAAAGTCGTAGAAGGACTGTCGAGTTCCTCGGCTATGCCGCGTTCAGGATTTTGGAAGGCCCAATGGGTATAGGGCAGTTCAACTCATTGAGCCCGGTGAGTTAGAGAAGTGGACTCATGGACGAACGGTGAGCAGGAAGAAATATGGCATAGCCTTTCTCATTGCGGAGCTTGAGCTTAGGGGACGTGAGGGATGGCGGCTTGTTTGAGGGGAAAATGGAACATCATCGTCTTGTCAACCGTGGCATCTCAATAAATTGAGGTGACAGCAGAGCCAGTCATCAAATATCCCACAATGGATAGCAGCATCAGTGCGGCCCACAACATGGTATAACCCCATTTGTGCAGTAAAGGAATGGCATTGTAATCGCGTCCCGGGCCGTGTCTGACCCGGCCGATGAAGCTCCAGATGATAAAGGCCAAAATGATAATCGTCAAAGGGTCGATGAGCACCCGGCCCGTGAAGGGGTTATAAAACAGCAAAACCAACAATCCGATAAGGCCCATGATCCATGCCCGCCATCCCAGAAACGACACGGTGCGCCCTCCGTCCAACGGAACGATAGGCATTAAATTGAAGATGTGCATGAAGAATCCAAACAACGCCAGCCAGCGAAACACGGGAATGTGGGTCGATTCATAAAGTCCCAGTGAGATTAATGTGGCTCCTAATCCGAAAATGGGACCGGCAATACCGATAAAGGCCTCGTCATCCGCATTTCTCGGCATCTGGCGCAGATTGATAATGGCACCGAGGAAAGGAATAAACATCGGCCAAGATGCGTCGAGATGCTTCTTTTTGTTTGCCAGCACATGCCCGGTTTCATGGATGGCGATGATCAACGCGAGTCCAATGCCAAAGGCCCAGCCAAAGGCCAACCCGTAAACTATCATGGAGAATATTAGGCTGCCAAAGAGCAAAAATACCTTTGCTTTGTACAATACGCCCAGGAACGAGACAATGGCGTTTGTCCACGACCGCTTGCGCCGGGGCGGTGGGGAAACCTTGTGCGTGCCCGGATCTTCTTCACGATTGTCTCCGCTGTTCAAAGCATCGTGGCGGAAGACGATGATGCGTGGGTTGTCGTTAGATTCCATGAGCCTGATCACCCCGTTCTATCGGTGAGTCCGCGTAACTAATCCAGTCGCTGAAACTGCCGGCGTACAACAAAGCAGGAACGCCAATGAGAGACAAAGCCAAGACGTTGGAACATGCCGACACACCTGAACCGCAGTAAACGATGGGGAAGTCGGTTTCAGGGTCTATCTCGGAAAAATGACGTTCCAGGGTTTCTACGGAACGATATTCCCCAGGTAAATTATAGACCTCTTTGTAATCAAAATGATAGGCACCAGGAATCCGGCCCGCGATAGGATCGATCGGTTCGTGAAATCCTGTGTATCGCTCATATGATCGCGAATCTATTAAAACGCGGTTGTTCAGATGTTCGAGCACAAAATCTCTTGTGGCAACAAGGGATGGCTCCGGGACCAGGTTCGGAGATGGTGAGGGTTTGATTTCGGGTGGGTCAGTACTGACAGGCAAACCTAAATTGAGCCACTCCTGAAATCCGCCCTGCAGCACGCTAACATCTTCAATACCGAAATAACGGGCCAACCACCAAAAGTGTGCGGCACCGGAACCTTCACTGTCATAAGCGATCAGCTGTTTGCCCTCGACCCACCCAAGTCGGGACAAGAGTGCAGAAAATTGTATGGCGGACGGAAGGGGGTGCCGCCCGCCATGACGCCCCTTCGGGGCGCAGAGATCCGATTCCAGGTCGGCAAAATGCGCTCCGGGGATGTGGCCTTGGCGATAGTCCCGGACTGCCTGGGCTGGTTGAGCTAAATCATAACGGCAATCGACAATAACGACTTCATCGGAATTTTTGGTGGCTAACCATTTCGCTGATTTTAAGGACATTATTTTGTTCTCCCTACCCTTTTCTCATGAATGTTCACCGGCGGATTAGGCGGTAAGGGACACGTCGTTTTAGCTGGCCACACGTCTTGATGCAGCAGGCGGGTTAAGAGACTCGCCGCCAAGGGATAAAGCGCGATAAGAATAAACCAGTGATTAAGCAGACTGGTCATGACCCCCAGCATCACGAGTGCTTTCGACCAGTTTGTGCACAATATGCGCCCCTCCTTTATATCTACAGATTATGCTCCGTCCCAGACAGATTGTCTAACCGTGAAAAAATTATCGTTAATTTAAAGGATATAACCACTGCGGTCGAGAAACGCTATTAATGAATATCCACGGAATGATTACACGGATTTGATAACTTTTGAAAGATACGCAGGTTCCTGCGCTGCAAGAGGGGATCCATTGAAACATTTCCGCCGGTGTCGCGATGACAGTGGAGCACAGTCATAAAGATGAGTTTGGGATGGGGACATTGGGCGAAAATGGCATTATCAGCTCGCCACGATGTCGAAAACCAAACCCTTGATGCTTAGGGTGGAAGTTGTTACAGTGCTGATGATAATGCAGAACAAAGCAGGATGTGGGGAGGTGGAGAATGAGTGCGGTTTTTCTTGTACTCGGGTGCGTTATGGCCCTATTAAGTGTGGGGCTGGGGGCATTTGGGGCCCATGCGCTTAGAACCCGGATTGATGAGGCGCGTCTAGCCAATTATCAAACGGGAGTTCAGTACCAAATGTATCATGCCATAGGACTTCTCATCACAGGATTGGTGCTTCGCATTGCGGCGCCAAACGTCTTGCTGGACTGGGCCGGGTGGCTCTTCTTTGCCGGCATCGTGTTGTTTTCTGGCAGTCTCTACATTTTATCGATTTCGGGTCGAAAACGGTGGGGAATGGTAACACCATTCGGCGGTGTGGCGTTTATTATAGCGTGGGGGTTTTTAGCATGGGTTTCCGGTCACATTGTTTAAATCTGGACCTCAAGGGTTTTATTGCCCGAATTGAGGCGGTTGAGATCGAATAATGTAATAGCGGAAAAGTATGGTGGGAGGTGTCTTGGTGAACCTTGTAGAAAAGGTGATGCGGGCAGGCGAACCATTAAATGCTGAACAACTACGTGTTTTGCTGGCGGGCTGCAATATTTTCGTTACACAAGCGGAGGCTAGGTGGCTGCTTTCCCGCTATGCCCATGTGATGCGTCAACCTCAGTGGGAGCAGGCTGTGTCCCGATCATGAAGATATTCGGTCACCATCGGCGTCGATGAACTGGAGCAGTGTCACTCGGTGGCTGGGACGGTTGGTCATGGGATCGGCCGGCTTGGTGGTGTTGCTTTTAGTCATCGTGAAGCTCACCGTCGGTGTGCAATTTCAGAAGTCGGCGATTCAGGAAAAACGTCCCGCTCTTCCCCGCTTCACTCACGTGATTGTCATCATGATGGAAAACCACGGGGACCGCGCATTAATGCATAATCCTCGTGCAGGGTACATTGATCAACTGATGCGTTCATGGGGATATGATACCAATTATTATGGTTTGACTCATCCCAGTCTGCCCAACTATGTAGGGGCATTGTCGGGAAGAACGATGGGTTCTCACAGTGACAGCCCGGTGCAGCGGTTCAAACAAATGACCCTAGTTCAGCAATTGGACCGTCGTCACATATCCTGGCAAGCTGTGATGCAAAGCATTCCATCATCTGGGTTTAGGGGAAATTGGTATCCCGATCGCCTACCCAAGAATCACGCGCCAATAGTGGCTCCGCCGACTGCGCTGTATGCCAAGAAACATAACCCGTTTGCCCTGTTTCCGGCGTTAAACCCGAGTCGAGGGGAACATACGGTGAACTTGACGCAATTTCAAAGGGAATTGGCATCCGGGCATCTGGCTCAATTTACCTGGATTACTCCCAATTTATGCAATGACATGCATGGACAGTCTTTAGGGGCGGGAGCCGAATGTCCGGTAAATAACCCGGCATTGTTGGTCAGCCGGGGTAACGAATTCCTGCGTCAACTCATTCCTGCTATCCTTCGTTCCAAAGCATGGAATACCCGGTCGGTCATTTTTCTGACATGGGATGAAACGAATGACCCCACGCACTTTTTGTCAGCGGCCGGATTGCGAAGCTATTTGAGACCTGGACCTGCATCGCCGATGATACCGGTTTTCAATATTGCGATTGGCGGAGGGCGCGTGCCTCTGCTGGTGTTGTATGGCCGTTATCCGCATGCCATCCGCACGAATCTTTGGGCCGATCATTATAGTGTGTTGAAGACTATCGAAGACAGCTGGCATCTTCCCTATCTGGGGCACGCGGCGAATGCCCGCGTACCGGTTTTAACTCCGTTTTTTACGCAAAACAAAACATCCTCGGCACGCTAGCTAAGGCGTGGGAGGATGGCACAAGGTCGTAAACATTATTCCCTGTTGTAATCATGATAGAGCATAGGAGCCAGTACTGCGATTGCACCAATAAACGCGATTCCGACCACTGCGATAACCAAAAGATCACTCGCTGTAATCATCGCAACCCCTCCTTCTCACCTAAATACCATCTCATTAAGGTTTAAAAATCTAGTTATATTATATCATGAAATTCGCAATTTTTTACTGTGGATCTCAACTTTGTCAGGGGCCAATCGCGAGTTTGTGGCGTAATGACGCCGGAATCTGGAAAGGTCTGAGATTTCAACATACGAATCACGATGATCATACTGAACAACGACACAACGACTGTGCGTCACGCTAGGATTCGTAGGGAACTCCTTCCAAGAAGTGAATAAAGAGTAAAGCTTTGGATTGGCGGGGGTAGCGGAAGCATTATCGTGGGATGTTTGAGCTCTTAGAGGATCATTTAGATGAGAAGACCGTATCATTCGGGCAGTGATGGCTGTGGTGTTAGGATCAGGCAGTCACCGTGGCGTTCGGCGGATCACGGGGCTATCCATGGATACCTACCACAGGGCGTTGCATAACTTCGAGGGGACCTGGCCCTTCCGGCACAGGAGAATCTTCTGGCCCCTGGCAAGTATTCGCCAATGATGATGCCAGATGACAGGCCATAGCGCCTCTCTGAACGGGATCGCACTTCGCCTCGCCATAGGTGGGCGTAAGGGGTATCGGCTCCATGGCTTCACGTTCGAACTACAACAGTTCGCCGACTACATCGGATTCGCCACTCGTGTCAGTCACTTTCCATCCTGCACGAGCCGGCGGAAACGCTTAGAGTACACAATGTTTCCGGCATTTGTCCCCAGTGGGCGAGCACACTCTTTCACCACCCCAGCCCGGTGAAATTAATTCGACCACGCGCACCCAGATTGTTCTGCAAAGTCAGGACGGGTTGGATACCAATGTCTGCCTTTGCGACAGGCAAAAAGGCCAATAAAAGGGCCTTAGCCGCATGGAATATTATACGACGAGAAGATCACAATTCATGGGGAAACCATAGTATTCGGCCTCATGTCTATGCTGAGTGCTCAGATGCCGTGGGATAATTTCATGGATCCCTGGGCGAAACATATACAGGCAGTCGATCGGGGTACCGGAAAGCTGCCGTTTGAACGAAAGGACTCTCTGAAGCTTGGACCGGGATGTGTCACACCTCGACGAAGCGAAGATCCGCCCTTCACCTTATGATCGCCCAGGATGAGATGCCAATGGTGCGAGGGGGTCGCGCCGCGTGTTCCGCCTGGGCTGCCCTAAAATTCCCGAAAGCCTGGAGAATAAAGACGTTTCGCAGCGGACAACATAATGGTGTTATGGATAAAACGAAATCAACAGGCACAATGAAGCTGCCCACACAATCACAACTCGCCAGGCGAAGATACGGATCCGGAGAGAAATCCCAGGTTCCACGAAACATCGATTCCACCCTCCTTAGTTTAATGACGGTGGGTGGAATTATGGGGTCTGGCCTGTTTTTGGCGGTCGGTCAAGCTATTCATCTGGCGGGACCGGCGATTGCTGTCTCGTTTTTAATCGGCGTGAGCATTATGGGATTGGAAGTCGCAGCTTTAGCCGAAATGGCGGCAGCCGATCGAGAGCGAGGATCCTTTTTGGCGTTTGCGCACCATGCTTTAGGTCCCGGGGCGGCGTTTGTGGGGGGATGGATTTTTTGGTTTTCCAGTATTCTCAATATATCGGCCGAAGCCACGGCGGGAGCAATTTTTACCAGACTGTGGTTTCCCCAGGTTCCAATTTTCGTTTTCAGTGTCGGTTACGCTTTAGTTGTCGTAGGGATAAACTTTCTAACCGTTCGCGGATTCAGCACCGTAGAAGCTTGGATGTCGGGAACAAAAATCACAGCGACTGTGCTCTTTATTTTGGTCGCTGTGATGGTGCTGGCCGGCGTATTGCCTACAAACCATTATGTTGGAACCCGGGGATGGTATGCGATGCCCGGGTTTTTTCCTCATGGCATCAAGGGAATTCTAGCGGCCATGGTACTGGTATTGTTTTCCATGTCAGGCACAGGGGTTTTGGGGCTTGCGGCACCTAACGCCAAGAACGTTGAGAGGACCATGGCCAAGACGATTCGCAATACCATCATCTCGATTTATATCTTGTATGTAGGCGCATCCTTGGCTTTAACCTCTCTTTTGGTTTGGCATAAAGTCCCCATTGCCCAGAGCCCTTTCACAGAGGCCTTGCGCATGCTCCCTTGGAGGTGGATGGTGAATGTCTTCAATTTAGTCATTTTGCTGGCAGTTCTCAGTGCCATGAATGCCGGACTTTTTGCCACGGACCGGGTTTTAGCCACCTTAGGGCGTATTCATGCCGCGCCCAAGGTCGTGGCTCAAGAATCCCGCGGATTGCCTCGCATGGCGAATCTTATCACGGGAATTTTGTTTGTTCTGGTGAGCGGGCTGGCTTATTTCCTGCCGAAAACCGCCTATCTTTATCTGGTGACGGCTACGGGATTTCAGGCCTTGTTCATTTGGGGCTTGATTATTGTCACCCAGATTGTCTACCGTAAAATCCTCCTTCGCGCGGGCAAAGATTTGAAGTTTCGTCTGAAAGGCTATCCCTATACTTCGGTTTTGGCGTTGATCTTGATTGCTGGTGTTATTGCTACCGCACCTTTGGCGCCTCATGAGCTCATTGCCCTGGAAATCAGCGTGGGTGCTTCCTTGGCCTTCCTAATTGCCTATTTGCCCATCCGCTTTAAGCGTCTAAGGCAACGGCATGAAAAATAACGGGAATGCGTGTGGCGTCGAATTTTGGTGTGTTAGAATGGATGCTGATCCTGGAATGAATGCCCCAGGATTGTCATGAGCAACTGAGAATTGGGGAAGAAGGGACTATGTCGTGAAAATCGGTTTACCGACGGAGATTAAATCCGATGAAAACCGTGTGGCTCTGACGCCGGCAGGGGTATTGGCACTGACACGGGACGCTCACCAAGTTTTAATTCAGGAAGGAGCCGGACTGGGAAGCGGGTTCTCTGACGACCAGTACCGGGCAGCAGGAGGAACCATGGTTCCGGATGCCTACGCCGTCTGGTCAGATGCGCAGATGGTTATTAAGGTCAAGGAGCCGCTTCCGGAAGAATATCAATACTTTCGCAAGGACTTGGTGTTATTTACCTACCTGCATTTGGCGCCTGAGCCAGAGCTGACCCAGGCTTTACTTGATTCCGGGATTACTGCGATAGCTTATGAAACCGTGCAGGCAGCTGATGGGTCATTGCCTCTATTGACGCCGATGAGCGAGGTCGCGGGAAGAATGGCTACGCAAATCGGTGCGCATTTTTTGGAAAAGCCGCAGGGAGGCCGCGGTATTCTCGTCGGCGGAGTTCCCGGCGTGCTTCCCGGTTCCGTTCTGGTAATCGGGGGCGGTATTGTCGGAACCAATGCGGCCCGCATTGCATTGGGTTTGGGTGCCGATGTGACAATTGTCGACATCAATGCGGAACGGCTTCGCCAGCTTGACGATATGTTCCATGGTCATGTTCGAACTTTAATGTCCAATGAATACAATATTGCGGAAGCGGTAAAAACCGCTGATTTGCTGGTCGGTGCCGTCCTGATACCCGGAGCGCGCGCTCCTCATTTAGTCAGTGAAGAAATGGTTGCAACAATGCAGCCCGGATCAGTTATCGTGGATGTGGCGATTGATCAAGGCGGATCTGTCGCGACAATTGACCATGTCACTACGCATAGTCACCCCACTTACGTCAAATATGGTGTTGTTCATTACGCGGTGGCCAACATGCCAGGCGCCGTGGCTCGAACATCCACATTGGCCTTGACCAATGTGACATTGCGATACGCTCGGCTGCTCGCGCAATATGGGGCCGTTAAAGCCATGCAACACGATCCGTCATTGGCTAAAGGGCTGAACATCTATCAAGGATCCGTCACCTTTAAAGCTGTCGCGGAAGCTCATGGGAAACCTTATGTAGCGCCGGAACAAATCTGGACGTAGGACTGTTCGCGATGCCAAGTATTGGGAAGCGAAGCAGCATTCCCGCCCCAAAAAGAACTGACCTGACGGTCGGTTCTTTTTTTGTCTGCACGAGATTTTGTCTTGAATGCGGCAGGAATTTGGTTCCTCCCGTCGAATGGCTTATTTAATAATGACAAAGATGCGCATAGTGGGGCGAGCGATGTGACACAGCAAGTTAAGGAATTTCTGGATTATTTACGGTTTGAGCGCAATCTGTCTCTCAATACGATTGAATCGTACCAATGTGATCTTTCCGATTATTTGTCTTTTGTAGAATCCCAGGGATATGAAGCGGATGAACAGAGCGTTATTCAGTACATGAGGTATTTGCGTGAACAGGACCGTGCCCCCTCGACTCAGGCCCGACGGCTGGCAGCAATTAAAGGTTTTTACCGTTTTTTGGTCAGTGACCATGTTCTTGCAGAAGATCCCACAGAACTTTTAAGTTCCCCCAAATTGCACCGACACCTGCCTCACGTACTGAGCATTGAAGAGGTGACGCGACTTGTCGAAGCCCCCGACTTGAGGACAGCAGGTGGCATTCGTGACCGTGCCATGCTGGAAGTGCTTTATGCTACCGGCTTGCGGGTGAGTGAATTATGCCATCTCACCGTCAATGACTGGTGGCTCGATCCGCCCAAAATTCGTTGCCTGGGGAAAGGATCCAAAGAACGCTACATTCCTTTAGGACGTGTGGCGGCCCGGTGGTTGATGCAATATGTTGACATGGCACGCCCCAAATTATTAAAAAATCCCAATGAATCCGTGCTATTTCTCAACCGTCGAGGACAGCCTCTGTCTCGGCAGGGATTTTGGAAAATCATTAAAAAATACGCCGAAAAGGCGCAGGTCGGTCAGCCTATTACTCCCCACACTATTCGTCACTCGTTTGCCACCCATCTTTTGGAAAATGGTGCTGATTTACGTGCTGTTCAGGAGATGCTAGGCCACCAGGATATATCCACGACGCAAATTTATACGCACGTCAGCCAAAAGCGTTTGCGTCCGGTTTATGACCAAACTCATCCCCGCGCTTGAGACTTATTGGCGTCCTTTCCGTTGGGCACTAGCGGGGATTTGTGTAACAAAAAATTCTATTTGTTTGAATTGGCCTGATGTTGGTCATAAGACATAAGTCTGTTAATATGCATCGAAGAAGCCGCGAATTGATGGGAGTCTCTAAAGACACTCCGCCGCGATCTATCCGATGCCCAAACGGATTGAGTGAGTACCGGGTATATCCGAATGTCTCGCCATGATCGGAAAGCGGACCTGGAAAGGCGGGCAATGTTGTTATCCGAGTTCTGCATGAAAAATGGTCGGACTCATGAAGGCGTTCGTGATTTGGGTTCCGGACTGAATTACCACAAGCAAGGTTTGTGAGAGCTTTGGCAACGGATTGTGCGCAATGATGTGAAGCGGATCGTCATCACGCATAACGACCTCTGACATGCGGTGCCGAGTTCGGCTTTGCTCTCTGCGAAGAATTTTAGGCCAAGGCGAGAGGCTCTCGCCTCCAAGCGGCGGCCTCAGCGTATCCGCGTCAGAATGCTATCATTGCGTTTGCGCGGCCCCTGATAATCGCAAAGGGGGATCATTTCAGGTGCTTATGGTGTGGAACGGTCGGCACCGCCAATAGCCACGCAGCGAAGATGATTTTGAAACGTTTCACCGTCCCGCAATGAAACTCTGGATGAACAAGTTTCAGATTCAAGAAGGTTCTGGACGGCAGAAATCCAGATTCCAGGGGAAACCCGAGCGGCGGTTGTGAAGGCCGCATCGCTTGGCTAGGATGCGACTCACCGTTAACGGCCGGACTCCAGCTTGAGGAAAAACCGTGGTTCTGCATAGCCAAGATCGAATAATTAACGGAAAATGAGCCGACGTCAGTTTAGGTAAGTTTGCTGCAACGGGTTGGCTGCATGAATCGGTGATCTTTTCCCCATACTACCCTCTATTAGTCTATGGGGGAGGGTGTGTGATGGGGTTTCATGAACGCGTTAAACACCGTTATTGGAGCGGGCTCCTAAGTCTGGCATTGGTTTTGAATGTGTTCACGTCATCGGTTGTAAGGGCTCAAAATGTCACCGAGCCGCCAACCCTTAAGGCTAAAGCCGCGGAACTTATCGATGCCAATTCCGGTCAGGTTCTTTTCAGCAAAAATGCCCGTAAAAAACTGCCGATGGCCAGTGTAACAAAGTTAATGACTTTATACCTCGCAGTTCAAGTCATTGACCGCCACCAACTTCGTTTGGATGACTTAGTCCCTGCTGACGAAGCGGCTTATCATGTTAAAGGTTCTCAAATTTGGCTGGAACCGGGCGAACGATTGAGTGTTGACCAGATGTTAAAAGCCATCGCCGTCGGATCAGCCAATGATGCTGCCTACGCACTGGGAACATTTCTTGCGGGTTCGGAACAGGCATTCGTGCAAAGGATGAATCAAACGGCCCGCCGTCTTGGCATGCACGACACCCATTTTACGAATCCGCATGGACTTCATGCACCCGATCACTATACCACGGCCCATGATTTGGCTGTCTTAAGTCAGCACGCGGTGACAATGCCACTACTACTTCATTATACTTCGATGTGGGAGGATCGTAGTATTCGCAACGGTAAAGGAGGCACTTTGTGGCTGGTCAACCATAACCGCTTGTTAAGGCAATTTCCCGGTAGTGATGGTTTGAAGACGGGGTTTACCCATGAGGCCGGATATTGCCTGGCTGCAACGGCTTTACGGAACAACACCCGGCTGGTTGTGACCCTGTTGGGAGAGCCTACAGGGAAAGCCCGCGTACAGGATGCTGCGGCATTGATGTCGTGGGGGTTTCAGAACTTTCGCACAACGTCTATTGCCAAGGCCCATGAGGTATTGGGACGTGTACGGGTTGTTCGGGGGAGCCAGCCCTATGTCGATGCCGTAATTAACCAGGCTGTGGCCGTGACTCGGCCGGTTTCCGGCGCCCCGGTGGCGCTGGTTAAGAACCTGACGCGGGAAGTGGTGGCTCCTGTCGCACAGGGACAGATTTTGGGCCATCTCACCGTGAAAAATCACAATGTCGTCCTTCGGCAGATCCCCATTCGAGCCAAAGAGCACATCGCCAAGATTACAGTAGGGCAGTTGACATGGCGCTACTTATGGAAACTCTTTGCCTGAAAAGAATGAAGAGAAGGGAGGAAAAGAGGTGGGTCTGTATGAGACCAAAGAGCGACTGCAAGAGATGGTTTCAAGGCTGCGTAAACAACTAGCGGTAGAGGAAACGGAATCTATTCACGCATTAAGTGCGTATGACAACCATCCTGCAGATGTGGGCACGGAAACTTTTGAGCGGGAACTGGATCAAGGATTGGAACAAGTCCTGGCCAATCATCTTCGAGAGGTAATGCGCGCGTTGGGGAAAATTGAAGAGGGGACGTACGGTATTTGCGAGGATTGTCATCGGCCCATTGATCCGGCGCGATTGCGGGCCCGCCCGGAATCTCTGTATTGTCTCACATGCCAAAAGGAACGCGAGCAAGAACACGTTTCCGCTGGGCGCCGTGTTATTCCCATGCCCTTCGGGGACCGAGCAGACATTCACCACGGCGATGTGGGAACTGACGGTGAAGACATTTGGCAAAGCCTGGCTCAGTGGGGCAGTTCCAATAGTCCCCAGGACACACCGCCTGCTGTGGACTATCATGAAACGTATGTTGGATTTGATGAGGCGGTGAGCTTTGTCGAACAAGTTGAGTCAGTGGTGGACGAACACCATGAGCCCATTTTAGACGCGGCCCGGGAAAAAATGAAACGGCAAGCCCGAAGAACCGACAAAGAAAGTGATGAATATCCCCTCTAAGACGGTCAAAAGCCGCCTTTTTTCGCGAGTGAAACCGTGTATGATGGTGAGCAGGAAAAAAATGGCTTTCGGGAGGAACAGTCGATGACCATTGTGCACACCATTCAGGGCAGTCGGATTTTAGTGGCGATCCATGGGGATCTGGATTTGCCGACGGCGGCGCCTTTAAGAGAGGCGTTGGATGAATTATTGGACCGGTACCGGGATAAAGGGTTAGTGTTGGATCTGAGCGAAGTCAATTTTATTGATTCATCGGGCCTTGGTGTCATTTTAGGACGCTACAAACGAATGACAGGGCGTCCGCTTTCTTTAATTGGTGTCAGGCCTAACGTCCGCGCAGTTCTGGAACTGGCGGGGATTACCGCCATCATACCGGTTGCCGATGCCATACGGCAGACGGCCAAGGATCAGCACGCTTAAGAGGGGGATTATTACGTGAACAACAAGGTAAAGATGCAGTTTTTGTCCATTCCCGAGAATGTGGGTTTAGCCCGAGTTGCAATAGCCGCACTAGCGGGGCAGGCACCGTTTTCGTTATCGGAAATTGATGAGATCAAGGTCGCTGTTTCGGAAGCCGTTTCCAACGCCATTATTCACGGATATCAAGCGCGATCCGATGGATGGATTGAAATGACCGCTACTCTCGACGGGCAAGGTCTCAGTGTCGTTATTGAAGATTTTGGAGTCGGAATTGCCGACATCGAACAAGCCAGGCAACCCTCCTTTTCCAGTGATCCGGAGCGAATGGGGCTTGGTTTCGTTTTTATGGAATCTTTTATGCATGGACTGCGTGTGGAATCGACGGTGGGCAAGGGCACCCGCATCGAAATGCAGCGATTCGCCAGAATCCAAGGAGCATTGTCGCGCGATGTCCAATGAAGATACCATCTGGGAACATCCCCGCGACGAATCCCGGTTGTATCGCTTAGCCCAGGCAGGGGATCTGACGGCACGGGAAGAATTGGTTCAGCGTCATGTTAATCTGATATGGCATATTGTTCACCGGTTTCAAGGACGCGGATACGACCCTGAGGATCTTTTTCAAGTGGGAGCTATAGGACTGCTCAAAGCTATTGACCGGTTTGACGTCAGTCGCGGGTTAAAATTTTCCACTTATGCCGTTCCGCTGATTATGGGAGAGATTCGACGCCACATGCGCGACGATCAGCCAATTCGGGTGGCCCGGTCTCTGCGCGAGCTTGGTATGCGTGTGGAACGTGTGCGCCAAGCCCTATCACAGCAATTGGGACGGGATCCGACGACCCAGGAAGTTGCCGAAAAAATGGGCGTCGATTCCGGCGCCATCGCCGAGGCGCTGGAGGCGATCCGGGTACCCGCCTCCCTTAATCAGCCTATTGAATCGTTGAACGGTTCGGAAACGCATTTGGACGACATCGTCAAAGATGAACAAGGCGAGTCCGAGTGGTTGGAACAAATGGTTTTGAATCAAGCATTCCGGACCCTGAATGAACGGGAACGGTTCATTTTACGGGCCCGATTTGTGGATGGGCGGACGCAGACGGAAGTGGCGCGCCGATTAAACGTGTCCCAAGTCCAAATCTCACGTCTGGAACGCCGGGCCCTGGACCGTTTGAAAATGGCTTTGCAGGACGACTCGCCCCGGGATCGGCATTGAGAGCATAAAAGCCTTCGTGTTATGAACATACTACTCCTGAGCCTTCGCACGGGTTCATGGAGTTTTTCTTTATAGTGCACTGTGCCATTCACGAGGGAGGATGTTCATGGCCAAAGTCAGGAAGTTATCGCCGGAAATGAAGAAATATCAAAATATGGCCGGTCGGCTGCGTCCGGGGAAACCTATCGTGAAAAATGCCGTCGCGGCATTTTTTGTCGGCGGTCTGATATGCAGTGTGGGACAGGGTGCTCAATGGTTTTTTATGCGGCATGGAATGACGCCGAAAGAGGCTACATCGCCGACAACAGTCGTGATGATTGGTGTGGGGGCGTTGTTAACCGGATTGGGATGGTATGACCGGGTGGTGAAAGTCGGCGGCATGGGGGGGAGTCTGCCCATTACGGGGTTTTCCAATGCCATGGTGGCTCCGGCCATGGACTCGCGCACCGAAGGATTGGTGTTGGGGGTGGGAGCTAAACTGTTCACCGTGGCCGGTCCGGTTCTCACTTACGGCTTGGCGGCCGCCTTTGTGGTGGGACTGCTCCGCTACCTCATAACAGGGGTGGCGTGATGGGCGTAGGTCGACTATCTGCGTCCAGTTACCGCTTTGACAACGTTGTTATCCGGTCCCAAGCCGCAGTTGTGGGTCCTAAAGAAGGGGAAGGTCCTCTAGGGAAGTACTTTGACCGGATTTGGCCATCCGAGCTCAACCATCACACCAGCTCGGAGGAGGCTGAACTGGCCCTCTTGACTGAAGCCCAGAACCTGGCTCTTGTCAAGGCCGGGGTTGAATGGTCCCAGGTGGATTTGGTGATGGGAGGAGATCTCTTGGATCAATTAATCGCCACAGACTTTGCTGCCCGCGGTCACCAACGACCGTTGGCAGGACTGTTTTCGGCGTGTGCCGTCTTTACCGAATCAGTGGGCCTCGGGGCCATGATAATTGCGGGAGGCGGACCGACAGTCGTGCTGGCCGCAGCCAGCAGTCACCATATGTCGGCGGAACGGCAGTTTCGGTATCCCATTGAACTCGGATATCAAAGAACCCCGACTGCGGCTTGGACATCCACGGCGGCAGGTGCTTGTCTGTTGGTTGAGGGAAGGCCGGTGAAAGAACCCGATTTGATTATTGAGTCGGCTACGTTTGGGAGGGTGATTGACTGGGGGACGAAAAATCCGAACGACATGGCTACAGCCATGGCTCCCGCTGCTTTCGACACGATTAAACAGCACTTGCGGGACGTGGGCAGAGATATTTCCTATTACGATCAAGTTTATACCGGCGACTTAGGTGTGCTCGGAGTCAAGTTACTCGACGCTATGGCGCGGCAAGAAGGCTTGGACTGGTCTTCATATCTCGATGACTGCGGTAAATCTTTATATGATACCCAGCGCCAGGATGTTCATAATGGGGGATCGGGACCCGGCTGTTCTGCCAGTGTTTTTTCCGGATTTCTTTGCCGCCAGCTCCGGAGCAAGGAGTTTCGCCGCGTATTGCTAGTATCGACCGGCGCGTTGTTTTCCCCGACGAGCTATAAGCAAGGGGAGAGTATTCCCGCGATTGCACATGCAGTCGCCATTTCTCGAATGAATTGAATGGCTCCATCAAAGTCCACGGTTTTAATGCGGTCTTAACAAGGAGGTTCCGGCATGACTTTTCTCTGGGCATTCGTGATTGGAGGACTGTTGTGTGTGCTGGCTCAGCTCACTTTGGACTTATTTTCCCTGACACCGGCTCATGTCCTGGTCTTGTTTGTGGTTCTGGGGGCGTTGTTCGGCGGTGTGGGACTTTATGGAAAATTGGTCGATTTTGCAGGTGCCGGCGCAACGGTTCCCTTGCCGGGTTTCGGCTACACCCTGGTGACGGGAATTGGCGAGGCGGTGAAAACCAAAGGAGTGCTGGGCCTTCTCACCGGAGGACTCGCAGCCGCCGCGGGCGGTATTAAATCGGCAGTGCTCTTCGGATTGGCCGTGGCTCTGATATTTAAACCCAAGACCTAAGCTCAAAAACGAAAGGGGGAATGTCATTTATGTCGCGCAAGTCCGTTATTGTGGTCACAGATGGTGATCAAACTGCGTATAAGGCGTTAAAAGAGGCAAGCCGTGTTCTTGATCTGTATTTGTTACGGGAATCGAGGGGGAATCCCACGCCTCTTACCGGCCGTCATTTGGTGGACCGGGTGCTTAAAGCTCCCAACGAACCGGTGGTGGTTATGGTGGATGACCGCGGACAATCCGCGACCGGACCCGGTGAACGGGCTTTGGAAGTTCTCCTGAACGCTCCCGAAGTTCGAGTTCTGGGTGTGGTGGCGGTTGCAGCCAATACCCGTCCCGTGGACGGGGTGCGTATCGATTCTTCGGTGACTCGCCGGGCCCGGATAGTCCAGGACGCGGTGGACAAAGAGGGAAAGCGCCAGTCGTCACCAATGCTCTACGGAGATACTGTCGATGTTCTGGACGACGATCAGGGCAAGATTCCCATTATCGGACTGGGAGATCCCGGAAAAATGCAGGGGCTAGACAGTATAGAACAAGGTGTTCCGGCTACGAGGCGCGCTTTGCAGGAGATTTTGGCGAGGAGTGGATACAATGCCGGTTGAATATACTTTGGACGGTCAAGCCGGGGTCAAAGACCAAGAGATGTCTCGCGAACTCAAAGCCAATGTTAGCTGGTTAAAAGAGTATCTGGGATATAAAGAAACATTCGACTTGATTGTCCGCGAATTCAAAATCGGATCTCGCCAGGTTGCGCTCGTGTATTTGGATTCATTTGTCGCCCAAACGGATCTTACCTTGATTATGGAGGAATTATTTAACACACCCGACGACCAATTAACTAGTCCCAGCTTAAGAGGGTTGTTGAACCGGAAGGTTCCGTTTATTGAAATTACAGCGGAAACAAAGTTGAACAAAGCCGCCGATCAAATCTTGGCGGGGCCGGCGGCTCTACTGGTTGACGGGATTACTCACACCATCATCATGGATGTGAGAAAGTATCCGGGTCGCAAACCGAGCGAACCGTCGCTGGAGCGTGTATTGCGGGGACCCAAGGACGGATTCGTGGAAACCTTAATATTCAACACTATTCTGATTAGGCGAAGGTTGCGTGATCCCAATTTGCGCATTGAAATGCATGAGGTGGGGCGGCGATCCAACTCTGATTTGGCCTTAATTTATCAGATGCGCCGTAAAACTCCGCCGTTCAGGGCGGAGATATCAGGCGCTGACCCTGTAGGGGTCAATCCGGGGTTTCCTGTTGCTCGATGTATTGCTTGATGATCGACAGTGGGGCTCCTCCAGCCGACCCGGCAAAATAACTGGGGGACCAAAGGCTGCCGCCCCACAGCGCTCGCTCAATGCTCGGATAGTGCTTCTTACGGATCAGTCGGGCTGAGACGCCCTTGAGGCTATTCACCAGTCGAGAAATTGCGATCTTAGGCGGGTAGGTGATCAGCAAATGCACATGATCCCGCTCGCCGTCGAATTCCTCCAAGGTCGCTTCGAAGTCCTGGCACACGTCGGAAAAGATGGTCCGTAGGTCCTCCAAGATCTCTTTCGTGAAAACCAACCGCCGATACTTGGCCACAAAGACCAAATGGACATGCAGGTTAAAGACACAATGTCGACCGGTTCTGTAGTCGCTTGAATTGTTCATAGACCAAGTGTATAATGAACTCAATAGCTCGTCAAGAAAGGGGGTACCGCATGCAAGAAACGACCGTCTTTGCCTACCGCGTGTCCTTGTCCCCGACCGAGTGGGCGAAAGCATCCGATGCCCGTCGGGCTGCGGGAGACTTGTGGACGCGCCTGGTGAAGATCCACCGATTCTGCCGTCGGCGGCATTGGCGATGGCCGACGGAATCCCCACTCAAGGCGCATTTCAAACGACGCTTCCCGCTGCACTCACAAACGATCCAAGCCCTCATTGAGAAGTTCTCCGCCACCATTGACGGGGTGCGCACGAAACGCGAGCACGGCGATAAGCAGGCTCGATATCCCTTCCGCCGTCGTCGATACTTCAATCCGATCTTCAAAGGTCAAGCCCTGAAAATGGAGGGGCGGCATCTGTTGTTGCCCCTCGGGCGCGGGCGCGATCCGATTCGGGTGCATCTCCCGGAGGCCATGCCGACCGGTACGATGGTGCAGGCCGAGTTGGGGTATGGTGCGATCTACCTGACCATCACGCGCGAGATTCCGGAACCGATACCCGCTCCCTCTGGTAAAGCCGGAGGACTGGATATCGGCGTGATTCATCTGGGCATGGTCGCCGATGGCACCGAGGCATTAGCGGTGTCGGGTCGTGGCCTGCGGTCCGTGAAGCAGGGTCGGGCCAAAGCCCTGGCCAAGCTCCAGAAAAAGCGGAGTCGAACGAAACCCGGGTCCCGGCGGCGCAAACGCCTCAACCGTGCCCGACACCGTGCTAGCCAAAAAGTGGAACGGATCACGCGCAATGCATTGCATCATGCCGCCAACCAGATCGTAGCCTTCTGTGTCGTGCATCTCATCACCGTGCTGTATGCAGGAGATTTGGGCACTCTCAACTACAAGAAACGGCACCACCGGTCCCGGCGAACGAATCAGGATGTGGGAGCCTGGGAATTTGGCCGGTTCGAAGCCTATTTAGCGTATAAACTTAAACGTCATGGTATTCCACTCAATCTCATCAGTGAAGCGTACACGTCCCAAACGTGTCCGCACTGTGGCCATCTCAACAAGGTGGCGGGTCGCACCTATCGCTGTCGTGCTTGTGGCTATCAGGCCCACCGCGATGGCGTCGGTGCGGTGAACATCCTCAACAAGGGGATGCATGGGGAGATTCGCCCCGGGGAGTTCTTTGTACCCCAACGGATCACGTATCGCCGTCCCGTCCCTCTCAAAAGGGCGTTAAGGCGTAGTCCGGCTGAACTCCGGCATGTTGCTGGCGGGATAAGCGGTGGCGAGTCAGGAGGTTCACTCCGAGGGTCTCTTGACCCGCGACGCAGCGACTGTGGTTCCCCCAGAATCTCCGCCCTTTAGGGCGGGGAAGTTCAAATTAAGGACATTGCCAATGATTATTTTGTGCGCCAGATCCGTCAGCGAATTAAGGACATTAATGTGGATGCCTTGACGATGTCGGAGAAGGCGGTTCAGGAATGGATTATGCACAAACCCTGGTGGAACCCTTTTCCCAACAGCCGGTTTACGGAACGGCCCGATGTCGCCGCCGAACACCTTACGGAAGGGCATGTATTAGTCATGATTGACACTTCGCCCAACGCCATGATTTTACCGGTTTCCGTTTTTTCGTTCCTCCAATCCGTAGAGGAATATCATGAGGATGTCCTCATCGGCACGTATCTCAAGTGGGTGCGTATTTTGGGTGTAGCACTGTCGTGGCTCCTTCCGCCCCTTTGGTACGCGTTAGTGGTGAGCCATGTGTCACTGGACGGTGGATGGAAGGTTCTGGTTCATCCGTCGGCTACGGATATTCCTATTTTTTGGCAGTTAGTGGGTGCCGAAGTCGGTGTGGATCTATTACGTTTGGCTTTAACATTTAGTCCCAATCCCTTAACACAGTCAATGGGATTTTTTGGTGCCATTTTGCTGGGAGATATCGCGGTCAAGGCGAAATTGCTTGATGCCCAGGCTATGGTCTTTGTCGCCCTGGCCGCTGTCGGCACGTTTACGGCTCCCGACATTGATTTTGGCATGGCCGTACGTCTTTTACGGATGTTTCTTCTGCTCTTTACGGGGTTCGGAAAGCTTGTCGGGTTGGTATGGGGAGGCTTTTCCGCGGGAATCGTGTTGCCCTTGATTGTTCTTGTCGCCACCGATTCTTTTGGGATGCGCTATTCGTGGCCCGTCTATCCCTGGGACGGCAGTGCTTTGGGTTCCGAATTTATTCGAAAACCTCTGAACCGTAAATTTATGAGACCGTCTATCACATTGCCAGTCGACCGCACTCACCGCCGTCCCAAGTCCTAGGATCCCAGAACATTGGAGCTTTAAGACCGGGATTCTCATGCCGGAGAAAACCTGATGATTTTTCCCAAGTCGGAGAAGGAACCGAACCCGAAAAGGAATAATCCCCGAGAATCGTTGACCCTCTGCGTTGCGAATGATAGGCTAAAAACAATGACCAGGACAAGGATCAATCCTTGGCGTCGCGAGGGGGACGGGATGTTTCCAATTACTTATCGAATGGACGAGCACCATCACATTTTCATCGGCGGGATGTCGGTCCGGGATTTGGCAGAATGCTATGGAACGCCATTATATGTGCTGGATTATGCCACGATGCTCGGCCGTATTCGTCAATTTCAAGGGGCTCTGGATGAAATGATGCCGCCCGGGCATGCGTTCTATGCTGGCAAGGCTTTTCTCTGCACGGCGATGGCCGGGTTCTTAAATGACCAAGGCTGGGGTCTCGATGTCGTATCGGGCGGTGAGCTCTATACTGCGCTTCAAGCAGGATTTGACATGACCAAGATCGTCTTTCACGGGAATGTTAAAACACAGGAAGAGATTGAGGCCGCTCTGCGTTATGGTGTGGGATATGTGGTGGCGGACTCCCTGGACGAACTGGTGCTTCTCAACGAAACCGCCCGAAGGTTGGATAAAGAAGCACCGGTTCTCTTGCGCCTTACTCCGGGTATTGAAGCCCATACGCATGCTTTCATTCAGACCGGGCAATTTGATTCCAAGTTTGGATTTGCCATGAAAGACGGGATTCATGAGGAAGCTGTGGATGCGGCTTTATCTTATTCCCATATCAAATTAAAAGGATTTCATGCCCATATCGGATCGCAGATATTTGATGAGGATCCCTTTGTTCATAATGCGGAACGACTCATGTCGTTCTTTGGAACGTTATGGGAAAAGCGAGGTTTTTGGCCCGAAGTGCTGGATATCGGGGGCGGATTCGGGGTTCAGTACACACCTCTCGACGATCCTCCCGACGTCACGCGGGTACTAATGCGGGTAAACCGGACGGTTCAAGCTATGACCCCGCGGGCGTGTCAGGTCCCCCTGGTTTTTATAGAACCCGGACGTGCCATTGTGGCGGAGGCGGGTGTGACCATCTACCGCGTGCATGCCACGAAAACCGTTCCCGGCGGCAAGCATTATGTTGCTGTTGACGGGGGGATGGGAGATAACATCCGTCCGGCCCTTTATCAGGCCGCCTATTCCGCCCAAGTGGACGGCAAACCTCCTGAGGAAATGATTCGTTACACGATTGCGGGGCGGTATTGCGAAAGTGGTGACATTCTGATTCGGGACGTGTCGTTGAGCCCGGTGGAGGTAGGGGACTATCTGGTCGTTTTCGGTACCGGTGCATATAATTATGCTATGTCGTCGAACTATAATCGGGTTCCCAGGCCAGCCGTTGTTGTGGTTTCTCAGGGCCGAAGCACGCCGTGGGTAAAGCGCGAAACGTATCAGGATTTGCTGACTCAGGATCTTCCATGGAAAGGCCTTGAGTGACCTTGGACAGAAAAGAGGACGGACAGTGGGTGTCGGAACAACGATGAAAGACCGCGTTTTGTCGGGAATGCAGCCGTCGGGCATGCTGCATGTTGGAAATTGGATGGGTGCGCTTGAGAACTGGGTCAAAATGCAAGACGTTTTTGAATCCTATTTCATGGTGGCGGATTATCATTCGCTAACCACAGGTTATCATGATACCCGCGAGCTTCCGGCAAAGGTATTGGATATGGTCGTGGACTGGCTGGCGGCGGGACTGGACCCTGACCGCTCGGTCATCTTTCGCCAATCAATGGTGCCCGAACACGCGGAACTGCACTTGTTGCTGAGTATGATCACTCCGCTGGGCTGGCTGGAACGGGTACCGAGTTACAAAGAAAAATTAAGAGAATTAGCCCAACGCGACATCCATACTTACGGATTTTTGGGATATCCGGTGTTGCAGTCGGCGGATATTGTTCTGTACCGAGCCGACAAAGTGCCGGTGGGACAGGACCAAGTGCCCCACGTGGAGTTAACCCGGGAAATCGTCCGGCGCTTCAACGGCCTATACGGGAATGTTTTGGTGGAACCTGAGGCGGTTCTCACCGAGTCTCGGGTTTTGCCAGGTGTAGACGGAAGAAAAATGAGCAAGAGTTATGGCAACACTCTAAATCTGGGAGAATCACAGGACAGCGTGACGCAAAAGATCCGGGTGATGGTGACCGATCCCGCTAGAATTAGACGGTCGGATCCTGGAAATCCCGATGTCTGTCCCGTTTTTAGCTTGCATAAAGCTTTCAGTGATACCGAGACGGTTCAGGAAATCGATAGATCCTGCCGGCAGGCTTCTATAGGCTGTGTGGACTGCAAGGGCCTGTTGTCGTCGGCTATAAACCTGAAACTGCGGCCCATTCGGGAACGGCGGGTCACGTGGGAAAGTCGGCCGGATAAGGTGGAGGAACTTTTGCGTGAAGGCGCCAAGTCCGCACGAGCTGTGGCGCGTCAAACGCTGGATGAGGTGAAGGATGCGATGCATCTGGCGACCCTCCAGTGACAGAACAAACGGCAAACCAGGAAAACACGGACTGGGAAGGAGATTTACAGCTGCTGGCCTCAAAGGTGAGACGGCGTCCAGTCATTGCCCGTGAATTGCGGCTTTTTTATCTTGTCCGGTTTCTGGCGAAACGGTGGCGGATTGTTCGTGACTTGCAGTTGGTCAGTGAAGAAGCTCCCGTCACGGCATGGATCATTCGCCGTAAATCTGATTTGGTCTTACCACAAAAAGATCCGGAGCCTGAGTCGGAGGTGCCTACGGCGGAAAGTCGCCGTGAAGACGTCTTCGTTCGCCAGGCGACGGAAGCATTGCAAGGCCTTTGGGCGATGGCGCAGGACACCTACGCGCGTCCTGTCACCGAACACCCCGCTAGCCGCTATCGACCCGTCAAAGGCGCGGACCCCGAGAAGTTGGCAGCGGCGTGGCCAAAATTACGCGTGAAATCCGCTGCTGTTCCGCAAAGGGTAGTGAAGGCCGAAAGTAATCCCTTAGATGAGCGAATCTCGCGGGTCCTGCATCGGCTGCATGACTATGGCCGTCCCCTCACGTTCGATATGACAGTGGAGCACAAAAACCCGGCAGACATCGGCAACACATTTTTGGCGGTGGTTCATCTGTGGCATCAAGAGGCCGTGGAACTCAACCAAGAGAAACCTTATGATGCGATATGGATCGTGCTGAAAGCGCCGTTAATGGGAGATGATGGTTAGTTCAAATGGACGTGTCGTATGATGCTGGTATAATCCGGAAACTTGAAGCGTTACTATTTACACAAGCCGATCCGGTGTCAGATGAACAGCTGGCATTATGGCTGGACACAGATCCGGCGCGAATTCCCGAGCTCGTCGGGAAATTGGCCCGGCAATTGCGGGAAGGGACTTCCGGGCTGGATGTGCAGCGCGTAGCCGACGGATATTTGCTTACGACAGCGGCGGACCTTGCGGAATTTCTGGACGGGCGCCTCGGCATGCAAGCTCCGGAACCCTTGTCGCACGCCGCATGGGAAGTTTTGTCCGTCGTGGCCTACCGTCAGCCCATTACTCGGCTGGAGATCGAGACATTGCGCCAGACTAATTCGGAACGGGCTCTGGAAACGTTGCTAAGCCGGGAACTCATCGAACAGGTCGGCCGCAAGGATGCCCCCGGTCGCCCGATTTTATACGGAACCACCAGACAATTTCTTCGGGAGTTTGGACTGAACACGCCGGACCAGCTTCCCCCTTTATCCGGCGACCCTACGTCAGCGGACCATTCTCCTTCTTAAGTAAGCCAAAAGGTATAAATTTTCTTTTTGGGGTGCATCCTCTTTATAGCGATAAGGGTGGATGGTGATCCCAATCATACTGCTTATCATTTCCTGCCTGGGGTTGGTGGGATTGATTGTGTTGTTTGCTCTGCCTATTACGACCACAATCCTGGTGTCGGGCCAAGGGTCCCGGTGGACGATGGCCTGTGGTGCTCACATTCTGGGAATGACTAAAAACTGGTCATGGCAAGTGCCGATGACTCCGGCACAAAAGGTCAAGTCGACTACCGGAATAGATCCCAGGCGAATAGGCCAGGGGATCCTGGCTGTCAAAATCTATCGTGACTTTATCATGGCGCTCTGGAGCAGAACATCGGTGACGCAATTTTCCTGTGTTCTGTATTTGGGGTTGGAAGAAGCCGCCACGACAGCGATAGTGACCGGTCTGTTGAATAATTTGCTGGGTCCCTGGGTAGCCTTGCATATAGCACCCAATAGTTCTAATCCGCCCATGTTTGGAATTTATCCGCTATGGGGACGGGTTCAGGTTGAAGGGGAATTGACGGCAACATGGCGTTTTAGGGTAATAGGGCTCTTACAGGCAGTGACGGCAGTCTTGCTGCGAGTCGTTTATCTCGTCATCCGCGGATGATAATACTGAAGGGGTGAAAGGCATGCAACAAAACCACAATCAAGAAGCCGGGTACGGGGAAGGACATCCGATTGAAGGTCTGATGAAAACGGCTATGGAGTCAATTAAAGGAATGATCGACGTCAATACAGTGGTCGGTCAACCCGTTGAAACCCCGGACGGAAGCACCATAATTCCCATTTCACGGGTTTCTCTTGGATTTGCCGCAGGCGGCGGCGAATACTGGAAACGCCAAACGGATGGTCCCGGGCATCCCTTTGGCGGGGGGAGTGGAGCCGGGGTCACCGTGCACCCTGTGGGGTTTCTGGTGGCACACAAGGAGAATGTGCGATTGCTCTCGGTTGAACGTGGAGATGTTCTGGAATCGTTGGTCAACAACGTTCCTCAGTTGATCGATCAAATTCAGCATCTTATCCAAAGGGATTTTACCACGGAGAATACAAAAGAGACCCCGGACAAGAACACGCGGTTAATCGATCCACACGATATATCCGAATAGTAGGCGACTTAGGCATGAGAAGTCTGTACAAAGGAGTCATTGGCTTTGGACTGGTGTCCATTCCTATCCAAGTCTATAAAGCTCTGGACGATGAAAAAGTCGAGGTCCACTGGCTTCACAAAATTTGTGGATCACGAATCCAATACCAGAAGTACTGCCCGGTTTGCCGTACTGAAGTCGAAGCTGGTCAGTTGGTTCGGGGAGCTCCGGTCCCTAATGGGCGCTATGTGGTGTTGGATGACGAACCGCAAGAGACACCTGCCCATGATCATACCGTAAGTATTATCAGTTTTCACCTTTTGAATGCCATTGATCCGGTATATTACAAGCAGGCTTATTGGCTGAAGCCAATGGCTGGAGGTCATAAGGGATACCGTCTGCTGCGGGATACCATGGAACAGACTAATCTTGTGGCTTTAGCGGAACTGACTTTGCGCTCGAAATTGTCCTTGGCCGTAGTGCGGGCCTATGAGGGCTCAACTCTGATGATGCATACCCTCCATTATCCCGAAAGTTTACGGCAAGAAGGCACGCGTTTCGGCGAGATTTCCGTCCCCGTGTCCGATAAGGAACAAGATATGGCCAGAATCCTGGTGAAACACATGCAGGAACCATTCGTGCCGGAACGTTACCCTAATTTAGCCAAGCGGCAGTTGTTGGAACGTATTCAGGCTTTGATGCCGACGGCCCGGAACACTCAAAACTACCAAGCAACTGAGGAAGTAATCTCGCTCATGGAACAATTGCGGGAATCGGTTTCCCACGAGACACGATTAGGATGAACGATCCCGGAAAATTTATCTTACCCATGCTGGGTATAACCGTACCCCATCCATTCGACGATAGCGAGTGGCGCTACGAGATCAAATGGGACGGGTACCGGTGTCAAATCCACTGGACGGATCGTCTTCAAGTTTTTTCCCGTTCCGGTAGAGATTTATTGCAACCCTTTCCCGATTTGGCCGATCTTGCCCAACTGTTTGATGTTCCCGTGATTCTAGACGGAGAATTGATTGCCTGGGAGAATGGAGCGCCTTCTTATTACGCCTTGCAAAAGCGAGCCCCTCTCCCTCACCGTGTGGTGGTCTTTGATTGCCTGTATGCCGACGGTGAATGGCTTTGTGCCAAGCCACTGGCCACCCGTCTCGAAAGGATGCACCGGGTGGTAACCACCCAGGGGAAAATTGTGGTGGCGGACGGGATTATCCAGAAAGGAACGGCATTGTGGCAATCAGTGAGGGATCGTGGCCTAGAAGGGGTCATGGCCAAGCATCTCGGGAGTCCCTATTTGCCGGGGAAAAGGGTAGGGTATTGGAAGAAATTTTTAGTAATGACCAGACAGTGGACAAAAGTTTTCACCATTTCGCAAAGTTCGGAAGGCCAGTGGCTCTGGCGGATGTCCCCGGGTAATGATTCACGGGCAGTTATAGGCACGTTACCCGCACCTCCCGGGTGGTCAGCAGAAGCACAAGATGTGATGACGGAAAAGGGAAAAGGTTCCAGGCCAATATGGCGGCTCAACCGCCCTCTCGTGGTTGAAGTGGAATATCGCGAGCTAACAACAAGGGGAAAGATGCGACATGGTCGAATTCGCCAGTGGCAGTACCACACTTAATATCCGGGTTTCAAATCCGGACCGCGTTTTGTTTCCGCAACCCGGAATAACCAAAAGGCAATTAATGGACTACTATGCGACCGTGAGCCCGGTGCTGTTGCCCCATTACCAAAACCGCATGTTGACGATCAAACGGTGGCCTCATGGCATAGAAGGCATGGCGTTTTATCAAAAACACACCAAAGAAATACAGGCCACGAACGAAGAATCCCGCATACAAGTCAATTCTGTTCGGGGTTTGTTGCAGTGGGTTGCCATGGGTGTGATTGAATGGCATGTGCCTTTGGGACCGGCCCGGGATCCCCACATGCACGACTGGGCCATTTTCGATTTGGATCCCCACCAGGTGAGGTGGGAGAAAGTGGCCGAGGCCACCGGCATTATGGGCCGGCTTCTGGATATGCTCGACATTCCCTATGTGTTAAAAACTTCGGGACGGCACGGGATGCATATTTACATTAAAATCGAGCCTGAACCCGACTATAAAGTGACTGCGGCCTGTCAGCTGATTGCCCGGATTGCTCAGGCAACCTACCCTCATTTGCTGACACTTGAACGTCTCAAGAAGAACAGAGGGAATCGGGTCTACATCGATTATTTGCAGAACTCTGGCCAGAGGACTATGGCTGGCGTGTATTCCGTACGAGCGGTTCCTTGGGCTTCTGTGTCCTGTCCCATCACTTTGGACGAAATCGGGCAGGAGCCTGCATGGTGGACAATGAACCGGGTCATTGACCGGATTAAGCACGACGGTGATCAATTCGCAGTCCATCATCCCGGAATACCCCTCACCCGGCATTTGAGCGAACGTGGGTTATCGCAAGAAAAGTTATTCATCAGGAGGCCCGGGTTATGAGAAAGCCGTTCCAGGAACCGTCTTTGCATCACTTAACCAGTCATCTGAAATGCTGGCGGGATCTCGAGCCTTTTCTCGATGCAGGACTCAAGTTGCACCGCTATCAAATCGACAGTGTCCTCACGGTGGTAAACCGTCTTGAAGGACGAGCCATTCTTGCGGATGAAGTCGGACTGGGCAAAACGATTGAAGCGGGACTCATTATTGCGGAGCTGAAGGCACAAGGGCGCGTGAATCAAGTTCTGATTCTGGTTCCTGCTGGGTTGGTTTCCCAATGGGCTCAGGAACTTCGGGACAAGTTTGGATGGTTAGCCTGTGATAGCGTTCACGACAGCGGGTGGTTGTGGATCTTTTCTATTGACAAGGCCAAAAAATTCCCTCTGTACCAGCACTTACAGTACGTGCCTTGGGATTTAGTGATTGTCGACGAAGCTCACCATTTAAAACATACCGGGACGTTGAACTACCGTTTGGTGGAGGGACTTGAGTCACGTTTTTTGGTGCTGTTAACTGCGACCCCCATGGAAAACGAACTGAACGAGTTGTATACTCTCGTCAATCTTGTCAAGCCTGGTTTGTTCAGTAACTACTTGCGTTTTTACCGGCAATTTATCTTGGACAAGCGGACACCAAAAAATGCTCGGGCATTAAAAAAACTGCTGGCCAAAGTCATGGTCCGAAACCGGAGGCAAGAAGTCGGACTGGACTTGCCCCCCCGTGAAGTGAGCTTATTGCCTATTGTACTCAGTCCTCAAGAACGGCAATTGTACGACATCATGGCACATGCTCTTAAAGAGGAATATCGTTATCGGCTAAAGGGCAGTCAAACAGTTCTTCCCCTCATTACCTTGCAGCGGGAGTTGTGTTCCTCTCCCCAAGCCCTCATTCCAACTTTGGAAAGTTCTGATTGGCTGGGAGCGTTGCAAGAAGAACTGATAACGCTGGCTCGATCGATCAACAACACATCCAAAATTCGGGCCGTGATAGATCTGATTCGCGCTCGGCCCGGCCATATTTTGATTTTTACGGAGTACCGGGCGACACAGGCAGCCATTGTCAACGCCTTGCTTCAAGCGGGTGTTACGGCGGAAGTCTTTCATGGGGGATTAAGTCGTCGCGATCGCGACCGGAATATTGCACGGTTTCGGGAAAACGGTCACGTTCTCGTGTCTACCGAAGCGGGGGGTCAGGGATTAAACCTGCAATTTTGCCATCAATTGATCAATTTCGATTTGCCGTGGAACCCGATGCGCATTGAACAGCGTATCGGTCGTGTGCACCGCATGGGACAAAAACATCCTGTAGAAATTTATAACTTGTTCACCATGGACACGATTGAAGAAAATATTTTGCATCTTCTGCATGAGAAAATTGACCTGTTCCGCCATGTGGTAGGTGAACTCGATGTGATCCTAAGACACCTGGAACGCCGGGGAAGTTTGGAAAAGAGACTCCTGGATATCTTTTTCTGGGAGGACGACCGAGGCGTGATAGAGGAGCGACTAGATGCTCTGGGCCGGGAGTTCATGGCTGCGAGGCGGCGGTTGGCATGGCCAGACGGCTTGCCGTCTCCAACAGGGGAACGGGACGCCCAATCGAATCCCGAAGAGTCGGTAAACTAAATGAAAGAAGTCGGAGCGGAGTATAATGTAGGATGCACCGGTCGTCGGGTGACCATTTAAGGTGTAATATCATAAATAATCGGTAAGCACGGAAAGGCTGAACGCAGAACCATCTGGCAACAAGCTTGGATTGGAGGAGTTCTCCTTAAGTGGTGCGTCGGCTATTGAGCACGAGGGGGAACAGTCTTGGGATTCTTAAATGAGCGGGACCGCCAAACTCTGTCGGAAATGTTTCGGGATTTGAAGTTTCCCGTGCATCTGGTTCTTTTTTACGATCCGGGCCAGGAATGGAGCGTCCATACTCAGGGTATTTTGAATGAGGTCGTCGGTTTGATGCCGGATTTACTGCATCTGGAAGTCTATGACTTTTACAAAAACCGGCTGCTGGCGGCGTTATATGGTGTGGAACAGGTTCCGGCATTGCTTTTGCGCGATAAGAATGAAGACGATACTGGCATCCGGATTCTGGGCATGCCGTCTGGATATGAATTTGCCGTGCTCATTGAGGATATTCTTGATGTCTCGACAGGACGGTCCCGGCTGAGCGAAAAAACCGTTAATTACATTCGTAATTTGGAGCATGATGTTTTATTACGCGTCTTCGTGACACCAACGTGACCGCATTGTCCCCGGGCGGTCCGCCTGGTGCACCAGATGGCGTTGGCCAATCCTGCGAGGATACGAGGCGAGTCCATTGAAGCTGGCGCATTTGCGGAAATGGCCGAGGCTGAAGACGTTTACGCCGTGCCTAAAACTATCGTGACCATCCAGGACGCGGGACGGAAAGAAAGTTTTGAGGGGGCCTTGAGTGAAGATCACCTGATTCGTCGGTTGAAGGCGTTATTCGAACTCTAATTCTTCTCAGTGAAGGAGTTATTGTTTCTTGTCCAGTATTGTGTGCTTGGAAACATTAGATGCCATGATGACGTACCGTGATCAGCTATTGCCGGGACAGAATGTAGCTCTGGTGCCGACTATGGGATCTTTGCATCAGGGACATCTGGCCTTGGTGGAAGAGGCAAAGAGATTGGCTCCGGAGGTAATCGTGAGTATATTTGTCAATCCCTTGCAATTTGGGCCCCACGAAGATTTCGAAAAATACCCGCGTGACTTGGCGCGCGATCTTCGTCTCTTGGAATCATACCGGCCCCTGTCCGTGTTCGCTCCTTCGGTGTCGGAGATGTACCCCCAGGGCCCCAGTCGGACGGTAATTACCTTGCCCTCCATGACGAACGTGATGTGTGGATTGGGGCGCCCCGGGCATTTTGACGGAGTGGCCACCGTGGTGTGCAAATTGTTCAATGTCGTTCGGCCGAGTGTTGCGCTGTTCGGAAAAAAGGACGCACAGCAATTGGCGATTATCAGGCAACTGACGAGAGATTTGAACTTTCCGGTGGAAATTGTCGGAGTCCCCACCGTTCGAGAACCGTCAGGATTGGCTTTGTCGTCGCGCAATCAGTACCTTACTCCCGTCGAAAAAGACCGGGCGGCTTTCCTTTACCAGGCGTTGTTGGCGGGTCAAAAGCGGTTTGAGGGCGGTGAACGAAACGCCGAGAAGCTGGTGGAAGAGGTGGCAGATGTTCTGAGGGAACACAGCATTGAGCCGGAGTACGTTTCTTTGGTCGATGCCAACACTTTGGTCCCGTTAGAGGAGGAACTCGGCACATCTCGAGCCATTCTGGCGTTGGCCGCACGCATCGGAAAGGCCCGGCTAATCGACAATGTTGTGCTGGAACCATGACCTGCCTTGGTCTGGAAACGCACCGGTGTTCATATACTGTCCCCTAGGATATTGGGGGGATAAGGATGGTAAACATCGTCTGGCTTCTGTTGATTGTGGGCGGTCTGTGCATGAGCGCTCTGCACCACTCCATGGTTTCCGTGACCCAGGTCATAGTGAGCGGTAGTGAGAAAGCCGTGGAAGTGGCTTTCGGGTTCGTTGGCATCATGGCTTTGTGGCTGGGGATGGCCAAAATCGCCGAAGAATCGGGACTGATGCGGGCATTTTCACGGCTTCTGACCCCTTTTGTATCCCGCTTGTTTCCCGGTATTCCCAAAGACCATCCGGCCATGGGGAATATGTTGATGAATATGGCTGCCAACATTCTGGGAATGGGGGGAGCAGCCACGCCTTTTGGACTCAAGGCCATGGAAGAACTCCAGAAACTGAACCCCGTCAAAGATACGGCGTCGGCGAATATGATTACGTTTCTGGCTATAAATACCGCGTCTATTAACTTGATTCCCGCTACGGTGATTGCGCTGCGGGTGGCCGCCGGATCGAAGAATCCCACGGAAATCGTGGGACCTACCATTTTGGCCACAACGGTAGCCTCGATCGTGGCCATCAGTGCCGAACGTATATTCCGGCATTGTCACCGCAGTGATAAACGGTGAGATGACGGGAAATAAATCTTGCAGGCGCGGGAGACAGCTTTGTAAAAGAAGCTGTGTGTTAGCGGAACAGTTGACGGCAAATGACGACAGCAGCGATAAACCCCGCCAGATCCCCGATGAGGGCGACGGTGAGGGCATAACGAATCTTTTTGATGCCTACAGAGCCAAAATAGAGGGTAATAACGTAGAAGGTTGTATCCGTGCTGCCTTGCACGGTGGAGGCCAGGCGGCCGACAAACGAATCCGCGCCGTAGTGGTGAAGCAGCCCCGTGGTTATGCCCAGCGCGGCGCCTCCCGACAGAGGCCGAACAAGCAAAAGAGGCACAACCGGGGCCGGAATCCCAAAATATTGAAGGGGAGTGGAGAGGAAACGGATGACAGCGTCGAGAGCTCCCGAAGCCTCAAAGATATTCAAAGCCACAAGAATTCCCACCAGAAAAGGGATCATGCGAACAGCCATGCCAAATCCTTCCTCTGCCCCTTCAACAAAGGTTTCATAGACTTTGACTCCCTTTAACCATCCGTAAAGCGGGATAAACCCGATGAGAAAGGGAATAGCCCAAACGGAAATCGTCTCAATGACGACAGTCATGGCAGTACCCACTCCTTTGACAGCGCTCGAAGATGGTCGAAATAGCCGGGACAACCTGGTATACTAATGCGGAAAATCTCGAGTGCTGATGCCTTGTCTAGGGAAAGATATGATGCTGTTACGATAGGCATGAATGGAGGAATAAAATGGGATTGCTGTCACAAAGACTGAAGGATCTGGGAATCGTTTTGCCTCCAGCGCCCCAGGCTCTCGCGGCTTATGTTCCTGCTGTGGTCTCGGGAAAATGGTGCTGGACATCCGGCCAGTTGCCGTTTCGCGACGGGAAGCTCGTGGCTGAGGGGATTGTGGGGATGACGGTGACGATGGAACAGGCTCAGGAGGCGGCAAGACAGGCCGCTCTGAATGCGATCAGTGTGGCGGCTGCTGCCGTGGGCGACCTAGATCGGCTTGAGGGCGTGGTCAAAGTGGTGGGATACGTGCAGAGCAGTGAGAAATTTCACGATCAGCCGCAAGTCATCAATGGGGCTTCTTTGATTTTGCAGGAAATTTTTCAGGAGCACGGGCGCCATGCCCGATCGGCCGTTGGGACGAATGCGTTGCCCTTAAATGCTGCAGTGGAAGTCGAGTGTATTTTTGAGATCCGGGAATGAACGCTCTGGGGAAAAGGAGTGACGGCATGAAATCACGACTGCAAAAGGTGATGGCCCAAGCGGGACTGTGCTCCAGACGCGAGGCGGAAACATGGATCAGTTCAGGCAGAGTGACCATTAACGGTCGACCAGCCGTGCTCGGTCAAGTGGCAGACACCGACGTTGACAAAATTGCCATCGACGGTCGTCCTCTTCAAATGCGTCTCCAGCGAGTCTATTTAATATTGAATAAGCCTCGGGGATATACCACGTCGTTAAAGGATCGGCATGCTGAGCATTTAATTTCCGAACTTATACCCTCAAAGTTTGGACGCGTGTTTCCGGTGGGCCGGTTGGACAAAGAAACGTCGGGTCTAATGGTGTTAACCAACGATGGGTTGCTGGCCCATCATTTGATGCATCCCTCTTATGCTGTTCCTAAGGTGTATGAAGCGTGGGTGGAAGGCGTGCCAAGGCGTGCGCATCTGGCGAGGCTGACGCGCGGGATTCAATTGGATGATGGTTATTCACATCCCCGTGATGTACGTGTAATCCGTACAGAGAGCAACCGGACGCTTTTTTCGCTCACGCTTACGGAGGGACGAAAGCGGGAGGTGCGGCGAATTTTTGAGTCGATTGGGCATCCGGTGATTTCGCTCAAACGGGTGGCATTCGGGTCTCTAACTCTGGGCGGACTGGGTGAGGGCGACATCCGTCCTTTGACTCATCGCGAAGTGAAGGAACTCTATACTCTGGTAGAACAGCCGCAACGCAAGAATTCCAAGAATCGAAGGGATGACAGATCCAGTGAATACACCCAATCCAGATTTACAGCGCGTGGTGTCAAGTATCCAGGCCGTGCAGCAATATCGACCCGTCAATCGGGGCATACGGTCGGCAACACCCGAAGAAATTCAGGCCGGGATTACCGCTGACGTTTACTTCGTCGGCACGCAGCAAATTCTTAAAGAATTAGGCCTTCACAATCTGAGTGTGACGGCGGAGATTTTTGCCAATAGACCAGGTATGTTGGCCGGCATTGAAGAAGCATTGACACTGATGGCCCCGTTTCCGGTTGAAGTGGAGGCTTTGGACGACGGCACCCAAGTGACCGCCAAGCAGGTTGTAATGCGGATTACGGGACGGTATGGCGACTTTGGCCTCTATGAAACGGCGTTGCTTGGAATTCTGGCCTCATCGTCAGGGTGGGCCACGGCGGCCAGGGAAATCGTCGAGGCGGCCCGGCCTGTGCCCGTCTTTTCGTTTGGAGCTCGTCACGTCCATCCGGCTGTAGCTTCCGTTATGGACAGGGCGGCCTTGGTGGGCGGCGCCATCGGCGCAAGCAGTATCCTGGGCGCTCGCCAGGCTGGCCAAGTGCCGTCCGGGACTATGCCTCACGCTTTATTGCTGATGGCCGGCGACACAGTTCAGGCGTCTTTGGCCTACGATCGCACCATGCCGGAAGGAGCCCCTCGGGTGGTTCTTGTGGATACGTTTAAGGATGAAGCTGAGGAGGCGATTCGAGTGGCCGAAGCCCTGAATGGTCGCTTAGACGCCATCCGTTTGGATACCCCTAGGGAACGCGGCGGTGTCACGCCCGAACTTGTCTACGAAATCCGCATGCGCCTCGCACAAAAAGGCTATGATCATGTGGGCATCTTTGTTTCCGGCGGACTGACTCCCGAAAAGATTGGTCCCCTGAAGGATGCGGGAGCTACGGGATTTGGCGTGGGAAGCTATATTGCTGCCGCTTCCCCTCTCGACATGACTATGGACCTCAAGGCGATTGAGCACAAAGCCGTGGCTAAGCGCGGCAGGATTCCGGGGCTGACCCCCTCGCCAGGACTCACGGTTCGGCAGAAGGGGACCAGCGTCGATTAAACAGGGTTTCCAAATTCTCGAAGGAGTGGGGGTCCAGAACTCTCTGGAGTTCCAGTAAGTCCTGACGCGATCCACTTTCCAGACAATCAGCGACCCAGTAGGGCAATTTTTTGTTTACTGGAAGCCAGTCTATTAAGGCCCGCCGCACGACGCGTTGATCGTCAGGATCGGTGGGCCAGTGCTGTTCGATGTATTGAATGGCGGGCTCCAAGCCGTCTCTATTCATCAGAGCACGGGTACGGGACAAATGGAGGGGATCAAGGGCCTGGAACTGGTTCCAGAGCCATAAAATTGGCACCGAGCGCACTGGCTCCAGCAGCGAGAGCAAGCGGTGAACGCGATGCCACGTTCGATCCGAAGAAAAAGGGACGGGACTCGCTTGCCATAATGCCGAGAGGATGACACGGGAAAAATTCTCAAGGTCTTCATGGAAGACGGAGAAGACATTCTCCAGAGGCAAGTAGGGGTTGTAGGCCCACAAATTTAGCCAAAATGAAAAACCGGCTTGACGGATAAGACGGCGGTTTTTCCACTGGACAATCTCTTCGTATATAGTACTTTCTTCCAGCCAGCTCGGATGGAGGTCAGCCAGCATGGCAGGATGGTGCACGAGATACTCCAGACTGTCCAGCTTGGCGGGTCCAGCTTTAGCTTGCCCGGCTTGGCGTCTTTGCATCCACCAAGGCACGGGAGTTGGCATAAGGCGAACAATCCTGAACCCCGGCACTTCGTGCGGAACCATGCTCCAAGGGCGACCAAGCGCTTGATCTATAGCGTAAGGGGGAAACACAAAGGTATCGGGGCGATCTCGGAAGTTTATCAGCAACGCGGCCAGATGAGAACAAACATTGTTCCGACCACACGTACATGCCCCTTGCCACGAGTCATGGGAGAGTTCAAAATAAGGTATATAGGAGTCATGGTAACCTTTTAACTCAGCTATCAATCGTCCGGGCATGCTCATTGTGCGTATGCATCGGTCTTCGTATAAATAATCACGCGCTTGACGCCGGGTTCGTTCTGGAATTTGCCCGATATAATCGTCAACAATTGCTATAGTGAGGTCTGCGTGGTTTTGGGACACTATGTGAGACATGATAGCCCCCTCAATATGTTTGTCTCAGTCACATCATGAAGGAGGAGGAATAACGATGCAAGTACGTTGCCAAATTTGTGGTACAGTGACCGATGTGGCCGCCTGGACAAAAGAATACCAGTTGCTGAAGTACAGTCCTGATCATCCTTATATTTGCCGCACGTGTCAGCAGAAGATTCAATTGGAGGCTAAAGAAGACCAGAAATCATGAAATGACTTGCAAAAATCTCGAAATCATGTTGTGATCAGGCGTAAATAACGTGGATATCACGAGGCAGAAAGGATGTTGACGGGTTGATTCGGGGAATACGAGGAGCTACGACGGTTGATCGTGACGACGCTCGACATATTTTGGAGCGAACCCAGGAATTGCTTTTGGAAATGGCCCGTGCCAACGGGATTCGTCCGGATGAGATGAGCAGCATTTGTTTTACTATGACTCCTGATCTTCATGCGACGTTTCCGGCGGAAGCGGCACGAAAAGTGGGATGGCAGTATGTTCCGGTGATCTGTATGCGAGAACTGGACGTTCCTCATGGGCTGCCCAAAACGGTACGTGTCCTCATGCAAGCCGAAACGGCGATGTCGCAGGCAGAAATCCGCCACATCTATCAGTATGGTGCTGTAGTATTGCGCGAAGATCTCGTTAAGAGCCGTGAGGAGTTACCGGGATAATGAGGGGAAGAGAACGGGGTCCGGTCGTCGCGGTAGATGGGCCTGCCGGTGCGGGAAAAAGCACGGTGGCTCGGAAAATGGCGGAAAGACTCGGCTTTTTGTATCTTGACTCAGGAGCTATGTACCGAGCATTGGCACTCAAAGCCTTACAACACGGTATTGATTTGCGGGACGAGTCGCAAATAGTCGACTTGTTAAGGTCGTCGCAGATTGATCTTGTGGGCAATGGGCGGCATCAGCCCACGGTTTGGCTCGATGGTGAGGACGTGACCCATCTTCTTAGAACTCCGGAAGTGAATGCCAGTGTTTCTCTGGTGGCCGGATTCCCATTGATTCGGGAGGAAATGGTGCGCCGGCAACGGGTCTTGGCGTGCGCTGGACGGGTCGTGATGGATGGCCGCGACATTGGTACGTATGTTCTGCCGGATGCTGATGTGAAATTTTATTTGACGGCGTCATTGGAGGCCCGGGCCAAACGGCGCCTAAACGATTTGAAGGCAATGGGCTTTCACCTCGATTTAGAGGTGCTGGGAGAAGAAATCCGGCACCGGGACGCCCTTGACGCGTCCCGTGAAGTGGGGCCATTGCGCCAGGCTGAGGATGCCATTTTGATTGACACCACCGACATGGAGGTGGATTGCGTTGTCGAGATGATGGTGGACAACTTTCGGCGACGCGTTTCGTAATGTTCTATTGGGTATTATATTGGTTCGTGCGTATTATCTTTTCGTTGTATTTTCGCATTAAAGTCCACGGCGTGGAAAAAGTTCCGCGAACGGGGCCTCTTTTGATATTGGTCAATCACCTCACTTTGCTGGATCCGCCGATGGCAGCTGTTTTGATGCCCCGAAGCGTATACTTTATGGCGAAAGTCGAACTTTTCGAGTATCCTGTGTTGGGCTGGCTGATCAGACATTTACATGCATTTCCCGTGCGCCGGGGATATCCTGACCGCTACGCTATCCGCACTTCTTTACGTTTATTGGAGGAACAGAAAGCTCTCATGATTTTTCCGGAAGGTCACCGCTCTGCAACTGGGCTTTTGCAGGAGGCTCGTGCCGGTGCGGCCTATTTGGCCCAGAAAACCGGGTGTCCTTGTATCCCCATAGGGATCAGCGGACAATATGGTTTTCGAAAAACCATTCATTATTCGATTGGCGAAATATTCACGATTCCACGGGACATGAACCGGCACGAGGCTCAGAAGCTTGTGATGCAGAAGATTGCCGAACAAATTCCTGGCAATTCCGCCTTACCAATGTCGCGTAAAAAACCGTTAAGGCGGTAGAGATGATAATGAAACTTATTGGATTGACACAACCTTCCGTTATAATATGTAAAAGAGCAGTATTGCAACATGTGTCATACAGGCGCAATGACAAGGGGGCCGGCGATCATGGATGAACGGGAACACACGATGCCAGAGGATTCCACGGAGAAGAAAACTGAACAAGAGCATGAAGACATCATGAATATGGAGGATTCCCTTGCATATGCTCCTATGGAGGATGTGCATCCGGGAGATATTGTCGAAGGGAAGGTTGTCCATATTTCCAATGAGGGCGTGCTCGTCGACGTGGGGGCAAAATCCGAAGGAATCATCCATATTAACGATTTGAGTCACCGCCGTATTGAACGCCCCGAAGATGTGGTGAAACTGGGAGATGTCATATCGGTCTACGTGTTAGGTTATGAAGGGGAAGAGGGTGCTTTAAAACTCTCAAAAAAACGGGCGGACGAACAGGAAGCCTGGAAGGCACTCGAAACAGCCAAGGAATCGGGCGAAATTCTCCATGCACCGGTAGTGGAAGTTGTGAAGGGCGGTTTGGTCGTTGATGTGGGTTTGAGAGGATTTATCCCGGCTTCGCATATAGCTCGGGGCTACGTGAGTGATATGAGCCCTTATCTGGGACAAGTGGTGCCGTTGAAGGTCGTTGAACTGGATCGGGGCAAACGGCGGGCGATCCTATCCCGGAAAATTGCCATGGAAATCGAGGAAAGTGCTAAAAAGGAGCAGCTTTGGCAGACGATTGAGGAAGGACAGGTACGCCATGGCGTGGTAAAAAGCCTGACCGATTTTGGTGCCTTCATTGACTTAGGAGGGGTGGACGGTCTTTTGCACATCAGCGAAATGTCCTGGGGACGGATTAACCATCCTTCCGAAGTCTTGGAAGTAGGCCAGGAAATCGATGTCAAAGTGTTGCGTTTGGATCCCGAGAAAAACAAGATTTCTCTGGGTCTGAGACAAGTGCTGCCGAATCCTTGGGAAAATGCCGGAGAGAGATATCACGAGGGACAATTGTATGAGGGTACGGTGGTTCGTCTGGCCGGCTTCGGAGCATTTGTCGAATTAGAACCGGGTGTCGATGGACTGATTCATATATCACAATTGGCACCTCAACGGATTCATCAACCGTCCGATGTTGTGGCGGTGGGGGATCGGATCTGGGTGAAGATTCTGTCTGTGGACGCGGTCAACAAACGCATTTCGCTCTCTAAGCGGCAGGCCGATGACGACATCGCAAACGGAGCGTTAACACAAAATCAGGAGCATGTGGACGAAGATAGTGGGTCCGACACCATCGGCGAACACTTAAATGCGTATCATGCGGGAAATTGGGATGATGAAAACCCTCCATCATGATTGTGTTGTTCCGCACCGTATGAGTTTGACGTGTGGGACGCAAACTCGTTAAAGACCCCGGAAAAGCTTCATTATCTTTTCCGGGGTGTTTTAGCACAAGAACGCTATGTTGAAATCCCTGTGGGGTTCATGGGGGGCCCTTCTAGTCTGCGTGACGATAGCTTTCTTTACCCCAGCGGCTTAGGGTAAAGGACCGGGCCTTTTGAATAATGGGAAACGCGACGACGGCTTTGAGCGCATCCCATGCGATGAAGGGCAGCACGCCTTCGAGCAGGGCATGAATCACACTCGCACCCGTGGTGATCATGATGCCAATCATACCTCCCGCATAAATAATGGCCAGGTTAATTCCGAGACCTAAAATCAAGTGAAATCTTTTGTCACTGGAGCGGACGAAGCGGGCCATGGCCCATGCCGCCAAAGGATAGGCCCACAAGTATCCGCCAAAAGGTCCAATCAGAACGGCCACACCGTGTGCTCCTTCCGCAAACACAGGGAGACCGATGGCACCTAGAACCAAGTAAGTGGCCATGCTGAGAAATGCCCATTTGGAGGGCAATAATCCTCCTGCCAGATACACGCCAAAGACTTGTAGACTGAAAGGAACCAGCGTCAGAAACGGTAAAGTGAACGAGGTCAGCGCCCCGACAGCGGTCAGGGCGGTCACAAACGCCGAAAGAACTAGAAATCGCATATCACGAGGCATGATTTTCCCTCCGATAGAAATTCATTTCAACATAATTGGCCGAGGTCTCCTCCGGCTGTCCCCTTTCTTGGCCTACCTGTTTTTGGGTCACCTGCCATCCATTACCATGTGGGATAATAGGACACGTGAACGATCGGAAAGTCCGTTTGTGGAGTATCGCAGTAGACTCATCGCCGATGCCATTGGTCGAGGAGATACTCGCACACCTCGTACCCAAGGGTGTGCCTTGCTGGTGTTCGGCGCCGCGCATTACGGGGTCCTGCATCTTCTGCGTATCGAATCGTCCGTGTTCGATGCTAATGGCCGTGATCGACGCCAGAGTTCGCACCTTATGCACCGCCTGCAGCGTCTGATTAACCCGCGTTTCTAAGAACGGCGGGATCCAGCCTTCGGAACGTGTCCGCTTGTGAAATCGCGCACGACGATAGCGGGTCTTACGCTTTCGCCGCCCTCGGCGGAACGCCTTGCGGATCGGCCGTCGGGCTTTAATGTTTCCTTTGTGGACCATTTCTGCGAACAGAACAGACTGAGAGCCTTGCGCGCTCTCCAAAATCATTGCGACCCCGGTGGTTGTCCACCCTGGATCGAGCTGGAGTCGCCATTTTTTCCATTCCGCATGTTCCTGGAGGCGGTCGAGTAACCGAATCGTGAAGGGGGCCATCTAATGGACCCGCACACGTTTCTCGCTACAGGGCATCAACGGCCTCTTATGCCTATCTAAGAAAAAAACCATGACCGTCCTTCTTTCTGCCCCTTACGGGGCTGATAACGTCCCGCGGATGCAAGATTTCTCCCCCTTTGCCCATGTTCCCCTGGATCACTTCTTGCGCTACCCCACGCTGGTGGTTAACGGCAAACCAGAGGGCTTGGGGCCGGAGAAGCACCCCAAGGTCTGCACCGAAGGAACAGAGCCGCTCGCTCCCCAAGGCCGTGAAACCGTTGTCGATTCCGGCGGGTTAAGCTGGTCAACCGATGGAGCTTTCACAAGATCCGACCTTTAGGCCGGGGTGGTTGACTGCGAAATATTTGAGGAAATGTGGTACAAGTGGCGCCATTTTACCATAGCGCCTACGTGCATGGAAGGGTGCCGAGGGCGGAACAATACTTTGAGTAATGTCTGAATTCTCATGTCATGGAGCACTTACGATGTTTACTTGGTGTGTCTTTACCTTTTGGCTTGCTGCGGCGATATTGATTCTGGCGGGTTTTGGGCAATCAGTTCTCGAATTTCATGGGATATCCCGGTGCTGGGCGGGGTTCGTGATGGTGTCTGTTCTGCTGTTTTCGTTGATGGGCTTCCTGTGGTATCCAAGCATCCGAGAAGGTCTTGGCAATTATTTGTGGTGTTGCCTGGCCATTGCTTTGTTTGTGAAAAAGTCCTTGCCATTATGGGGGCAAACGGGCATTACAACTGTGGCTCTGGCACTGATCCGCCATTTGGCGCCTCTCAATCCCCACCGGGTGATGATGGTGAATTGGATGGTTTGGGAGAGCGTGGCAGGGGGATTATTGCCAGGGCTCGTGACCCCGGATCCTCTGTGGTCTGCTTTGTCGGCGGCGGCAGTGACCAGCCAGTCGGGTACCATTCTAAGTGTGATGACAGGGCACCTTCATGTCACCACAACACGTGATCTGGCTTTTTCGCTGGCCGCGACCATGATAGCTTGGAGTGTGTCATGGGTGTTGAACGAGATTGCCAACCTCTGGCGAACGCGGCACGTCCATTGGTAGTTCCGTGTCTTGTCAAAAGACCTGAGACCCTGGGATAATCGTAATCACTGGAGGGATAGGGTTGGCAATAGTGGCTTTGGTGGGAAGACCCAATGTGGGAAAATCAGCCTTGTTTAACCGGATGACGGAAAGTCGGCGTGCGATTGTCGAGGATGTCCCGGGAGTTACCCGGGACCGTTTGTACGAGGACACACAGTGGAATGGCCGCTTTTTTACGCTGGTGGACACGGGCGGTATATGGATCAGTGGCGGTGACGACGACCTCCTCGGCATGACCAAGGTTCAAACCGAGATTGCCATAAATGAAGCACAAGTGATTGTCTTTGTGGTCGATGGTCAGGCGGGGCCAACCACAGCGGACTTTGACGTGCTCGAGATTTTGCGCAAAACCCGTAAACCCGTTATCTTAGCGGTCAATAAGGCGGAAAGTCACAAGACAACCGGAGCGGAGTTTTATGAATTCGGATTGGACGAACCGGTTCTGGTCTCGGCGATACATGGAGAAGGGACGGGCGATCTGCTGGACCGGATCGCCCTAAATTTGCCGCCCGAGGGTGAAGACGAAAGTGCGAGGGTACAGGAGGAAATCCGCATTGCTCTTGCCGGGCGTCCGAATGTGGGAAAATCATCTCTTCTCAACACTTTAACGGGCGAAGAACGGACGCTCGTGACCCCTATTCCCGGAACAACACGCGACGTCGTCGACAGTGTGTTGCAGGTCGAAGATCAGCGGTACATTATTTTGGACACGGCGGGTTTACGGCGCCCCAGCAAAATCTCCGATAAATTGGAAGAAAAGACGGTACAACGCACTCTGGATGCCATTAGAAAAGCTGATGTCGTGCTGTTAATGCTGGCCGCCAATGAACCCATTACAGCTCAAGACCAGCGTATTGCTGGTCAAATTCAAAAGGCGGGAAAAGGCTGCGTGGTGCTTCTGAACAAATCGGATCTCGTTAAAGGGACCACGGTCCCCATTCAGAAGGTAGTTCGTGAAGAGCTGAAATTTCTGAACTATAGTTCGGTGATTCCCGTATCGGTGGTGACCCAGTGGCATTTGGACCGGATTTGGCCAGCCATTTCGGAAGCCTACGATAGTTTTACCAAACGCATAACCACTCATCAACTGAATCAATTGATCCAGGAAGCCGTGCACTTAAATCCTCCTCCAACGGACAAGGGACGTAGTTTAAAAATATTTTATGCGACCCAAGTTTCCAATAAACCGCCTCACTTTGTTTTGTTTGTCAACGATCCTGAGCTGGTTCATTTTAGTTATTCCCGGTATTTGGAGAATCGTCTTAGAGAAAAATACGGATTTCGCGGTTCTCCCATCCAGCTGTCTTTCCGTCCCCGCTCGAGGAGGGATCTGGCCTAATGAATTCGCGCCTGACCATATTTGGGTCGGGAAACTGGGCTCTGACTTTAGCAACGGTCGCTGCCTGGTCGGGTACCGAGGTGAAAATGTTTGTGAGGCGCCCTGCACTGTGCGATGTACTCACCCGCACTCGCGCGCATCCTGAATATCTCCCGCACCTGTGTCTTTCTCCCCGAATCAGCTTTACGACAGACATGGCGGTGGCTGCAGAATATTCACCTCATTGGTTAATAGTAGTGCCAAGTCAGCATATGAGATCTCTGGCAGAGGGGTTGCGTGCATATGTGCTCAAGGGCCTGTACGTGGTTTCCGCCGCCAAAGGATTGGAAGACGGGACCGCTTTTCGCATGACTGAGGTTCTCAGAGATTGCTGGCCGGGCTTTGAGGGTGAATTGGGTGCCTTGAGCGGGCCGAATTTGGCTTATGAAATCAGTTTAGGCCAACCCGCGGCCAGCGTGATAGCCGGCAGGCCTGAATTGTTTCGCACCATGGCCCCGTTATTAGGGCACGCCAATATTCGGCTTTATGAGCAGTCCGATATTACGGGAGTGGAATTGGGTGGGGCTCTGAAGAATATTTTGGCTATTGCCGTCGGGATGGCTACGGCTTCCGGATTGGGAGCGAACGCGGAAGCGGCTATCATGACCCGGGGACTCCATGAGATGGGCCGGCTGGCCGTGGAATTGGGGGCTCAATGGACCACGTTGGCCGGTCTGTCCGGATTAGGTGACGTGGTGGCTACGGCTAGTTCTTCTCGATCCCGAAATCGGTGGCTTGGGCAGGAGCTAGCCAAAGGACGTTCTGTCTCCGATATTCTCAGTAGCACCACAATGGTGGTCGAAGGTGTGCCCACGGCCTATGTAGCCAAACGTTTAGGCGTTCGGTTTCACCTTCCCTTGCCGATTACCACGGAAGTCGTTGAAATATTCGACGGAAAGCCGGTGTCAGCTGCCGTTCATGATTTGATGCACCGGGCACGGGTCCAGGAATTTGATTTTTAAGGGGGTATGAGATTTTTTGCCAATATGGGCATGAATCCGGCGGTTCTCTCATAATCTTGCTAATGTCATCATTAGGTAGGTGATCCCGGGACAGGCGAGGACCGGCGCCAACCCACATGGAGACCTAAAGGGAGGGGACCGCAAGGATGGAAAAGTTTGATCTGTTTAAGGATTTGGCCGAACGTACCGGCGGCGATGTATATATTGGCGTCGTGGGTCCGGTCCGTACCGGCAAATCGACATTTATTAAACGTTTCATGGAACGTATGATATTACCCGCCATCGAAGATCTGAACGACCGCGAGCGAGCCCAGGATTCGCTGCCTCAAAGCGGTACCGGCAAGACGATTATGACCACCGAACCCAAATTCATTCCCGACGAAGCCGTGGAGATTCAACTGACAGATGCGATTAGCTTTCAAGCCCGATTGGTGGATTGCGTGGGTTACGCGGTTCCCGGCGCTTTAGGATATGTGGAGGAGGAGGGCCCCCGCATGATTATGACGCCATGGGCCGATGAGGCCATGCCATTCGAGGAAGCGGCGGAAATAGGCACACGCAAGGTTATCCAGGATCATTCCACCATCGGGCTTGTGGTAACGACGGACGGAAGTATAGGCGATTTGGGCCGGGACGCTTATCTGGATGCCGAGGAACGGGTGGTGAGCGAACTCAAAGAACTGGATAAGCCATTCGTGGTGCTGCTTAATTCTTTGTTGCCGGAGTCCGGCGAAACCATGAATCTGGCTTTCGAACTGCGAGACAAATATGATGTTCCGGTTATTCCGGTCAATTGCCAGGAACTTCAGCAGAGCGACATCGTGCATATTCTTGAACAGGTTCTCTATGAGTTCCCCGTGACTGATATCGTCTTTCGGTTAACGGACTGGGTTGAGGCCCTTGCGACACCTCATTGGCTGCGTAAGCAGATTGAGGGATCCTTGGATGAAGCAAAGGCATCGATCATTCGTCTGCGTGACGTGGACACCGCCTTGAACAATCTGCGCGGCTATGACTATCTTGACGAGGTTCGGTTACTGCACATGGATTTAGGCACGGGCATCGCCGAAATTTATGTTGGGGTACCGGACGAACTGTTTTTTCGGGCACTGGGAGAATTGGCAGACCGGCATGTGGCTACCTATGGCGACATTATGAAACTGTGGCGCGAATTCGTTGTGGCCAAATCAGAATGGGATAAGGTGGAAGAGGCTGTGCATGAAGTGCGGGCTACCGGGTATGGAATGGTGGCGCCGAGTTTGGCTGAACTCGATCTGGCCGAACCCGAACCGATCCGCCGAGGAGCCCAGTTTGGAGTCAGACTTAAAGCGACAGCGCCCTCTATCCATATGATTCGGGCGGATATCGAAACCGAACTGACTCCCATCATTGGGACCGAGAGACAGGCGGATGAATTGGTACAATATCTGATGGAACAGTTTGAGGACGATCCCGTCAAATTGTGGGAAACGAATTTGTTCGGCAAGTCGTTGCACGACCTGGTGCGGGAAAGCATTCAGTCCAAGTTGTTCAAAATGCCTGACAACGCTCAGGAGAAATTGCAGGAAACTTTGCAGCGCATCATCAATGAAGGATCCGGTGGACTTATCTGCATTATTATTTGAGCCGAGTTTGAGAATTTTGCGGTCCCTGCCCGTCATCCGTCCATTTCGCACAGGATGAAGGGCAGCTTTTTCTATGGGCTGTCTGTTTTGCAACTGGAAGCTCCTACCTATGACAAGGGGATACCATTCTTCATTAGAATTCCCGAAAAGGCCCTGGAAAGCCTCCGGGGCTTCAATGTTGCGAGAGGCAATAACGCCGTCTCCAGACTGCCTTGGGTGCCAAAATTTCCAGGGATGCGTCTCTTGCAGAGAAGGTTCTGTACGATCTCCCAATCCAATTCTCGCACGATCTAATATAATGCATCGTACGTTGTAGCAAGAACCGCGTAGGGATTTTTGTCGGATCCGAACAATCGACAAAATTTCGAAATTTGTTCTACTTGGAGAAGGATTTTCAATTTGCGGTGGCGAATATCTCAACGCTTGAAAAGTACGTCTATTGAGTTGTTTTGTGAAAAGATTAGGAGGAGATTTCCGTGAGAGGGAAGACATCAAAGAAAATTACGCTGGCATCTGCCCTTGTTGTCACAGCAAGCTTGGCTTTGGCAGGATGCGGCACCACGACTACCACTTCTCAGGCGCATCCAACATCGCTGAAACCCCAGTCGGGCGGCACCGTCGTCTTTGCCTTGCCTGCTGACAGCAATGTGAACTGGTATTTTCCGTTAATGAACGGGTTAAACGATAGTGTCTACAATGCCTGGGTTCAGAATTTAATGTATAAAAGCCTGATTACGCTGCATTCCACTGGGTCAATTAATTACCAGCGTTCCTTGGCTAGCAGTATCAAGCCTAATGCCGCCGGAACAAAGTATGTGGTGACTTTGCACCCGAACTATAAATGGTCGAACGGCCATTCCGTCACCGCCAAGGACGTCGTCTTTACCTGGAATTTGATCAAGGCGGCTTCGGCGTCAAATGCGCCGTCTCCATGGCCTTACGTCGGAGCCGGGACCGGAGATATTCCCACTGGCGTCAAGAGTGTAGTAGCCAACAGTACCTATCAATTTACGGTGACGCTCAACAAACCGGCTAACCAACAGTGGTTCATTTATAATGGTCTCAACCAACTTACTCCCTTGCCGCAGTCGGTTTTCGACAGATATCCCACGAATATGACTCAGGAACTGACCTGGCTCGGCAAGGTGGCGACGGACCCGACTTCCAGCGTCTATCATGTTGTGGATGGACCTTTTAAGCTGACACAGGCTGTGTCCAGTCAAAAATGGACGTTTGTTCCCAATCCGACGTATGGAGGGCACAAAGCCTATGTGTCGAAACTGATATTTCAGTATGAAACGAGTGGCAATGCTGAGTTTGCCGCGCTCAAGACGGGATCGATTCAGGTGGGGTATCTCCCCAACTCGCTTTGGGGTTCACGGGCGGCGTTAAATGCCAATTATAATCTGTCGGTAGAGAATAATCTTGCGTATGGCGACGTGCTGGTCAATATGAACCACGGGAACAGTAACGCGAGTCTTAATGCCCCGAACGGCGTCGGCAATATCTTTAAGAACTTGTATGTCAGGCAGGCCATGCAGATGGGAATTAACCAAAATGCTATCAACGCGGCCTCCTTTCATGGCAACGCGGTCACCGAGGTGGGAATTCTTCCCCCGAAGCCCAAGTCCATCTTTTTCGACCCCAATTTGAAGACCATTTATCCCTATGACCCCGCCAAGGGTGTCAAACTGCTGAAGGCTCACGGCTGGCACGAGGTCAACGGAGTCATGACCAAAGGAGGACAACAGCTAAAATTCCAGCTGGTGTATTCGAGCGGATCACAGTCCTTCGTCGAGGAAGCCACTCTCTTACAACAGGGATGGGCTAAAGAAGGAATTCAAGTCAGCTTAAAGGCGGAACCCTTTAGCACGATTGTGGGTTTGACCAACAATCACTGGCAAATGGAAGATTACGGCGGGATTTCCTGGGGCGGCTCCTATCCGACCGGAGGCGGTCTCTTTGGCAAGCCTGGGGTTGGACTTGACAGCCAGGGCTATTACAATCCCACCATGGCTCATTTGATTTCCCTGACTCACCAGCCCTATGCGACGGAAAAACAATCCTTGCAGGCTTTATATAATTTCCAGGCTTTCGTGGCTCACGATTTGCCCGTGTTGTGGGTGCCATGGCCTCCGGCCTACAACGAAGTCGCCAAGACGGTGCATATTGGGAGCAAATATGTTTCCAATCCATTTACCGGAGGTATTTCCCCCAACTACTGGTGGGTATCGAAGTAAATCAGCAAAACGAACGGAAGAGGGAAGTGCTTGAAGCCCTCTCTCCGTTCCTTTTGGATGCGTCAAAAAAGTTTGACTTTCATTACGGAAAGGATGCCCTCACATGGTTTCACAAACAATGAATTCGGCAACTCTGACAGACCAGACCGTGTCCGAGGAAAAACCGAAACACTCCCGTACCTGGCGGGCTTTTTGGCATCATCCTTTAGGCTTGGCCGGGGTCATCGGTTTGAGCGCAATTGTGTTATTTTGCTTCGTTGGGCCGCTTTTATACCCGGCCAGTGCTTATACGACCCATATCACGGATCTGATGCGGCCTCCCAGCACCCGCTTCCCCTTGGGAACCGATGATTTGGGGCGAAATTATCTGGCCCGGCTCATGTTGGGCGGGCAAGTGTCTCTGATAGTCGGTTTCGCCGCGGCGGTGGCGTCCATGATTATCGGCGTCGGTTACGGGCTTGTCAGCGGTTTGGTGGGAGGATTTGTCGACACTTTGATGATGCGTATTATTGATGTGCTGCTGACAATTCCCACGCTCTTTGTCTTACTATTTTTGGATGCGGTGTTTCAGCCCAATGCCGTTTTATTAACCTTGATTTTGGCTATCACTTCATGGTTTGGCGTGACGCGGATTGTGCGTTCCGAAGTCTTATCACTCAAGCAGCGCGACTATGTGGAAGCCTCCCGTGCCTTTGGGGCCAGCAATTGGCATATTATGCTCCGGGAATTGTTGCCGAACGTCATGGGTACGGTCATGGTGGCGACGATCTTTCAAATTGCCGGATCGATTATCGCTATAGCCACCTTAAGCTTTCTCGGATTGGGATTGCCGGCACCGGCGCCAAACTGGGGCGAAATGTTGTCGACGTCGATGAACTACATGTTTCAAAATGCGTGGTGGCTGATTTATCCTCCAGGTATTGCGCTGCTGTGGACGTTGCTCTCCATTAACTTTGTTTCGGAAGCGTTGCAATCAGCGCTCGATACCCGGTTGTAAAGGAGGTAGCCACGGATGTTTGTCTATATTGTTCGGCGGTTGATCCAATCGATTCCCGCACTCATCGGAATAGCCATTTTCAGTTTTATCCTCTTGCATATTGTTCCTGGGGGACCAGCACAGACTCTACTCGGGCAGCACTCTACCCCACAGCGCATCGCGGCCATTAATCGTTCCCTGGGGCTTAATAAGCCACTGTATGTGCAGTTTTGGATCTGGTTTGATAGCTTGTTGCATGGAAATTTTGGTTATTCTTATACGTTTAACCAACCGGTGCTAAAAGTCATCGGAGAATATCTTCCGCATACTCTGGCTATCGTGGTTGTGGCCATAATGGTTTCCCATCTGATTGCCATCATATTAGGAACCATTCAGGGATATTTTCGCAACCGATGGTTTGATCATGTGATTACCACCGTAACTTTTTTCTTCTGGTCTATGCCGGTATTCTGGCTGGCAATCATGGTCGTGCTGATTTTTGCGATTTATCTGGGATGGTTTCCGTCCGGAGGGATTACCTTCACCAGTGGGGGACCTTCCGGGTTTGTCGGTTATGCCGAACACGCCGTATTGCCCATTTTGGTTTTGGTACTGGCGACGGTCGCCTCATGGGCTCGATTTATGCGCTCATCTATGATCGATTCGATGCTTCAGGATTATATTCGCACTGCACGGTCCAAAGGCTTGTCGGAACTCGCGGTGGTGTTTAAACATGCCTTAAGAAACTCGCTTTTGCCCATTATTACGTTATTTGGACTTTCCATTCCCACATTGTTTGGCGGCGCATTAGTGGTGGAACTGGTTTTCAATTACCCTGGCATGGGATTATTGTTTTGGAATGCCGCCAATGAACGGGACTATCCGATTTTGTTAGGTATTATTATGATTATCGGGGTTTTGACCGTTATCGGCAACTTGCTGGCGGATGTCTTATACAGCCTGGTTGATCCCAGGATTAGTTACCGCTAATTTCTTCTTAAGAAAAGGATGCGGTAGGGATGATCACCCAATCTGGTGGTGATCATCCTGTTTTGTGTTAATGTGAGGCTCACATGAGTCCAGCTCGCCATTCGGTTTCTGATTTTCTTCACTCTGACCGGGACAGAGCGCACCAACAATAGCGGTTTAGGCAGGACGAGGAAGTTTGCTGCAGTGCCATGATTCGCAGCGAGCTCGGTCCGGGATCGCTGTTCGGAGAGAGATGCTCCTTTAGCTAATGGGGGTCACTACTACACGAATGACCAGGTGCCGGCGCCCTCGACACACCCCAGAGATGCTGAGGCTGTGCCGCTTTGTTCCATGCTTGGGGGCATACGTGTGCATTCCGGAGTTACCAAGACTGGGCTGCGCACAGCTTTCGCGCGCTCTGAGCCCTCTTGTTAGGACACGTTGTTCTCTACGTGTCTTGGAGGCATCGTCAATTCTGTGGTTTATCACCTGCCGGCATCGATCTGCGCACTCACGTGCGGGTTGGCCTATGGAGGATGTAGGGTTTACATTTACCCTTGATTTACCGAAAGCAAGTCATTACACTAATAATCGACTGAAAATTAGGAAGAAAAAAATAATAGCGGAGAATGTATTTTACTTGTTTCTCCGTGCATCAGTAGCCACAGTTTTTAGGTTCATTGCCTATAAGATTTCATGTGAGGTGTAGGGTATAATGGCCCTGACTTGTCACTGGCACGGGACTGCCAATCGGCTTGTCTGCCAATTTTTTGGACACCGGATGAACACTTGAGTTATCAGATATCACCATAAAGGAGGCGAGGCAGTTGTCTATCCATAAGTCGAATCTGGAATCTTCACCCTCCCCTACAGTCCGTTCCATGGCCCAAAAGAGTCGGACATGGTTTTTGCTGATTGTGCTGATCGCTGCGATTCCGGCGTTTCTCGAAGGATTTGATTCCGAATTATATTTTTTCGGATCGCCTTATATTGTTCACAATGTGCATGCCACGGCAGCGCTGCTGGGATCTGTGGGGACGGGATTTGCTTTAGGAATTGCGATATTCAGCATAGTCGGTGGGTATTTATTTGACCGATTTTCCGTGAAATATACCGTTATGTTATCGGTGACGATCTTTGCGGTGTTCACCGTCATGACCGGCTATGCCACAACACCTGCAACATTGTTTCTGGCAAGATTTTTGGTGGGTATTGGTGTGGGGATATTTCAGCCGGCTATTGTAGCGCTGTTGGGCGACATTTTCTTTGAAACTCGCGGACGGGCCGTATCTGCTTTTGCGATCTTTTTTGGGGGAGGGCTGTTTGTGGGCCCGTTATTAATTACGCCTTTCCTTCCTCACTATCAAACGCCCTTTATAATTTCCGGGGTGGCCGCCGTGATATCGTTGATTGTCTTTTATTTCGTTATTCCCCGAACTTATAAAGAAGTGGAGAAGAGGACAATACGGTTTTCAGGAATTTTTCATCGCAATGTCGTGATTTTATCAGGATCGATTTTTATGTTTGGGATTGTCCTATTTGGGTATCTTGGCTACTATTCGGATTATTTACTGAAAGGATTGGCACTTTCCCCGGGAGTTGCGGCCGGAATTGCCTCAATGGGTGGATTGGGCGGGTTGATTTGTGCTTATCCCATTGGCTATTTAGCTGATCGGTTTGGACGTAAATACATCGTCAGTTTGTCTGCCCTTCTCATTATGATTGGCAGTCTGGGAATGTTTTCCGTATCGCGGAACGTCACGGCTCTCAGCGTGATGACGTTTGCCTTCGGGGCTGGGTGGGGTATCTATGTCGATCTGGTTGCGACAATGGGCCAAGACTCTGTGGACGACTCCATTGCCGGGACAGTCACTGGGTGGCTATTTCTCGTCTTCAACGTGGGAGCATTGCTTGGAGGACCGATTTATGCGGCATTGATGCCATCCGGGTTTGTTCTGGCTGGTTTGGTGACCCTGGGATTGTCAAGCGTAATTTCATTGGTTTTGACACTCCTTACGCGTCCTGTGCTGGAAAGCAACATCATCTTGAGCGACTGAACGAGACCGCACTGAGGGATCCCGCCAGCTCAGGTGTTAACCTAGCGTGAATGAAGAACGAGAGATATCACAGCATGTGCTGGCTGAAGTACGTACCGATATTGGCAGATGCCAAGAGGACACAAGAGTTGAGCGTGGTGCAGTCGGGAATTGTTGATCCGTTTATGACAATGGCGAATGGTTGCTTCTTGGGTGTATGCGTGCTATAATTTCACTGCATCAAATCGGGCTGTGGCGCAGTTTGGTAGCGCGCTACCTTGGGGTGGTAGAGGTCGTGGGTTCAAATCCCGCCAGTCCGACCATTTAGTCGCTTACTCTTGAGTAAGCGACCCTTTTCTGTTTGTTGCAGTGTGGGAATTTGCCAAAGATTGATTCCGCCAATATTTTCCTCCTAGAGGATACCGGGAATGATATGAGTTTTGTGGGGTTATGGTCCTACGATTGTCTTGTGGATGGTGTGACACTCCAATTTTGAACACTAGACAGGGGGTCGAAAGGATTGACCCGAAATCCATGCACGTGCGACGTGATAAAAATATGATGTGCGCGCCACAATAGAAAAGCGCCGGGCGGTGACTGGAGAAGGGCGGTTAGCGCCTCTTTGGTTGCAGTGGTCGGATTGGGTGAGGTCAAAATATTCTGCAAGGATTGACGGAAAGGCAATGAATCATATTCGCCATAGTTGTGGCGACTCCGAGGGCCGTATTCTTGTACCAATAAGGGGTACGGGCGTACACGGCGCTCTACAAGGGCCATTGTAAAAGCATGTGTCTCCTCCGTGTGCAGCAGGTTATGAGATGTTGTGACCCGAATATTCCATCCGGCGGCCGTTAATTGACGATGAATGGCCGAAGCTAAACGAACAGCAGAAGGGTCACTGCCGGTGACGACTCCCAGGTCTATTTTATGTCCGTGAGGATCAACCCACGTATGATGAATCTGTTTGTATCCGGCGTCATGTAGAATGGCACGAGGATTCTGGAACGGTTGCACAACGGTGTAGGGACTCCCCGGAATCACAGGCTGATATGCCGGGGTGAAGGAGGGGGCTTCCGATCGTGCCAGGGCAAGACGGTTAATCATTTCCGGCAAGGCGGTGCCAACGGCCGAGGGAATTTTTGGGCTGTTATACAGCAACATGTAATAGCTGGGTCCAGAGTAAGTCAGAACATGCGATTTTCCGTCGGTTTTTTCGGAAGTCCAGTTGATATCCGGAGCGGGTGAGTTCGTCCAGGTTGTAATTAGCACATGGCTTTTCGGGGCGCCTAAGAAATAATGAGGGTTTGCAACCCACTTAACACCTTGTGCATTAGCAGAGAAGGGCCGATACGGGCCAGAGCCCATCATGTCAGGGATTTTATTGAATATGGGCGAGAATGGCAAATTTTTGATCGGCACATGATATAACATAAATGCCGGTAATATTGGGTGCCCGCTGCCGGAGGCTGCCACGTTACTCAAGAAAGCCGGATCAGGATACTTCAGTTGAATTTCGACCGTTCCGGCGTTAATAATATGAATTCCACGAATTAGTGAAGTCAACGATTTTGCGTTGCTTATGGGTGCTTGAGGATTTGCGTACAGCCAATAAGACCATGCGACATCATGAACACTGATCGGTCTTCCGTTCCACCATTTGGCATGCGGGTTCAAATGGAAGACGTACGTGGTGTAATGATTGCGTATACTCCAACTGTTGGCAATGTCCGGAATGACTTCACCGTCGGGCTGAATCTTGACTAAGCTGTCATACATAAGGCTTATGAACCAGTTCCGATTTTTGGTATGCGACGACAACGGGTTCAGCGAACAACGGGGAACACCCAATATCATTTCGGGTCGATAGAAAATTCGCGGGTGCGGCAAACGAACATGAGGCAAACGAACATGAGGCAAGCTAACCTTGGGCCCACACCCTGCCAAGAGAGTAACAAGACTTATGACGAATCCCGCAAGAATTGCTGTTCGCCGCACGTTTTGTTGCACCGTTTGTCCTTTCTTCATGTTTAAGTATTATATCAGAGACACCTCGGTGAATTTTTCACACATCGTATGCAGGAGGAAATTTCATGATCGCTTTGTACTTTTATGCCCGAATTTTCAAAGCGCAACCCCGATTGCCGGTTATTCGTCAAGCCACTCCCGAAGCACGTTCTGTTGGGACATTGGAGTCGACGGTCGTGTATCTGGCATTGGAAGAAGGGGATACTTTGAACCAAATCGGTCATTGTCTAGGAGATTTTGTCCGGACGCGAGGGCGCTGCGCTCTTCCGTTGATTTTGCATTCATTTAATCACTTGTCAAACCGTCCTATGGCTCTCAATGATGCCAGAAAACTGTATGAAGCACTGCCCGAGCGTATTTATGCCGAAGGTATCCGAGCTGTCGAGTGGACTACCTTCGGTTGGGTATATGAGCTTCTGATTCAAGACATCGGCGAAATCGGAAGCAAAGGTCGCATCGTTTGCCCCCACAACTGAACGTCCGATGTATCCTTGTGAGCTAGCTCGGAATAGCTTGGGACGTTCAGCCTGTTGCTTTATTTCTAGTTATATTGAATGCGGGGATCCACCATCCCGTAAAGAAGATCGGCCAAGAGGTTTCCCAGAATCGTAAGGAATCCGGTAATGACCACAATGCCCAAAATTACTGGATAGTCTCTTTGATTGGCTGCATCCCAGAATAACAAACCCATTCCCGGATAGTTAAAGATGACTTCGACCAATAACGCTCCGGAGAATAACTGAGGCAAAGCAAATCCCAGTAGGGTGATGAGGGGCAAGACCGAATTGCGAAGCGCGTGTTTCAGCACAACAGCGGATTCTTTGATCCCTTTTGCGCGAGCGGTCCGGATATAGTCCTGAATAAGGTTCTCACTCATTGCTGTGCGCATATATCGCCCCCATCCCGCTACCGTGGTGAGCATAATCGTTAGCACCGGTAAGGTGGTGTGCGCTATCCACGATCCCAATCCGGGATTGGGCGTGAGAGGATTAGACAGCCCACCGCTCGGGAACCAGTTGAGAGTAATGGAAAACAACATGATAATCATAATACCCAGCCAGAATATTGGCATGGAATAAAAGAAGTAGGTTAAGGACGTCATGATGTAATCGAACTTTGTGTCATGATAATAAGCCTGCAAGCTTCCTAAAAGAATAGAAAAAACGTGGGCAAACAAGACGCCTAAACCAACAATTGCCAGGGTTCTGGGCATGTTTACAGCTATTAGATGCAAGACAGTTTCGTTATAAAAATAGGATGTTCCCAAATTGCCGTGTAATAACTGTCCCAACCACTGAATATATTGTAGAGGCAGAGGCTTATTGAGCCCAAACTCCTGGTTGACCTGCGCAATTCGAGCTGGGGTGGCTCGGGGTCCGAGCATGGCCTGGGCTGGACCGCCAGGCACAATGTGTACCAGAAAAAATCCAATAAGTGTTACACCCAAAAGGGAGGGTATCGCCTGAATGGCGCGCCGGATGATGTATTTTAGCATAATCTATTGCCTCCCTTCTTCACGCGGATTTACGCAGTCGTGGGTCAAATGCCTGACGCAATGCGTCGCCGATGAAATTGACCGATAATTCTACAATTAAGATGGCCAGCCCCGGAGGGTAAATCAGCCACCACGCATTTTGGAACATGTATGACATGCTGGAGGATAGCATTTCTCCCCAGTTTGGCGTCGGCGGTGGTAAGCCTAATCCTAAAAAGCTTAAGGCTGCTACCGTGAGGATGGCATCTGCTACTTGAAATGTTGCGTTAACAATAACCACACCCATGACATTGGGCAATAAGTGCTGGATCATTATCCGCCAGTTACTGGCCCCTAAAGCTCGTGCGGCCTCGACATAATCACGCCGTTTCAGAGAGAGGACTTCTGAACGAACAAGACGAGCGACGCCAAACCACGACAGCACCGCGATGATAATAATGAGCAATACAGCATTGGGCCGGAAGACGGAATCAACGAAGAGCAGCAGAAATAAGCTGGGAATGGCAATAAAAATGTCAACCAGCCGCATCATCAACGAATCCAATGCCCCACCGATGAGACCGGCGGTTAAGCCGTAAATCACTCCGATTACCGTGGTCATGAATGCCGCTGCAAAGCCCACCTCCAGCGATAGCTGTCCTCCAATCATCATGCGGGAAAGATAATCCCTCCCCAGACTGTCGGTGCCCAGCGGGAATTTTGCGCTGGGGGGGTTCAGTGTATAAAGAAGGTTGGGCTGATAGGCGCTGACGTGATACAAAAGAGGACCGACAAACGTGAACAGGACAAGGAAAATGAGCCCGGCTACACCAAATCGGGCTAGCGGACTTTTCCAAAACGCTCGCCATTCACGGGAGGCTCTTCGTTTTTCTTGTGCCGGTTGATTCCCGCGTAGGGTATCTCGCGGTTCGAGTTCTGGTGAAATCATGTTGTTATCCGCTCCTGCCTCAACCGTGCTACCCGTGTTACTCGTGTTATCATGGTTGAATTTTGCTCATATCAAGTATCCCAAGTTTAACAAATCTTGCACTCGGGACCCGCAATTGTTTGAGAAACCACAACAATGAATTATAATTTAGCCTTGACTTTTATGTCAATTATACACTTCGGCGGCTTCCTACTTACCAGTGAAAAAATCACCACAACAATTGGGCAATGGCACAGAATGTGTGCGAAGACTTCGGGCTTTTCTGGCCATCTCGCATTCTCGGAACCCACCCCACAACGGTTCGCAATCTCATTGTTCTCCCGCAAGACACACACTGATCAAGGGAAGGGGCGGAGATTCCGCAGTGCCCTTATGGGTGATGTCCAAAGGCGGTTTGCGGATTCTTTGAATCTCCCGATCCTTGAAGATTACCCTGAATAGACGTCCATGAGGTGTGGAGTGTCTTGAGATCTGCGACATTGTGGCGGCTTAAGGTGCTGCAATGAGGATGAGTTTTAGTTGTTTGGGACACCATATTCCAGGAGGTGGGAAATATGGGTATCCGGAAAGCAACGTTTGAGCACACCAACCCACCGATCAACTGGATACATCTGGACAATCCATCAAAACGGGAACTGGATTCCCGGCTGGGTTCTTTCAACATTCGCCTTCCCTTACGGGATGGGAAACAAAGCCGGGCGGCGTTTGATCGGTATCCGAACTTTTTTTACCTCCGGGTATTTAAATTGAATCCGGATGACATAGGCCGCTCTGAACTGGAGACCATTGCCATTCATTTGGTAGTGACCGATACCAGCATAGTGTCTTGGAGTATGGATCCCAGCGTGGCCCAGGATTTTGAGGAAACCCGCAGTAAACTGCTCTCACATCCTGGTCTTATTCAATCGAGCAATCATTTGGCATTCTATGTTGTCGATGACTTGTTGGAGGCGACGTTTCCGTTTTTTGACGAGTTTAACGACCGGGTCGCGCACATTGAACACCAAACTTTGCATGAAAACCACGGCACGCACATCAAGGAGGAAATTTTTCGCCTGAAACGGATGACGATGCAGGTGAGACGGATTTTGAGTTCACAGCGCGACGTGGCCTATCAACTGGCGCGCTATTGGAGCGGTGAAGCGAGCATGGACGCCATCTACTCATTTGAACTCTACGACCATGTTATTCGTTTATCCGACACCGCCGATACTTACCGGGAAATGATGGATACTATCTTGGACATCTATCTGTCAAGTGTATCAAACCGGCTCAATGAAATTGTCAAAACCCTAACGATTGTGACGGCGTTGTTCATGCCAACCTCGGTCATCGCGGCCCTTTATGGTATGAATTTCAGAGACATTCCGGGAGCTGATAATCCTTGGGGATTTTACATGGTAATTGGAACGGTTGTTGTGATTTCCACGCTACTCCTATGGATATTCAAACGAAGGAAATGGATTTGATGGAGAAGGCCGACCTCTGACGAAGCTGGCTCCTCAATGAACAGTGCGTGCAGTTTGCCCGCACACCGCTCTATGTTATTTACTCTCACGCTTGGAGTATCTCCTCGTAAGCAGAACCCTCTCGGGAGTGATTTAACACGGAAGCTTACCGATTGACATGTTTGTTCCTGAATGAATGGTTCGGTAACGGCGCCTTCCTTTACGTCACATCGAGGTATGCTTTCGGGGCTGCGACGCTGCTATGAAGGTGCTCTGACTGCTCTTGGCCACCATCCAACTTCGGCTACCCTTATAGGTCGGTGCCTTCTTCGTGTCAAAAAGAGCTCTAAACGGGTCAACGACACTGGCTACGCCGTGCAAGCCTCGCCTCTCCCCGTGATGAACTGTATACGCTGTTGTCGTGGTCGCCAGGGCTGCCTCATCCACATCTTTAGGAAACCGTTCGCCTATGATTTCCCGTTTAGGTATCCCCCAGCCTTCTCGTGGATGGGGTTTGGGGGTCCGCTGAGATCGCAGCGTCCCCCGTTCATCCCGCTGTATCGACCACTGTGCCGCGCTGAACATGTCACAGACCTGGGGTATGTTCAGCATTCGGGCGGGCTGTTCGTCGCACCAGCTCGCCTTCGAGAAAAATATGGCCGAAGCGAATACAATCCGAACCTGGTGGAGATTGTTCGCATACCGACACCTTTCTCGCAACGTTTCGTATTCGGTTTTCGTTAAGCCTTTAATCTGACTTTGTGGTGGGTACACCTGAACCACCACGTTTCTATGGATACACTATCTATCTCTAGCAAGCAACTTGTGGACGGGGATCGATCCAAAATGTCGCCTAACGCCGAGCGCCTGATATCCCCATCGCTCAAGTACGGAGGTTGACAGCGCATTTGATAAGTGTAGCCAATCCTCTCTACCTCTTCGTGATCCCCTCTAGACGACAATTTTCTTCTGATATACAATGCTAAACGCAGTTGTATTTGTCGAATATTATTGTCATGTAGTGTTGGAACTTTTGCGAAAATTTTGAGCACCTAGGAGGAAGTTTCATGAGGCGTCGATCAATCGTAGGACTTACATCGGCAATTGTCGGTTCTTCATTAATATTGGCTGGTTGCGGCACGGCTGGAGCGTCGGCAGGGGCGGCCAAATCTCCAGTGGGAAACGTGGCGTTGGTCTCTTTGCCTGTACAAGTGTCTCCCAACTGGTTTTTCCCGGTCGAGGCATCAACGGCCTTTTCGGTGTATAACAGCCAGATGAATTCATTGATGTATGTGCCACTCCTGCACATTTCCAAGAGTGACGGCATTAATTATCACAGGTCCCTGGCTTCGAATGTCTCCTCGAATTCGAACGGTACGGTCTACACGATCACACTGAACAAGAAGTGGCATTGGTCAAATGGGAAGCCGGTGACATCCCGGGATGTCGTTTGGACGGCGAAACTGCTTATGGCAACCAGTTCCAATTCGTCTTCCTTGCCGTGGGGCTACGGAGGGGCGGGAATCGGTGGACTTCCGACGCGGTGGCAAAGCGTGAAGGCCGATGGGCCCTACAAAGTCATTGTGACCCTTAACAAACCATCGAATCCTCAGTGGTTCATGCATAATGGCTTGGCCCAAATTATTCCGGCACCCAAGTCGGTGTGGGATATTCATAAGAACATGAACAACGAACTAAAATTCATTAAATCGGAAGCCAATAACCCGGGTTCCAAATATTACAGTGTGGTCGACGGAGCTTTTAAGTTCGATGCGGCTCAATCCAAGACCAACAATCAGTACTGGGCATTTGTGCCGAACCCTGCTTATGACGGGCATAAGGCGTCCATCAAAAGATTGGTTTATCTGTATGAATCGAGCAATAGCTCGGAGTTTGGGGCATTAAAGGGAAACAAGGTTAATGTGGGTTATCTGCCGTTTTCCTTGTATAACTCTCGTGCCCAGCTTGCCGGAGACCGTTTTAGCACGACTTACCCATTTGGATTCAATTACCTTGTGACCAATTTCAGTTCCAAGGCCCCCGGAAACTTCGGAAAGATCATCAGATTCGGGTATGTACGGAAAGCGCTAGAGATGGGAATCGACCAAAAAGGCATGATCGATGCTTTTTATCATGGTCACGGCGTCACAGAGTTCAGTCCAATCCCGTCCAAACCCCGAACGCAGTTTTATGATGCGGGATTGAAAAACCCTGCTCCGTACAATCCGGCAGCTGCCAAAAAGATTCTGTTGCAGCATGGCTGGAAAATGAATCATGGGGTGATGACCAAAGGAACTCTCAAGTTAGCCTTCACCCTGGATTATGTCTCAGGTGTATCGGCCGTGGCCAACCAGGTGCAGTTAATTAAGCAAGACTGGGCGAAAGAGGGTGTACAGGTTCATCTGGAATCTCAACCCTTCAATACTTTGATAGCCAGCACAGACCAGGCGAATGCCAGCAAATGGCAAATGGCGTGGTGGGGAGGCGGCTGGACGTATTCGCCCGATTACTATCCAACAGGAGGTGGGTTGTTTGCCACAGGATCTGCCGCCAATTATGGAGGATACCAGAGCAACACGATGAATCGCCTTGTGCAGTCTACCTATCAGCCCGGGTCACCCAGTCAGATCCGTTCCCGGTTGAACGCTTACGTGAGTTACGCCTCGTCGCAATTGCCGGTATTGTGGATGCCATGGACGCCGACGTTTAACGAAACCGCCAGTTATATCCACGGTGTAAATTCGACGTACAACCCCATCACCGATACGCAATATCCCAATTATTGGACAATCCACCAATAATTTATTCTCGAGCAAAAAATTGGGGCAGGAGAAATCCCACCGAAATTCAACGGATGTCTCCTGCTTTTCTTTTTTTGCAAATGACCGGCCAAAGCTAAATTCGTAACGGACAGAGGCCGGCGACCATGTATTCAAGGGCCATGTCAAGACAGATAGGTGTGCTTCCATAGGGTTGGTTTTCGTAAAGATACTTTGTTCTCGGAGAGGGTGTTTTCCGACTTGGATAAATTTTTTTATCGGTGAAGTCAAGAAATGGAGGATAAACGCAAGGAGGTGTCGAATCATTCTTTAAGAAACGATGACGCCTCCCTCGTGTCTTTTATATCAAGGAGATCAGCATCGGTTGTTTTAGGCATTTCGTCAAGAAGAGATGAGGAGGATTGTTAATGATTAAGCTACGCTCAGTTGCTCTATTGGCTTCGGCTCTGGCCGGGACGTCCGTGATTCTGGCCGGATGCGGCACAAGCACAAGCCCATCCGCGCCAACTTCCGCCAAGGCACCGGCTTCTATTGGTAATGCCGCTGTGGTGGGTTTGCCTGCCCAAGTATCCTTGAACTGGTTCTTTCCCATTATGCCCGCGACGGCTTACAGTGTGTACAACAACCAGACCGAATTTAATATGTATGTGCCATTAATCAGCGTGACATCCCAAGACAAATTGGACTACAGTCGTTCTTTGGCCTCCAGCATCACGGCCAACAGCAACGGAACGGTATACACGATTAATCTGAATCACAAATACCGCTGGTCCAACGGAACTCCGGTGACATCAGCAGACGTCGTATGGACAACCCAGCTCTTAATGTATAGCAGCAATACCAGTAACAGCAAGCTGCCGTGGATGAATGGAGGGGCCGGTATCGGCGGACTTCCGACGCGGTGGAAAAGCGTGAAGGCCGATGGGCCTTATAAAGTCATTGTGACGCTTAACACACCGTCCAATCCGGCTTGGTTTATCCGCAACGGATTGGGTCAGATTGTGCCGGCACCCAAATCGGTGTGGGATATTCATAAGAACATGATTAATGAAATGAACTTCATTAAATCAGTCGGGAACAGCCCACAGTTGTCGTATTACAAGGTTGTCGACGGGCCGTTCAAGTACGATGCCGCTCTTTCAAAACCGAATAACCAGTACTGGACATTTGTACCCAACAAGAGTTTTGACGGACAAAAGGCCTCTATTGGCAAGTTGGTCTATGATTATTTCACCTCTTCGACTTCCGAATTTTCTTCATTACAAAAGGGGACCATCAACGTAGGATATTTGCCTTTCCACCTCTATAAAGAACGCTCGAAACTAACCCAGGACAAGTTTGCAGCTGCCTATCCGTTTGGCTTTAATTATTTTGTTGTCAACTATAATTCGGCTGCACCGGGACATTTCGGGACTCTCATCAAGAACCCTTATGCGCGGCAAGCCTTGCAAATGGGCATAGACCAGGCCGCGATGATTCGTTCCTTTGCCAATGGTTTGGGCACACCGTCCATTGGCCCGGTGCCGTCAAAACCGTTAACACCGTACTTCGACCAAAGCTTAACCAATGCGTATCCCTACAACCCTTCGGCCGGAAAGAAATTGCTGCTGGCACACGGATTCAAGTTGACAAACGGGGTGATGACCAAAAATGGGATTCCTTTCAAGTTCACCTTGATGTATGCGACGGGTTCGACTCTCATAACGGACGAGGTGCAGCTACTTAAACAGGACCTTGCTGCTGAGGGTATCGATGTCACATTAGAAGGTGAGCCTTTTGACAGCGTAATTTCCAATAACCAGTCCACCGCGAGTAAATGGCAGGCGTTATTCTGGGGTGGCGGATGGTCTTACGAGCCGGATTACTTTCCCACCGGGGGCGGTCTATTTGCGACTAACGCGGGATCGAATACCGGAGGCTACAGTAACTCGACCCTGGATTCTTTGATTAAAACCACCTATGAGCCCGGCACTGGGGCGCAGATCATTTCCCGAATGTACGCCTACCAAACTTTTGTGGCCAAACATTTGCCGGTGATCTTTATGCCGGAAGCTGAGCAGTATTTCGAAAATGCGAATTATGTGCACGGAGTGATGAAAAATTACAACCCGGTTCTTAACTTGAACTGGCCTAACTCGTGGACGATAACGCATTAGGACAGCGGACCAGGAGAACTTTTTGTCATCTATAGTTTATCGAAACGGGGTGAACCGATCCGATGGATACGGCACCCCTTTTTGAGGTTTCTGTCGAGGCCAATTTTCTCGATGTGATGGTGGTTGTGGTTAAGGTGCTGAAGGTCTGTCAGACACACATTGTGCAGCATCTGATTGCCCTGGCCGCGTCGAAGAAACTAGAATTTTACAGGCAATAGACTTAAGATGAAAAAGGTTTGTTCAACGGGAATAGTACCAAACCAATTCTCGCTGGCGTGGGCAGGCGTACGCGGGAATACTAGATGTCTTTTAACTTAATGTTTCATTGCCTTATTGAACGACTGCGCGGGGTTGCTATAATGGCCAGGCTTTTTGCAAGGATAAACGGCAACGTCGGCGATATAAGGGGATGGTGATTGCGTGGAGAAAGGTGCGACCCGAGACGAAGGGGATGTGCTGACTCAGTATGAACAGTTTGTCAATCCCGGTTTGGCGCGGGCTCTTCGGTTTATGGGGCTGACAGCAGTGGAACACAAAGGGCACGGTGCCGTGGTGGTCACGGAAGACGGCGAAGAATATGTGGATTGTGCGGGAGGCTATGGGGTCTTCATCCCGGGGTATCAACATCCCCGCATTGTGGCGCGGGCCCAGGCGCAGTTGGCCAAATTGGCGTTGTCTTCCCGGGTTTTGCTCAACCGGCCCATGGTAGAGCTGGCTGAAAGTCTGGCCCGTCTTACTCCGGGGGATCTGCAGTACAGTTTTTTCTGTAATAGTGGTGCGGAGGCTGTCGAGGCGGCACTGAAATTTGCTCGGATTCAGACGGGACGATCCCGGATTATCGCCACTACCGGAGCATTTCACGGCAAAACTTTTGGAGCCTTGTCGGTATCCGGCCGGGACACTTACCGTCAGCCTTTTACTCCTCTTGTTCCCGATATTGTTCATGTCCCCTACGGCGACGTCCAGGCACTGGCCGAAGCAATAGATGAGGAGACTGCCGCCGTAATCGTGGAACCCATTCAAGGAGAAGGCGGCATTATCGTCCCGCCGGACTCTTACTTGCCTCGGATCCGGGAACTCTGCGATAGAACTGGTGCACTTTGGATTGCGGATGAAGTGCAAACGGGACTGGGGCGGACTGGACGTTTGTTTGCTGTAGAGCATGCTGGAGTCGTGCCCGATTATTTATGCTTGGCTAAGGCGTTGGGAGGAGGATTAATGCCCATTGGGGCGGTAATAGGACGTCCTTCGGCCTGGACGTTTTTTGACACACAGCCGTTAATTCACACATCAACCTTCGGTGGCAACCCCTTGGCCTGTGCCGTTGCCCATGAAACATTGCGGGTGATCGTCGAAGAGGGGCTGCCCCAACGCGCAGCCATGCTGGGGGAGTGGCTCCTCTCTGCTCTGGGTGACCTTCAGACCCGCTATCCCCGGGTGCTGACAGCGGTCCGCGGTCGCGGGTTAATGATTGGGCTGGAAGTGCCTCACCCGGGAGTAGGAGGGGCTATTATGGCTGAATTGTTGCAACGCCATATTTTGGCAGTTTATACGTTGAATAATGAACGGGTGATTCGGTTAATTCCCCCTTTGGTCATTACACGTGAGCAATTGCAGCAGGTGCTGGGGGCGTTTGACGACGTTCTCAACACCCTAGATTCGCAGGTGGAAGATTTGATGGAAGAATAGGGATAGTCCAAAACGCCGGAAAATAATAACGGGGGTGTCGAGATTTGCCAACGGTGACGGTGGCGGAAGTGGTGAGGGCGGATGGGGTTCCGATATATTCGGTGTTGAGTGATATGGCGGCGTTTCCTCGGTTCATGAAGAATGTGCAGTCGGTGAGTGTTGTCGAACGAGGAGAGGGCTTCACGCATTCCCAATGGGTTGTAAAGTTGCAGGGAGCGACGTTTAAATGGACCGAGCGTGATGATTTTTTCCCGGACGAGGGACGGATTACCTACCGGCAAATTGAGGGTGATCTAAAAACATTCGAGGGATATTGGCAACTTGAGCCGGTCAGTGAGGGGACCCGGGTCATATTGCAAACCACGTTTGAATTCGGTATGCCGATGCTGGCGAGTCTCTTAAATCCTGTTGCGAAATTAGCATTGCGGGATAATGCCAAAGCAATGATTCGGGCCATAGGGGATCAGGTGGCGAAGTCGTTCTGACTTCGGGCGAGATCCGTTTGGCTTGGCATCAATACCCTGCAGGGTATTGATGCCAAGGTCTTCAGTGCATGCCACAGCTAGGTTGAGAGATCGCGACAAAGAATGAGAAATCCGGAGGTTTTGTCGCAAAGAAATAAAAAAAGTCCGTCTTTTGCCACATAAACGCATTATTTTGTTGACAGAAGGACTTATTTTGATAAAATTATTCTGGCCGTCGGACAGGATACTGTTGGCGAGCTCAACTCGGGTAAATAAGGGGGTTGGGAATGCGATGAACGCATTGGGACGACAAATTTTGGCAGAGATTTATGGTTGTGATTCCAACGTGTTGAACGACATCACCAGCGTGGAGAAAATAATGGTGGAAGCTGCCTTAAAGGCAGGCGCTGAGGTGCGTGAAGTGGCTTTCCATAAGTTTAGCCCGCAGGGAGTAAGCGGGGTGGTGGTCATTTCAGAATCGCATTTAGCCGTGCACACATGGCCCGAACACGGCTATGCCGCAGTGGACGTTTTTACCTGCGGTGATTCTGTCAACCCCTGGGACGCCTGTAATTATATCGTCGAACAGTTCCGTGCGCAAAATTTCACCGCTTCAGAAACCCTCCGGGGTGTCTTGGTTGAATCTAATCTTACTACAGAAAAAGCAGCGATTTGACGAGTGGGAGGATCTCGAGCGTGTCGCAGACATTTGTTATGGTGAAACCGGATGGTGTTAGGCGGGGTGTCGTCGGGGAAGTTATTCGCCGACTGGAACAAAAGGGTCTACAACTGAAAGCGATGAAACTCATTCAGCTCACACCTGAATTGGCATCGAGACACTATGAAGAACACCGGGATAAGCCGTTCTATGGGGAGTTGATTTCCTTTATTACGTCCGGACCCTCCGTTCCCATGGTATGGGAAGGGCGTGAGGCTGTTCAAGTGGCGCGTACGTTGATGGGTGCAACGGACCCGATTAAGGCGCAGCCAGGCACGATTCGTGGCGACTTGGCGTTAGCCATTACCGAAAATATTGTACATGGTTCAGACAGTTCAGAATCTGCTCAAAGGGAAATTTCTATTTATTTCTCTCCACAGGAAATCCTTTAAGGTTCATGATAGGGTCCGTTTTTGTGCCACTAGTCGTGGCCGGCATTATTTTCTATAGTGTGATCGTAGAGCCGCAGTGGATCCAGTTATCACGGTACGATATTGCTATACCGAATCTGCCCAAATCTTTTGAGGGGTTTTCTATCCTCCATCTATCCGATTTTCATGGCCGGGTGGGGGCTTTTTCTTACTTGCAGCGGAATAAAATTTCGGCCGACGTTATCGTAATTACGGGAGATTTATTTTCCTGGATCACATTGCCGCGGAAGAGAATGGCCTGGGCTCTAGACACGCTCCAAGCTCCGAACGGAGTGTTTTACGTGAGTGGCAATCACGATTACCATCACGGGAAACTGAACATAGAACCATGGGATGTTGATGGCCGGCTGCTGGATAACCGGGCGATATCGGTGAACAGGGCCGGGGACGCGATATGGTTCGCGGGCATACCGGATTTGGTTAAAGGGAAACCCTCTCTGGCCAGTGTGGCAAACCAGATTCCGGACGGCGCGATCGCGATTTTGTTGTCTCATCGCCCTGATGCGGTTTTACTTCCGCAGAGTTCACGCTTTAATCTTATTTTATCGGGCCACACGCATGGAGGACAGGTGACGTTTGGGGGACGTTGGGCCCCGGTGCGGCATACTCGCGTGGGGAGGAAGTATGTTGCCGGGAAATGGATGGGCCCTGGCAACACTATTCTCGTTACGTCACGAGGATTGGGGGAATCCGAACTTCCCATCAGATTCGGGTCGCGCCCGGAGGTTGTTCAAATTTTCCTGTATCGTGCGTGAAGTGGGATAGAAGCGGTACAATATCTGGTATATGCTACATACCATGGCGGAGGGAGATATTTAGCCATAATGAAAGTTGGCATTATCGGTGGAACCGGAGTTTACGATTCGTCGTGGTTGACCGCGGCAGAGGAGTTACGCCTACAAACGCCTTACGGCTCCGTGACGATGATGCGGGGGCGAGTCGGGGAAAATGGGGACGACGTCTATTTTGTGAATCGCCATGGTCCCGGACATCATGTCCCTCCGCATCTGGTAAACTACCGCGCCAACATATGGAGCCTGCATCAAGTTGGAGTAGAACGTATTGTAGCGACAGCTGCCGTGGGGTCTCTGAGCGCGACATTGTTTCCTGGAATGGTTGTCCTCTGCGATCAGTTCCTTGATTTCACGAAATCTCGCAGCGGGACTTTTTTTGAAGGGGGTCAGCATGGAGTCGTTCATACTGATATGACTGATCCCTATTGTCCCCACCTGCGTTCCATTCTCTTTCAACATGCCGGAGCCTCGGGTCTGTCGGTCGCGAACGGCGGATGCTATGTCACAACCGAAGGGCCTCGATTCGAAACGCCTGCTGAAATCAGAGCCTTTCGAATTCTTGGCGGAGATGTGGTGGGCATGACCAGTGTTCCAGAAGTGGTCTTGGCGCGGGAACTAGGACTTTGTTACTCCACGGTGGCCCTTGTCACCAATTATGCAGCTGGAATCTCTTCCCATTATTTAACTCATCAGGAGGTTTTGGACCTGATGGATCAGTACAAAACGTCGCTCAACCAGTTGATTCGGGGTAGTTTGCCTTTAATTCAGCAACATCGTGATTGCCATTGTTTTACCCATCAGGACGGTTTGACGAAATAGCACGCGATCCCCCAGATATCCCGTGAAAGAATCCGAGGGTGGAACCGGCCGAGGGAGGAAAGATTGTCTCGGGCGCGGTATTGGTGTTCTTCTTGGTTGGCGGGTTAACCAGGGCCTGTAGGGGCAAATCATGTCGATTAGAGCAGGGGGAAGGGAAATATGTCTACGTTACGAAATCCCGAGTTGGCTCCATTAGGTCATGACAAGATGGATTGGGTCCGCCGCAAAATGCCGGTACTCATGGCCTTAAGGGAACGATACATTCGAGACTTGCCGTTTCAGGGCGAGAGGATTGCGATATCTTTGCATCTTGAGGCCAAAACGGCCATTTTGGCAGAACTTTTACATATGGGGGGAGCGAGTGTCAGCATAACCAGCTCGAACCCTTTGAGTACTCAGGATGATGTGGCCGCGGCCCTCGCATCCAAGGGGATGGAGGTCCATGCCTTCCGGGGTGCGGATGAAAAGGAATTTGACGGATTTCAACAGAAGGTTTTGGATCTGGAACCGACTTTAATTATTGATGACGGGGGAGAATTGACCGACCGTCTTCATACTAGCCGCCGAAATTTGGCCATCAATGTTAAAGGCGGTGCAGAAGAAACCACGACGGGCGTGAGCCGTCTAAAAGCCCTCGCTGCACACAAAAAACTCTTGTATCCCATGATTGCTGTGAATGATGCCGATATGAAACACCTCTTTGACAATCGTTATGGAACCGGACAGTCGACATGGGATGGAATTATGCGGACCACCAATTTGTTGATAGCGGGAAGCACAGTGGTTGTGGCGGGCTATGGGTGGTGTGGCCGAGGCGTCGCAGACCGAGCCCGGGGTCTGGGCGCTCGGGTTATTGTGACTGAGGTGAATCCCGTGCGGGCGAATGAAGCGTTAATGGATGGACACCATGTCATGACGATGGACCAGGCGGCATCTTATGGGGATTTCTTCGTCACCGTAACCGGCAACCGCGACGTGATTAAGCCTGAACATTTCACCAAAATGAAAGACGGCGCCGTTTTAGCCAACGCGGGTCATTTCGATGTCGAGGTTGATGTCAGAGGATTGCGTGCCATGGCCACTGAGCTTGTTCCGGGGAGGAACGAGGATGTCCAAGGATTCGTGCTGCCGACAGGTCAGACCCTGTGGTTACTGGCTGAGGGCCGTTTAGTCAACTTGGCCGCCGGAGACGGCCATCCGGTGGAAATTATGGATTTGACCTTTGGACTCCAGGCATTATCCTTGGAATATTTGCTGGAACACCCACTTGAACCAGGCCTTTATCCCGTTGACTCTTCCGTCGACCAATGGGTGGCGGAAATCCGTTTAAAGGCTTTGGGTATAGCCATCGACAGACTTACCCCTGACCAAGAACGCTATCTGGCTTCGTGGTAGGGGAAGAGGGGACGTGTATGCCGCTCTCTTCCCCTCTTTAATTATACAAACCCGAAAAATCCCTGCATGAAAGGAAGTCGCGAATGCGCTATCGACTGGAGACCGATACGGTTCTAACGATGGATGACATGTTTCGTGTTTTTCGCCCTGGGCAGATCACATGGCAGGACGGGACGATTGTCAGTGTGGGCGGTATCGGCGGTGAATCGATCGCGGTGGACCAGGTTATTAAGATTCCTTCCGGAATTTTGTTGCCGGGGTTTTACAATGGCCATAATCACGCGGCGATGACGCTGTTTCGCGGTCTAGCCGACGACAGCCCAATTTTTGAGTGGCTGGAAAAACACATTTGGCCCAGAGAAGCTAAACTGACGGCAGATGATATTTATGTCGGCACGCTATTGGCAGCCGCGGAGATGATTAAATCCGGCACTGTAGGGTATGCGGATATGTATTTTGAGATGGATGCGGTGGCCAAGGCCACAAAAGAGAGCGGTCTCAGGGGATGGTTAAGTCGGGGATTAGTCGGACAAGACAACACAGCTTTGGATAAATTGTCAGAGGCAGCAGAATTCGCCAGGCGCTTTAGCCACGACCCCTTGATCACGCCGATGCTCGGTCCTCACGCTCCTTATACCTGTTCACCATGGTATCTGGAACGGGTTGCCGAAATAGCTTCGGCCCATTATTTGGGAGTGCATATCCATCTCTCCGAAAGCCGCGATGAGGTCAACGACACGCGGGCTAAGTTCGGACTCACCCCCATCCAGCTAGCCTCCCGAGCGGGGCTGTTTCAAGTACCGATACTTATTGCCCATGGCGTCTACATCGAACCGGATGATCTTCCCTATTTAGAAAATCTCAAAGGCGGGGTAGTGTCTTGTCCTATCAGCAATGCCAAACTGGGCAATGGCATCCTGCCCTACGCGCTGTTAAAACAAGCGGGTATTGCTGTCGGACTGGGAACCGACGGGGCTGCCTCGACGAATTCACTGGATATGTTTCAGGAAATGAAAGCGATGGCGTGGATGCAAAAGGTGCGGGAGGGGAACCCAGAAGCCTTTCGTGCGCAAACGGCCTTAACTATGGCGACTCGGGGGACAGCCGCTGTTCTGGGATTTTCTGGGGGTATTCTCGAGGCGGGACGCCCGGCAGACTTCATTGTGGTAGATTCTCAAAGCGCTCACATGACACCCGATATTGATTCCGTGGCCAATATTGTGTATGCGGCTACGGGTGCCGATGTTTTATACACGGTGGTGAATGGACAAATTCTCTTGGCGGAGGGTCTGTTGACAACGTTAAATGAAGCCGACATTCGGCGAGAGGCACAAGAACGCGCCAAGGCATTGCTTTCCGCATAAGACCAAAGTCAGAGGGAGGTGTGATGAGCATTGGACGAATGGGGAGAGAACGGCTGTTTTGTCTGTGGAGAGCAAAATGATCGGGGAATGCACGTCCATTTTACGTATGTCCCCGAAAACCGCCACGTTCGCGCCGAAACTAGGGTGGGCGAAGCGTGGCAGGGATTTAAAGGGATCGTTCATGGCGGAATTCTGGCGGGTCTTCTCGACGATGCCATGTGGCACGCCTTGTGGCATGAAACTCATGTCATGACGATGACGGCGGACTTGCGGGTGCGTTATCACAAACCCGCCCGAATTGGAATCCCTTTGACTATTGTCGGAACGCTGAGAGAAGCCAATCGACGCATGGCCAAAGCCGAAGCCCGTATCGAGCAACAGAATATCACTGTGGCGACCTCCGAGGCAGTGTTCTTGCCGGCTCGGGAGCTTCATGAATGATTGACGATTGACCCGACCGCCTTCGAGGGGTGCCGAGCCGGGGACGGGTCCACATCATGTTTCTCCAGAAAGAAATGGCGACAGGGGTTCGTTTTTGGCCTAAGTATAATAGGGGGATGATCGTGCCGAATCCGGGTCCGTGTGGCTTCCTGCAAGATTAAGACCATCAGTCCTGTCTCCGCAGTACGGAAGATTGTATCCACCGTAACGGGGCAACCAATTTGACGGGACAGGACTGACGCACCGACACATGGTTCATCGGACAGAGTCTGGCGCATCGCACTGTACCGAAGACATGGGTTCAAGCAGTGAATTGCCGGCAATGTCCCTTAATATTCAGGAGCAGCTAAAACTGTCCGCCGGAAGCCTGGATAATTTTGGAAGCATCGTCTTGATCTTCCGGGGGGACTACAGCGGTCAAAATCCAGACACCGACACTAAGTCCGTGTTCCACCAAGGCTCCAGAAGCGGTCCATTTGTCGTCTAAACGGCCCACATCATAGCCATAGCGCCCCCAGTCGACTAAGGGTGAATGGCTTGGCACTTGGGTGCCCATGTCCGCCGCAACGCTATCAATCTGAACGACGTCAAATCCTCGGTCGCGGAGCTTTTGCTGGCATTTTTCAGCCTCTTCCAGCGTACGAAAAAATGCGAGGATATTCCTTTCTTCCACGTTCTTTCAGCTCCTTCAGTCTAGGATGACCCTAGTGTGGGTAATTTACCACAAGACTATGTTTGGTTGTGTGCTACAATTGCTTCAATATAGTGATGTCAATGGATGGAGCAGAAGGGGCATGATGCGAACAGATTTCGTGATCCTCGACCTGGAAACGACGGGTTTGAACCCGGAAGGAGACCGGGTCATTCAGATTGCCATGCTTAAGAAGCATAATGATCAACTGGAAACATTAGATTTCTTTGTTAATCCCGAAAAATCGGTTCCTGCTTTTGTACGCCGTTTAACAGGTTTTGGTGACATGGATTTTTCCCGATATCCCCGTCTTGATGAAGTGATAGACACGGTGCGGCACTTCATTGGCGAGTGTTTGGTCATCGGACACCAAATAACTTTTGATTTAGCGTTTCTCAGAAACGCCGGTCTAGTCGTCGAAGGATGGCTGGACACACTGGAGTGGGCCCGCATTGCCTTGCCACGGGAGGCTTCTTATCGTCTGGAAAGCCTAATTCCGGACGAGGAACGGTTTCATGATGCCCGCAATGATGTTCTTGCCACGTACCGCTTGTTGGAACGCATCCACGCGGCCTTGGGCCAGTTGCCCTTGACCACGCAAAGGGACTTGCGGTATTTGCTGGGTAACGAGTGGGATTGGTGGCAGGTAGCGGAGGGGCCTTCTTCCGCCACTTCTCCACTGGATCAACCGCATGCTGAACAGAGTACGAATGCCGATGTGGTGTCTTTTCCTCATCATCTTCATCCTCACGACTGGCTGAAGAATCCTGCCAATACCGGCAAGAATTTTGAGCATTTTGAACAGCGCCCTGCCCAAGAGGCAATGATGACTGCGGTCGAAAAAGCGTACCGGGATCAGTCAATTTTGCTGGTGGAAGCCGGAACCGGGACCGGGAAAAGTTTGGCTTACCTTATCCCGGCGGTGCTGGAATCGTTGAGAGCAGGTGAGCGCACCGTGGTCGCTACCTATACTTTGGCGCTTCAAGAACAGTTGTGGAACAAGGATTTGCCTATGGCGCAGCAGGATTTGCCCCTGGGGGCGGCTCTGGTCAAAGGGCGAGGCCAATATGTCTGCTTGCTGAAGGCCGATGAAATTCGTCAAACAACCACGGTCCTCAATGAGTCGCGGGACCGCCGGGTTGCTATCGCCCGGCTGCTAACTTTTATTGCGCTCTCCGATCGCGGTGACTTGGACGCCTTTAATCCATCGTCACGGACAGCTAGGGACTTGTGGCAGGATGTAATAGCGGATCGACACGCTTGTTCCGGTCCTCGTTGCCCTTATGCCGGATCGTGTTACATGCGCCTGGCGCGCAGGCAAGCGGAGCAAAGTCACCTTGTCATTGTCAATCATGCGTTGTTGGCTTCCCATATGGCAAATCCGGTAGTTTTACCGGACTTTGACCATATCATCATTGACGAGGCCCACCATTTTGCGGACGTGGTCGAACGTACTTTCGGAATGGAATTGGTCATCGGCGAGTTTTTACGGGTTCTGGTTGAAAATTGCGGAAGAAACGGCTTGTTCGACCATTTGAAAACGCATCCGGACCTGTTCAGTCCCATAGAATATGTTCGTACGCAAACGGTTGTGCTTCAGGATTGGCTGACGAAACTGGAACAACTTCTGATCACCCAAACACCTGCAACGGATTACAACCGTCAAGCGGTTCGCGTGACTCAGGAACTTTTCGACAGTTGGCGGGGAACACTTCTCGAAGAAACTGTGAGTGGCACAAGAGAGGTCATCGGGAATCTGGCCCAGGCGGCACAGGATACATGGAACGCCGGGGAAGCGCTATTGGGCGATGTGATCAAAAATGAGCCAAGTTGGCTGCGCTTTCAAAAATGGGCTGACGACATGGCGGCCTATAGTCTTCAGCTTGATCAATGGGGGGCTCCCACGCATGAGATTGTAAGTTGGTGGGAAACTGTGCATTTGGATTCCACTCCCCAGGTAATCATGCGATTTGGGCCAGTGGACGTAGCGCCGATTGTTGCGGATAAGCTGTGGAATCAGGTCAAGACAGGCGTGCTAACGTCGGCGACACTCAGTGTGGCAGGGGATTTTGACTATATGGCACAGAGCCTTGGTATTCCCAAAGAGCGTCTCAGTACCGTGAAACTGCCATCACCCTTTGACCTTAAGGCCAACAGTCTCTTGGCTATTCCTTCGGATGTTCCCGAAGTGAATAGCCCGGAGCACTTGGATGGTCTGGCGGAGTTTTTGATAAAGGTTGTGCCATGTATTCAAGGAAGAACACTGGTTCTGACGACGTCGCACCGGAGTTTACGGATTTTGGCAGAAAAAATTCGTCCCGCGTTTGATCAACTCGGCATTGTGACGCTGGCTCAAGGACTTGACGGACCAAGTGTCAGGCTGATTGGGCAATTTAAAAAGTCGTCCCGGGCTGTTTTGATCGGGGCGGCTGGTTTGTGGGAAGGGGTTGACGTACCGGGAAACGACCTGTCATTGGTGGTCATAGCCCGTTTGCCCTTCGCCGCACCGGGAGATCCGCTCGAAGAAGCCCGATTGGAGCGGATTGCCAAGTCGGGGAATTCACCCTTTTACCGGCGTACCTTGCCTCAGGCGGTTTTGCGGTTTCAACAAGGATTTGGGCGGCTTCTGCGGACGAAAACCGACCGTGGAGTGGTGGTGGTCTATGATCCCCGGGTTATCCGCAGCCGATATGGTACGAAGTTTCTAAAAGCCTTGGCCGGACCATCACTTCTGGTTAAGCCGAGTGATCAATTGCACCGGAGTATTCATAAGTTCATTGGCATAGGAGGCCTGGATGAAACGGCTACAAATATTATTGACGAACGATGATGGCATTGACGCGGAAGGTTTGTCTTCGCTGGCCCGGGTTCTGAGGGATGGCGCAGATGTCTACGTTGTGTCTCCGGAATTGGAACGGAGTGCCATGGGTCACGCGATTACCATGCACAAGCCGTTACACGCCGACCTGGTGACGGCATTTGATGGTGCGCAAAAGGCGTGGCGCATTAACGGGACACCGTCCGACTGTGTCAAATTGGGGGTGGAAATATTGATGCCCCAAAAACCGGATTTGGTATTATCGGGAGTTAATCACGGAGCTAATCTGGGCCGGGATATCTATTATTCGGGAACCGTGTCGGCAGCCATGGAAGGGATGTTTTTGGGTGTGCCGTCAATCGCGTTGTCGTATGATGGACAAGATAGCGAAGGACTGAAATGGGCCGCTGAATTTACTCAAAGATGGATTCACAGTCAATGGTTCCGGGTTCCACCAACCGGGGTCTTATATAACGTAAATTTTCCCGCTTTAAGCCGTGGTGTGCCTTCGTTCATGCGTTGGGTCAGACTCGGGCGCCACGAATATGCCAATGATTTTCACAAGAGAGTGGATCCGAGAGGCCGGGAATATTTTTGGCTGGCCGGCCGTCCCCAGGATACCGGCGAAGATGTCAATACCGACGTTGGGGCGCTAATGGCCGGAAACATTACGATTACGCCACTGCACATGGATGCCACCGCCTATGGTGTCATCCCGGAAACTACGGCAATCACGATCGATGCGCTGTTCAATTAGACGATTGATTCAACGGGGTTTCCAGACTTTGAGCCATGAGAACAAACGTGTGATCAGACTGAGAGTAACCGTCGTACCAGGAAACAACTTGCATGTGCAGACAAAAGTCTTGCGTTTCATATCGAACAATCAAACCGGGAACGAATAGGTTATTAATCGGATCATGGTCACTGACTCGTTGATGGTTGATAAGCAACGCACCCTGGGGAAGCATGGGCCACAAATGGGTCAGCCATTCGGCAAATTGCTCCATTCTTAGATGGGCTGGCACTTCGATGTGCTGCCAAACCCGGGGAGAGCCGCACGGGGTAATTAATAAGTGAAAACTGGCGGCCGTTGCTGGCGAGCTGGGTAAGTGAAAAACCTGGCGTCGGGTCGTGCATGCCTGTAAGTGGCGAATCATTCCTGATTCGGGCCGCACCAACCCGCAAAAATGACAACGTCCTAACGAATCCGCGGCAATTTCCAGTCGTGAGTCAGACATCAAAATCTCCCCGCCAATAAAGACTTCGCTGCCCTTCGAGTTTACCCCCTGGCAAGCAATTCTGTCTAGGTAGCGATTTCACTCAAATCCATACCGTCTTTACCTGACCCTCGTCGAAGCTGTCCCAGTCTTGGTAAAAGCTGACGCCTTGGACGCTTATTTTTTGGGGAAAGAATAATTTGAAAAGGAGGTGGGGAATTTGGCGTCGGATAATCGTCCTATTGAACCCAAAACCGAGAAAGCTTTGAAACGGCTTAAGCGTGAAGTGGCTGATGATCTGGGACTGGACGATGATATCCGCACTCGGGGATGGGAAAATATGACCACGCACGAAGTCGGCAAGATTGGCGGCAATATGGTTCGCCGCCTTGTAAAAAGAGCCGAATCAGAGCTTACCCGCAAGAACAAATAAGCTCCACTTTGTCACTCAAAGATTTGCCAATCAAGCCGCTTTTGCCATGAGCAAGGCGGTTTCATTGGATTTGCCGTAAACATGTCATGGATATGCGAACGGATGCGTACAGTGAATTAAATCGGGAGAGGAGATAAATGACAATGCGTGTTGGAGTGATATTGCGCGGTTTTGTTGCAGGTGCTCTAGCATCCGCGCTCATTGCAATAACCCTGGCTTTAATCGATTTCAATACGGTACTAAGCACGACAGCCATTTCCTTGAGTCTTTGGTTGGGAACCATTGTTGTCGCAGGAATTAGCGGGTGGGCGGCAGGAAGAGCCGCAGATCAAGCGGCTTGGATTCACGGCACTCTGGCGGCACTGAGTGTGTACCTGGCTGGAAAGGTCATTGCCGAGAACTTGCACATGGGCTCCGGGAATCATTTATGGATTGGGTTAGGAGTTTCTTTGGTTGCTGGCATGCTGGGGGGGATATGGGCAGCCGGAAGCCAATATTGAGTTGATAGGAATAATTTTCGCCAAATGGTGCATTCTGGGAATTAAGGAGGATATGTCCTTATGGCGGAAATTTCTGTGAATCTTGTCGCGAGTGCCTTGTCTTTGTCATTGCTGGCATCAAGCGGTACGAATACGCTGCAGTTTTACGGATCCGATCCAGTCTCCGTGGCGTCGCTGCAAGCTAATCTGGATGTTTTGGGATTTAATGCGGGAGCGCCGGATGGTCATATCAGCAAAGCATCGTATAAAGCCATGGCGACATTCGTCACTCAATTTGGGCAAAAGTCATCGGAACCTATTAATATTCAGGTAGCGCATATTGTTCAGTCATTGCCGGATTTAGGGACTCATTTGTCGGGCGCCAGTATTTTGGCCATGCAATCCTGGTTATCCTCATGGCATCTGTATCACGGGCCTTTAAACGGTCAATCGTCGACCGCTCTGATTCATGCTCTCAACGTGTTTCAAAGAGATGTGGGAATACCTGAAACCAATCAATTCAATGGCGAAACCCTGGCCACGTTGGCCCATTTAGCCGTCGTGAGGCAAGCTGCCGTCCACCACTGGAGATATACGGCTGAGCCAGGGGATCAAATGCGGGAGCTTGCCTGGGCAGCGCAAATTCCCTTGAAGCAGTTTGAATCAATGAATACACAACATAACCAGACGTTATGGGTTGGGCAGGTTGTTCATTTTTCAAAGTCTGCCAAGGTTTTGCACTCACTTCCTCGCCCAAACCATGAGCCTCAACGTTCCGGACCTACCCGAAAAAGAATAGCCCAACCTCGCACACCGACCCACTCTCATTCTTCCCGTTACTCCTCCAAGACTACGGTTTCTCCTCCGGCGTCGTCCGGGGTTTTGAGCAATATTCAGCCGATTGCGGCGTTTACAGTTTACCATGCGTCCAGCGGTTCCCTGGCGGCCTTATTGCGGTCGCAAAAAAGTTATCCTCATGATCTCATCAACATCGCCGTGACTGGTCAGTGGGCGGTGAACCATTCGGCACTGATGAGGCAGTTAGGCCAAAGTGGCAATGAGATTATCATATCCGGTTACACCGGCGTGCCTTTGAACCAATTGCCCGGATGGGGAATTCGGCAAGAGATTCAATGGTCCCAAAAGGCTATCGAGGAGATTACCGGAAACAAGCCGGTGTTTGTCAGCCAATCCGAACCTTTTAATTCAACAGCCCGTAACGACATGAGTGCCTTGAACGTGATAAGTCAGTCTCCGGATGTCATGGCACCATCCCCATGGTCGTCCGCAAAAATGGTATCTTTGCTGTTAGCCCATCCTGATCAGATTGTCGGCACAAATGCATGCCCGACCAACGCCGCGGGATGGCAGCGGTTTTTCGGCCAATTGCAGCGCCATCACTTTGTTTTTTTGAGCTTGGGACAGATTTGGGCAGGAGAATAACGCGAGAGACTGAGGCCCATATTATTCCCAGATGGAGATCCATCTGGGAATATACAGGTTGTCACGAAGAGGATTTATCTAGAGCCTGTTCGACTTCGCGGATCATGACCTTGACCATGTTACCGCCAATCTTTCCTCCGATTTGACCGAGTTGGCGGCTGGGCATGTCTGCCCACCCTTTTTCCTCGATGTCCCGGATGAAACCCAGTTCATTCGCCAATTCGTATTTGAAACGATCGCGAATTGATTCAGATAACAAGGACGGCCCGCATTTCTTGCCCATCGCCATCGCCCTCCTTTGGTTTATGAGGAGCCTGATACGTAATCTAGTATGATGGGTCAGTGGCTATATCATGTTAGGATGTTCATGGACCGTAAGGCAGATTTGAGGCAGTCTGGCCGTTATTTATCCAAAGATAATGCAGCATCTGATTTCTGGTGGCAGGAAACTGGTATAATATCAGAACAACAGTAGGGAGTGGGGGCGTTTTGAGTGAAAGTTTCGGCCGATCACGAAAAATTAGTTATGTTAGGGCAACGCCGTTTTAACGGCTTCACCCCCTATCAGGTCGTAACGTTTTTAAACCAGATTCTTAAAGAACGAGGGGTTATTTTCGGCCTGCGTCAGTTGGACGAGGATAACGAATTAACCATCTATGACATTTCGGAACATGTCAAAGAACCCTAAAATTGGCGTTGCGGCAGTCATAAAAAATGCTGAAGGAAGTCTTTTGGCTATCCGTCGCGGGCACGAACCCGAGATGGGGCGCTGGGCCTTACCCGGAGGCCATTTAGAGTGGGGGGAAACGCTAGCCGAAGCGGTTCAGCGCGAGGTGCGTGAAGAGGTTGGATTGGCCATTAAGCCGGGACGCCTTTTGTATGTCGCGGAAATTCGATTGCCCTGTGCCCACTTCGTTGTTCTGGATTTTGCTGCGTCTGTGGTCGGAGACGATGTGATACGTCCCCAATCGGATGCGTCAGAAGCACAGTGGATTGCCTTAACAGGGGATTACAACCGGATTGCGTGGGCAGAGGGAATGGAATCGTTTTTTCAAGACCACAATGTGCGGGATTTTCTATGTATATGACTAAAAACATGTTGTTCGGCGTCATTGCGATTTTGCTGCCGTGGCTGGCAGCATGCGGATCAACGGCGTATTTGGTACCCGCCCAGGGGCGCCAGGCGCCACAAGGGGTTGTTCAGGGACAACAGGCGGTGGAGCAAAGGGTCAAAAGTATTGATTTCAATCTGACCCGTGCGATAGCGACAGAGGAAAGTGTTCTAGCGCACGATCCAACTTATGCTCTAGGTTACAGCAAACTGGCACAACTCTTTTGGGACAATCATGAACCTGGGGCCGCCATTGAGGAGGCACAGAAGGCTTGTCGGCTTCAGCCCGGTAACGTAATATTCTGGACGAATTTGGGTCAATTATGCCTTGTGACGCATCATTTGAATCAGGCGAATGAGGCTTTTACCGAGGCACTGTCTCACGATGCCGGTAACTGGGCGGCGTATGTCGGACTGGGTCAGGTAGCTCTGGCACTTCACAATGCCGCCCAGGCCAAAGTCGATGGAGCGGAGGCGCTAAAATTCGGCGGACCACAAGGCCCCATCTTCGTTTTGGACGGACAACTGAATCAGCAGGAAAACAACTGGAGGAATGCGGCTACCTTTTATCATGACGCGATTTCGGCTAACCCGAACTGGTGGCAAGGATATTACGATTTGGCCGTCGTGGAGATTCATTGGGGTGAAATTTCGGCGGCCATCCGGGATTTGCACCAGGCATTAACTGATAATCCCGGAAGCTCGGCTGTGTGGCTTTTATTACAGTCCTTGCCACGAACCCGGGTACCATAGACGTTGTCGTGACATCGGCTCGAGAAGGAGGGAGTACGATGCAACCAGAGCGCGTGATCCTTGTGGGAACCTCTGAAAAAGGCGAAGCCGCGCGACTACGAGGATTGCAGGAATTGGATGAACTGGAACTGTTGGCGGCCCAGGCAGGAGGAGTAGTCACTTACCGATATTTGCAGTCCCGTGACAACCCGGATGACGGTTTAGGTCCCGGCGCTCTTCATGAGATTGCAAGCAAAGTTGCGGAACTTGAAAGTTTTGTGGTCGTGTCCAATGATGATCTGGCCCCGTCCCGTTTGCATCAATGGGCACGGATTCTGGGGCCTGAAGTCAGGCTAGTGGACAGAACCCAAGTTATCTTGGATATTTTTGCGCAACGGGCTCAGACACGAGAAGGACGGATTCAAGTAGAGTTGGCCCAGTTGAGATATTTATTGCCAAGATTACGCCAAAGCGGCCGTACCCCGTCACGAGCGGGTGCGGGAATAGGGACTCGGGGACCGGGGGAAACACATCTGGAGATGGACCGCAGAAAAATTCGAGCCCGAATCAAAAATTTGGAGCAATCGATTGCCGCCTTGCAGCGGGAACGCACGGCCAGGCGCCGGCGGCGGCAGTATCACCGTGTTCCGCTCATAACCCTGGTGGGATATACCAATGTGGGCAAATCGACGTTGTTTCAGCGTTTGACCCGCCGCCCTCAACTCACACAAGATGCATTATTTGTTACGCTGGACCCTAGTGTTCACCGCATTCTTATTCCCGGCACCGGCCCTGCACTTCTGACCGATACGGTGGGTTTTGTGCAGAGACTGCCTCACACGCTGGTGGCTGCTTTTCGCGCTACCCTGGACGAAGTCGCAGAGGCTGATGTGCTTCTTGAGGTGTTGGATGCCTCGGTTCCCACCTTAGACCACCAGCAAGAAGCTATTGAACAGGTGCTGGGAGAAATTGGCGCCCATCACATCAAACGCATCAAGGTGTATAACCAATGGGATAAATTGCCTCAGGATACGGTGAAACCTCAAGACGGGGTGGCAATTTCGGCCCGCTACGACACAGGTTTTGAAGAATTGTACATGGCTATTGCGCACGAGTTGACGGATTTTTACCTGGAACGCTGGATATTTGTTCGCTGGGATGACGTGCGCACATGGCAAAGGATTTATCAGGACGTTCAAATTGTCCAGCGCCAGGATACCGAAGATGGGGCTCGTATGCTGGTTCGGGCACCTGCCCACTTAATTCCTCTTTTAACCGGTTCCGTTGAAGAAAATTAGGTCTTTGCAACGGGACTTGTCACTTCAAAGACAAGGGCGAAGAGGCTTACTGCGGGGATTGGGGTCAGCGCTTTTCTGCCTTTATGGCGATACTAACCGTGATATAATGATTCAATTAGGTAACGATATGGTCATGAGCGCATAATAGACCGAAGGATTCCTTTTCTCCATGAATAATGCTTCGAACCTTTTCAACAAGAAAGGAGGCTGCCTGCCCGTAACACGGAAGACGTCTCGTTTGGAAAATCCTCCGGATTTCGAAAACGAGAGGCGTCCAGTTGCGTCAGGTTAAAATTGACGATGACAAATTCCAGCACGTTTTACATTAGAACCTACGGTTGTCAGATGAACGAGAGGGATTCTGAAATTATGGCGGGACAGTTACGAGAAATGGGGTATAGCCCGGTTCCCGATGAGAAGTCCGCTGACTTGGTTATTGTCAATACATGCGCAGTAAGAGGCAGTGCCGAACAACATGCCTTAGGCTACGTCGGGCAGCTCAAACAATTGAAGGATCAAAAGTCGTCAATGAAGCTGGCGGTGGCTGGGTGTATGTCCCAGGAACCGGGAACGATTGCTTGGTTGAAGAAATATGCATCTCATGTGGATTTAGTTTTTGGCACGCACAACTTGCATGAATTGCCTAAGCTTCTTGACGAGGTTGAGGAACGGGGCGAAATGGTGGTTGACGTTTGGAAAACCGCGGGCGAGGTCGTGGAGCATTTGCCGTCCCAAAGGGCTGATGGAGTCCAAGCCTACGTCAACATCATTTATGGCTGCGATAAGTTTTGTACGTATTGTATTGTGCCCTTTACACGTGGGAAGGAACGCTCCCGCGAAATTCCAGCTATTGTTGAGGAAGTGGAGGCTTTGGCCCGGGAGGGATACCAGGATATTACCGTTCTTGGGCAAAATGTCAATTCCTACGGACACGATTTGACTCCTCCTGTCGACCTGGCCGATTTACTGGTTAGATTGGAAAAAGTGGACGGAGTGCGTTGGCTGCGGTACACGACATCTCACCCGCGGGATTTCAGTCAAAAACTCATTGACGTGATTGCCCAAAGTCACAAAGTCACGCGTCATGTGCATCTTCCGGTGCAATCGGGATCCAACTCGATTCTTAAGCGCATGAACCGCAAATATACCCGAGAGCAGTATCTCGACTTAATGGAACGGGTTAAGGCCGCTATTCCCGATGCCGTATTAACGACGGATATTATTGTGGGGTTTCCAGGTGAAACCGAAGACGATTTTGAACAAACCATGGATTTAATTAAAACGGTGCGGTACGATGCGGCGTTTACGTTTATCTACTCTCCGCGTGAGAAAACGCCGGCAGCGCGTTGGGAAGGACGCGATCCGGTGCCAAATCCCGTTAAAAAGGACCGCCTCAATCGATTAATGGACCTTCAGTATCGAATTAGCCTGGAAGCCAATCAACGACTCGTGGGACGTACGGAACTGGTTTTGGTGGAGGGCTTGAGCAAGAAAAACCCCAATGTGTGGGCAGGACGCACACATACCAATAAGGTCGTGTTGCTGGAACGGGATCCGGATGTCGACTTGATTGACCGTTTTGTCCCTGTCAAGATTACACAGGCCAAGACATTTTATCTTGGCGGCGAAGTGGTTGGTGCCCCGGTTTCCGAACGTTCTCGTAGGCGCCGGGTAGAACTGCCACTGGTGTAACACGCCGATGAAACGTAAATACCTGTGGTTAGGAGTGGGGTTGGCATTGGCGCTGGCGCTGGTGGCGGGCGGTGTGTTGTTGCGCCGCGTGTACCTTTCGGTGCGCCGGGCCTTTTTTTCTTTACAATTGCTCACGGAAGTTCAGTCGGATCTGATTCATCACCGTTTGCACCAGGCAAATTTGTTATTTGTCCGGGCAGAGCAATTGTCGGGCGTGCCGCCTTATTCTTTGACCGCGGGTCATTTAGCTTCCGCGTTGACGATTGTCTATGCGAGACTTAGCCCGCTGGGATTGTCTTTTAGCCCTGGTGAAATGGTAATCTGGATGGGTTTAACGATCATGGTTCTTGCCATTTTTTGGTTAGAGGAAATGCGAATTGACCGCCTGCAGGATGAGCGCCAACATTTATATTCACAGTGGATGGCTATTACCACGGCCTGGACCGGGAATCATATTCTCAACCACTCACAGGAAGTCATCACGAGGGTTTTGGATCAGGTCAAAAAGGAAATGAATTTGGATGGAGGCGAAATATGGCAATGGCGGAGCGACCCTCAAAATGCGCTGTCGGTTCTAGCTTCTACAAGCCCTTCTGTATTGAACGAGTCTATACCCGTGCCCCAGATTTTTCTGGACCCGAGAATGGCACTGTTGGGCCGAGTGATTCTCGAACAGAGGCCGGTCTATTCAGAGGAATACCCTGACACTATGGGCGTGCTGCCGGGCCTTCGTATGGCGAACGTGGCGTTGTTGCCGCTGTACATGCAAGATAATCTGTGGGGCTTCTTTGTTCTGTGGCGAGACGATCGTGGATGGTATCATCAACATCGGGATGTACTCAAAATTATCGCCACGCAAATTAGTACTATGCTAACGCATACGGAGTTGGAAAGACAGGCGCGTCAGACCGAAGTCTATCAACAAATGGCCAAAGCGCGGTCGGAACTGCTTGCCAATGTGTCCCATGAGCTCCGTACCCCTTTGGGTTTGATTAAAGGGTATGGAGAAACTTTGCTGCAGATGTTTGATAGGTTAAAAACGGATGAACGGCAGGAATTTTTGGCAACCATCGTCGAAGAGAGTCAGCAACTGGAAAAGCTGATTGACAATTTGCTCACCATGTCTCAAATCGAGGAACAGGGCATTACGGTACATGCTCGGAAATTCTTGGTGAGACCATGGATTTTTGGATTATTAAACCGGATCGTGCCGGAAGACCGGGAACGGATCAGCATTACTGCCGATGACCAGATGGCCTATGGAGATCCCGAATATTTGTTTGAGGCTCTCGTCAATATGGTAGAGAATAGTCTTAAATATTCACCAGAGAAAGTTTCCATTATCATAAGTTTTAGCGAGTGTTCCTGGACCTTAAGCGTGCGCGATGAGGGTTCAGGAGTGGCGGTTCACGATTTGGAGAGGATCTTTCAGCGATTCTACCGGAGTCCCGGAGCTGCACAATCGGAAAAGCGTGGTTCCGGACTGGGACTCAGTATTGTAAAACGTATTGTGGATGCTCATCACGGGCGCGTCTGGGCCGAAAATATCACCCCCCGGGGTTTTGTGGTGTCGGTAGAACTACCAGTGGCAGAATCGGGGGAAGGGGGTTCGGACAGTGGCTACACGTCCTGACGTTGAATACCGGATATTGGTCGTTGAAGACGAACCAAAATATCTGCGTCTCATTACCACTTATTTACGGATTTCGGGATACCGGGTTTTGCAGTCGCGCGATGGATGGGATGCCCTCCGCCAGGTGTTTACGGAAGAGCCCCATTTGGTCGTGTTGGATTTGCGCCTGCCGGAAATGGACGGCTTTGAGGTCTGCCAGCGGATTCGCAAAACCGGAAATGTACCTATTTTAGTACTGACAGCTCTGAATACAGATCAGGACATGATACGTGCCCTGGATTTGGGAGCGGATGACTATGTGACGAAGCCCTTTTCTCCGGAAGCGATGCTGGCCAGGATCCGCGCCCTCCTGCGACGAACTTACGAATCGGCGGTCGAACAGCCTATGCCCAACTGCGGGAGACTGAGACTGGATGAGGAATATCACAATTTATTGGTGGAGAACCGCTCGATTCATTTAACGCCCACGGAATGGAAACTTTTAAAGGAGTTTATGAGACATTGCGGCAAGGTGTTAACGCATGATCGATTGCTGGCGGCAGTCTGGGGACCCGAATATCAAGGAGACCACGAGTACTTGAGGGTGTATGTGCGTAAATTGCGATCTTACATAGAACCCAACCCCAGGTTACCGGTATATCTTTTAACTCAAGCCGGCATCGGCTATGTTCTGTATCCGTCGCCTCACGGCCAGGAGGAAAATTAAAGCGAGATAGCAGTCAAATGTCTTTGGAGCCTGGACCGAGACATCCCGAAAGTGCGCAGATTCGGTGAGGCGTGATATAATCGCGTCGAGAGACTACGATTGCGCTCCAGTTCATTCGGTACCCGCATACGTGAGTATAGACAGCAGAGTCCTGATGGATACATGAAAGAGTGGCGGTGGTCATTGTGCTCGATCATTAACGGGCGCTGACACCGGTGCCTGATTGTTGGGATGTCAGGGTTCACGATAATCTGACGTGGAGCGAGTCTTGTCTCGCGATTTGGAGCAAGAAGGGAACATGCGCGAGTCCACATTTTGGCTATCAGCGGGTCATCGTCTCAGATCTGAATAATTAAAATTTAATTTGAAGAGTTTTTGTGACAGCTGCCGTAGCGGTACGGCATTTTCTCGGAAAGGGCGATAGAGGATTTGGCCTCTGTTTATAAACGCAGAACCCCAGAAGAAATTCTGGAAGATATCCGCCGTATGTCACGCGGCAAACATCGTGTCTACCTCGGAGCCGCTCCCGGAGTGGGGAAAACCTACACGATGCTGAGCGATGCCCACATTGCCAAGCAGCAGGGCATTGACGTTGTCATTGGGATCATTGATACCCATGGACGGGAAGAAACCGCTGAATTGACCGAGGGGCTGGAAGCGGTTCCCTTAGCGACCGGAACATTCAAAGGGTTGGAAGTAGGGGAACTGGATGTCGGAGCGGTGATGGCAAGGGGACCCGATGTTGTGCTGGTGGATGAACTGGCACACACTAATGCCGATAACTGCAAAAATCGTAAGCGCTATCAAGACGTTGAGGATCTTCTGGCTGCGGGGATCAACGTATGGTCGACCCTCAACATTCAACATTTGGAATCATTAAACGACACGGTGCGGCAGATTACGGGAGTGCGTGTGAGAGAGACGGTGCCGGATTCGGTTGTGCGGGAAGCAAGCGAAATTCGCCTTGTAGATTTGACACCGGAGGCTCTGATAGAACGTCTCAGGAGAGGGAAAGTCTATCAGGGGCGCCGAATCGATCAAGCGTTGCAAAATTTTTTTCGCACTGGGAACATCACGGCATTACGCGAATTGGCATTACGCGTGGTAGCCGATGACACTGACGATCGTCTGGAAACTTATATGAACCGCCATGCCATTGAGGGTCCATGGCCAACACACGATCGGATTATGGTGGCCGTCACGCCGTCTCCCAACGGAGCCAGGCTTTTGAGACGCGGATATCGGATAGCTCAGCGGCTAAAAGCGGAATTTTATGTGGTTATCGTCCGCCCCGCGGATGGGCGCTCCTTTTCTTCCGCCGACGAACAGACTCTGCAAGCGCATATCAATCTGGCTAAACAACTGGGAGCACGGGTTGTTGAGTTACACGACAACAATGTTCCGCGTACCCTGGTGAATTTTGCGCGCGAACACCATGTTACTGAAATTGTTATGGGTGAGTCGCTCAGAACGCGTTGGCAGGAAGTATTCAAGGGTTCTGTTATTAACGAGGTTTTGCGGCAAACGAGTAACATTGATATTCTCGTGGTTGGCCATGAACGAGACCGGGATTAATAGCGGAAACTTGGTCATGGGGGTGTGGCGAAAGGTCCTGCGAGGTGCGGTTGTTCGCTTCGGGCAACGGAAGACCATCTTGTGCCAACTCGCAGATGTCGGGTCAGGAAGAATGACGCTTTAGCGGGCGTGAGGGCCCTAAAAACAGGGGATGAGAGCGAAGAAACCGTTCCGATGCCTTTATATATACCGTTGCCGTTTTGATTTTTCGTGTCATCAAGGCGCCCCAGCCGAATATCAATAAATGGGCATGGGGGGAAGCGACCGGAAAGCATACTGCCGCTGCCATGGATTCCGGGATTGGGCTTCTCGGCCGTCGTCTTCGCCGATTCCTCAGTGGCCAAAATGCAACGCTCATATTATGACAGCAACCGAGTTGGGCCATACTGAAAGAAATAGGGGTTGTGTTGGGGAGGGCAGCATGGCGGCATGGCTTAAAGGTTTGTTGACAGGCTGTGGTCTGACTGTTTTGACGCAGATATTGTGGTTCAGTGTCATGGGGATCACCATATCCCTGTCACCAGAAGTCGTTGCGGCCGGGATGGCACAAAATCTGAGTGGGCTACCCCGGAAGTCTCTAACCTCGTGGCTTGAACATGGCATCGCACCGGTGATGGACCAGAGAATGACACAACTCGTACATACCGTTCGTATTCAAGTTGACGGAATTACCTTAGATATCAACCGCGCGAATGAGTATCGCTTGCAACATCAGTTGATTCACGATATGAACGCATCAATGGCGCGCTATTTGAATCACCAACTGAAGTCGTCAGCAATGGCCCACAATCTGACACGCGTACTACTGGCCCATCCTCAGGAGCTTCGGATTGGGGCGTCATGGGGACCTTTCTCCATACCGGTTCGTATCCGCATTCAGTAGCGGGCTGGATTGAGGGAGCTGGATTTGGCGCGATCCATCTTGCCGGTAACAGGTAATTGTGCTATAATTCGCTAGGCTTTTCACCACACACGCAGTTCTTTCCTGGTGCTGATGGTTCGAGCGAACGGAGCTGCGGAGGACAAACCAGGAGGTAGAAGAATATGGCCGTAATTTCGATGAAGCAACTGTTGGAAGCCGGGGTGCACTTTGGGCATCAAACGCGGCGCTGGAACCCGAAAATGAAACCCTACATTTTTACAGAACGAAACGGTATCTACATCATTGATTTGCAGAAGACAGTCCGCAAAGTTGATGAAGCATACAATTTTGTTCGTCAAATTGGCGCTAGCGGTGGACGCATGATGTTCATCGGGACAAAAAAACAAGCGCAGGAAGCCGTAGCGGAGGAAGCTCAACGCTCCGGTGACTTTTACGTGAATCAGCGCTGGCTCGGTGGAATGCTGACCAATTTCGACACCATTAAGAAACGTGTAAAGCGCTTAGCTGAACTCAAAGAGCAAGAGAGCAGCGGACAATGGGAACGTTTACCGAAGAAAGAAGTCAGCACGCTGATGCGGCAAAAGGAGAAGTTAGAAAAGTATTTGGGTGGCATTGAAGGAATGAGTCAGCTTCCCGCTGCTGTGTTTGTGGTAGACCCGCGCAAGGAACACATTGCTGTAACAGAGGCCAGGAAGCTCCATATTCCTATTGTGGGAATCGTGGACACCAATTGTGACCCCGATGAGATTGATTACATTATTCCCGGGAATGATGATGCTATTCGGGCAGTAAGGCTGTTAACAGGTAAGATGGCGGATGCCTTAATCGAGGGCAGACAGGGCGGCGTGACCGAAGAGCAACAAGTGGTTGTTGAAGCTCAGTAACTCGGACAATTCCACAGTTAAGACGAGGGCGACCGAGAGGTCGCTCTCATTACGAGGAGGATTTTTTGTGATTTCCGCTAACGATGTAAAGAAACTTCGCGAAATGACGGGTGCGGGGATGATGGAGTGCAAGAAGGCCCTTCAAGAGGCCAATGGGGACTTCGAGCGGGCGATCGACATTCTTCGTGAACGTGGACTGGCTCAAGCCGCGAAGAAAGCGGGGAGAGAGGCAAACGAAGGATTGATCGAAAGCTATATACATCTTCAAGGGCGTATTGGGGTCTTGCTTGAAATTAACTGCGAGACGGACTTTGTTGCCAATACCCCGGATTTTCACACATTGGCACATGACATTGCCATGCACATTGCCGCATCGAATCCCCGTTTCGTTAACCGTGACCAGGTTCCTGCTGATGTAGTCGAACACGAAAAGCGGGTTTTGAGTGCCCAAGCCGAAAATGAAGGAAAACCTCCTGCTATCATAGAGAAGATGGTCGCGGGACGCATTGAAAAATTCTACAAGGACGTTTGTTTAGTGGATCAGCCGTTCATTAAAAACCCGGACGTGACGGTAGACCAGTTGTTGAAGGAGCATATTGCCCGGTTGGGTGAGCACATTGTTGTTCGGCGCTTTGTCCGCTTCGAACGCGGGGAAGAGCTTCTTAGCACCTAGGTGGAACAAGTATGAAGGGCACATAGTGCCCTTCAAGCACGTTGAAAGGGAGGAGCTACAATGTCCGAACAGCCAAAATACCGACGCATAGTCCTTAAACTGTCCGGTGAAGCTCTCGCGGGGTCGGCCGGGTTCGGTATTGATCCAACCGTTGTGGATAGTATTGCCCGTCAAATCAAGGACGTGTTAAGTTTAGGTGTACAGATTGCCGTTGTAGTCGGAGGAGGTAATATTTGGCGAGGTCAGTCCGGGTCGTCCAAGGGGATGGATCGTGCCACAGCCGACTATATGGGGATGCTGGCGACCGTGATTAACGCCTTGGCGCTCATGGATGCGTTAGAAAAACACGGGGTGCCGGTCAGGGTGCAAACCGCCATCGAGATGAAGGAAGTGGCCGAGCCCTATATCCGCCGGCGGGCCATAACCCATCTTGAGAAGAGCCGAGTTGTGATTTTCGCCGCGGGCAACGGCAATCCGTATTTTTCTACCGATACGACAGCGGCACTGCGGGCAGCCGAAATTGAAGCGGATGTCATGCTGAAGGCAACAAAGGAAGCCGGAGTATATGATGCCGATCCCAGGACAAATCCGGAAGCGAAGAAATTGGACGAAATTGGGTATCTTGATGTCCTTAAGGATAACTTGCGGGTTATGGATGCGACGGCCACCTCCTTATGCATGGATAACGATATCCCTATCGTTGTCTTTAATATGAATCAATATGGCAACATCCGAAAGGTCGTACTCGGCGAAGCTATTGGCACCTTTGTAAGGAGCGATCACCATGCTTAAAGATATCTTGAGCGATACCGAAAATAGAATGAGAAAAGCCATCGAGACTTTTGAACGTGACCTGAATTCGATGCGCACGGGACGTGCGCATCCGGGGCTGTTAGAAAAAGTTCCTGTGGATTACTATGGTGCTGTGACGCCCTTGCAGCACTTAGCGGCGATTTCGGTGCCCGAACCCCGCTCTTTGCTCGTCCAGCCTTTTGACCGCCAGGCCATTCAGGCCATTGAAAAGGCGATTATGAAAGCGGATTTGGGAGTATCCGTCCGGGTTGACGGGACAGTGTTGCGGGTTACTGTGCCAATGCTGACTGAGGAACGCCGAAAAGATCTGGTAAGACAATTACGGAAGCGATTGGAAGAGGAAAAGGTCGCTGTTCGTAACATACGCCGTGACGCGTTGGATCAGTTGAAGACAGAGCTAAAAGGGCATAACATTACCGAAGATGAGGAGCGGCGTGCTCAGAGCGACATTCAAAAGGTGACCGATCGTTTCATTAAGGAACTTGAGGGCGTGGCAGAAGGTCGGGAACAAGATCTTTTGACGCCTTGATCGATTGTACCACGTCGTCCTGTTGGGAGGCCTGATGGACACAGATGCTCGACAACCTCTTATCGTGGATAGCCAGAGCCTTGGCCGGAGAGGAAAACTTCCCCGGCACATTGCCATTATCATGGACGGTAATGGGCGATGGGCTCAGCAGCGGGGGCTCAACCGCGCTGAGGGACACCGCGCTGGAGTACAGGCATTGAAGCCCATTGTCAAAGAATGCGCGGCACTTGGTATTCAAGTCCTGACAGTGTATGCATTTTCCACGGAAAATTGGGCAAGACCCCAGGTTGAGGTCAATGCCTTGTGGGACTTGCTCGTGGAGTTTTTGCGTTCGGAAACTCCGGAGCTTAAAGCAGAAGGGGTACGCATTCAAACCATTGGGAATGTGGGGGCCTTGCCTCCCCGGGCGCAAAGGGCTATCGATGCGGCGAAACACGATACGGCTGAACAAACACGCATGGTGTTGAATCTGGCATTGAATTACGGTGGGCGAGATGAATTGGTGCGTGCGGTCAACCGTTGGCTTGACGAGCAGCGCCCGGTGCCGGAAGAAAGGTATGTTACGGCGAACGCTATTGCACAGCATTTGGACACTGCTGGCTTGCCGGATCCTGATCTGTTGATCCGATCGAGCGGGGAATTGCGCATTTCGAACTTTCTATTATGGCAACTTGCTTATGCGGAGATCTATGTGACGACTACATTGTGGCCAGATTTCAACCCGATGGAGCTCCACAAGGCAATTCACGCCTACCAAAATCGAGATCGGCGTTTCGGTGGCCTTCGGGAGTAAGGAGTAACGGGTGTGCTGGGACTTCGAATACTGACCGCGACCTTTGGAATTCCCGTCATCATTCTCCTGGTGTATTTGGGAGGCTGGTTTTTGGTGGTGGGCGTCGCTGTATTAACGGCTGTTGGAGTTGTTGAAATTCAGCGGATGTTTCACTCTCGTGGTATCGTATTTTATCCATGGCTGGCGATCGCCTGGATTTGGGCTATTTTGTTGGCCGTTGGTTTAGGGAAACCTCTTATGCCGATGTTGGTTATAGGGGTGGCCGTGGTGGCGATTGTGGCATTTCTAAGCTCGCCCCAAGAGAGTTTTCAAGGAGCCGTCACAACAACCTGGGTGGCGCTCTATGTCGGTTTGTTCTTTGCCTTTCTTCCCCTTATTCGCCAGATGGATCATGGACAGTCCCTCGCTTATTCATTCTTTGCGGTTATTTGGACGACAGATACCATGGCATTTTTCGTCGGACGGCAGTTTGGAAGGCATAAGCTCATGCCGCGTGTCAGTCCAAGCAAAACATGGGAAGGACTGGTAGGAGGAACGTTCAGCGGAACTTTGGTGGCTGCATGTGCCTTTTATTTGATCCATGCTAAAGTATTCGACGGAATTGTGTTTGGATTTGTGATCAGTATTGTAGGGCAGATCGGTGATTTGTTAGAATCGGCCATAAAACGGTATAGCGGAGTAAAGGATTCCGGCGGGCTTCTTCCCGGACACGGCGGGGTTTTAGACCGTTTTGATTCATCTTTGCTGACTTTGCCTGTTGCCTATTATTTATTGCGAGGCTTGGGCATACATTAGCTGCATGGAGGCATGCTAATGTGGAGTTATGTCAAACGCTTGAGCACGTGGGTTGTTATTTGTTTTTCGGTTTATGCGTTTTGGAGATGGTATAGCACTCTTCTTATGCCGTTTGTTTTGGCCGTGTTGTTTGCACTGTGGCTCGAACCCGCTGTTGGCCAAATGGAGCGATGGGGACTGTCCCGGGGTATTGCCGTCGTCTCGGCTTTGGTCTTTTCGATTGCAGCTCTCTTTGTAATGGTTGTCTTGTTAACTTTGGTGTTGGTTGCAGAATTGAGGCAACTGGCACGGCGGCTACCTGTGATCATTGCAACTTTCGAGCGGACCGCACATTCTGTTGTTAAGAAATTTGGGCAGTTTCGTCATCACTTTGCATATGGCCGCGACATCTTGCGAATACCGACAAGCACGGCTTCTCAAGTGATCGAAGCCTTTTTGCGCATTCTTGCAAATTTTCTCGTCCATTTACCGGATACCATGTTAATGTTAATGGTAGCCGTCATGGCAGCTTTTTTTATTATGAGGGATAAGGAGCTGCTGGTGCGGCATATCACGAACTGGATACCTCCGGCCCTGCGCTCTTCACTTTTCTCCATCGAAACGGATATTACGTCAGGCGCTTTGGGTTTTATACAGGCACAGATGATACTGGTAGGGTTGACAACTTTAGGGACGACCGGCGGACTGGTTGCAATGGGATTTCATTATGCGGTTTTGATGGGACTGTTATCCGGGATTCTGGATTTCATTCCATACATGGGACCGACAACTCTCTTGGTTCCCTGGGCGGTGACGGAATTCTTAATGGGGAATACCCTGACGGCTTTGAAAGTTTTGAGCGTCTTGCTGACCGTAGCGTTTATGAGGCAAATCGCCGAACCTCGTCTGGTCGGGCAAAAGATGGGGCTCCATCCGCTCATCGCGATTTTTTCTTTATACTTAGGTGTTCAGTTTTTTGGACCAGTCGGTTTTATTGTCGGACCCATTTCAGCCGTTATCATTCGAGCTATCGCAGAGGTGTTTGATCCACCCCCTCCTCCTGATAGCGTGTCCTTGCGATAAAGAGGTAAAATGCCATAGGAGATGAACAGCAGTGACACAAATTATCGTTTTGGGGGCAACCGGCTCAGTAGGGGAAACAGCCTTTCGAGTTCTCCGGCATGACCAGGACCGGGTTGCTGTTGATGGCCTTGTAGCTCATCGGCATTTCGAGCGGTTATGGGAGATGGGGACAACCCTTCACGCCCGGTGGATTGGGTTAACCGACTCCACGGCGTGGAAAAATCACGAGGGTGCCCCAAGGGGTCAGGGCCCACGCGTGGTCATTGGAATGGATGCAATTCTGGAGGAAATTGCGGCATCGCCAGCGCAAAAGGTTCTGGGAGCAATGACGGGGTTTGCAGGGTTACGGCCGACCTTGACGGCCCTTGAACATGGCAAGGACATTTTGCTGGCGAACAAAGAGACATTGGTCGCAGCCGGAGACTTGGTGCGCCAAATGGCCGCGGACAGCGGTAGTCGAATTATTCCAGTAGACAGTGAGCATTCTGCTATTTTCCAGTGTCTGGCTTTGAACCAACCCGTTCGCCGGATCCTGCTAACTTGTTCGGGCGGTCCGTTCCGCGGACGGAAGCGGCAGGATTTGGCTTTTGTTTCGGTGGAGGATGCTCTTAAGCATCCCAACTGGAACATGGGAGCAAAAATCACAATTGACACCGCCACCCTGATGAATAAAGGCCTCGAAATTATTGAAGCTCACTATCTCTTTGACGCTTCTTATGATCAAATTGATGTGGTCATTCACCCCCAGAGCATTGTCCACTCTCTCGTCGAGTTTGTCGACGGGGCAACTATGGCGCAGCTCGGATGGCCCGACATGGCGGTTCCCGTGCAAGTGGCATTAAGTTGGCCGGAGAGATGGCCCTTACCACAAAGACCCTTGGATTTAACGCAGCGGGCCCTGACTTTTGAGGCACCGGATATTGAAACGTTTGAGGGTCTGCAAATCGCACGGGAAGCCGGGATGAAGGGGGGATTGTACCCGACAGTTCTTAATGCGGCAAATGAAGAGGCGGTCTCATTATTTTTGTCCCATCACATTGGATTCTTATCAATCACCCGTATTATTAAAGATGTGCTAGATCGCTTCGAGCACAATCGGGTACCGACGACACCGGAAGAGATTATGGATGCTGACCAGTGGGCAAGGAATCATGCTTTGGAGGCTGCTCACCATTATCAGCCGTAATGGGCTGACCAGCCTGAAGGGAGGAAGCCGGTGACAACTGTTATTGCGGTGATTGTCGTCTTTGGCGTACTGGTTGCCTGGCATGAGTTGGGACACTTTTTTGTGGCAAAATCCTTTGGCATGCGGGTAAACGAATATTCCTTGGGGTTTGGACCATCGCTGTTTAAGCACAAATGGGGAGAAACCCAATATGCCCTGCGGATTATTCCTTTGGGCGGCTATGTCCGGCTGGCAGGGATGGAGGGGGACAAGACGGAAGACCCTCGGGAATTCCCCAATCGCCCTTTGTGGCAACGGTTCTTGGTCGTGCTGGCAGGACCTTTTATGAACCTGGTGCTGGCGGTTATCCTTTACGCCGTAGCTTTCGGACCGGTGGGAATTCCCACCGCCACAACCACTATTCAGCAGGCCTTGCCGCATTATCCCGCCTATGAAGCGGGAATTCGTCCCGGTGACAAGATTGTCAAAATTGATCATACCCGCATAACAAATTGGGAGGAACTCGCCTCGGCCATCACATCCCATCAGAAACATATCGATGTTTCGGTTATCCGACATGGCCGTCTTCACACTTATGGCATGAAGACACGCTATGACAAGGCGTTGCACCGATATGTCGTAGGCATTAAGCCCACTGTTGTCACTGTGCATGTCAATCCGTTGCAAGCTATTCACGACGGCGTGATTCAGACGGTTCAGCTAACGGGATCATGGTTTGGCGCCTTGTTCAGACTGGTTGAAGGCCGGGGACCTTTCGACTTAACCGGTCCCGTAGGTATTGCAGAACTTGTGAGTAGTGCGGCCCAGTCCGGATTTGTTAACTTGTTGGTGTTATCCGCCGCTCTATCTGCGAATCTGGGATTGTTTAATATCCTGCCAATTCCGGTTCTTGACGGAAGCCGCCTGTTTTTTTTGATCGTCGAGGGGATCCGTCACAAAGCCATGGATGCGGATCGGGAAAACATGATTCACTTTGTCGGGTTTGTGATTTTGATGGCATTGGTCATTGTGGTTACGTTTCATGATGTCGAACATTTATTCCATGCGTGAGCGATAGAGTCTCATGTTAAGATAACAAGAGGGAAAACGTTCGATAAAAGGAGGTGTGCCCGGATCAAAGCCGGGTGCCTATGAGCAAAGCTGTTCGCGTGCGAAATTTAACGATTGGTGGCGGTGCTCCTGTTGTCGTACAGGGAATGACCAAAACCGATACCAGAGATGTGAAGGCAACACTCGAAGAAATTTCTCGTTACGCCGACGTTGGCTGTGAAATGGTGCGGGTTGCGGTGCCCGATCACGAAGCTGCGGAAGCCGTAAAGGAAATTGTACGGCACTCGCCCATGCCAGTGGTGGCGGATATTCACTTTGACTATCGTTTGGCTCTTGAGGTTATTCGAAACGGAGTCGACAAATTGCGGCTTAATCCCGGGAATATCGGCGCGCGCGAGCGAGTGGAAGAAGTGGTTCGTGCAGCCAAGGAACGTGAGATTCCTATTCGGATTGGAGTCAATTCGGGGTCGATTGAAAAACGCTTGCTTCAAGATTATGGCCGCCATGCTGAAACCTTGGTGAAGTCAGCGGCGAGTCATATTCAGATCCTCAATGACCTCGATTATGACAATATTGTTGTGTCGCTGAAAGCGTCGGATGTTCCGACGATGGTAGCGGCCTACCGCTTGATGGCCAAAACCTATGATTATCCCTTGCATTTGGGCGTGACCGAGGCCGGCACGATGTTTCAAGGGACCATCAAGTCCGCCATCGGTGTCGGCACGCTATTAGCAGAGGGCATTGGCGACACTATTCGTGTGTCCTTGACTGCGCCGGGGGAAGAGGAAATACGAGTAGCGTGGGAAATTCTCAAAAGTCTTAAGTTACGGGATCGTGGTGCCAATCTCGTAGCCTGTCCCACATGCGGGCGATTGCAATTTGATATGTGGCCCGTAACCGACGAGCTAGAGAAGCGCCTGGCAAGTATTGCCGAACCGATCACCGTAGCGGTGATGGGATGTGCTGTGAATGGGCCCGGGGAATCGCGGGAGGCGGATGTCGGATTGGCCGGGGGAAAGAACATGGGTTTGATTTTTCGCCATGGGGAGATTGTGCGCCGTGTGAATCAGGAAGACATGGTTGAGGAGTTGTGGAAAGAAATTCTGGATGCTGCCGAGGAGGTCCGTACGGGTGGAAAAGGTTCTCAAGGACATCACGCCAAAATCAAGTGATTTTTCCCAGTGGTATGTCGACGTCATCCGTAAGACAGACATGGTCGACTACGCACCAATGAAGGGCTTCATGGTTATGAAGCCCTATAGTTACCGCATCTGGGAATTTATCCAGGAGGCGATGGATCGGCGATTCAAAGAAACCGGCCATGAAAATGCCTATTTTCCTCTACTGATCCCCGAACATCTTTTAGCCAAAGAAGCGGAGCACATTGAAGGGTTTTCCGCCGAGGTGGCATGGGTCACTATGGGAGGCAGTGAAGTATTGCCCGAAAGACTGGCTGTCCGGCCCACTTCCGAAACGATTATTGGGGCCATGTACTCCCAATGGATCCACTCCTACCGCGACCTTCCTCTTCTCATTAATCAGTGGGCCAATGTGATACGCTGGGAAAAGGCTACCCGGCCATTTTTGAGAACGACTGAATTTCTCTGGCAAGAAGGGCACACCGTACACCGTACTGCGGAGGAAGCGATACAGGAAACACGGCAGCAATTAGAAATTTACCGGACCGTGATTGAGAATTACCTGGCCATTCCAGTGGTTCAAGGAGTCAAAAGTGCTGGTGAACGGTTTGCCGGCGCAGTGGATACCTACACATTGGAAGCCTTAATGGGTGATGGACGGGCTTTGCAGGCGGCGACGTCCCATTTTCTGGGCCAACACTTTTCACAGGCATTTGACATTCGGTTTCTTGATGAAGATGGTGTCCTGAAGTATGGATGGACGACGTCATGGGGAAGCTCGACTCGTATGATTGGGGCGTTGATCATGGTGCATGGGGATGACAAAGGGTTGCGCCTGCCTCCCCTTGTCGCGCCGATTCAGGTTGTGGTTGTGCCCATTGGACGGGGAGAGGAGCGGAACAGAGTTTTGGCCCATGCACGGGCTCTCGTTGCGCGACTGCGAGAGATCGTGCGAATCAAATTAGATGATCGGGACGAATTTACGCCGGGCTATAAATTTAACGACTGGGAAATGCGCGGCGTTCCACTGAGGATTGAAATTGGTCCCAAGGATATAGCTAAGAATGAGATTACTCTGGCACGTCGCGATACAGGAACCAAGATCAGCGTGGCGGAAGATCAGCTCATGACCAGGATTCCGGAGTTGCTGAAAGATGTGCAGGATGAATTGTTTCGTCAGGCTCATGAATTTCAGCAGGCCCATTCGTATGCCATTGATAATTACCAGGAAATGGATCATTATGGATATCGAGGATTCTTTCGTGGCGATTGGTGTGGAAGTGAAGATTGTGCAACGCGTCTAAAAACTGAAACGGGTATCACAATTCGGTGTTTGCCCCTTGAAGAATCTCCCGTGACAGACCACTGCGTTGTTTGTGATGAACCAAGCCAATACCGTGCGTTATTCGCCCGGGCCTATTAAGTTCATGCGGATGAGGGTGTGGGTCCATGTCGAGAGAGCGCGTTGCTGCGATTGTGCCGGCGTATAATGAGGAGGCGAATATCGCATGTGTGTTGCAGGTACTGTGTGATGTTCCTGAAATCGACCAGATTATTGTGGTGAATGACGGATCCTTGGATCGCACGGGAGCTGTGGCTGCTGGGTTTCCCAAGGTCCTTGTAATCGACCAGACAGAAAATCAGGGAAAAGGTGCAGCCTTAAAAGTGGGGGCCGAATCTGCGGATGCAGATATCTTATTGTTCTTGGATGCCGACCTCATTGGTCTGACAGTGTCTCACGTCCAACAACTCATCGAGCCGGTTCTTGACGGGGAAACGGAAGCCACGGTCGGGATATTCGACGGCGGGCGGACGAGCACCGACTGGGCCCAGGCTTTGGCGCCTTTTCTATCAGGGCAGCGTGTGTTACGGCGGACATTGTTGACCGGAGTAGATCATATCGACGCCTCACGTTACGGTGTCGAACTGCAACTCCATCGTCAGTTGAAACGAATGGGTAAGGTCCCCAAAGAAGTCATTTTGAAAGATGTGTCACAGGTCATGAAAGAAGAAAAACTTGGGCTGGCCAAAGGTTTTGCCGCCCGGATGCGCATGTACTGGGAAATAATTCGAGAGATTCCAAGAATATAAGCTGGAAAGGGCCAAAGATCAACTTATGATTCGTGGGGGAGAATTATGCTGACAGATCGTTTGCAAACATGGTTACATGAACAACACGTTACGAACCCGGGGCATTTTTTGCCCCTATGGGTGGAAGTCAGCCCCACGCAGGTACGCATTATTCTGGTGGAAAAGAATTTTGAATCCCGGCAATGGTTGGATTCGCTGGCTGCCCATTTGACCCGCGAGTGGGGGCGGGAGGTTCTGTGGGTTGAATATTCATGGGCAAATAATGCTGCAGAACGTCTTCAACAAATATTTTCCCTTACGGGGTCGGGAATTGGCCAATTGTTGGATTCCCAAAACGTTAGAGAGTCCGAGGATGGACTGCTCGTGAGCTTTCCCAATAAAATGGCATACACGTTGTTTGAGCAATGGGGTGGTCTACCCAGGCTTCGTCAATACTGGCCTGATATGCCCAACTGGCATGACGAGGTCTTGGAGGCTGGTCCATCCAAACCCGATCCGATTATGGCGGTTGCTATTCAGCCAGCCGCGTCCAGCGAATCAGTTATCGGGAATGGGGTACCGAATGGCGATCCGGGAGACCTTGGGTCCCTCCCGGAAACCGGGGACGTGGTGGTTGCGGGTCAAATTGTCAGCACGGAGATGCGAACGGGGCGCGACAACCTCCGGCATTGGAGCGCGGTTATTACAGACATGCATCATGCCTTGCGAATTCGCTATTCGGAAAGGCGGGGGCAATCGCTTCCAGATTTGTCCCAGTTTGGTCAGGGTGTCTTTGTCAAGGCCCAAGGACAGATGGAAGAGGACAAATATCGTGGCGAGAAGGTATTGCGTATCAAACACGCCGGGATCATACCGTCGTGGCTGCAGGATGAGGACCGTGTGGAGCACAAACGGGTCGAACTCCATGTTCACAGTCGCATGAGCGCGGGAGATGGTTTGATTGGTTTGCCTGACTTGTTTCAGCATTTAAAGACTTTGGGTCATACCCACGTGGCCATAGTGGATCACGGGGTGGTCCAAACGTATCCGGAACTTGAATCTCTTAGCAAAAAAACCGGTATTCAGGCTATTTACGGTGTCGAGGTCAATATGGTCGAGGATGCTGTGGCTCCCTTGACGGGTTATGATGCTGACCGCGACGGATCATTGGCCAGCCGTCCTATAGTGGTGTTGGATGTGGAGACTACAGGATTATCTCCCAGGGCACATGAAATAATCGAACTCGGTGCCGTTAAAATCAAAGACGGAGCGATTGTTGACCGTTTTCATTCCATGATCCGGCCGAAAGGAAAGATTTCGCAGAGCACCCAAACCATTACGGGTATCCGTGCGGAGGAAGTGCTCAACGCTCCATCGCCGGAAGAGGTTTTTCGTGACTTCTTTGGCTTTGCTGCCGGTGCCATACTAGCCGCGCATAACGCCCGATTTGATATGGGGTTCATGAGTCGGGCCTTTTATCAGGTTTTTCCTGCGGACGAGTGGCGCTTTTTGGTTATTGACACCCTCGCCTTGGCCCGTATTCGGTTGCCGGAGTTAAAGAGTCACGGACTCGGTCCTCTGACAAGTTACTTGAAAATTCCTTTGTCTCAACATCACCGGGCCCTGGCCGATGCAGAGGCCACTGGGTTGTTGCTTTTGAAGTTACTCCAAAATAAGGACGGGTCAATGGACTCCCTGGAGTCTTTGGCAAATCCTGGTCCTTTGTCTTTCAGCCTCGGACGTCCAACTCCCGTGACGCTTTTGTTGAAGTCTCAAGAAGGCGTGGAAGCGCTGTATCGCCTAATCAGCGAGTCCCATTTGAAGACATTTCATCGCATGCCCCGGGTGAGTCGCAGCCGTTTGGAGGCCGAAAGGCATTATTGGTTTATCGGTTCTCCCTTACACGGAGGAGAAATCCAGGACGCGGTGTTTCGAGGGGCCCTGGATCAAGACATAAGGCATATCCAGCAATTTTATGATTACTGGGAAGTCGGCCCGGTCACTGCCCTGCAGTCTCTAACCCCGGAGGAGCAGCTCGGAGATGTCCAGCATGTTCAGCAATTTATCCAGGACTTGATTGAACTGGGGCAGCGTTATCGAAAACCCACGCCCGCTGTGTCGGACGCTCATTACATCCGGCCGGAGCAGAAGATATTCCGGGAGATTTTGTCAACCACGGCAAAAGTGGAACTTCACGATGCCGTAGATGCACTGCACTTGCGCACTACTGCACAAATGTTGGAAGAATTTGATTGGTTAGATCCGGATGTGAGAAATAAGATCGTCGTCGAGGATTCCCGGTATCTCGCCGAGCAGATTCCGGCTATCAAACCTGTGCCGGACGGTTTGTATTCCCCAAAGCTGGAAGAAGCCGAAAAAACCGTTCAAGAGTACCCGGTGGCGAGGGCCAAGGCACTGTACGGAGATCCCTTGCCAGACATTGTTCAAAGTCGACTGGACAAGGAAATTCGTTCCATCGTGCATAACGGATTCTCGTCCATCTACTATATCGCTCACCGGCTGGTTAAAAAATCGCTGGACGATGGCTACCTGGTGGGATCCAGGGGTTCGGTCGGATCATCTTTGGTTGCGACATTTCTGGACATTACTGAAGTTAATCCATTGCCTCCGCATTACCGATGTCCCGGATGTCAATATACCGAATTCGTTAAGGACGGATCTTATGGTTCGGGTTTTGACCTTCCCGAAAAGAATTGTCCCCGATGCGGAAGTGCTCTTATTGGAGATGGCCAGGATATTCCTTTTGAGACATTTCTCGGATTTGAAGGAGATAAGGTACCGGATATCGATTTGAATTTCTCCGGGGAATACCAGCCGGAAATTCATAAGTACACGGAAGTTCTTTTTGGCGAAGGCCATGTCTTTCGTGCCGGAACGATTGCCACCATTGCACAAAAAACAGCGATAGGACATGTTTTGGCGTGGGCCCGGGAAAAGGGGCGGGAAGTTTCCGGAGCCGAACTGGAATGGCTGGCCTCCGGAATAACGGGAGTGAAACGAACGACGGGACAGCATCCCGGGGGTCTTATGGTAGTGCCCCGAGACGAAGATATTCATCACTTTTGCCCCGTCCAGCATCCTGCTGATGACCGGAACTCCGAGATTATTACCACACATTTCGACTATCATTCTATCGAAGGCCGTCTGTTGAAATTGGATTTGCTGGGGCATGATGATCCTACCGCAATTCGCATGCTTGAGGATATCACGGGCATATCAGGGAAAAGTGTGCCGTTTCACGACGACAAGACGATGAGTCTGTTTCGGAGCGTTGAAGCTTTAGGGGTGAAAGCGGACGACATTGGCACGCCGGTAGGAATCCTGGGAATCCCAGAATTTGGAACAACTTTCGTCCGGCGAATGCTCATTGATACTAAGCCGAAGACTTTTGCGGAACTCGTTCGCATTTCCGGTTTATCCCATGGAACGGAAGTATGGGCAAACAATGCCCAGGACATCATTCGGCAGAATCTGGCCGGGTTGTCAGAGGTGATCGCCACACGTGATGACATCATGCTGTACTTGATAGGGCGCGGCATTGAGCCAAAAGCGGCCTTTGCTGTGTCGGAATCCGTTCGAAAGGGACGCGGGCTCAAACCGGAACAGGAAACGTTGATGAAGGATCACAATGTACCTCAGTGGTATATTGAATCGTGCCGTAAAATCAGCTACCTGTTTCCCAAGGCCCATGCGGCAGCGTATGTCATGATGGGATGGCGCATTGCCTGGTTTAAAGTACATTATCCACTGGCTTTTTACGGTACCTATTTCTCGGTCCGGGCATCCGATTTTGATCCGGAGCCGATTTTAGGCGGAATCAAAGTAATCAACAAGAAACTAGCAGATATTGAAGAAAAAGGGAATCAGGCATCAGCCAAGGAGAAGGGTCTGATAACCGTACTAGAAATTGCGCGCGAATTATTGGCCCGTGGTTACCGCTTTTTTCCGGTTAGTCTGGAGAAATCACACGCGACCCGCTTTGAAATTGAAAATGATGGTCTGCGCATACCCTTTGCGGCATTGCCGGGATTGGGTCAATCTGCGGCGGAAAATATTATTCAGGCCCGGCAGGAAGCCCCATTTTTATCCATTGACGATTTACGACAGCGGGCCCGGCTCAGTAAAAGCGTCATTGATCTGTTAAGAGCTCAGGGGGCGCTGAAAGATCTAGGAGAGACAAATCAGCTTGCGTTTTTTTAAGTACGAAGGCAAGGGATCCATCTGGCCTCTCTTAGTGGCCAGTATGGTTATTCAAAGCGGGTTTGGAACGATTTTACCGCTTTTGCCTTTATTTGTTCACGATCGGGGAATGCCCTTAACCTGGTTGGGATTTATGGCGGCTCTCTATGCACTCATTGCATTTTTGGGACAATTGCTCTTCGGTCCGTTATCCGACCGCTGGGGACGTCGGCCATTTCTCATCCTCGGGACATGTCTCAGTGCGTTGGGAACCGCTCTCTTCCTTTTGCCCGTGCCTCCCGGCTACTATTTGCTGTTCCGATCCCTTCAAGGGATGGGAGCGGCGGCATTTCTTCCGGCTGCCAATGCGTTGGTGGCGGACTACGTGGATGAGGATGGTCGCGGGCGCGCTTATGCCCTAATGTCGTCCTTTTATATGGCTGGGTTCGCTGTGGGACCCATGATCGGAGGTCTGGCGACCGCAACAGGAAGGCTGACAGCGCCTTTCTGGGTCGGCACCGCGTTGGATCTTTTAGCACTCTTTGCAATCATATTCGGAATTACCGATTCTCCCGCACCGCCCCGCTTTCACCATACCGGCCGTCGTGAGCAAACAAATCACATTGACTGGCGAAATCTTATGGCGTGGCTGCTCATCAATTTTGCATGGATGGGGTTGGGGGGTATGTATGATGTCAGCTGGAGTATTTACATGCGGAACATTGGTGCCGGACCTTTGCTGATTAGTTTGTCCTGGACATTATTTGCCCTGCCTTATCTACTGTTTAATTTTTTGGCGGGACGGCTGGCCGACTCTTCGGCGTCTCGCCCGCTTCTCATTTACGGAGGAGCAGTGTTGAACGGCGTCATAGTGATTTTGTACACTCTGTCCCATTACCCTTGGTTGTCTATCGCGTTATCTTCCTTAGAGGCAATCGCCATGAGTTTGATTACCCCGGCTTTGAATGCGGACGTGATGTCGCTGGCTACCGCAGCCACACGCGGCCGGATTCAGGGGATTTTTCAGTCGGCAGGAACATTGGGCGCATTTGTACTGGCTCTTTTGAGCGGTTACTTGCTGCCATATGGTGCAGCTGCGGCGTTTCGCGTCGGGGCTTTGGTTTTATTTCTCTTTATAACCATGGCGTTCGTCTGGCAAAGGATGACCGGGACACGGGTTTCGAGCCGAAATCCATCCGTGGGACCTGATTAACCATAAAGCCGATGGTCATTTTGGAAGCCGGGGGTAAAGTCGGGGTACGACGAGGGGGCATGAGTGAGACTTTGTGGACGAAGCGCTCAAAACTCCGGTTGTTCTGTTTTGGTTTCATGTGGTAAAATGAGTTCGTGACACTTTTAGTAATTTTACGGGGTGGCTGATCATTGATCAGACTCAGAGTGGGATCTTCCCACTCTTTTCGCTTGACAGGGGCCATGGCTCCTTTTAGGGGGGATATTGGGTGAATTCGGAACTGCTGAGTGCCTTGGATGAGCTTGAACGGGAAAAGGGAATTGACAAGGAAATTCTCTTTCAGGCCATCGAGTCGGCATTAATCTCGGCATATCGGCGTAATTTTGCCTCCGCCCAAAATGTGCGCGTGCGAATTGACAGATTGACCGGTGCTACGCAAGTCTGGGCTCAGAAGACCGTGGTGGCACAGGTACAGGACCATCGTCTGGAAGTCAGCCTCGATGAGGCTAATGAAATTCGCCCGGGGTCTGTAGAAGGTGATGTCCTGGAGTTTGAAGTTACGCCGAAGAATTTCGGCCGAATTGCGGCGCAGACAGCAAAGCAAGTCATTGTGCAACGCATACGGGAAGCGGAACGCGGTCTTATCTATGAAGAATTTGTCGGACGAGAAGGCGATATCGTCAACGGACTGGTTCAACGGGCCGAACGCGGACTGGTCTATATTGACCTAGGACGGGCAGAAGCTATTATGATGCCAAACGAACAAGTGCCTGGAGAGCGGTTGCGGACGAACGAGCGGGTAAAACTGTACGTCGTGGAGGTCAAAAAGACCAATAAAGGTCCGCAAATCTTTGTTTCTCGAAATCATCCAGGACTGATAAAAAGGTTGTTTGAACTGGAAGTTCCGGAGATTCACGATGGAGTTGTGGAGATCAAAGGGATAGCACGGGAAGCCGGAGCACGTACGAAAATTGCCGTGTGGGCCGAAGATCCCAATGTGGATCCTGTGGGGTCCTGTGTTGGAAATAAAGGAGTACGCGTTCAAGCCATTGTTCAGGAACTCCATGGCGAAAAATTAGATATTATCCGATGGGATCCGGATCCGACAATTTTTGTTGCGAATGCCCTGTCTCCGGCCCAGGTCAGTGAAGTTGCCGTGGAGCCCAGTACACGGGTGGCCCGTGTGGTGGTACCCGATAACCAACTTTCTTTAGGAATTGGCAAAGAAGGGCAGAACGCACGCTTGGCAGCGAAGTTAACCGGATGGAAGGTTGATTTGCGTTCTGAATCGCAAGTGTCCAATAACGGGAGCTGGTGGTAATGAAACCGAAAAAAATTCCGATGCGGACTTGTGTTGCGTGCCGAACAACAAGACCTAAACGGGAATTGATCCGGATTGTCCGAACGCCTCAAGGCACGGTAACCATCGACGGCCGGGGCAAGATGTCGGGACGGGGGGCTTATATCTGCCGAACGATTGCCTGTTTCGATCAAGCATTGAAATCTAATCGGCTTGAAGGAGCTCTGGACGTGACACTACAAGGTGAAGTCATTGAGCAACTGCGGCAGTTAGTTGAGAAGGAGAACGTCAGTGGATAACTGGTTAAACTGGATAGGTTTGGCGAAACGTGCTGGCCAATTGGCTCCTGGGCATAATCAAGTGCAAAAGGCAATGAACGAAGGAACGGCAAAACTCGTTCTTATTGCTCTTGATTCCGGTGAGTCAGTTTATCGCAAGTATCACCTGTGGGCCCAAAACTTAGGTATTCCCATGGCTCAGGCGGGAACTATGTTGGACCTCGGACGTGCCATGGGTATGGGCCCGCACGCGGTACTTGCGATATTGGACAAGAACATCGCCAACCGGCTGGCGAACCAGTTGGGAGTTTCATCGGGGGGGATCAGGTTTGACAGAAAAGGAAAAGGTTCGCGTGTACGAGTTAGCAAAGGAAGTAAAACTGGACAGCCGGCGTCTAATCGATCTGCTGCATCGTTTGCACGTCGAGAACATCAAGAATCATATGAGCACAGTGGAACCCGAAGCGGTCCAAACCGTCAAAGATATCATGGAGGGAAAGTTGCCGCCCGAACCGGCGAGCACAACCACCGCGGCGAAAAGAACTGAAACGAGCCCAGTGCCGGAGACTCCGGTTCGGCGGGTGGCAGAGAGTCCTTCAGATAAGCCACGCGGCGCATCGAGTACTCCTCAGCCGTCGGCGAACCGCCCCCGACCGGGGTCTGCCCCTGGGGGCAATCGTCCTGTAAGGCAAGGGAGTAATTCGCCGGGACGCAATTATAATGAACGGCGTGGACAGCAACCAGGGCCCAACCGAGAACACACCCGTTATGATTCGTCGCAGAATGCACGGCGTTCCAGTACGGCGGTGAATCAACGACCGCAAAACGGCGGGCGGCCTTCGGGATATTCCGGTTCCGGTTCACGGCCTGCCCCTGGTTCCGAGCGCAGATCATCCGGTTCACCACCCGCGTCCTCGGGGAGGCCCCAGAGTGGCGGTTATCAAAGGTCCAATACCAGCGGACATCCTGGGGCCCAGCGGGGCAACGCTCCCTATCGGTCAGGGCCTAAACCGCTATCGGTTCCGCCTGCTCCAACCCAGACGACACGCCCTGGCAAGGAGCAAAACAGGCGCGGTAGTTACAATAACAAGGACCGTCGCAATGTACACGACCAGGGAGCGCGCCGCCGTGGAGGATGGGACGAAGATCGTTATGGCAGTAAGAAACGCAAGTCGCAAAAATCAGCCAACATGCAACAGCATGACGTGTCCATGCCGCCGGTTCAGCGTCACATCGTTTTATCCGGATCTATCGTGGTTAAAGACTTGGCGGATCAGCTAGGAGTCAAAGCTAACGAACTGATAAAACGCCTGATTGCTTTAGGCATCATGGCGGGAGTCAATCAGGAACTCGACCGGGATACCGCAACCATTGTGGCAACGGAACTTGGCGCCACGGTGGAGGAAAGGGCCACTCAGGAAGAACAGGAAGAATTGATCTTGCAGGGGGAAGAGGACAGTCCCGAAAGCAGGACCGAGAGACCGCCGGTGGTGACGGTGATGGGGCATGTGGATCACGGGAAAACCTCCCTGTTGGACCGCATTCGAGCTACACGAGTGACGCAATCTGAGGCCGGGGGCATTACCCAGCATATTGGAGCCTCGGTCATTGAATGGCACGACCGGAAAGTGGTATTTTTGGATACTCCAGGTCATGAGGCATTCACATCCATGCGTGCGCGAGGTGCACAAGTTACCGATGTGGCTGTGCTGGTCGTTGCGGCAAATGACGGGGTCATGCCTCAGACCATTGAGGCGATTAATCATGCCAAGGCGGCAAATGTTCCTATTGTCGTGGCTATTAACAAAATCGATTTGCCCGATGCCAATCCCGAAAAGGTACGGACCGAGTTGAGCAATTTTGGCCTTATTGCAGAGGAATGGGGCGGGGATACTATCATGGTGCCCGTGTCTGCCAGGACCGGAGAAGGTATCGACCAATTGTTGGAAGCCTTAATTCTTCAGGCTGATGTTCTGGAACTAAAGGCTAACGCCAACCGGGCCGCACAGGGGACAGTCATTGAAGCCAAATTGGATAAAGGCCGGGGACCTGTTGCTACGGTACTGGTTTCCCGCGGATTGTTGAAGGTGGGCGATGTTTTTGTTGCGGGATCCGTTTACGGGCGCGTACGGGCTTTGATCAATGATCGAGGTCAGCGAGTGAAGAATGCGGGTCCGTCTCTCCCTGTGGAGGTGCTGGGCTTCAATCAGTTGCCTGAAGCGGGGGATGACTTTGTGATCTTAGCCGACGAAAAACAAGCCAAAGCGATTGCGGACTCCCGCCAAGACCGCTTACGCCGTCAATCCGAGGGTGGGGCGCATGGTGTTTCCTTAGACGACTTTTTGCAGCGTCTGAAGGACGAAGCGGTTAAGGAACTGAATTTGGTTATTAAGGCTGATGTACATGGTTCGGCGGAAGCATTGGGACAATCTGTGGTTAAGTTGTCGAATGACGAAGTGCGGGTGAGAGTCTTACATTCAGGCGTTGGTACGGTGACCGAAACCGATGTTATGCTGGCTCAGGCATCTCACGCAATTATTGTAGGATTCGGAGTGGGCGTGGAAAACAAGGCACGCCAGATTGCGGAAAAGGAGCACGTTGACATTCGGAGCTACCGTGTTATTTATGACGCGATTGACGATATTAACAAGGCGCTCAAAGGAATGCTCGAACCTAAATATGAGGAAGTTATTCTTGGACGGGCTGAGGTGCGGGAAGTCTTCCGTGTGCCAAAGGTCGGCGCAGTGGCAGGATGTTACGTGACTGACGGAAAGATTCTGCGTACCGGTAAAACCCGGGTGATACGGGATGGGGTCGTTGTCCATGAAGGAAATATCGGCTCACTGAAACGGTTTAAAGATGATGTTCGGGAAGTGGCCACCGGCTTTGAGTGTGGGATCGGTCTGGAAAAGTATAACGATATCAAGGTTGGGGACATCTTTGAGGTGTTCACCGAAGAAGAGGTTAAGGCAAGTTGAGAAAGTGAAAGTGGGTGACTGGCGGTGAATAAGGCACGTGCCCAGCGCATTGCTTTAGCCATACAGCAAGAACTCGGGGATATGCTGCAGCGGGACGTCAAAGATCCCAGGATTGGCTTTGTCAGCATTACACATGTTGAGCTGTCGCGGGATCTGTCAATGGCTAAAGTGTTTGTGAGTCATCTTGGAACAGAAGAGGAAGCCAAGGCTAGCCTTGCAGGGCTCAAGAGTGCCACACCGTTTTTGCGAGGGGAGATTACCCGCCGGCTGCACTTGCGACTGGCACCTCAACTCGATTTTCGGCTGGATGGGTCCATTGTGGAAAGTATGCACATCCAGGACATTCTGCGGCAATTGCCGAATCGGAGACCGGAATGACAGCAAGCTTTCGAGTCGCTGGAGGAAAACGGTTAAAGAGGGATTGTGCGTGTTAAACGGATTTTTAAACCTCTATAAGCCTTTAGGCATGTCTTCCCATCAGGCTGTCTCCAAAATTCGGATGATGACCGGCCAGAAACAGGTGGGTCATGCAGGAACGTTGGATCCCATGGCGGAAGGAGTTTTGCCTATTGCTATGGGATCCTACACCCGACTGTTGGAATGGACAAATCTGGTCCCGAAAGTTTATCATGCTCACATGACACTGGGAACACAAACACATAGCGGGGATCGGGAAGGATACGTAGTGGCCGAATCCGGTGCCCCCTTTCCCAATGTGGACCAGATTGCGACCGTTCTTAGGTGGTTTCGAGGTGAAATTCTACAGTTTCCTCCTCAGGTTTCTGCGCTGAAACAGGGCGGCAGGCGAGCCTATGACTTGGTCCGTCATGGTCGAACCCCATGGCTTGCGCCGCGTCACACGGTGGTGGAGGACATCCGGCTAACCGGAGGTCAGAACCGGTGTTGGTCGCTGGAGTTAACAGTAGGTTCCGGAACGTACATCCGGGCCATTGTAAGAGATATGGGATTTATCCTGGGGCATGCCGCGTCATTGCAGTCTCTTCTGCGCGTGCGAGTCGGAAGTTTTACGCTGGAAAATGCCCATCGTTTGGACCAACTCAATCAGCATACTGATTGGAAACGCCTATTACTGACCCGCCCTTCGTTATTGACCATACCGGCCGTTGCGGTCACGGGCCGTGCAATCCCGGATCTGGTTCATGGTAAGATCTCGGCCATTCCTCATATTGAGGGGGAGTCTGGTGTTGTGAGCTTGAGTTGCGACAACGTGGTTGTTGCCGTGGTCGAAGGGCCTCCATGGCGTTTTCGCAAAGTTATCGGAAAAGAATGAGTAGTATGTCAACTACTCCGGAAACCTCCAGAGCGAGAAGGTCAACGAGGGCACGTGCCGGAACTTTTGAGGAACCTTACACGCATCGGGTTGATGCATTTTAGCCGCCGGAACTTTGGAGGTAGTGCAAGCGGTGCGGTGTTCCTAGGCGACTCGACAGGGATCCCGCCGGGAACAAAGGTCCATGTCAAAAACACGAGAACGTTCACCCCGGAAACAAGCCATAGGCACTGCTGCGACCTGCAATGAGGCGACGGCTGGCGGGGGGACAAAGTGGTTTTGTGAATGCCTAAGAAGGGGGGGAAGCGGCGCTCCTCTCCGCCCTGAAGGACGGAGTCCCCGCGCCGCGGAAATGGATGGAACTTTTTACAGGAGTCGGTCCGGAATTTTCTACGACTGTTATTGTTGGTAATTTTGACGGGGTTCATGTGGGACATCAAGCTCTAATCAGACAAGCCAAGGAAATAGGCCAGGAAAATCAGTGGCCGGTGGTCGCCTTAACGTTTGACCCGCATCCCGCTATGGTGTTGCGCCCTCAGCCCCCACAAAATTATTTGATCACGCCATTGGATTTGAAATTGTACTGGCTGGAATATTATGGCGTGGATTATGTCAGAGTTCTGTCCTTTGATCATGAGCTGGCCATGGTCCCACCTTTTGCTTTCCTAACTTTGGAGGTGGCTCAGAGGCTCAGAGCGCGGGCGGTTGTGGTGGGGTACAACTTTACTTTTGGCGCAGGCGGGGCGGGTACCATCGAAACCCTTAGGCAGTGGGGAGAATTAACCGGGATTACAGTGCGAATCGTCGAACCCGTGAACACGAACTCACTGATTGTCTCCAGTTCTGCGATCCGTCAAAACATTGCCGAAAGGAATATTGGTGAGGCCAACGATTTATTGGGTCACCCGTTCAGCGTCCGGGCGGCTGTTCAGCGCGGTGACGGACGAGGATCCAAAATTGGCATACCTACCCTCAATCTCTTTCCACCGGCTCAACAGATTATGCCACCGTATGGGGTCTATGCTGGATATCTGACAATAAATGGATCGGAAACGGAATGGCCCGGTGTTGCCAATTGGGGCATCCGCCCTACATTTGGAGGAGACCAACCTGTGTTGGAGGTTCACGTTATTGACCGGGATCTCGGGGATCTCCATGAGCAGTCGGTACGTTTTGATTTCCACTACTCGCTAAGACCGGAACAAAAGTTTGATCGTGTCGAGGCACTTGTTAGGCAGATCCGCCAAGATATCGACAAAGCCCGTGAGTTGCTCTAGAAAATCCCGTATGATACAATAAAGTGTCTTTGGATCGGAGTAAGCTTAACGCAGACAGGAATCTGGCAGGGAATGGTGGGGACGACTTCCCATTTTGGGCATTAAGAGGGAACCGGCGCGCCGGGCGTCGCCTGGAAGGGCTTTATCGGCGGACAGGAATTACCCAACCGACAGCACAGGTTTATGAGGACGCGTGGCTCTCTATCCTGGCACAGGATAACGCCAGAGGTGCAATTTTGTAGTACGCATTAACGGTTGTTCAGAAAGGGGGGAACACGATGGCCCTCGAAGCAAAAGATAAGCAGGCCATCATTGCGGCTAACCGGCTGCATGAATCGGACACGGGGTCGCCGGAAGTTCAAGTGGCGCTGTTAACGCAGCGCATTACGGAACTTACCGAGCACTTGAAGATACACAAAAAGGACCATCATTCCCGTCGCGGCTTGCTGACTATGGTCGGACACCGCCGGGCATTGCTGAATTACCTGCGAAAAACTGACAGTGCAAGATATCGTGCCCTGATAGAACGGTTGGGATTACGTCGATAGAGCGGGATACTCCCGCTCTTTTTTCCAATTCTCACAGTGAATTGGTATTGTATTGTTGGGATCGGGATTTATTGTACAGGAGGGTACATATGGAGGCTATTACTACCGACTTTTTGGTAGGCGGCCGCACTTTGGCACTAGAAACCGGGAAAATGGCACGGCAGGCCAATGGTTCGGTGGTAGTGCGCTACGGGGACACCGTCGTGCTCGTGACCGTTGTGGCATCGCGAGAGCCAAGGGAAAATGCTGATTTTTTTCCGTTGACGGTGGACGTGGAAGAGCGGTTGTATGCTGTAGGGAAGATACCAGGAGGCTATATTAAGCGGGAAGGCCGACCCAGTGAGTCAGCAATTTTGGCTGCACGCTTAACTGACCGGCCCATTCGCCCGCTCTTCCCGGAAGGTTTGCGCAACGATGTTCATGTTGTCGTGAGTATTTTGTCTGTAGACTATGATCATTCCCCGGAAATTTGTGGCATGATCGGAGCTTCGGCTGCACTGAGTATTTCCGACATCCCGTTTGACGGACCGATTGGGGCTGTTCAGGTCGGCTACGTTGATGGTGCATTTGTCATAAATCCCACAGCTGAACAAGACAAAGCGAGCGATTTAAAGCTGATGATCGCGGGAACCTACGATGCCATTCTGATGATTGAAGCCGGTGCCAATATCGTTCCTGAATCCGTGATGTTAGATGCGATTCTATTCGGGCACGAAGAAATACGGCGAATCATCGAGGAAATTCGTCATTTTCAAGATATTGTGAACAGGCCTAAGGCCGAATATCCCCTAATTCTGCCGTCGGCAGAATTAATGGCAGCGACCCGGGAACTTGGGTGGGACAAATTGCTTGAGGCCATGCACAACAGTGATAAACAGCAACGCGGAGAAAATATCGCGCAGACCAACACGGAACTCAAGCAAATTTTGCTGGAGCGCTTTCCGGAGGAAGAAGCGATGATTTCCGTGACCCTCAAGAAGGTGCTCAAAGAAGTCGTTCGGTACGCCATAATCCATGATGGCATCCGTCCCGACGGCCGGGAACTCGACGAGATCCGCCCCATTTCCATTGAAGTAGGCGTGTTGCCGCGAGTCCACGGCACGGGGCTGTTTACGCGAGGACAGACTCAGGCACTCACGGCAATGACTCTTGGGCCGCTGTCGGATCAGCAAATGCTGGATGGCATTGGGGTGGAAGAATCCCGGAGATATCTGCATCATTATAATTTCCCGCCATTTGCAACCGGCGAGTCCGGGCCGATGCGGGGTCCCAACCGTCGCGCGATTGGTCATGGGGCGCTTGCCGGGCGCGCGTTGGAACCTGTGATACCGTCCGAAGAAGAGTTCCCATATACACTTCGACTCGTTTCTGACATCCTCGAGTCTAACGGATCCAGTTCCATGGCATCAGTGTGCGGCAGCACGCTAGCCTTGATGGATGGAGGGGTGCCTATCAAAGCACCTGTTGCCGGGATTGCGATGGGATTGGTGAAGAACGATGAAGGAGTGGCTGTCTTAACGGATATCCAAGGCCTCGAGGATGCGTTGGGCGACATGGACTTTAAAGTGGCCGGTACCCGAGAAGGCATAACGGCTATCCAGATGGATATCAAAATTCACGGACTAGACCGGGAAGTTTTGGAAACTGCCTTACAACAGGCTCGTAAGGCCCGTTTGCAAATTCTGGACATGATTGAGGCGATAATTCCCGAACCGCGCAAAGATTTGTCTTTGCACGCACCACGTATTTTGACCATGCAGATTGATCCCGAAAAAATTCGGGAGGTGATTGGTCCAGGCGGGAAGATGATAAACAAAATTATCGAGAACACGCGAATTGGTGACAAGAAAGTGGATATCGATATCCAGGATGACGGCACAATCTATATTGCGGCCATTAACCAGGACGTTGCTCGGCGCGTTCAGAAAATGATTGAAGATCTTACCCGAAGTCCTGAGGTGGGAGAGGTTTTTGAAGGGCGTGTGACGCGCCTCATGAATTTCGGAGCGTTTGTGGAGATCCTTCCCGGTAAAGAGGGGTTGGTGCATATCTCGCAATTGTCCTATAACCGCGTTAGCAAGGTAGAAGATGTTGTCGCGGTCGGCGATCCCTTGAAGGTCAAAGTCATTGAAATTGACAGTGTGGGACGAATTAACTTGTCCCATAAGGATACACAGCCGATACCGGAAGGGTATGATCCGTCGAAATCGCGTTCATCGCAGGAACGCTCACCACATGAACGAACCCATGAACATTCCTCTCATGAACGAAGCGCACCGCGGCGTTCGGGTCCCCATAATCCGACGCGGCGTGATTCGGCCAAGTAAATGTCGATGGAATTGTCAACGGGAAAACCTCTTGAGTTTGCTATTTTTTAGACGCGAGCGTACGAACTGGGGGCAAGTTTGTTTTTCCTGTGGAGTTCGGCGGTTGAACAGGGTACACCACTTCCCAAAACGGGGACGGGTAATGGGCTGATTAGAGCAGCGCCCCACATCCGCCCGTTTTTTGTTTATTCACCCCGCTTGTCCTATTCGTAAATGAGTCAACCCGGCCGACAGGTTCTTTATGATGAAATGATTCGGGTGCAACGCAATTTGTGGCGACTATTTAGCAAGTCACGGAGTCCCTGATGTGTATGTCGTTTGTGGGAAAATTTACCGCACCCAACCCTTTCGGCCTTTTTGTCGCATTGGGCTTTGAACTCGTTGTTAGTGGCCGGTTAGATATATTGTGTGTCGAAAATCGTCAACTCCTCTCATGATCAAAGGTTCTACTCTGTTCGGCGATGACATAGGACAGGGAAGAACCCAATGAAAACAGGGGAAGGAGTATTGACGATGTGGATCAAGGTGATCTCATTACGGTCGCCCACGGTAAAATGGCTGTCGCTGATTGCGGTGCTGATCACCAGTGTATGGGTTTTCAAGACTCCGGCACCGAGTAGCGCGCCGGTCCAGGCGCCTGTTCCAGGGCCGGTTTACCGGGTCATCACCTCCAAACGAGCAATGGCTTTAACTATTAACGTGGTTTGGGGAACTCCGTATGTACCCAAAATGTTGGCAATATTACACCATGCTCATGTCAAGGCCACTTTTATGGTGGGGGGAGTGTGGGTGAGGAATCATCCCGAAATTGTCCGCCAAATGGTGTCGGACGGCATGGAGATTGGCAATCACGGTTGGAATCATGGCCATCCGGCCAGTATGTCGGTGGCAGAAAATGTCTTAGACATTGAAAAAACCAATGAGGCCGTAAAAGCTGCAGCTAACGTGAGTCCACGGGTTTATGCGCCGCCTTATGGGGAACTGGGGCCGTCGGTATTGACGGCAGCATCCGAACTTCGCATGCCGCTAGTGATGTGGACTATCGACACGATTGACTGGCGTCCGTCATCCCAAGTAACCTACATGGTTAATAAAGTGTTGCAGAACGCGGCACCGGGGTCTATCGTTTTAATGCATCCCACAGACCGCACTGTTGCGGCTTTAAATCAAATCGTTCAGGGCCTAAGAAGCCAGGGCTATCAGCTGGTGACGGTTTCGCAACTGCTGAAAATGGGCACACCTGTGGGAGACGGCTAGGTAGGCTGCACCGTGGAATTCGAATACAGAAACACCTAGTGGGATGACCGTCCTAGCCCCCGGAGTCCTTACCCCACGGGTGGGGCAAATCGCGAAGATTTTTTCTAAAAAACCGAGGCACGGGATATTTCAACGTGACGAGCTGGCCATCCGATTTCAGCCAAAACTTCGTCAGACTCATCGATTGTGGAGAGCCCGATGTACACGGCAGGTGGAGTTGTTGATCCCGGCCTAGGACAACACGTTGTCAAAATGCCATCGCTGCGACTTTGGGTGTGTGATACGCGAGGCGTCTTGGGGAGACGCTGGAGACGGACGGATGAAAAAGCCAACAAGCCCTTATCCCCAGTGAATGCCGGAATATGGAGAGTATGAAAAGGACTTGGCGTTTGGCTGGCGCGGGACGAAAGACAGCGGTTTGGGTTCGTGGAGGCGGCGCTCGGTCGACTCGGGATGGGCAACACCTTTGGTGTGACGGTAAGCGCGCAATTCCCGGTTACCCACGGTGCCAACTGAACCCTGGGTGCGGTATGATTGAATAAGACACCAGTGATTCCCAAGGGCCGCCTTGATCCGTGCAATACCGTTGAATCCCATAATCTGGGCGGGAGGACCTGCGTCAAAACAGGACACGGATACGGCAAAAGGAACGGTCGAAATGCACCGTCGGAATTTTTTAAGGAGGCAGAACAACTATCAACTATTTGACTACGCTCCCTTCCGGAATGGCAGTGGCTTGGGATGATTACGGATCAGTGGGCACGACAGCGATTGCTTTTTTTGTCAGAGCCGGTTCTCGTGACGAGCCAGAAGGTCAATATGGCGCAGCGCATTTTTTAGAACACGCAGTTTTCAAGGGAGCTGGAAATTGGTCGGCACGCGAGATTGCTAGCCTTCAGGACCAATTGGGCGGAGAAATCAATGCATTTACAACGCGTGATTATACGGTTTATTATGCCAAGATTTTGTCTTCCAAGGCATCTCAGGCGCTGGATGTATTATGGACCTTGATTAGCGTACCCTGGCTTGGGGACGACGATATTGATAAAGAGAGGCAAGTGATTTGGGAAGAACTGCTGGAAGCGCAAGATGACCTGGAGGATCGATCAGGCGAATTATATGTGAGGGCCTTGTTTCCCGACCCCAACTTTCATCATGATGTGCTAGGAACAAAAGAGACCATAAAGAACTTTAACGCACAAAGTCTTCGTGACTTTCATCGTCTTTTTTATTATCCAAGCAATATTGTGGCCGTGCTCAGCGGTGACGGGGTAGAGAAACTCCTGGAACAGGTTCAGGGGTATAACTGGCCGCGATCAGACGGGGGCCGTCCCATCAGTCGACCTCAGGTGCTTCATCGGCCGCGTGTTCGGTTGCTGAAACAGGCCGGGGAACAGGTTCATCTGACCATGGGCATTGCTGCGCCATTGCTGGGAGATGCCTCTCATGATGCGACGTTAATTCTCACGACCATCATCGCGGGTCAAAACACCTCCCGTTTATGGCAACGCTTACGGGAAGAGGAGGGACTGGTTTATACAGTTTCCGCCTCGTATTCGGCGCTTAAAGACTGGGCGGAGTTGTCAGTCTACATGGCGATGAGCCCCGGATCCGTGTTTCGCGCATTAGAAGCTACACGCGAAGAAATTCAAGCGCTGAAGCTGCACCCGCCCTCAAGTCAAGAACGGGCTCTTGCACTGACACAGGCGGAAACGTCGATGGCTTTTGCCATGGAGACTCCGGATGGGCGCATGATGAGGCTGGGGCTTTACGGGCTTTACGGTATGGTGCCGTTGGAACCCCGTGTCCGCCTGGCTCAGATGGAGCGGGTGACTTGTGACGAAGTGGCGGTTTTAGCCCGTCGGCTATTTCATGGGAATCTGTGGGCCATGGGCGCTTGTGGACCCGTGGACTCCATCGAGACGGTGCTAGAACGGGGATTTAGCGCATAGACTTTCCTAAGGAGGGACGTCTTATGCGTTTTAGCGAGTTATCGTCAAAAGAAATTATCAATTTGTCCAATGGCAGCAGACTGGGACCTTTGGGAGATACAGATCTGGAAATTGACCCTGGGAATGGTGAAATCCACGCTATATTGGTTCCACCCCGGGGTCGCTTTGGCCGCCAAGCTCACCCGCCGACCCTGATCCCGTGGCGGTCCATCCGGCGCATTGGTCCGGAAGTGATGATTGTTGATTTAGACGACGAACCATTACGTCGAAAAGAATCGCAAAACTGACTGCCTCTTTTTTGGCGGGACGGACATACTAGTTCCGATTACGCGAAAAGGAGGTAGATAATATGGAAAAAACAGTTGTTGGGGTGTTCAAAAATCATCACGACGCCGAAAAGACGGTCCAAATTCTGAAAAAACGGGGAGTGCCGGAAAAGGACATTTCAATGGTGGCCCGTCATGACGGAACAACGCAGGGGGGTCATCCCGGCACTGGCATGCACGACCTTTCCAGCGGCATAGGGTGGGGCAGTACAGTGGGAGGTGTGAGCGGGTTGTTGGCAGGCGTCGGAGCTCTAGCTATTCCCGGAATCGGTCCTATTATTGCCGCCGGTCCTTTGGCAGCTACGCTAACTGGCGCTGTTGCAGGCGGAGTCGCGGGAGGCTTGATGGATTACGGGATTCCCAAAAACGAAAGCCATGAATACGAAGAACGCCTCAAGGAAGGGGATGTACTCATGATGGTCCGGGCCGACGAACCCGAAGTCGACAAAGCCAAAACACTGTTTGAGCAAAATGGTGGCAGCGACATTCACGTCCACTAAGAGCAAGAAAATTTCTGAGAATCCGGGGGAATAAACGCTCCCGGATTCTTTTTATGGCAAGTTATGGCACATCAAAATCGGGAACGGTCTTATCATCCTGCTCGTATAGTGAATCGGAGGGTGTTGCCTGTCACACGCTCCGGACGCGATTGTGAGACACGGCTACAAGTTGCGGAAAAAGCTCAACCAGGATTCTTTCCCAGAGAGGGGGACGGAATGATTCATGTCGACGCGTGTCGTGGTTGCCGGCGGAGATGCCCGGGATGCGTGGCTATGCCGGTTCCTGGAAGACCAGGGCTATGAAGTCAAATCCTTTGGCTTTCATGTGGAGGGAGTGCGGCCATTTTGTCCCAAAGACGCCCCCTTGAATATTTTTATCGGTCCAATGACGGGCATTGATGCCCAGGGACGGATGGAGACAGTGGACGGAGAGGTGGTGCTAAGTTCGGATATTCTTCATTCAATGAGTGAAGGAGCCGTAGTGGCAGCAGGATTAATCGCTTCGCCAATAAAGGAACGGGCAAAAAGTTTGGGTATCAAAACCATTGAATATCGAAATCAGACGACTTTCATGTGGCTGAATGCTGTGCCCACGGCAGAAGGCGCGATCAAATCCGCGATTGGCCGCTCAGGCTTCACTCTCTACCACCGGCCGATTGCTGTGCTCGGATTTGGCCGCGTTGGGTCCATCCTGGCATTACGTCTGCAAGCTTATGGTGCTATGCCGGAAATATTTGACCGGGCAGTGGAAAAACGCGCGATGGCTTCAGCAATGGGTTTTCCTGTGCATTCTCTGGATCCGAAATGGTGCCCGCCGGTCGACGGCGTGTTCAACACTATACCGGCTCCCGTGCTGACTCGTCAATGGGCCGAGGCCACAGACCCGGTGTGGATCATTGACTTGGCCTCTAAACCCGGTGGTCTGCATCCGTCTATTGCCGATGACGCTGCGATATTATCCCGCTACGAATCCTATTTGGGGGTTCCGGGACACATTGCCCCCAGAAGAGCAGCCGAAATTATTTGGGAAACGCTGGCATCTATTCTTCAAGACCAGTCAGGCCGTGTCATGAGAACACAAAGGGGGTCGTTATCGTGAGTGAAGGGCAACTTTCGGAGATAAAAATCGGGGTCGCCATGTCTGCGTCCCATTGCAATATGCATCGTGCTATCGTTACAATGAAAACATTGGCCGAGGAAGGAGCAACCATTACGCCCATCGTGTCATCATCCCTATTGCAAGTTGCGACACGGTTTGGCACACCGGAGTATTGGAAAGGCGAACTCAGCCGAATTACGGATCAGCCGATTTTGACATCGATTCCGGAAGTGGAACCAAGCGGTCCGAAACACTGGTTTGACATTGTGGTCGTGATGCCTTGTACCGGCAACACTTTGGCGAAAATAGCCAATGCTATCAACGACTCGCCGGTGACGATGGCGGTAAAAGCTCAGTTGCGAAACCAAGGACCGGTTTTGTTGGCTATCACGTCTAATGACTTGTTGGGAATGAATGCCATGAACCTGGGGAGGCTTTTGAGCGCTCGCAACATCTATTTCGTTCCGTTTGGCCAGGATGACCCGATTTTAAAACCCCGGTCATTGGACGCACATTTGGAACTGATTATTCCTTCTATCCACAGCGCGTTGGAACACCAGCAAGTGCAGCCTCTTTTGGTAGAGTGGGAACGATAACGACAAGGGAGTGGTATGGCGGGTGTATGGCGTAAATGTTGCCATTTTAGGCGCCACAGGATTGGTCGGACAGAAAATCCTGGAAATTCTCGAAGAAAGACACTTTCCGGTAGGTAATCTTACGGCCCTGGCAACGGAAGGGCAAGGGCGGACGGTAAGGTTTCGAGGGGAAGATATTCCTGTTCGCAGTGTTGACTCAATGGAATGGTCGTCGGTTGATGTAGCATTTTTTGCGGCCAGTGCGGAAGCCAGCCGTACATATGCTCCGAAGGCGATAGCCCAGGGAGTGACGGTTATCGATAAGTCGAGCTACTTTCGGATGGACCCATCCGTACCGCTTGTTGTGCCGGAAGTTAATGGATATGCGGCCAGGGATGCTCGACTCATTGCGTCACCGAATTGTTCCACCATACAAATGGTCGTAGCATTGGAACCGCTACGCAGGCAATATGGCCTGAAGCGGGTGATCGTGTCGACCTATCAGGCGGTATCGGGTACCGGACGGGAGGCGATGGAGACACTGACCCGGGAAAGCAGGGATGTTCTGGATGACAGGACTGTCACGCCCAGCACCTACCCCACACCTATCGCCTTCAATGTTTTGCCTTATTGCGACAAATTTGGCGAACAAGACTATACCGGTGAGGAATGGAAGTTGACCCGGGAGACGCAAAAGATTTTCGGTGAGCCGTTGCCAGTGAGTGCCACCGCCGTCAGAGTACCGGTTTTTGTTTCCCATGCGGAATCTGTTTACGTGGAGACGGAGCAACTCTTTGATGTGGCCGCTGTGCGAAATCTTTTAGCCTCGTCGCCTGGGTTGCGTGTGATCGATGACCCTGCCGGGGGTGAGGTTCCGGTGCCATGGGAGGCTGCGGATCAGGATTTGGTGCTCGTGGGGCGATTACGCCGAGACTTGTTCGTCGAAAACGGACTGCATCTGTTTGTAGTCGCAGACAACTTGCGTAAAGGCGCCGCGACCAACGCTATTCAAATCGTGGAATCCCTTCTGCCGCGGTGGGCCTAGAGGAGGATTTGTGTGGCAATCGTTATTCAAAAATTTGGTGGCACGTCGGTTCGAGATTCCAGTCGTCGGGACATCGTAGCTGAATGGGTTTACAAAGCCAGTCAGTCAAAGGACCAAGTGGTGGTTGTGGTCTCGGCAATGGGACGCCGGGGAGATGCTTATGCCACCGACACCTTGCTGGATCTGATTGCGGGAAAAGATCAGACGCCAGCTCAAGAACGGGACTTGCTGGTATCTTGCGGCGAAATTATCAGTGCGGTGATTTTGGCCTCCCATCTTCGAGACTTCGCACTGAATGTTCGGGTATTGACCGGGGGAGAAGCCGGAGTGATTACTGATGACACCTTTGGCGATGCCCGAATTCTTGAGGTGGAGCCAAAGGTGTTGCAATCCTTGTTGGCAGAAGGAGTTATACCGGTGGTGGCAGGGTTTCAGGGGCGCACAGCAGACGGCCGGATGACCACTTTGGGACGGGGAGGGTCCGACACCACGGCCGTGGCGTTAGGGGCAGCACTACAGGCTTCGGTGGTTGACATTTTTACCGACGTTGACGGCATTAAAACGGCCGATCCTCGCATTGTTCCGGATGCCCGAACCATTGCGGAAATGGACTATGAAGAAATCTTCCAGCTTGCCAACTTGGGAGCGCGGGTGATCCATCCGCGCGCAGTTGAAATCGGACGACAATTTGGCGTACCCATCCGAGTGCGTTCGACTTTTTCGGAATCAACCGGGACCTTGATAGCTCCTGGACATGGAACATTGGACCCATGGGGGCATCGGGATCCTGATCATGCTGTTACAGGGATTACTCAGTTGGATCATTTGATGCAATTTAAGGTGACTCCACCTTCTTCCATGCTGAAAGACTGGGCATATCATCTCTTTATGTCACTCGGGGATAACGGGGTTTCCGTGGATTTGATCAATCTATTTCCCGACCGAGTCTATTTCTGTGTGCCTCCCGAAAAAACACAAATTACCCAGGACACTCTAAAAAATATGGGATATGCTTTCGAGGCTTATGACGATCGGGCCAAGGTCTCCATTGTGGGTTCGGCTATCCAAGGCCTGCCGGGGGTTGTTGGACGGGTAATGGCGGCGATGGCGCAATCGGACATTGAAATTTTACAGTCCGCTGACTCTCATTCAACTATCACTCTCCTGTTGCACCGCCATAGTATGGAGAAGGCAGTTTACGCCTTACATAGGCAGTTTCATCTGGACGAGGAGGTGCCCAGGACATGATTTGGCCACGACTCTTTACCGCAATGGCTACACCCTTCACAAGGGAGGGGAGCGTTGACACCGAGGCTGCCGCCGGACTGGCCCGATATCTTCGGGATCACGGGTCCGGCGGCATCATTTTGGCTGGATCCACCGGCGAGGCTTTCAGTTTGAGTCTTAGCGAACGTCGGACTCTGTACGAAGCCGTGCATAGCGTTGTTGAAAACATTCCCATTTGGATGGGAACGGGAACCAATGACACCCGAACCACTGTAGAATTGTCCATGGCTGCAGAGTCGTGGGGTGTAGATGGGCTATTATTGGTGTCTCCTTATTATAATAAGCCAACACCCGAAGGCTTGTTCCAGCACTATGCGGAAGTGGCTCGCTTCGTTCGCTGCCCCATGATGCTTTATAACGTGCCGTCGAGAACAGGCAGTATGGTCGATGCCGAGACAATTCAGGCTATCAGTCATCACACGTCGGGCCCTTTTGCGGTCAAAGAAGCATCGGGGTCCATTGACCAACTCATGCGGTTACGCCGGGGACTCGCACCGGATGTTCCCATTTATGCCGGAGACGATGCCCTATATCTTCCTGCGCTGGCGGTGGGGGCTTACGGTGTGGTTTCGGTAGCATCCCATGTCGTTGGCGAAGAAATATTAGCCATGACAGCAGCGTTCTTCAGCGGCAATATTGGTCTTGCGCAAGGCATTCATGACGACTTGTGGCCCTTGTTTAAAGCATTATTTGTGGTATCCAACCCTCTGCCTCTCAAATGGTTGCTGGCACGTCTGGGTTTGATAGGCCCCTGGGTACGCTCACCCCTGTTTATGCCGGATGACGCCGCATTTGAATCTCTGTGGTTGGCGTATGTGCACGTCACGCGTCATCCTTGGGCCGAATTGGGTGGTCGTGCGTCAGGGCCGAACAGGAATGGTCAGCCTCAAAGTCTGGCTGGTGAAAATCACCTTCTGTGATTGCATGTCGAAGGGTCACCGAGTTATACTAGTATTAACGACTTAGTGCTCGGTGGTCAATGGCATGCATGGGTTGGCACAGGACGGGACGGGGCCAATACCGCTGCCTTAAATCAAGTGCCCCTGGCATAAGTCCCTAGTCGGGAGGCTAGGGGCAATTTGATGTGCTCCGTGTGCGGAAAATTAGGAGGTGGGGAAACTGGCACGCCCAGGACCCGGAAAGTTACAGTTTATTCCCCTTGGGGGATTAGGTGAAATTGGCAAGAATTTAGCTGCGGTGGTGTACGGTAATGATATTATTGTGATCGACTGTGGATTGGCATTTCCAGAACCCGACATGCCCGGCATAGATTTGGTTCTGCCTGATATCACCTATCTAGTGGAAAACAAAGATCGTGTTCGCGCAGTATTCCTGACCCATGGCCACGAAGACCATATTGGTGGCGTCCCATATTTTTTGAAACAGATGCAAGTCCCGGTTTATGGCACGCGGCTGACACTGGGAATTGTGGAGATGAAATTGCAGGAACATCAAATCAGTCTTCATCCTAAATCCCATCCGGTGGATCCGGGAGATACCATTCGCGTCGGAAGTTTTTCAGTGGAATTTTTCCGCGTTAATCATTCGATTCCCGATGCGACCGGTCTCATTATCCGCAATCCGGTTGGGACTATCGTTCACACTGGTGACTTCAAGTTCGACCATACCCCTGTCGATGGCCACGTTGCGGACTTTCATAAATTGGCGCAAGTGGGGTCGGAAGGGGTGCTTCTATTATTAGCCGACAGCACGAATGCGGAGCGGCCGGGATACACCCCTTCTGAAAAGACAGTTGGTAAATCCTTGGACCGGATCATTGAACAAGCCGCAGGCCGTGTGTTGGTGTCCTCTTTTGCGTCTCAGGTTCACCGTATTCAGCAGGTGGTGGAATCGGCGGTTCGGCACGGACGTTACGTTGCCGTGGTAGGACGTAGCATGGAAAACGTGGTCCAAAAAGCGACGGAGCTGAATTACCTCAATTTTCCAGAGGGTACATGGATGCCACTGGATACTATTTTGAAACAGCCTGCCAATAAGACATTGATCTTGACTACGGGTTCCCAGGGCGAGCCGATGTCGGCTTTAACCCGGATGTCCTCGTCCGATCACAAAAAAGTCGAAATTATTTCCGGTGATACGGTGATTATCTCGGCGACGGCGATCCCAGGCAATGAAAAAATGGTGGCGCGGACGGTCAACAATCTATATCGTCTGGGTGCCGATGTGCACTACGGACCCGGCATCGGTGTTCACGTCTCCGGGCATGCGTGTCAGGAAGAGTTGAAACTGATGCTGAATCTGGTTAAACCCAAATTCTTTATTCCGGTACATGGCGAATACCGTCATTTGGTACATCACGCCCGGCTTGCTCGTGAGGTGGGTATTAACCCCTCTCATGTGTTGCTTGGGGAGAACGGAACGGTATTTGAGATTACCAAGGAGACAGCACAAGTTGTGGGGCAAGTGACATCTGGGAAAGTCTTGGTGGACGGCTTTGGTGTGGGCGATGTTGGCAATATCGTGCTGAGAGACCGCAAACAGTTATCCAACGACGGTATTCTCATTGTCGTCGTGGGCATGGATGCTCAGTCAGGCTTATTGGTTTCGGGGCCTGATATTGTATCCCGTGGGTTTGTCTATGTGAGAGAGTCAGAGGCTCTGCTCGACGATGCACGGACGCGGGTGAAAGCTGCTTTGACTGCGATGGAAGGCGGCCATCTCAGCGAATGGTCGGCAATCAAGGCACTTGTGAGGGATACACTGGGACGATTCTTGTGGGATCGCACGAAACGGCGCCCCATGATTTTGCCGATTATTATGGAAGTTTAGCGGTTTCAGGACATTTCGGAGAAATGGCAGAACCGCCGAGTAACAAGTCGTTGATTACCAGGGCACTCTCTAATCATGGAGAGTGCCGCTTTATTGATTATCCATTGTGCCTTGACCCGGCAAGTTTGCACGCTCCAAGAACCGGGTTGTTCCATTATCCCGATTGAAGAAGCCCAGCCGGGAATTCGGACTTGAGAGGAGTCCTCATTCGATTTTCTTGGGGGATAGCAAGGCGGGGTGTGGCGGTCGAATGTGTTGGAAATCATAGCGTATCTCTATCGGAGAAAACCACTCGCATTGAACACAAAAAAGTCCGTGCAATCCCCGGGCGAAGATGGAAAGGGATCGTGCGCCCGGCAGCTCGCAGTTCTTGTTAGTGCCAGTTTACTCGTTCCAGCGCGGTAGGCCATAGCGGCAAGGTTTTCCCAGCAATCGGGAATCTGATGGGCCTGAACCAAACTGCGGAGCCGTGACGACCTGTGAACCGGAGGAGACCGGACTGTCGTGGCCCCGGTGATTCGGGGATGGGGGTCAATATTTTGCCATAGGCGGCGTGGGGGACTATTCCCACCTTAATGCGTGGACTCGGTTTACCTTCTCTCGCGTTAATTGGGCCATCCGATAGGAATTGGACGACTTAAGATTATTGCTCACCGTGGAGAGGGTGAGTGCCGGATGGATGCCCACCAGCAGATGCGCACGGTCGCCTTCCCGGCCAAATTTGATCTCTCCAAGTTGACAGGTGAGGATGCACTGAGTGATATCGGGTGGGGGCACAGCCAACAAGACGCGGATTTCCGGTGGCAGAATTAGATCATTCTGACACTCACTTCGTGTCATCCATTGTCAGCGGCCTTCAAGAATCTAATCTAATGTTGGAACTTGATGGTTGTTGAAGATGTTCAGCGTATTCGCTCATTGGGTCATGCACTCTCGCGAAAGCTTTCGTATTTGCCCAAGGAGAGGCCTGGACACAATTCATAGATTGTCATTTGTTCAGCCTCGGGGTGATGCGACGATGCAGCCCTTTCTGAGAGAGATAATCGATGGCAAAAATCGTCTTTTCAAATGGATCCGATTTCCGTGCACCCAAGCTGATGTTCCGAGCCGATGGAATTCCGGCCTCCACACGCCTTAGTCAGCCACAAAGAACCGGTCTTGGCTGTGAAAGGTCACGACCAAACGAGACCAAGCAGGCTAAAGGACCAAATACAGGCTTTGCAGAGGTTGTTCGTTATTTTTGATCTCCATACGCTTCTTGGCTGGACTTGACGTCGTCTCCATGTGTCAAAACGTCTCAGCATTTGCTATCCAACCACGATCAGACTTTCGGGTTCCGTGCGTGAGGAGATGTCCTAAAGAAGTTGGCGTGTCAATTCGGTTAAGGACGTAAGCTGAGCTGTCGGAGGCAAATTCAGATGCTCCAGAACCGTATGCGTTCGGTTAATCCAGAACACGGTAAAGCCGAAAGCGACTGCTCCGGCCACATCCCACCCATTGGACGAAACGAATGTTACCTGATCGGCCGTCCCTCCATACCGATCTAACACAATCTGGTATGCACGAGGATCGGGTTTAAAGCGATGTACGTCCTCAATGCTCAAAACATCATCAAGCAAGGGCAATAGTCCGCTATGCGCCACCGATGCTTGGAGCATCATGGGATCCCCGTTGGATAAAATCAAAGGGGACCACCCGGCCGAGCGAAGCGCCTTCAAGGCGGGGCCAGCGTCTGGGAATGCCTCGGCAGCGGTCCATCCGTTCACGAGCCGTTCCCGTTCCGATGGGTTTACGCGAAGTCCGAATCGCTCCAGCACATAATCCAACGCGTCTTGCGTAATTTGACGAAAGGGCGCATAGCGCCCCATGATCGTTCGCAAGAAGGCGTATTCCAATTGTTTTTGGCGCCACAGAGCCAAAAACTCTTCCCCTCGGTCCTCTGTCACCGCCCGCACGCGAGCCATGATCGCCGTCAAATCCAATAATGTGCCGTATGCGTCAAAGACAATCCGTCTCATGTGCTGTCTCTCCTCCAGGAAGCATTCGTTCCAGTTTCTCCACGTGACCATTTTTTTGTCATAGAGGGGGACACTTAGCGTATTCCCGGAGAACACACCGGCCAATTCCCTGTCCATGCTGGGTACATTCCGGGGACCAGGGCATCCGTATTGTGGCGCCAGCCTGCCGAATGAAGCGAAGAAAGTTCGAATGCCAAATGGCTAGTGGGATTTTACCTTAATCCGAATCCTTTTCGGTGCGAGCATGCTCCGCGTTGTTTCCGGGGCGGGACGGTCGCCACCAGTAATGGCGTGCGTCAGACGCATCGTGCGCACGATCTGCCATCGCCAGCACGACACCGGCACCCACCGACGCAGCTAGTTGCACGGTCTCCGCAATTTCTGCCTCCGTCGCGCCCATTCGCTTCGCGCCTGCGAAGTGGCTTACCGCTCACGGTTCGCAGTGAAAGGCGAGTACCAAGGCCAAATGCATCAACTCTTTGGTTTTTGCGTCCAGCGCTCCCGCTTCATGGGTTTGGGCAAAATACGTTCGATAGTGTGCATTGGCAGAGAAATGACGTGGTTTTTTAATGGCCGGCATGACTCATTCTCCTCTCTTGGCGATGGCGCGAATTTCTTCACTCAGAGAACTGGGTTGTGGATCATTATATTGTTTGGTTACCGCAGAATCAAGATTCCGGATCTTGGAATATTCCGCCCGCGCCTCTTACCATGGTAGGGTACTAAAGTCTATGCGCACTATCAGAGTGTTCTCGTGAATTGTCAAGCGCGCTGTAAAACCCTTGCCTTTAGGCATGGGGATATCAGGCGAATCTTTGTCTTTATCCCATCTTGCAGTGAGTAGACACTATCTGTATAGAAAAACGGTGAAATCATGTACCGGACACTGCAACCAAATTACGGATTGCCGAAAATCGAATAGGGAGCGTTACGGGAAATGTGCAGGGACTCAAAAATTTGCGATCTGTCGCTGTGTACTCTATCCGTCAGGATTTCTTGGCAGAAAGCCGTCGTCTTCGCTAGAAATCGCACTACCAGGCCGTGAAAGATAACGAAGACTCCACTCTGCTTCAAGCAGGAGTGAGGCCACAAAGTCTTACGGTGGTGGACCGGTCGTGTTGATGGTTTTTCAACCGACTCCAAAAGGCCCAAGCGGACTAATACCATTTGCATGACGTGCGGAGTCTCACGAATGAGAAAAAGACGGGGATTCCCCACGCATCATGTCGACGAACGCCTGGCTGTGAAAGAGGCTGTGAAAGAGGGATTCTTGACCGTGCCCCTGTCGCAGGAGGTTCAGAAAGCACATCCGGAGCGAGAACACTCAAGCTTCCTTTCCCTTCTCGATTGGCAGAGAAAACGATCAAAGACGTTCGGATATTGCCCGTGGAGAAAGCCCGGTTCGTCACGGTGCCATTTGTCTAGGAAGCGTTCGAAGAAGCGCGACCGACTCCGTCGCCGGATAAGGCCCTGGCGATTGAGATAAGGCCTTGGCGATTGATCTGAAGTGAAATAACCTTGCGACGGGTGTGAACAGTACGGATGGGGCCTCATGCATCCTTGACGGAAAATCCCTCAAATCCATTAACCATCGGTTGCGATGCATTTGGGAACCTATGGGCTTCAGCATTCGTCTGCGAGTTGGGCCATCTATGTTTGCTTATTGCGCGTATGTCCGCGGATAGGTTTGCAAAGATTACGCCTTGATCGCAGCTGAAATGCTCATAGCTTTTGTGCTGTTCGAGGTGAATCTTTCATCTCGCACTGCTTCTGCCACATCCGTCGATAATCTCGGTGTTCCGAATCCTTCATCTCGTAAAGGTTTCGTCTGTCCCGCCTCATATAGGCTGCAGAGTCAAGGAAGCCCTCTTATCGAGTCCATGCGGGTTAAATCGGCATCCCTCGTATACCTTTCTTCCGGCACCAGGTTCCGTGTGATTTTCTTAAAAACACCGCTGTACACGTGCTATCCAATCAGTTTCCGTCCCCCATCTCCCTCAAGGGAAAAGTTCAATTCGGTTTTGCAGTGACAATCACACAATGTTTCAGCGAAACGCTCCTAACCGCTGCTTGGGCACACGCCCGGGAATATTGCGGTCAGTAGGAAGGCCGTTGTCTAGTCAGGCGGCATTCCTTTCAGCCTCCATTTGTCGGAGAAGGGAGGTCACTTAAAGGGAGGATGACGAAGGGTTCAGATGAACGGATATTATTAATTCAGTATGGGGATCGAGTAATAAGGCCTGGACATGGATCTCGTACAGATGGGTTCCTATGACGACAATGCGATTGTTAAACATGTGGTAAAGAACCGGCAACTTGAGATATTGCAGTGATAATCCGAGAAGGGCTCGCGTATAGGGTGCCAGTGCTTCAACGGCTTCGTGGGCCGGTACAGGGCTTTTGATCACAGTAATACTCACGTTTTGAATATACAAACGGGCTTCGGATTTGCGATTAATGGACCCTAATTCGGCCTTCAGCCGGATGGCCTGTTTTTGCCAGTATTGTGCCTCGGCGTAGCATTTATCCAAGGCTGTTACCGCTTGCAACCGTTCCCGCAGTGTGACGCCCTGCGAGAGTGCCAATGCCGTTAAGACTCCAAGGAGAAAACCAGGCCATTGACGGAGAATTTTAAGGCGCTTCATGGTTTTCTGCAAGCGGGTTGGGAAGCCGGTAACCGCTCCGGGCTCCCCAATAGGCGGTGAGAGTCGTCACGGCTTCCGGAAGAATGGCCGAAAGTTCCCGAAGACCATTCCTGTTCAGTAGCGCCCAATACCGTGAGGGTTTCGCCGATGGCAATAGCCACCATCCAGATGCGAAAGTGGCATCTGACGGCAGCGGGATCCCCATCTCCCTTGCGTGCAATCCATAACTCCAAGGGTCCTAACAAGCCGCCAACAGTGACGGCGAGGGAGAGGAATAATGGCCAAATGCCCATGCGGGCGAATTTCGACACTAGATAACTGACTTCCGATCCCCCCGCTAAGGCATTAAGCGTGTGCATCTTAGTCACCTCTTTGGTACAAGATTATGAATCAAGCTGGCATCTATCCCTATTACGGATAAATAACCGGACAGTTCCGTTAGTTGTCATGGGGAGGTTGAAAAGATTTGTAGATCGGTATGAAAAAGGGAGATTGTCAAACACTAGTCACAAACCAAAGGAGGGTTATGTGATTGCGACATTCACGTCTTGACATTTTCGATGAAACGGAAGAACCCCGAGAGCATGAACCGGAGAAAAGGAGATCACCAAGTGCCGTGGAAAGCATCCAGGAATTTGGGGAGACGAAAGTTCCCACGGCTAAATCTCGAATCCACACCATGGTTATTATCGGCCAGATTGAGGGACACGTTGTGCTGCCTTCACAAAACAAAACCACGAAATATGAGCATGTGATCCCCCAATTGGTGGCCATCGAAGAGAGTAAAGACATCAGGGGCCTTTTGTTGATTTTGAATACGGTCGGGGGGGACGTGGAAGCCGGATTGGCGTTGGCGGAAATGGTTGCGAGCCTGTCGAAACCTTCGGTTTCGCTGGTCTTGGGTGGAGGTCACTCCATTGGCGTGCCGGTTTCGATCGCCACGACATACAGCTTCATTGCTCCGACTGCGACCATGACTATTCATCCTATTCGCATGAGCGGGTTGGTGATTGGAGTTCCGCAGACGTATGAGTATTTGGACAAAATGCAAGATCGCGTGGTGAATTTTGTGATTAACCACTCGCACATTACCGAGCCCAGATTTCGCGAGTTAATGTTTCGAACCGGGGAACTGGCTCGGGACATTGGAACGGTTTTGGTCGGCAAGGATGCTGTGAACTTTGGTCTCATCGATGAAGTGGGAGGGATTGATCAGGCTCTTCATCACCTCAATATGCTGATTGACGCCCAAAGGACGCCGACTGTGCGCAAGGCCCGTGCGCAAAAGAACAGGGTAAAAGGCAAAAAGGGGGAGGAGGTTCATTAATTCATGACACTTTACACGCCCTTGGCTATCGAAGACATTTTTCCGGAAAAACCTGCCGCCTCACCCGTCCGGGAATGGTGGATTGACGGCCGTCTCTGCTTGGTTCGCCGCGATGACGACGGATATTTCCGGTTGGAACGGCTTGTATCTTCGGATCCCCAGGATTATCTCGACCAGCGATTTCAGCCGAACAGGGTGGTGGCGACCGTTCTGTTTTAAACCGGCATTGATACGGTAGCGTCCATTTATTCAGACCATTTATTCGAAAGAAATTTCAATCAAGGGGCATATTTTCCGTTTTCCTCCTATAGGCCATTAACATATAGGCCATTAACATATAGGCCATTAGCAGAGGAGGAAACGAGTGTGTGGCGGATAATTCTGTTGGGATTGGTTCAAGGCCTGAGTGAGTTTTTGCCGGTCAGTTCTTCGGGCCATCTTATCGTTCTTCGGGGATTTTTTGGAATTGTCAGTCGGGGTGCTCAGTGGGAAGTGGCTTTGCACGGCGGTACCTTGTTGGCCATTTTCGCCGGGTACCGTCATGACTTGGCAACGGTGATGCGAGGCGCTGTCCAGGGGCAAAGCGAAATGCGAAAAACTGTGGCCTTAATCGCCGTGGCGACCATTCCGGCAGACGCCGTGGGTTATGGGTTGAATACGTGGATAACCCAGTGGTTTATTCCTCTGGCGGCGGGAGCGGGGTGGCTGGCTACGACGGCCGCCCTGTGGCTGACCCCGGAGGCAGGATATGGCACCAAAAGGATTGATGAGCTGTCATGGGAAGGGGCACTGTTCATAGGAGCGGCGCAGTCTGTGGCGTTATGGCCCGGACTGTCGCGGTCGGGTTCCACGATATTTGTCGGGCGCGTCTTGGGGTTGTCCCCTGCGGAAGCTGCTCGGTTTTCCTTTTATATGGCGATTCCGGTAATTGCCGGTGCGATTCTACTGACCTTTGTTTCGGGAACCCCGATTGGTGGCCGGTGTTTACCCGGTGTGGCGATCGGAGTGGGAGTAGCTGCCATAAGTGGACTTTTTGCGATAGAATGGGTTAAGCATGCGCTCGCCACGACACGCTTGTGGCGGCGGTTCGGATGGTACACACTGATCCTGGGAATCGTGACGCTGTGGTTAGGAGGATTTTGAATGCTGGCTGTGCTCAAACAAATTTCCAAGGACATGCGTCGTGAAATTGGTGGCATCCTATTGGTTGCCTTGGGTTTGTTGGGCTATTTGTCGCTCGTCTTTCCTCACTCCGGTGCTCTCACCCGTGATTTGGCTTATGGACTGAATTTCAGCTTCGGGCTATTTGCCTGGGTTATCCCCGGCTTGGTCTTGACTGCAGGTATTTTGCGACTGTTGGCGCGACCCTCCTTTACCGGCCACAGGCGGGGATGGGGTGCGATTTTGGTGGTGATGGGCGTCTTTGTCCTTCTTCCTGTAGTGGACAAACCCGCGGCCGGTTTTGCGCCGACATGGCTTGAGGACGGGATTGCCGGGGCCATTGCTCCTACGGGAGCGTTTTTACTGGCTATTGTTCTGATTGTGATTGGACTTATGCTGTATACCGGATCGAGTGCCTTAACCATGGGAAACCGTGTGGGGGCGGTTTTGTCTCTTATTCTCAAGGGATTGTACTGGGCGGGGCTGGGCATCTACCGCGGGTTAAGAGACTGGATCTACCCGCCTGTAGAGGTGAGCAAAACCGAAGAGAAGGCACCACCATCCCGCAAGGAAACGAGAGCTCGGTCGTTAACCACCCCTCCTTCCGTCGCTCAATCCGAATCCCCAGCCAAAGAAGTAGCCCCGCGGGCATTTGCTCCGCCTGAGGCCAAAGCTGCCGCGGAAGATCCCGACCAGAGCAACAACAGTTCCGCGCCCCTTAAAACATTCTCGCCGGTGTACGGGGTGAACTATATGCCTCCTCCTCTGAGTTTACTGGCTACACCGGATGGGCATAAGGGGGGACGCCGCGGTCAAACTGCCAGCGATCGGGCTGATATCTTGGTCAATGCATTGCATCAGTTTGGTATTAACGTGACTCTGGGCGATGTGAGTCAGGGCCCTACGATTACTCGCTTTGAAATTATTCCCCCTCCTGGCGTGAAGGTCTCCCGTATTGTGAACTTATCTGATGATATCGCCTTGTCCCTGGCCGCGACGGGTGTCCGTATTGAAGCGCCGATTCCGGGAAAATCGGCTATCGGTATCGAAGTGCCAAACGATGAGGTGACCCCGGTTTTGCTCAGAGAAGTCCTGGAGAGTCCGCAATTTGCCCAGTCTCCTTCACCCCTGTCGGTCGGGTTGGGACGGGACGTGGCGGGAGCTCCCATAGTTGCCGGACTGGATCAAATGCCTCATCTTTTAGTCGCGGGAGCGACGGGTTCTGGCAAGAGTGTGCTGATCAATGTGTTGATTACGAGCTTGCTGTTTCGGGCAAGCCCTGATGTCGTGCGACTCTTGTTGATTGACCCCAAAGTTGTAGAATTGTCGATTTATAACGGCATCCCTCATCTTCTGAGCCCAGTGGTGACGGAACCGAAAAAAGCGGCCGGAGCGTTAAGGTGGGCGGTTGCCGAAATGGAACGCCGTTACCGCTTGTTTGTCGAAGCCCAAGTGCGTGATCTCACCCGCTACAACCAGGTAGCAGAAGAGCGGCTCCCCTTAATTGTGGTGATTATCGACGAACTGGCGGATTTGATGATGGTGGCTCCTCAAGACGTGGAAGAATCCATAACCCGTCTTGCCCAGATGGCCCGTGCGGCAGGAATTCACTTGGTGGTAGCCACTCAGCGTCCTTCGGTTGATGTCATCACCGGGACTATTAAGGCTAATATTCCCTCCCGCATCGCCTTTGCTGTGTCCAGTCAGGTCGATTCGCGAACCATCCTCGATACTGGCGGCGCCGAAAAATTGTTGGGGCGCGGGGATATGCTCTTCCATCCCGTGGGCGCTACGAAACCGCAGCGTATTCAAGGGGCCTTTATCCGGGAAAAGGAAATTGAAGGGATTGTGGAATACGTCATCCAACACGTGGAACAGCAAGAGCCGGCAGAAGCCGTAGAGTTTCAAGAAGCCGGAGGCAATGATCGTCCGGCGGTGCAGGAAACCGACCCTCTGTTTCCCGAGGCTGTCAAAATAGCGGTGGAAAGCGGCCAAGCCTCCACATCAATGCTTCAACGCCGGTTGCGGGTGGGCTATACCCGTGCAGCCCGACTGATCGATGCCATGGAGGAACGAGGGTATGTCGGACCCTCGGAAGGAGCGAAGGCTCGGGAAGTTCGGATTACGATGGCGGAATATCACAGAATTTTTGTGGATGAGTCACCGTCTGCTTAGAGCATCGACTGGGAATCATGGATCCAGGATATGTGGATACGCCTTGTTCCCACACTCCCAAATCAAAAGGGTGCCTGTTATTCTCCGTCATGGGGATCTTCTTTCCCCTGTCCCCAGAGTGCCAATTGATTTTCGTGGCGCCTGAGCCAGTCCAGGCAGGCAATGGTGACAAGAGAATTGATGCTGAGTCCGGTACGCTCACTGGCTTTTTCCAGCCGTTGATAGACGGGCCCGGGAAAGCGGATGGTGGTTTGCTTTGTCTCGCTCATTGAGGACCCTCCTAGGCGAATTGCCGAGGATGCTGAGTAATACAGGCAAGAGGGGCAATAAAGAAGAAAAGGAGCCGGAAACGGCCCCCCTAACACTCAGGACCCCTGGCTTATTCGGTTGATTTGTCCGCAGACGAGGAATCCAACGGTTTTTCCGATTGTTGCATCTCCTGTTTCAATTTGGCCAGTTCGTCTTGGACAGATGCATTCTGATTGGACGCGTTGAGTTGTTGACGAATAGTGTCCCCATCTGATTGTGGCAGGGCATTCATGTCGGAAGAAGTGTCCAATTCGTCCAAAGCCGAAGCTTTGGCCTGCATGTGGCTGATTTTGTCTTGAGCTCTTTGTAAAGCTCCTGACACGTCTTCGGCGTGCTGGGTAATTCCGTGGACTGTTTCCCCCACTTGAACTTCGGCCTTTGCTGCGGAATATTGGGCTTTCATGACTTCTTTCTGCGTGCGGAAGGATTCGATTTGTGCTTCAAGTTTTTGCTGGGCCGTCATCAGTTTGTCTTGTTCGGCTTGCGTTTCTTCGACGTGCTTTTGCATATCTTGAATTTGCTGTTCGGTGGTCGCCTTCATCGATAGAGCCTGAGTGGCGAGATCGTCGCGCCCTGCCTTCACGGCATCTTTCGCATCCAGAGAATACTGATTGGCTTTTTGCTGCAACGTTGCTACTTGCATTTCCAGTTGCTTTTTTGCGGTAACTACTTCTAAAATGTGCCGCTTCGTCTCTTGTAGCGCCTCTTGCATCTTCTGGTACGAATACTCAACGGTCTCGGTAGGGTCCTCCACTGAGTCTAAAGCGCGGTTAGCCTTTGCACCTAGAATAGTCTTTACGCGGTCCATTAATCCTGCCATTTCATTCCCTCCTTACTAGTCTTAGTTATCAGTATAACGGAAGATTTAGGAGTGTGCTGGAATAAATACTATTTGACCACGATGATGCGGTGTTTGTGAATTTCCTGGAATGTAACGGGCCGGACTTCGAGGAGAATTCCGGCCCGTTACAGATCAATCAGGGTGAGGCAAATGTTGCGGCAGTATGGGTCGAATCACCCCACCGCACTTGATACGATGAGGAGGGAGGAACCATGACGGTGATTTGTCCCTGAATAGAAGATCCCGGTTCGACGTAACGGATTACGGCGGATGGAGTGGAAGCCTTCAGTGGTAAAGGAAATAACGAATTGCCGGCTGTCAGCCACGAAGTCTTGACATCGTTATAAGAATAGGAATAAGTCGTTGCGCGAAGAGGTTCCACCGTGAAATCATTGAGACTTAAGGGGATCATGGCCGACGTAGGATTATTCACCGACACAGTAAGGGTGTAGGCATCCAGGCGCTGTCCGTTGACGGTATCCTGTCCCTCCGGCGTAACTTTTGTGACTCGAATGGTCATTTCGGAGTAGACACCCGCTTGAGGCGGCGCCGGAGTCTGAAATGAGACGGACTGAGTGCTGGAAGCCGGTGTCGTGGAAGCTGGCTGGGATTGGGACGGCGATGTTTGGGAAGTATTGCTTGGTGCCGTGGTGTGGACTGATCCTCCGAAGCTGGTGCCAGACGCGCTCGAAGGTGATTGGCCGCAGCCAGCTGCAAACCCCAGTAGACCAAGGCTCAATCCGGTACTCATTAGAATGGAACGGTATGATCCGCGCATACGTTAAATTCTCCTTTTACTGTTTCCAGATGGACGTCATCGAAGTCAAAGTACTCCAATAGCCCGAGGTTTCGAACGGCAACCGCCAGGACGCAACTCCAGCCAAATGATCCTGTACTGCTAATTTTAGCAGATCGGCCAGGGATCGGGAGGTCTGGTCCCACCACTGTGTCTGTCCAATATGGTATTGGCTGATTGCCTGGGACAATGCCTGGGCTGTTGCCTGAGTGTAGACCCCGCTCTCAGCATTGGTCACGGGCACCTGAAATTCCTGCTGAAACGTTGCAACGGCCTGGGTGGTTTGAGAGCCATAATATCCTGCCGCCCACAAGAGGGCAGGGGGAGTCTGGTTATGAGCTACAGCATATTCCAACAACACCATATTTAGAATTGCCTGAAGATTAGCCACCTGAGGAGAGGCTTGGTTAACATTATAGGATAAGGGTGCTGGGGGAGTTTGAGCCAATGAACCGGTCGTGAACGCGATGGTTTTTTCCCGAGAATCCCACAAAGGCACAATCTGGTGCGATGTAATATAGTTTTCAATAGCACGGTTGGACTCATAATTATTCCCGGTGGATCCTGAATTGGTAAACGTCCACGAGTGCCCATAGGGGGCGACACCCAAAATAATTTGATCGGGATTAACGCCTGTTGCCAGGGCATTTTGAACAATGTTGGAGAGCCAAGGGAAACCTTGAGTAGGTCCAGGCGGAGTCGAGCTATTATGCTCAGGATACGCCATGACATTAATCCAGTTCACGTAGGGCGCTAGGGCTGCATAGTTATAGATTGTAGAGGGATACGGACTGGCGTACACCGCTATCATGAGTTTTTTGCCGATGGCATGCAGTTGGCTGCCCAGCAACTGAATGAACTGCGTATATTGGTTCGATGCCTGACTCACACTCATATTCCCCGAACCTTGACTTTCGAAATCAATGGTTAAGCCGTCGTATCCATTTTTCTGAACAATGCCGACCAGTTGCTGGACGAGCTGCTGCTGATTGGCCGCTGTCGTAATCGGACCCGACGAAGGGTTGTAGTAAATGCCGACCGAGGGCATGACCAGAACACCTTTGTTGTGGGCCGCCTGGGTGACCACTTGGACGTTGGTTTGCCCGTTAATTGTGGGAATGGATGTGGTCCAATCGTGAAGTGTCCATCCGCCGCCTGACACGGGTTGAACAAAATACCAGACAGGATTTATCACGGATAAGGCATTTGCGTTTTGCAACAGATCAAGATAGGACGAGTTGCTGGCTCCGTTAGGCTCGTTATCCGCGTAATACCCATAACCCATGGACAGAAAACCGCTTACGGATGTGGTGGGCGAGGGCGACGGTGACGGTGACGGATCCGGGGGGTCAGCCGGAATTGCGGTAGATCCCAGGGCTGGTCCCATGGTTTCGCCGTTTAGATTGGGAACAGAGATGAGTGCGCTAAAGTGGAATCCCAAATTGTGAAAGAGTGTGGCACTGGGAATATGACGCAATGTTCCTTCTTCGTCCACGTATATCGCCGGATTTCCCGGCTCTTTCAATAGCGAGCCATTAGGGTAGACTCGCACGCTCTGAGCCACGGGTGCTCCGATTGGGTAAGGCAGTGTGGAAACGACATGAACCTGCGACCATTGATAGCCTAAAGCATAAAACTGAGCTGAGGAAGTGATGTGGGAAAGCACGCCGTTTTTTACTTCATAAACCTGGGATTGAGTGGCTTGCTTCAAGACCGTACCGGACGGCCAATAGTTTAACGGTGTGGTAATGGATGCGCCCACTGGCCAGTTGTTCATCAGTTGGGGCACAACCTTCAGGGTACCCCAGTTTAAGCCCATTTGATTGAAAACGCTGGCTGACGCAATTGGCCGAAGGATGCCACGCACCACAAGATAGACCGTCGGCTGGGACGACGTCTTAATGAGAGTGCCGGAAGGATAGGGGACAACCATCGGCAATCCCAAGGTGTCGCCGCCGGCAGAAGAAATGCTCTTGACGGCCGACCACGACCCGCCCATGGCATAGAAAGTGGCGGCGTTGGGAATATGATAGAGGGTGGAGTTGGACAGAGCAAAAATCGGTGCGGTTCCTTGAAGACGCACGTATTGGACCTGACTGAGCGAGAAGGCGTCGGCTTTTTGACCGCTTAAAGCGGCTGCCGAGGCTGTGCAAAGAATGGACAGACCCAGAACGGTGAATGTTTTTGCCGGTTTGCGATGACGTCGGCGTTTACGGTTACGATGCATGAAAGACCTCCTGGTCATACAGAACACAACGACAGAGCCTATCTTGTTCCTAGATGCCGAAGAACAAGAATAAACAAACGATTTTCGGAAATCGCTGGTGATTTTTGTAAATACGTGGTTGTAATTCGATTTCCTTAAATATAATTTGCTGTCGATCGACAAAGTCCTGCTTTTTTGACAGAAAAAATTTCCATTTAAGCCATACAAATTTTAAGAGCGGGGAACGGGGCTCTACAAATCCGGCACGAGAACCGTGAAGACCTCTGTTCGGCAGTCTGCAATTGGTGTGAGGATGTGCGGATCCAAGGGGTGTGAAGAGGATGGCTCTCCTTCCTTCAGGGACGTGTTTTCCAAAGAGCATTTTGGGGCCCACATGACAAGGGCGTCGTAGGTTATGGAGACTTTTCGGATCCCAATCCTTCATCGCATTCTATTTTTTACATTTTCACGCCCCATTGCATCCCTGAGAGAAACCCAGTCATGAGACGAAGGGAGAAAGCCGACAGCCAGGACCGGTTACGACTGGAGGGGGGAGGCGTTTTAACCCGCAGGAACTGGGAAGCGCTTTCCGGTGACGGAAGACTGGCGGAGCGTCAAGGAGGGAGTGGAAAAATCCCCATTCCTGGATCAAGGAGTGGGGATTTTTGGGACCAGTGATCGTGTGCCGGATCTTTATCGGGGGCAAGGAGTGAAGCAGGATGACAAGCTGGCATCTTATTCCTGCCGCAAAGCGTCGACCGGATTGAGAGAGGAGGCGTGAGACGCAGGCACGGCTCCGGCAATGATGGAGATGCCGCCGCCAAACAGCAACCCAATTCCCACCAACCAGAGCGGCAAGGTGAAGATGCCGTGGGCGACCTGACTGCTATGTTGAACTAGGACGTTAATGCCGGAACCGACTCCTGCCCCGATGGCGATCCCGACAATTCCTCCAATAAGGCCGATAGATAAAGCTTCCAGCAGAAAGAGCCGGGAAATGTCGCGACGGCGGGCTCCAATAGCGCGCAAAATGCCGATTTCCCGCCGGCGTTCGAGGACGGCCATGCTCATCACGACCCCGATCATCAAGCCGGCCACCACTAGAGCGATGCCGCCCACTGCGCCCAGACCCGTTTCAATTAAGCTAAAGCTCTTATCAATGGAGTGAAGAGCCTGTTGAAGCGTTGTAGTGCTATAACCCATGGCCCCGATCTGGTGGGATAAGGGGGCAACCTGAGACAAACTGCGAGCCAGGACCGTGGCCCCTGGATAGTGCAAATGACGCGCATTTGAAGAAAAATCCTTAAACCAAGTTTCGGCCGTTGAATAGGGGACAAATCCTAATCCGGAATTAATGATGCCCATCACGATCACCGACTGGTTGCGAATGGGATGGGCCGGACCGGTCAAACCTTGCCCGGAAAATAGGCCGCCGCTGACAGTTTCGATGTGAAGCACAATGGTTTTGCCCAAAAGCCGGCCGACTTGGGGATGGGTCCCGCCTACCAAGGCCTCGGCCACACTTTCCGGAAGCAAGACGTGTAATGGTTTGCTGGAAACACGGCCCTTGAGAGTTGTGGGCAAGACACCAGGAACGCTCCAGAATTTTACCGGAGGCAGCGGATTCAAAGCAGCCGTAGTCGAGCGTCCACGATAAGTGGCTCCGGCCACAAAGGTTACATTGAGATAGGCGCCCCGTGCATCAGGCAAGTGTGCAAATCGCACGAGTGTTTTCTGGGTGATGGGATGTGACGGACCCGACACGACGCTTGGACCCAAAAATCCGCCTGACTGGGACTTGGCTGCCTCGGGAGCAACATTAATGGCATTCAGCGGGCCTAAAGACAATACGCCTTGCACAACGTTGGACTTGAGTCCCGAGCCAAGTCCAATGAGCAGGACCATGGCAGCCACCCCAATGGCTATGCCTAGCCCTGTCAACAATCCGCGGGCCAGACGCTTGACCAGGGAATGCCAGGCCAAGGCGTAAAGAGTGAGCCAACGGGCGTGGCCCAGATTGCCACGTTGAATCTCGGCGGTCGCCGACGGGCGATTTTGGACCTGCTCCTGGACATTGCCGTCTTTAATACGCAATACGTGGTCGGCATAGGGAACAAAATCTTCATTGTGAGTCACAATAACGACACAATGACCATCTTCATGAGCCAATGCGGTAAGCAGAGACATAATTTCCTGGCCGCTTTGACTGTCTAGATTGCCAGTTGGTTCGTCGGCCAATATCAAAGGCGGATCGGCGGCTAGGGCTCGTGCAATGGCCACTCTTTGCGCTTGCCCTCCCGAAAGCTCTCCGGGTTTGTGATTTTGTCGATCAGCGAGTCCGACCCGATCCAATAACTCCATGGCGCGCAGGCGCCGGGTCTCTTTAGGGACGCCTGCCAGCATTAATGGCAGCTCCACGTTTTCCAATGCGGTCATGTTCGTAATCAAATGAAAGGATTGAAATATGAAGCCAACGGTTTCCCGTCGATATTTGGCTAGTTGATCCGATGTCCAGCCGCTAATGTCTTGCCCCAGAACATAAATACTGCCTGTGGTAGGGCGGTCCATTCCGCCTAAAATGTGTAAAAGAGTGGATTTTCCGCCCCCGGATGGCCCAAGCACCACGGCCACGGTACCGTAGGAAATCGAAAACGACACATCACGCAAGGCAATGACTTTTTCGTTTCCACGAAGGTATTCCTTGGTGACGTGGTCGATTCGCACCAAAGGTTCCGTCTCCCCGGGAGGCAGCGGTGACGTCGAATCATATGGCATTGTGATCACGGGTCCTTTTCATGATGAGTCCTCCCATGGAACCGATGATGAGGGTGAGGATACCGTAGGCGAATACCGACATCAACCATTCAGTGGAATGCGCTACGGCCGAATTTTCCAACTTTAGCGCGGTAAGCACCTTGGCTCGGGAAGCATGGGGATCCGCCTTCATTAATTCGGAAGCGGTGATGGTTACGAAAAACGGTGCCAGTCCGGCTACCAGACCAAAAATAGCCCCTGTGGCCGAGGCGAACCAGCCAGGGTGGCCGGAGTTAAGTTTAGCGTGCTGGCCGGCGATAAAGGCCAGCACAATAATGAGAAAATCTAAAATATAGCTGACAAAAATCGGATGAAACGGCGATGCGATGCCTAAAATCAACTGAATCAATCCTAGTATTGCGGCCACTACGAGATATTGCCAATTCGGACGTGTGAGCATTCCCATCGATCCTTTCAAAGACAAAGCCAATTTGCATCCATTATACGCTATCACCCTGTTGGTCATCGCCGTCCTGTTTCATGACCTTTGGACAGGGCACGGTAGCGGTCGATATAACGAAGGACTGTGGACGCTAACGCGGCATGCGACCAGGTTAACGGCGAGACGGACAAGGGTTCCCCGGTGAGAGGGTGCAGTTGTTCCGGCAACAAACCGCTGGACAGGGCATGATTGGCAACCCAAATCAGGGTTTCGCGCGGTGCCTTGAGATCCTTGAGGGTCCGGGCCTTGGCGATCTTCCAGTCAGCCACCCATAATGTAGAAATGAACCACGGGTTAATGGGGGCATCGTCTGGCCCGGAACGGAAATAGGTGTCGCCCTCATAACGTCCGATTCCTCCGACTGGAGTCGGTACCGACAACACCGACTCGACCGCCTGCATGGTGCGAACCACCCTTTCATCGTCCGGGGGTAGCACATCGAAGACCCATAAAGCAAAGACGCTGCTGTCCACTGTCTTGTCCAGCGTCCACGTCCCGTTCTCCCGTATCAGGCCGCGCGCAAAAATTCCACGTTCCGGGTCGTAGAGCCGGGATAGGATACCCCGTTTGATCATTTGCGCCGTTTTCTGGTATCTCTCACTGAGATAATCATTGCCATACAGCCTAAAGAAATTCGCGGCGGCGATCAAGCCTCCGTATACGGCACAACTGGTAAACGTAAAGATCCCGTAGCGTTCCTCCCAGAGATCGTAGCTGGGCTTGGGCAATTCCAGGGCGCTGTCAATATAACGGGCCAAAAAGGCGGCTGCGGGCCGGATTAAGGTGTCATACACACTTTGAGGAAAATCGATTTCCTGATGGTGAACAAAGTCACGCCACAAAGCCAACAAGGTCAATCCGGTTTCGTCTTCCTGAATGGGCAGACGGGGTTCTTTTTGCTCAATATAGGGATGCCAACTGGAACCGACGGTACCGTCCGGATTGTATTTGTGTCCCAGGTACCCCTCTTCGGTCAAGGCATCCGCGCAAAACCGGAAGAAGGGGCGGACCATTCCGTGATATCCGGCCTCCGACATGGCCATGGCGCAAAAAGCCCCGTCACGCGGCCAGACGTAATTGTAGTGATCACGATTATATTGCAGGATATCCGAATCGAGGGCGGCGACAATAGCCCCGTTCACGTCTGAGTGCGCTCTGACCATTAACAAACTCGTATAGAACAGATCCCGAACCTTGGCCGGCAAATCAGCAAACCATGTTCCCGATTTCTCGGCCCACCGCTGCCAATAGACAATGATCCGGTCCAATAGCATACTCGGACCGCTGTCCTTGACATATTCGTCGAGATTGCTCGCTTCCTCCAGGGTTGAACCAATAGTCATCCAGTAGTGAAGGAACTGAGTCTCACCCGGTTTGAGGACGAGCCGAAAACTGATCACGCTATCCACCGAACCCTGGGCAATCGCGTTCTCCATGAGCTCACCGTCTTCGGCGTCCCGCCAGGTGCCTTCACTATGGTTAAAACGTTTGACCCCGGTGGAATACTGAAACAGCCGGGCGTTTTCGGTGGCTCCGTTGAATAGGAAGTAGGTGCCCCGTTTGTAATGGTAAATCACGTGACGCTCTGGATCATAGACAGCGGTGTCTCCTACTTCGGTTTCGCTAATCATCAAGTCGTTATTAAAAAACACACGGACTTCCCGTTCCTCTGTCGAGTCGTTGCGGACGGCCATGCGTTTCAAGTAGATGTTTAAGCGTTGGTGGACTCCATCTTCCGCGGTGATGGTCAATTTCATGGCGGGATGAACAGCCTGGATTTTTCCCACTAACGACCGTTCATGATATCCCATGTCAAATTCCCATTCGGGATCGCGCCACCAGGAGAAGGTCTCGTCCACCCATATGCCCACTGCACAACGATGACCTCCAACATGATTCAGTTCACCGACATAGGGATAATAAATGTCGCGAATCTGGGCTGTATCATCAAAACCGATTGCAATATGTCCGTTGCCAATGACTAAATGTCGCGGCATGTCTTTGTTCCTTTCCTTTCTTGGTGCTGTGCTCTCAAGAGATGATTCCGCACAATACTCAGGGCCACTGGGATTCGCCAAGAGGTATTTAATTCACTTTGTCGTGGAATCACCACTCCAGGCCACAGCCTGACGGCAGATGGGGTGAAATCCGGTATGCTCTTCCCTGTAAATCTCACGGATCGTGTAGACCTGTACGAATCGACCACCGTTATAAAAACCAATTTCGGAACAAATGTCAATTCGTAATGACCTGCGGTTTCGGTTTTCGGGGTCTTGGTCGGTAAGGAAGTCATTTAGGGGAGGGGGAAAGGGCTCTGGTATCATAATTTCGTTTGCCAGCACACTAAGGGAGTTTAGATGACAATCACGGTGTTGTACAAGGTTTTGCCCCTTGCCTTCCGGCATGCATTTGGCGAATGTTTGGTTACTATGGGCCGAAAGCAACCTCAAGGCCCATAGTAACTGCTGGCATCCTGTTCCTGGGCTAATCGTGAAGGGGATGGTTTTTGTGTGAAGAGATGTCCTGGCGTTAAGGGAGACGTGACGGTTTCAGTAGCCACGGTCGGACATTGATGGGCGGCCCGCAGGCCTAGCTTACCCCATTTGAAACACAACGAAATTGGAGAAAAATCCCCGGTTCAATCAAAGCCAGTAACACCGCAAAACCCTAAGCGCCACGTCTAAATCAAGCTAAACAGCCTGGGGCCGTTTAGCTTGGCGTCCGCGTGATTTACATGGTGGCGGGCGGGTCGCCGCCCGGTGGATTTTGCCGTTTGGTGAGCTCTTGTTGAATCATATCAATAGCATCATTTAGGGTATCCCGACGGGCACTGAGACGCCTTAGCATCGATCTTAAGGTAAAATCATCGAGTTTCCCTAAACTTTCCTGCGAGAATGAAGCAAAGGGCAGCACCCGGTGCAGCAAATCCTGAATTCCCGCGTCGAATCGGTCAAAATCGAAAATCGTGTCATCGTTAAACGTAAATTTCATCCTGGATCCCTCCCCGAGAAAAATCCCAACTCTTTTATCCATTCTTATTTTAACATGCCGTGAATGAGAGGATCGTGAGGAGACTCGATTTATCCGGGTAGAACGGGAAAGTGGATATGGTTGTCGTGTTGTCGGCCATCGACTGAGTAAGACTTCAGTCAGGACACCAATCTCTTTAGCATTGGATGGTTTCGATACGGTTGCGGCCATTGGTCTTGGCCCGATATAATGCTTTGTCCGCATGACGTGCCAGCGATTCCAATGATTGCAAGGTCTCTACGGCTGAAGGGTGAGCAGTTGCAATGCCAACCGAAATGGTGACATGACTAATGCCTTCCGGACATTCGATGCTTTGTATCTGCCCGGACCAGTATTCGGCGGTGCGATAGACGTCGTTGGAAGGTGATCCGACCCAAAGCGCGGCAAATTCTTCGCCGCCTATGCGTCCGACGACCGCCGTCGACGAACCGGGTTGACCGAGGACATGGCCGATATGCATTAAGACCTGATCACCTTGCAGATGGCCATATTCGTCATTAATTGATTTAAAATGATCCACGTCGGCGATCATGATCGTTACGGAAGTCTTGTCGCGGTAACGGTGCCAGAGATTTTGGGCAGTGGCCCAAAAAGCTCCTTGATTCAGAAGACTTGTGAGTGCGTCATGCTGTGCAGACCACCGCCAGGGGCGCACGAGGAAGGCATATTCAACGACAAAAATACCCAGTGCGAATAAGACAGTCGCGATAATTTCTAACACTGTCAGCCAGGCAACCACATTGGTTTGTCCCGCTCGATGGGCTATTACTTGCCCTCGCCCCGTCCAGTCGGATACGGCCATGTAGACCAAAAAGCTAAGGAGCGTCAGTAACCATGCCGCCCACGTGTTTCGCCGCGACCGTGATTTTTGGCCGAGCCGACTGTCCATTTGGTGGGATCTACCAGAATCCTGGTAACGCATACGCATAAATCTGTTCATCATATTGTAATTATTTGACATCAATAGACCGATTCCTCTTTTTTGCCGTGAAATGTTCAGGCGATGGGGTGACAGGCTCCTCTGATTGTGCGAGAGATGTCATGCTGGATTCCTATTCACCATTGGAGATGTACCGGGGGTTCTTTGAATGAAGAGGACTTAAGATGGCGCCATCACGCCTGTGGTCCACAAGTCGTGACATATTTCAGCGGTGCTTGAGGGCTGCGACGCGTCTAAAAGGCGGTTTCGCTCGGTCTTTGACCATGCCACAAGCGGGACTCTGCGGTGAGAGGTGATGCGGAAAATCGCGTATGATGGCGTAGGCGTTGAGGAGGAGATGTCATCGTGTCATTACCCCACCCCTAAAGCTGGTAGCCCCGGGGAACAGTGCTGCTCATTTTTCTAAGGCATAATCGGCATCCAGCCGGAAAAAAAGCGGTAGCTTGCGTTAAACGCCGTTTTGGCTAGGGATGCAGGTGCTCCGAAATAGACCCAGTCCCGCTTTCCCCCATATAAAATGTCACTGAGGGTAAAGAGTCCCCGGCCGTGGCCCGTCCAGATTACATGCAGAACAAAAGGAGTAAAAGGTTGTGCAGACTTGTGATGCATGGCTGCCCACAATGCATGGACAGCAACCTTTGCCTGTAACATGGCAATATGGCCCAGTTTTGGCAGTGCGGAGCGGTTGATGTCGCCCACGGCATAAACGTTGGACCATTTCTCGTGACGGCAATACTTGTCCGTGGGGATCCATCCCCAGCCATCATCCAGGCCGCTGCGGCGAGCTAGTTGAGATCCGTGATAAGGGGGGATCCAGATCATCTGATCGGCCTTTATCACACGCTGGGGGTAGAGGGTTATATGGGAGTCGCCGACTTGCTCGACCTTGGATTCGGCAATGAGCTGAATTTGGCGTCGCTCCAATTCGCGGGTCAGTATGGCCTGACTTTTGGGGCCCAAAGATTCACCGGGAACGCAAGCGGGAGTGATCACCGTAATAGGAATGTCCTGACGCCGGCGATGCTTGCTGAGCCAGGCATCGAGAAGAAAGGCCACCTCCAGCGCAGGAACATCCAGGGACGCCCGCAGCCGAACCGGACTACCTGAATAATATAAGGGGCCGACGCCGACGACTATAGGCCCCGCAGTCTTGGACAGGGCATATGCGGTTTGGCGGGCCAGATAGTCTTCACACACCCCGCCATGATGGGGCCCTAACCCGTCGATGGCTTCCCAGGCAGGATCGGCCCCCGTGGCCACGAAAACGGTGTCATATGGGAGTGGAGGATGAGTGGCCAGATGGATTTTTTGGGCACGGGGGTCGATTTGATACGCCGTGTCCCGTATAAACCGAAACCCCGCCCGCTGGTAGCGGCGGACCATGGGAATGTGCCAGTTGTCGGCCTGAGCTGGATGGCCCGCGGCCACGCGGACAAGAGCGGGCCGGTATGTCATCAAAGTCCATTGATCCACGATGGTGACCGTAATTTCACGACGTTCAAACAGTTTGGAGAGCCAGTAGGCGGTAGCCGATCCTCCAAATCGCGATCCCAGCACGACCACGTTATGCACCGGATATCCTCTCCTTTTGAGTTCGCAGTAAGCGGTATTGTTCGAGAAGGCAATGGTTTAGTTCTTTATAGCTGTCGGTCAATCCAGCCAACTGGGTTACAAGGAACGGGACTTCTAGTCGGGACACAGCCAATAACGGGGCAGCGTTCTCGGTTTTGGCGATAAGAAGGCCGGGATTTAGTGCTGCGACTTTGTCCAGACCTAATGCTTCCAGAATGGTTCGCAATTCGTCGGCTGTGGATGTGAACCAGTTGACAGCGTGATGGACGGCCTGTCCCACATCAAAACGGGCGGCCATGTGAGAAGAATGGTCGGCAAACACCAGCCGGCTTGGCCCGTGCCAGGACAAGGGCAAGAATTTCGAAAGCTGCTCGTGGCTGACCGCCAAAAGGAGGGGTGATCCCAGCGCCACCGCATCGGCACCCAAAGCGATAAGTTTGGCAATGTCCGCAGCCCCTTTAACGCCGCCAGAGGCAATCAGAGTGATGTGATGGATGTGGTGGCGTTTAAGCCACCGCCGAGCTCTGATCACGGCCCAGACTGTAGGGATGCCGAAGTGATCGGAAATCACGGCGGGACTGTTTTGGCTGGCCGCCTCCTGACCATCCACGGTAATGACATCTACGGGCCAGCGCATCAGGATTTGCAGGTCCTTCTCAATATGGTTGCTGGCGATCAATTTGACGCCGATGGGAATGTCAGGGTTTATCCGTTTGAGATGAGTGAACAAGTACGGAAGAGGAGGCGTTCCGCCGCGAATCACCACCGATTTCCCTTGAACCATACGCTTAAGCCGGCGCGGCAAATGTTTGTGCCGAGAGATATGAATTTGACCTTCGGCCCCCTGGCCCAGATGAATTTCCACCATGTCTGCGAGCCGGACCACCTCCTTTTGGTGATTCCACGGGCCTTGCGACCATTGCAAAATCCACTTGTGGGCATATGCCCGTTCTTCCGGCAAGAAGGGTCCTTCGCCGGACGATGTGGCCGTTCCGGCGAGGGCTGCCACTTGGGCCAAGGCGGTTTTGGCTGCTGCTGTTAATCCCACGCCGTATCCCATAGGGGCGACGAGCACAGGAAGTTCCAGCACCAACGGTTTTTTGGCCCGGGGCCCAATTGTCACCCGCAGCGAGATATCTTTAGGCACAGGAGGACTGGGGTCCAGGGTTACCGGGTCGAAAGCCAGTTGATCCAGCCAAGGAGTGTCGGTGACAACCGACCCCATGGGATGCTGCGCTCCTTTTCCGGTCTCGGAACGCTGCAGTGTCAAAAGAATCTCCCGCCATGACCAGGATTTGAGCATGAAAAAGAGCTCGAAAAGGTTCGTTCGGGGAACGGTTCCCGCCAAATGTTCGAGATGCCGGGACAATCGCCGAATTCCCCACCACCCGCCCACAATGACTACGGTAAACGTGACGAGCGTACTTAAGACGGTGATGAGCACAATCCCCTCGGATGCCGTGATAACGGTGGCCATGGATGAACACTCCTTGTTTCTCTAATCTAAAATGTTGTGTTTTTCCGGATTCTTTGCCGATTCATGACCAAGCGGATCACGATGGAGACGGTTAACAAAATGCTGACCAAGACGAGAGAAAGCGGATCGAACACGTTCAGAACGACATGAGACGCCACGGCGGCACTGGGCAAGAGAAAGGATCCGCCGAATTCTACTGTAGCGGCCCCCCAGCTGATTTGGGGGGTCCAACGAAAGGAGCGGGCGGCGAGCTGCGAGAGGTTCATGCCGAGACAGAAGAGGTGGGAAGCCGAGAAGAATACCATGCCCCCGGTCCATGTCAGCAAAATAATCAGTCCGGGACGGCTCAGATAGAAGGTATGGCTCGACAAGTTGCTCAGAACATAGACGAGTGGCCAGCGAAGAGTCATGACGGCCTCCGGTCCCAGGGCCCCCACAGTAATCATATAAATCACGACAATGACAACGCTGTGGAAGAGGATGGCTGCCACCGTCAGTTTCCGAACTAAGCCGGCCCTGGCGGGACGCATAAAATGGGAGATGGTGAGTAGCACGTCGGTTTGAGCCCACAGAAACCATGTGCCGATGACCGCTTGCGTCAAGGGTGTGAGAACCACGTGGCTCGAAGGCCGCAAAGCCCACCAAGACTGAACATTGCCGAAAGCCAGAGAGGCCAACAGGAAAAAACTAAAAGCCAGTACGGGAAACCAGAACTGAATATTGCGGCTCAATATCGTCAGCCGGCGCCCCCCAAACCATGCGGCTTCGGCGAGAATTATGAGCTTCAACACCCACAGGGGGGTCAACGGATAGAAAATGGTGCTGAGCATTTGCGAAAAGAGGGTCACGAGCGCGGCGTCGAGCACAACGCGTAATAGGGAGAAACTGAGTATCCAGGGCCAAGCGAGAAATCCCCAGGTTTGATGAAGGCGGTCCACGAAGATCCCTGGGCCTGTCAGGCTCATCCAGACAAACAGAGCGGCCGTGGTGGCCAGGGCCAGCATAATACTGCCGGTAATGGCCCATAGAGCATTGTTTCCGGCCGTAGAGAGCACGGCTTCCGGCCAGATAAAGACGCCTCCCGTGACCATTGACATGGTGAGAAAGAAGAAGAACTGCAGCGGCCCTATGGGTTCGACTGTTGACGTCATCGCAGCATACCTTCTCCTTTGAGAGATACCGAGACCGTGATGTGGGCATGAATCGGCAGAAATGGCGTACGTTTTCCCTGGCTCCAAAGAACGGAAGCGGCGTAGCCAAAGGGATCAGTGCGCGTGTTGTTGGCCTGACGGATGGCCGCCAGGCACCAGGTGACAATGCGTTGTTGGGCGAGTCGGCGGATCAGATTCTGGCTGCGCAAGGGGGATGATTCGGCGGGCGGCTCACCGATGAATCCCGAAACCCGGAGGGTTTCATTGACCATAATGCCACCGGGGGCTTTTCGCACGGACACGCTACGGCCATCGTGCAATTTGGTCAACTCCACGGTATGGCCGTTCCAATGTACCGACAAGGCAGCGCGCTTGACTTTTCCACTCAAGAAGCCAAAGCCCTCGGTTTCCTGTGGAGAGTACAGGACAGGATGTCCAGAGGAGGGGTAGACGACAATCTGGCGAATCGCCACGTTACCATGTTCCAGATTAACCAGGGGCACATAGGGGCTGACACCCGGGGTGAGCGAATGGGACCAGAACTCCCATCCCCGCTGAGCCAGGCTAAAAGGCTGGCAATGAACACAATCGAAATACGTCGCCAGATAAGTCCGGGGAGCCACAACTTGAGGAGACACAAATTTCATCACAGCCTGCAAGGGAGGCGTGGCCGCCATCATCCAGAAGGTTTTGGGGATGGGGCCCTGGGCATTCAACGCGGCAACGATCGGCCATAATTGCCGCCAGGACAGCGTATCCGGCCAGATCAGGCCTTGAAGCTGGCCGAGATAGATAATGCGGCTGGATTTTTGCTGGGCTCGCATTACTGCGTCGCCAAACGTCGAGGCGTGTACCGTTACGTCGTAATACTGTTCGCGGCGCTTGACACTCGTCAGGGAACTGGGTGACAGGGTCACGTTGGGAAACGTGAAGGTCCACCGCAATGCTCCCTTCTGAGAGCCATGGGAAACTCCGATAGCCAGGACAATCCCTTGGTCCTCCAGGGGATGAACATCCCAGCAGCCGCTCAAAGGCAGCGCCAGCAAGCCGCTGAGACTCCAGGCCAGACGTCGTGCCATCATCGACGATGCTCCCGGCTCTTTTTCAGATTCGGCGGCTCCTGAGCGGTTGGGGTATCATTCCAGGTTGCGGATAAGGGACGGGAAGTGCTGAGATGGGAGCGGATGCTGGCCCATGGAGTCCGCATCAAATAGTCTTTCCAGTCCTTAAGGCGCAGTGGAGCCACAGGCGACAGGTAGGGAGTGCCGAACGAGGTCATGGACATTAACAGGCCGCCCAGAAACAAAGTGGCCAACATGATGCCTAATATGCCTAACACCGCTGAGATCAATAACATTACGCCATTGACGACGCGCCAGGTGCCGGTGAGTTCGTAGACCGGCACCGAAAAAAAGCTGAGTGCCGTCAGGGTCATGACGACAATAATTTGGGGACTCACGTAACCTGCTTTGACCACCGCGGTCCCGACCACAATGGCCCCGACCGTGCCGATAGTGGTACTCATCGCTTGGGGCAGGCGCAGAGCCGCTTCCCGCAAGATCTCTACCACCAAAACCATCAGTATGGCCTCGACAAACGGGGAGAAAGGGAGCGCCGCATGATCTCCTAAAGTAATAATGAGCAACGTGGCCGGCACTAAATTCGGATTGACCTGGGTCAGGGCAATGTAGAGGGCGGGAAAGTACACACCGAAAATCCAGGCTACGAGACGGATAACTCGCACGAACGAGGTATCATACCACGCATCCGAATAATCCATGGCAGTCCGGTAGAAATCAGCCAGGGATGCGGGGGCGATGAGAACGAAGGGATCCCCGTCCACGAGGATGACCACTTTGCCGGCGAGAAGATTCCAACAGGCCATATCGACCCGTTCGGTGGAGCGGATCGTGGGAAAAATCGACCGGGGGTGATCGCGGATTAATCCCGCAATCAAGGTGGCGTTGGCGTGACCCGAAATGTCGACCCTTTGAAGCCGATCCAGACACGTGGCCACCAGGGCCGGATTGGCTACTCCTGCCAAATAGGCAACGGCGACGGTGGCGTGCTGTCGTGTTCCGATCGTCAACTGCTGAAAGTGCAGATGCGGATCGAGGATACGCTGACGCAATTGATTCATCTGGGTCAGGATCACTTCATTGAACGCGTCTTCGGGCCCCCGCACACTAATTTCGGTTTGCGGACGATCGATGGCGCGCTGACGATACGTGACGGTGTCAACCACCCAGACTTTGTCAAGCCGGGGAGCAAACACCAACGTATTGCCCGCGGCCAGGGCTTGGAGGATTCGATCCCATTCGGTTTCCGCGTGAACGTGGCCCGGAGTGATCACGGCTTCGCCCCAGGATTCGGGGGTCTTAGTGGTTTTCAACAACGGAGCGATAATGTCCTGGTCGACCATCTGCGAATCAGAAAGACCGTCGATGGAGGCTATGAGCACTTTTTCCGGTGCGCAAGCCGGCACGACGATCCAACGCAGCAAAACGTCCGGGCTGGATCCCATGCCGGCTTTTAAACGATGATAAACCGCGGATAAATGGGGATAATAATGAGTCAGCGCATCAGGAGCCTGAGATAACAAAGGAATCCACCCATCGAGTTCTCCGATCAATGATGCCGCCTGGGTCATGATAGCGTTGACCTCCTTGGGTTGTAGCACGGAATTCTCCACGATCACAACATCCTCCTGGCGGTAGTGTGACCCCTATCCGGTTTTCTATTCGAGCGGAAACACAAACACCCTGAGATGACGAAGGCATCTCGATACAGATACACCGGTGCGTTGTCCTTCCAAAAGATGTCCTGCTTGTGCTTCGTTCGGGACTATGCCCCTTATTCGCCTGTAGCGGCAAGAAGATGAACACTGCCTGAATTCGATCAAAAAACCGCCCTAAGGCGGCTTTTTGGTCGGAAAGGGGTATCACCAGGAGGGTCTTGCGGCCATATCAGCTGATGAGATGGTAGCGTTTGAGCACGTCCAGGATGGCCAGGGCCGCGGGAGATTCTTTATCCAGCGCGTGATAGGGGGCGATGAGGCAACCCTGGTGGCGGTCGATGGCAGCTGCGGCAAATTTGAATCCACGGATTCCGTCCGCCCGGCCTAACGCATTGGCTAGCTCGATCAACTGGCTTTCCATGACACGGGCGTGACTAAAGTCCCCGCGTTCCGCACTGTGAACAAGATCGGCTATCCATTCGGGCACAATATTGCCCGATGCTACGACGGCGCCGTGCCCTCCTGCGGCTAATGCAGGCAAGATTAAGGTGTCGGTCCCGATTAACACTTTGAAGCCCGGCACCGATTGGGTCAGGTGCAAAACACGAAGATAATAATCGAGATCGCGGCTGCTGTCTTTTATCCCCATAATATTCGGATGAACGGCCAATTTGGCCACGGTCTCGGGCGGAATGCTCACTTTGGTATAGGGGGGAATGTTATATAGCATAATAGGAACAGGCACGAAATCGGCCAGTTCCCGGTAAAATTGTTCCAAATCTTGAGAATCCAAGGGATAGTACGCCGGCGGCGGAATGAGCAATCCCGTCAGAGGTAAGTCTCGGCAGGCGTCCACATCGCGTCGGATTTCGTCCGGGACGGTACTGATAATTCCGCTATAGACTTCCCGGTGTCCGCCGACCCGCTTCAGGACTGCTTCGCGCATTTGTCTGCGCAGGTTAAGCGATGCACTGGCGCCTTCCCCGGTTGATCCCAAGATGGAAAATCCTAGAGTTTCGGCTGCCAAAATACGAGGGACCAGACGGTCCAAGGCGTTTTCATCCAGTTCGCCATCCGACGTTACAGGCGTAATCAAGGCAGTTTGCAGGACAGTTTCGCTCATTTCTTTGTTCTCCTTCGTGTTTGCGTGATGGGATTTAACGGATAAATAGTCCTTTCCGGGTGGAAGGGCAGATTATGGAACGTGGGTTAAGATTTTGGCGGGATCGAAATAGTGTTTGATTCTCTCCGCAATGGCTGCCAAATGCGGATCTTCCGGCCCCAGGATGTGCCACCCCGATTGGTCTAAGCGGCGTGATCCCGGAAATGCCTTAAGGTTCTGGTTCGTCTCCGGCGCTATCCATAGACTGCCGTCCAACTGCAGATAGTAAGGATCGCGGACCCCCTCGGCCTGTCCACATCCCAGAATAATCGCCTGATTGTTATCATACGCCCGGTGATACAAACCGGAAAGGAAGGATTGCGTCATTGCGATAACAGGCGCTGCTTCGTGGGTTTGATACGAACAGTTCAGATCCTGCAAAACCGTTTGTAGTTGACTTTCCTGTGTAGCCAAATCCCGGCCATCGAGAAAAATCACGATTTGCCCCGAAAACATCCACAGTCCTTGGACGCCCGGTGCCAAAGGGGACAGCTTGCGGACCAAATCCTGGTCTTTCGTCCCGGTCAGTGCCCCACGCTCTAAAGTGTAAACACGGGGAGTGGGAATTTCGGGTTGCAACCGCAAGATGATGGTGGTGATAATCCCGTACTGACCGAGTGAACCAATAAAAAGTTTGGGCATATCCAGCCCAGCGACATTTTTCATGATCTTGCGTCCGAAACGGAGAAGGCAACCCCGTCCATCAACGACTTCTACACCCAGAATCCAGTTCTTCAAAGGGCCGTAGCCAAATTGGGTGAGATGGGGCAGCCCTTCCGCTACGAGTGCTCCCAGTGTTTGTTGAGAATGGAGGGGGACGGGTGGAAACATAAGCCGGTGATCACGGAGAAACGCGGCGAAATCCTCGAAAGGCATACCGGCTTCCACAGTGATGGTCATGTTATCGGGATCGAAATCCACAATGTTTCGAAGATGTGTTAAAGATATCCGGCATTCACCCTGATAGCGGTTTTGATCAGTGCCTAGAGGCGCATGCTGAAATTCGGCGTTGCGGAGTATCTCCCTCAGTTCCGGAATAGAACCGGGTTCCAGGGAGCCAGGCAAGGGCGGGTATTGGGGTGGGGCGGAGACGGACGGTTCCGCAGTAACAGGTAAGACTGCCTTTCCGGGATTGAGTAGTCCTCGCGGGTCGAATGCTCTTTTTACGGCATACATGGCACTTAATTCATCTTCAGAAAACATAAGCGGCAGTTCATGGAGCTTGTCTATGCCGATACCGTGCTCTCCGGTTATGGAGCCGCCCAGCTCGGTGGCTTTTTGCAGGATGTCATGATCGGCCGCTCGCATGCGGTCCACTTCGTCCCGGTTGTCGGGGTGAAACGGGATAAGGGGGTGCAGGTTACCGTCGCCGGCATGAGCTACGGTGTTAATGGACAGAGCATAATGCCGGGCAATAGTGAGGACGTGGCTCATCATGTCGGCCAAAAGAGGTCGGGGAACGGTGACATCTTGGGTCCAAACATGTGATGCCAGTCGGGCCGCGGCTCCATAAGCTGATCGCCGTGCCGCCATCAGCCTGTCGGCTTGTTCAGGTGTTTCGGCAACCACTATAGGTTCAGCATGAAACGTCTTTAAAATAGCCACCAGTTGCTCTAGTTGTTGTTGTACGGAGGCTTCTGAGCCATCGACCTCAATTAACAGCACAGCCTCGGAATTCGGATAGCCGGCGTTAATGAACGGTCTGACAGTATCCAACGTGGCTTTGTCCAAAAGTTCCAAGGTCGAGGGAATTTGCCTGGCCCGCACGATCCCGGAAACGGCCGACACCGCTTCCACGACCGATGAAAATCCTGCGAGCAGCATACCGGTATGAGAAGGCAGAGGAAGAATACGGACTGTCATTTCGGTGATGACCGCCAGTGTTCCTTCCGATCCGGTTAATAAACCAGGCCAGTCGACCCGTGTGAATTTATCCGAACACACCACAGGCGTACCATCTGCCAACAGCACCCGCAACGATCTGACATAGTGAGTGGTAGTACCATACTTTACGCAGTGCGGGCCGCCGGATCCTTCTGCCACATTGCCGCCGACAGTGGCAATGCGGTGGCTTGCGGGGTCAGGTGGAAAAAAGAATCCATAAGGCTTTAAAGCCATCTGCAAATCGGCGTTGACTACACCGGGTTCTACGGTCGCCGACCTGTTTTCGGGATCTATCTTCCGGATGTGTTTCAGACGCGTCAGGGAAAGGACGATACCACCCACGATGGGCAGAGTGCCCCCGCTGATGTTGCTTCCGGACCCGCGGGCAATCACTGGGATACCGAATTTGTCCGCCGCTTCCAGAACTCGCCTGAGTTCATCTTCATTTTCGACGACTAACGCGGCATCCGGACGGTATTGTTCTGCCGTCGCGTCATAGCTGTAGGCTGTTAAGCGGTCCGCTTGGAGAAGGAGGCGATTTCCAAAAAACGGAGCCAGCGTCACCATAAACTGCTGTTTTTGCTCTGAATCGATTGGAACAAGGAGATTTTGAATGCTTTGGTGCAACGACCCTTCAGCGAATGTTTGCATAATTTGTTTTCTCCTTGCGGCGGCATCAAGGATGATCGCAAAAATTGCCTGACTTGTTTTAAAAGGGTAAAAATTATACACGCTACTGAGAAATGATAACACAAAATTTCATGATTTCGTGGGAGTGGTTGGGCAAGGATAGTAAGGGTTAAAGAAAAAAACCCAGGCCATGGGATGCGGTGGGAAGATCGAGAGGTCTTGCGCTCTTTTGGGATCTCCTATTTTGGGTGGAAACAGGGGGGATTTTTGGGTTTGTTTCTGGGTTTATAATATAAAGGAATAGCAGTAGGACTAATTACCCTGATAAAAAGGAGCATCAGAATTATGCCGGCAGTGGAACCTGACAATATTTTACTTCTGCCCCGTTTGCGGGAACCGGATCAGTCTTTAAGGACTAAGGAGGTCCTCGTCCGAACACAGGCACCTCGGTTTTTAGAGGGTGCGGGATTTCCGGTGCGCCGCCCTTTTCCCTCCCGGGACATTCCTTTTGCGATGAGCGACCCGTTTCTTTTGCTAGACCACATGGGGGCTGTCGAATATGCACCCGGAGAAGCAAAGGGAGCCCCCTGGCACCCGCACCGCGGCTTTGAAACCGTGACCTACATCGTGGATGGAGCATTTCGGCACCGGGATTCCCATGGGGGCGGAGGTCTCATTACTAACGGAGCAACTCAGTGGATGACAGCGGGAAGCGGTCTTCTGCACGACGAGATGCCTCCGGACGATCTTGTGAAGCGAGGAGGGCTTTTTCATGGGGTGCAGTTGTGGGTGAACTTGCCCCGAAAACTAAAAATGGTGCCACCGCGATATCAAAGTATTGAATCTGACCAAGTGCAGTTACTGACTTCTGCCGATGGTAGCGCTGTGATTCGCTTAATTGCCGGGGAACTCGAGGGATTTAGGGGACCGGGGTTGACCAGAACCCCCATTACCTATGCACACGTTAGTCTTCCGCCCGGCTCGCAACTACGGCTCTTGTGGCCGCAAGGATTCAATGCTGTGGTGTATGCATTGGCTGGGGAGGGAGTCGTGGGAGAGGACGTACCCATTACCGAAGGTGAGGCGATCGTATTGGGAGCCGGAGATGTTCTGGGGATTCAAGCTGCCCGAATTCAAAGTGCGAAGACTCCGAGGCTGGAAGTTCTCCTTTTGGGAGGTTCTCCCCTTCGCGAACCGGTTTTTTCCTATGGCCCTTTTGTGATGAACACCCGTGCGGAAATTCTTCAGGCCATAGAGGATTTTCAATCCGGAAAAATGGGGCATATTCCTGCGGCCGGCTTGTTGGGCGATGATCCGAGATAAACCATGCGAAGGCCGAACAACATTGTGTAAGAGGCGATGCTGAACAAGACCACCGGAGTTGAATGTGACTCAAGGCGGATCGTAAATCTTTGATGACAAGGGCCGGAGAATAACGAGCCGGCTACCGGCTGGCAACAAAACGGTCACAATATCTCCCTTCGGTGTGAAGGGGATCGAAGTTCTAGTGACGAGTGTCGATTGGTGCCCACCAGGTTGTACATAACTGATGGCTGGAAAGATCAAACGGCTAACATGAGGTGGATGGATCGAGGGAAACCGTTATAACCCCAGTATTGTATCCCACAACACGGGAAGCAGGTCATCCAGATGCCGTGCAACGAGAGAGGGCTTTGCTTCTCAATGCAGCAACGGAAAGAGAAGTAAACCGTTGTCGTTTTTCTGACAGGAGGTGAACACGCAGGGAGGTGGCGAAGTTTGGTGGCGGCTCCTCTTGTGTCCTGGGCTCTGATAACTCGTATGCGTTCGGGATGGTTATTCCTCCAGACCATCAGCGAGTGCAGGGGAACAAGACGCACCGGACAGCTGGAACATGACGGGGAAATTAACCAGGGTGTTAGAAATCGCCCTCATCCTGCAAGGGGCAGGAAAGTTTGAAGAGCTTAGTAATGGCTCCATGATACAGCCATCTTGGCCGCACTCACCGGATTTTGCAATCCTGGAATTCGAGTGTCAATATGCATCAGGTACTGTCCATCAATCCAATCCATATGTGTAACGGCCTGAGTTTTGTTTCCCCGTCCTTCATGTGTGAGTTGAATCATAATCAGTCCGGGGTAGGGAGGAAGGTAGTGGGAGTGCAAATAGTTGACAAGATGATAGGCTGTGTCCTGTTCGTAGCGAGGGCTGCCGCCAGCGACTTCAATGGTCCAGTTTCCCTCTGCCCACATAACTTTGGCGTTGTTGAAGGTGCCGTGAAAGCCGTAGGCGGTTGCACCCAGACCGGAGCGAGGCCCGCCTACCACGAGGCGTTCTTTGCCGGTGGCGTTCAAAATACTTTGATTGGGATGCCACAGAGGATTAAACTGACGTAATGTGGTGTTGTCGAGTGAGGGCGTGCCAACCTGGTTGCTGGCCAGTTGGTTAATGCCGAACGAGCCGACGGCGGGGGTTGGGCTGAGAGTATGCGAGATGTTGCGGGAATTTACTGGCTCTCGCACCGTCGTGTCCCGTAACTGCACAAGCCAGTAATCCGGTGCTGTTAAGGTTATGGCCGTCAAATAGCCGTCTGCTGGGCTGTATGCGGTTAGGGGAACCACTTCGGGAGCTTCCAGCGGCAAATCCGTAGACCGCCTGATAACGGACATGGCTTGGAGAATTACTGGGTTGAATGGCGCTGCAGCTCTGGAGCTCGCCGAAAAGGTCGATCCCTGACCAGATGATGGCGAGGAGGAGGCATTCGGTGGTGTGTCATAATTGTCCGAAGGTGTCGCGCTGGTGTTAGGGGCATTTTTGTGTTGGCTGTTGTTTGAACTGGACTGATGTCCCGTGGCCGTCACTGTTCCGGATACCGTAGAATTATTCGCGCCGTGTCCGGATGTGGCAGCAGATGTTCCGTTCAGTCCGCAACCGGTTAATGAGAGGAGTGCGAGAGCACTGCCTGTGATGTAATATATTCGCCGCTTCATGTCTGTCTCCTCCTCTGTCTTCTGTTGATAATAACGATGAACGACCTCAGTGGGTTACACATCAGACCTGGTGGCAAATAAATAGATGCCAAAAATCCCTTTGCCGCGTAAAATAATGGACAAGAATGGGTATAGCATATTCTTGCCCGAATTTAAATGGAAAAGAAGGATTAGACGATGTATGTATCGGTTGGCAATATATCCGTATCTTTTGATGTTGTCGGTACAGGATCCCATCCTTTATTGTTTTTGCATGGCTGGCTGATGTCCAAAGAGAGTTGGTACCCCCTGCTCAATCATTTGCCGATGGAGTTCTACCGGGCTTATCTTGTGGATGTGCGTGGATTCGGGGACACCGACAAGCCCCCAGCTGGGTATGCCATCGAAGATTATGCCCGTGATACGATCCGACTTATCCGTCGTTGGAATATTCAGCCGGTAACGTTAATCGGTCATTCCTTCGGCGGGGCGGGAGCGTTATTCATTGCAGCCAAAGTACGCCATTATGTGAACGCTCTGGTTGTGCTTGACACTTTTCCGGGTGGTAGTGCCCCTTCGGTTTCTCGCACAACCAAACGACATTTGCAGCGGGTGGAAAAGTTAATTTACCGGACGCCCGAACACCGTCAACCCGAGATTCTTAATCGTATTTGGATGCAGGCTTTTTACCGTGTGCCGGCTCCGGACGTGGTGACGAAACAAAAAGAAGCGATTCGAAAAATCACCCGCCATGTTTTGGAACAGACGCTTCATACTAATCTGAGCACCGACATTGAGCATCTTTTGCCTCGTATCCACTGTCCGACTCTGGTAATTCGGGGTGAGCATGACCGAATGCTGGCATCCGATTCGGAACCTTTGCAACAGATTCCGGGAGCACGTTTTGTCCAAATTTCCTCTGCTGGTCACTATCCCATGATCGAATCTCCCGAGCAAGTGGCGTCCGTCATCGACAGCTTTTTAAGAGCGCGTTAAGGCGGGAATATTCCTGGGTAGGGAAAAATGCGTTTGGTGGACAGAATTATGCTCTGTCGCTGCCTTGGGTGTGTGGCCCGGAAGCTTTGGCGGAATTTTTAAACTGGTTTCGGGCTAGGCAAGCATATCCTCTTCCCTCCTCGGCTGACACGCGCCAAAATCCCAAACGGCATGGCTTGCCGTTTGGGAGAGAAAAGCAGTGCCGCCAAGTTGGCAACAAAGCCGGGATGTAGTGGAAATTGCTGCAGGTCCAAGGCGTGAATCTTTGAACAATGGATGGCGCCTCTGATGTTCACGCGAGAGGACAGCCAACCGCGAAAAAGAGCGGGTAAGGAGTAAAGCAGGAGGCTCCTTTCCCAGTAAATTTAATGCAGTGTGGATAAGGGGACTGCCATAAACTCTCCTAAACGGGTTCCGGTAAAAATGGTGTGACCAACGAGAACCGGACTGGAAGGCATAAAAGGTCCTTTAAACTGTCGAGATCCCAATATTTTTCCATTAGAGGCCTGGATGGCTAGAAATCGGCCCTTGGTGTCGCCAACATACAGGATCCCGTTATGGGCAATGGGGGATTGCATCAGAGTGCCATTTAGTTGTTGTTTCCAAAGCAATTGGCCGTTCTGAGAGTTTAATGCATATAGTATGTTGTTGAGCGGGCTGCCTATGTAAATTGTGTTGTTGTGGACCAAGGGTGCCACCGTTTCGTCCCGGGGACCCCCGTGAGGGCCATGGGGAATCTTTCCGGTGCCTTCATCAAACGTCCATTCAAGACGGCCGTTCTGACGGTTAAACGCGTAAAATACTTCATGCGGTTTTCCGTGAACAGCTACGACCGCGTCCACATAGACGTTGTTGCCGGACACGGCCGGCGAAACGTCATCCGAACCGCCGAGGGGATGCGGAAACGTATGCATCCACTGGATGCGATGGGTTTTGACGTTGATGGCATACATGGCGTAGGGATGAGCACCACCGAAGTACAGAAGATTTCCGACGAGTTCCGGTGAGGACATGCTGACGTAGGAGCCAATAGGGAGTTTCCATTGGGTCTGTCCGTTGGTGGCATTCAGTGCCAGAACCTCATCACTGCCGTTGGCGCTGTATAATGTATTATTACGGTAGACAAAGGTTGGCATATTTTCTCCCGGTGTACTGTGTTTCCAGATGATTTTTCCGTTTTTGGCGCTCAGGGCGTAGATGGCATTGGGGCCATTGCCCCGCACAATGTTGGTGCCGTATTGCGGTACATGACTTACGGGAAAGTTATGATTGCCGGTGCCCACGAAAACTTCCCCATTTACCACCACCGGGGTTGTCATGACCTGATTATCGAGCGGTGTTTTCCACAGAGTCTTCCCGGTTTTGGCATTGAGGGCATACACTGCCGGCTGGGTTCCGATTCCCCCCACGTAGACCACTCCGCGGACTACGGCCGGTTGCATCAAGGGCTGAGAAAACTGCCGTGTCCAGTTGGCGCTGAAATTGGCACCGGGGTCCACCACGGTGTTGTGTGACCCGCCTAGCCCGTAACTAGTCCAGTTCAATGCCCCAATTTGGGCGTCGGCAACATCGGGCCAGCCGGGCCGTCCCGAAAACACTCCGCAGCCTGCCAGAACCGTTGCTCCCAGAATAGCTATGGTGATGAGATAACGTAATTGCTTCATGTACCCATTCCTTTACTCTAAGATGCGAAATTCTTTTTTGATGTAACTCAAGTATTCATCAAAATTTCATTACCGATTATAATGGGGTTTGCCACTTTCCAATCTGAAGATTTCCTGAATCTGCTGGGCAATATCCGCTTAAAGGCATACAGCATGGCCCTTTTGTCTCGGGAACAAAATCGGGTGATTTCTGGGGCAGTGACCGTGGGTTACGCTGCCTTGACTTCTCGGCTCGTGATTTCCCGTCGTTCGCACTCAAGAAATTCCCGGCAAATGTGTCTCTAAGTTCAGAGTGAGATTTAGACTAGGGGTGGAACAAAGAAACGGGAAACCATGATTTGTTGCGTATGAACTTGCCAGGAATAAAATAATCAGTATACTGATAATGACAGTAAAAGAAATGACAGTCTCAGAATCTTTAACGAGAGAAGGCGTCACAATGATCACGACAGGTACGGCCACCGCGGTTCCCCGGCGCAATCGCAGTTTATGGAAAACGGGATTTTTTACGGTTGCCCATTTTTTGAATGATTCCTATCCGAATTTATACCCGGCTCTCTTGCCTGTCTTAATGGTGGCAATGCATTTTTCCGTGGTTCTGGCAGGCCTGCTGAGTTCGATTGCGGCCCTGACAACCCAGTTGCTTCAGCCCTTAATGGGTCTGTGGGCCGACCGTGTTGGCACACGCTATTTTGTGGTGGGCGGACTCATGGCCGGAAGTATTGTCTCGGCTGCGGCGCTCGCGTTCTCGCCCACTTATGGCATCTTTGTTGTGGCCCTTCTCATCGGAGGAATCGGCAACGCGGCGTTTCATCCCCACGCTTCTGCTTTGGTCGGGGATTTATCTGGGGCACGCAAGGGACTGGGCATGGGGCTGTTTATGATTGGAGGAAATATTGGCCGGGCCATTGCCCCGATCGCGGCGACAACGACTTTTCTATATTTTGGGCGCCATGGTCTATGGATTTTGGCTCTTCCTGGAATGGCGATGGCTGGCGTGATGTGGTTTGTGATGCGTCCTAGTCCCCAGCCTAAAACCCGCGATGTGAAGATATGGACACCGGAATTTCGTCGGGGATTGAAGCACTCCGGAAATCTGTTGCTGATTGTCATGCTGAGGAATATGGCTAGCCTGGCCACGATGACGCTGGTCCCCATATTGTGGCATGCCCGACATCGCCCCTTAGGGGAAGCCGCTGCCTTGTTGTCCGTGTTATTTCTCTTGGGAAGTTTAGGGAATATGTCTGGAGGAGCCCTTTCCGATCGGTTGGGAGCCAAACCGGTATTAATCGGATCCGCCATCTTGTCGAGTGTGTTCTTGTGGTGGTTTTTGCACGCACAAGGTCCCTTCATCTGGATTTCAATGGGCCTTCTTGGGTTTGCTCTTTATTCTACCGCATCAGTGGTTATGGTCTACGGGCAGGCTCTCTTCCCGAATAACAAAGGGATGGCATCGGGTCTGACGCTGGGGGTGGGCAACACACTGGGTGCCGTGGCAGTGGCCGGTATCGGATTTTTGGCAAAGCAGACGAGTACGGAGATGGCCTTGAGTGTTACTGCCGTTCTCCTGTTGCTTAGCATTCCCTTTACCATGAAACTCAAATCGTTGTAAGAGGTGATTAGTTCGAAAAATCCCGGTAACGTGCTGTAGATGATTGCTGCTGGCGATGTGGGTTTTTATAATAATGGCGTATCCAAATACGGCATTCACCAACACACTAGGAGAAATCATCGTGCGGACAAAAGGTATGACGTTGGAGATGTTTCATGCACAGGTTGCGGCAGCGGCACAAACATCATCAATAAACCAGCAAATTGCAGAGTATGTATCGGAGCACTATCGGGAAGCTTCTTTCATGACGGCGAGTGAGCTGGCACACGCAATCGGCGTGAGCCAGGCATCCATCACTCGCTTTAGTGTTGCCATGGGCTTTTCGGGATTCACGGATTTTGTGCGCACGTTGCAAGGACTTGTGCGAGAGCAGTGGAACACTCCCGAGCGGGCCGTGTACGTTCACTCCGAATGGGCTGGAAAAAAAGACTTGCTTGTGGAACAGGAAATACAGAACTTGGAAGGATTGCCGGAACTGGTTTCGGATAGTCATGTCGAGGCGGTAGCCCGGGCTATTGTGTCTGCCAAGCGTGTTATTTTGGCCGGGGCCCGGGCCTCCTCAACAATTATTCCCTACGCTGCGTATTTTTTGAGCAAGGTAAAAGATGGGGTAGAAATAGCGACTCCTAATACGCCTCTGTGGGAGACTTTCGGGCTTGATCCCGATCCCGAATCTTTAGTGGTGGCATGGGTTTTTCCGCGGTACCCGGAAGCTTTGGTGACGTGGTTGGAACGCCTGCGCCAGCAGCACATTCCGGTTGCCGCTTTTACGGACCGATGGGTATCGCCGGCGGTTCAACTCGCCGATCCAGTGGTGGTGGTACCCGTAGCCAGCGCTTCTCTTTTTGATTCCTATGCTGCGGCCTTTGTTCTCATGAACTACATTATCCGGCAGGTTGCCGCTCTGACTCCCGGGCTCAAACAGCGTCTGGAAGCCTTGGAAGCCAGAGAGCAAGCGAACCATGCCTTTTGGAACCGGCCCAATGCCAAATAGGAGGTTCCCGGATAGGGGAGGTTGTGTCGTTCCACCGCTCTGCCGGGCCTTTCCCACGATGAAACAACTTTACCGATTTTGCCTATCCCCCATAAAACCATCCGGTGTCGCGCATGACCAGAGGCACAGCGTCCTCACGAACGCCGGCGCCGGTCACTTCCGCCACAAAGATGGTATGGTCTCCCCGAGACACAGAATTGGTTACTCTGGCTTCGAACCAACCTGGGCACTCGGTTAAGATGGGGCATTGAAACATGGGCGAGAGCTCAAACGGATGGCCATTGAGTTGATGATCCTCAACTTGGGTTGGACGGAAAAAGTCCGACGCGATAGTCTTTTGCCCCTGAGCTAAAGTGCTAACGGCAAACCGGCCCGTCTTTTCGATGATCGCATGTAACTGGCTGTCAGCTTTTACACCGACCATGACCAAGGGTGGCGTAAATGACGCTTGCGACAGCCAGTTAACGGTGCCGGCTGCTATGGCGTCACCATCCTTCACTGTGAGGATGTAAAGGCCGTAGGTGATCATCCTCAAACTCTTTTTCTTGGATTCTTGATCCACGAATGAACCCCTCCTTTAGAACTATGTCATAGTAACATTCATAGCATATTGCTCGAGTTTTGGCCATTTTTTGCGCGAGAAAAGACTTATCCTCAGGGTAAGACGGAGGACAACCGCGCCACTTTTCGCCGATCTGTCCAGGACCTCATCGGTTCATCATTTCACCAGACGGAGCGAAGCGGAAGAAGGGGGGTGCTCTGAAAGAAGTTTTCCCCCAAGAATGGGAAGAATTTGTGAGATAATACCATGTTAACGATATTTTGGCTTCGTTCGAGCTTTGTTTCTAATCGGTAAGTGAGTCACACCCATGTTCTGAAGAAACGTCAACTCAAAAGACAGAAAGACAGGCAGGGAGGAAGGAATTCATGAAAGAATCTCCGGCGCATTATGATCTGGCTGTGGTAGGAAGCGGTATAGTCGGCTTGTTTGCTATGTACTGGGCCCGCAGTCAGGGAGCAAAAGTTATAATCTTTGATCGCTATCATCCACCGCATAGACTGGGTTCATCCCATGGGCTTTCCCGTGCTATCGAACGCACCTTCAACGAAGTCGATGAACGATATAAACCGTGGGTGCGGCAAACGTGGGAGTTATGGGAGACAATAAACCTGGCATTCCCAGCAGTGGGGCCACTTCAGCGAACCGGAGCTCTTATCATGATTCCTGAGGGAGACCCCAGAGCTAGCACCTTTCAATCATGGGCTCAAGAGTTGCGGACACCAGTGACTCTCTTGGGAACAGGCGGCCTTCGGTCCCATTTTCCTTATTTTTCGATTCCCCGGCATACAGTTGGCCTGTGGGAAAAGGACGCCGCGCTCATTCGTGTGGAACCGTTGATTGAGGCAATGGTAGCCTGGGGAGAATCCCACGGGGTAGCGCAGCACTATGGAGAAGAGGTTCAGGAACTTGCGCCTGAGGAGAGCGGAGTGATTGTGATGACTCCGCAGGGGCGTTATCAAGCTTCTCGCGTCATCGTAACGCCCGGGCCATGGCTGCCTCAGTTTAATTTGTCCTTGCCCATTCGGAAGAAGCGTCAACTCATGATTTGGGTTCCGCGCCATTCCCTCAACATTCCGACCGCGGTGAGTGTTGACTTGGGCGAGCATCCTCGCCTGGCCTTTTATCCTGAATCCGAAGTGACCGTCAAAATTGTTGCCGATGTGTCTTTGGAAGACAGTTCGGCCGAGGTTGCGCCGGCATCAGGGGTGAACGTCGAAGACATTGTGAAGGTCAACGACGCTGTTCGGCAATTTTGGCGGGGTATTGATCAGGCACCCTTGGTTCGACACGAACCTTGCACGGCCACCTATACTCCTGACTTGCATTTTTACGTAGGAATTTGGCCAAAAGATCCTCACATCATTGTAGGAGGCGGGTTCTCCGGTAGGGGCTTCAAATACGCCCCCTTGGCTGGCCGATGGCTGGTTGATTTGGCATTTCGGGGGGAGAGTGCTGATAGTCCATCTCTCTTTCGTCTTGACCGGTACTCCTAAACCTACCGGGGCCGTCATCCGCATTTGTTCATTCTCTACCGATTCATTTCCGTTCTACCCTGATTTAGTGACGGGTTCCGTCTTACCATAACTCGGGGTCTGGCCTTCATCGTTCCAACTTCCATTAACGGGGTCCAAAAGAGGTTTGAGGCACCAATAGGGACTCTGAATCATCGGCCAATCTCGCCACACCCGCCGAGGGGGTATTCAACGCTGGAAAATTTTCGATCCGCTTTCAAGATGAGCTTCATATGCTTTATTGATTGACTCGGAAAGTGCCACTCATTTTCATTCAACGCCTAAACTATTGAGCATGGTTCTGTGAACCACATGTCCCTGGGGATTTGTGGGATTTTGCATTCATATACCCATGGGAACTTGTTGCATGGAAAAACGTTGCCTGGACAATAATAGTGACATAATAATTATTAAATTAGAAAGTATAAACATAGATCATGCTTAGTATAAGCTAAGGTCATACAATGAGGAGGGCGGGGGAGGGCGTCTGGCCTGTGATGTCACAGCGCCCATCTGATATCGTCAGGCTTTAATCGGCTATGAAGATTTTATTTGATAAGGCGGTTATGTGAACTATTTAACAAATTACGTTGGACAGAACCGAAGACATCACAAATTATGTCATCCGATGATCATGATTTATTTCTTGTGAAAACCAACCGTGCTCTTTGTGTAGTTCTGGTGTAACAACATGCTAAGCATTATACTAAGAATAATGGATCGGGAAAGTAGGGGAGGTGAAATGAACATCATGGGAGGGTATTTACAACGTTATGCGCGAACGAGTCTTGATGACGACCAAGAGGACATGGTTATTTCCCTACCGAAATTATTAGTGCAGCAATTTCGCGCTTATGTTGAGGAGCTTAATTTGTCCGTTAGTGAAGCCATACAATATCTGGTAGAGCAAGAGTTGCAAGATTCACCGGCCACGGCTTCCCGGCCTGAGAAATACCGAGCGTTTTGGAAGGAATTAGTGACGGAAATGGGCGTGAAGCGGACTGCTCTGCCACAATCGTGGCTGAGTTTCTCTTCGGGACACAAAGGCATTACTTATACCTTGTCGTTTGGCAAAGACGGCCGTATCCGCATCGACATGTCTGTCGACACGGGGGACAAGGCGGCCAATCACCGCGTTTTTGAGGCTCTGAGAGCTATGCGCCGCGACATTGAGCAGCATTTTCCCCGGGCTCTGTCGTGGGAAGACAACGTTCATCGGCGGGCGTGCCGGATAGCTCTCTATCGTCCGGGACGTATCGGAGATGATAACATAGAAGAGCTTCGCGCATGGTTCATCCGCGGTCTGGAATTGTTTCAGGAAGTCTTTAGCCCTTTATTGGGGCGGGTTGTAACGTAAAGGTCGCTCACATAAGGGGTTTTGAGAGGGTGCGGTGGCTGTGCGATGAGAAAGCACGGGAAGGGCACGTTGTCGGCGTCCCCGAAAGGAGAGTGCTCATAAAGATGGAAGAAACAGCCATATTTGCAGGAGGATGCTTTTGGTGTATGGTCCACCCTTTTGACGAGGTTCCGGGCGTACACCGGGTTATTTCTGGGTACACCGGAGGGTTAATCGAAAATCCGCGATATGAAGATGTGTGCAGCGGAAAAACCGGACACGTTGAGGCCGTGGAAATTACTTTTGACCCGGATCGGGTCTCCTACGGACAACTCTTGGACATGTTTTGGCGTCAAATTGATCCGACGGACGATGGCGGCCAGTTTTATGATCGGGGGTCATCATACCGCCCCGTGATTTTCTATGTCAATGAGCGACAACGCCGTGAGGCCGAGGAATCGAAGGGCAGATTGGCTGCGTCGGGACGGTTTTCCAGTCCGATTGTTGTAGATGTCCGTCCTGCGACAAAATTTTATCCGGCTGAAGACTACCATCAAAATTTCTACCGGACTCACGCGGCTCATTACCGTCAGTACCGGCAAGCGTCGGGTCGCGATCTTTTTTTGGATCGCTACTGGGGTGATAACCGTAAATGAGTTTTCAGGCATCAGTCCCGGACACTTGACGAGCGAATAAGGCTGCATGAAGACCTGCCGCATGACCGGTGCTAAATGCTACCGTAATGTTATATCCGCCGGTATGGGCATGGACGTCAATGACTTCACCCGCGAAGTAAAGGCCTTGGCATCGTTTAGAGGCCATGGTTCTGGGATGGATATCTTTAACCGAGACTCCGCCGCCTGTGACCGTCGCCTTGTTTAGCGGCAATGTTCCGCTGATGCTCAACGGGAATTTCTTAATGAGGCGGGCTAAGGTTTGGATCTGAGCGTTAGACAGCTGGGAAACGGGGGTGGCGCCAGAAATCTGTGCAATGTCCAATAGCACCTCTGTCAGGCGTTGGGGCCAAGTTTGGTGTAGTAGCGTTTGGATTTGGCGGCGAGCCTGGCTTAGGCGTGCCTCGTGAAATCGCTTAGCCAGGTCTTCCTGGGAATCAGTGCCTCCTAGGTCGATGAAAGCCGTGAAGATGGTAGCAGGATTGTTGCGCAATGCCGTCGAGACATAATGACTCAGACGTAAGGCGACGGGTCCCGTGAGTCCAAAGTGACTAAACAGAAGGTCACCGGATTCGGTGGCCAAAGGTTTTGTTCCGGCTGTCAGTTGAACCGTCGCATTGTGCCACGACAATCCCTGCAGACGGTGTTGGAGGATGATGGCATCGTCGCTGGTAAGGGGAACTTCCGTGGGATAGGGAGGAACGATCCTATGTCCCAGGGCCCGGGCCCAGGGATAAGCATCCCCGGTGCTGCCAGTGGCTGGAACGTTGGCCCCTCCCGTGGCGACAATTACGGCACGCGCCGTAATCACCTCTCCGGAGGTTAGTGCGATGCCTTGAATTTCCTGATTCGGCGCGACCAGGTTGTTGACGGGACTGTTTAATCGTATGTCCACTCCCAAGTTCCGTACGTAATCCACTAACGCGCTTACAACCGTTGACGCTTTGTCGGAGCGGGGGAAGACGCGGCCGCGATCCTCTTCTTTTAACGCGATTCCCAAGTTTTCGAAGAAGCGAATGATGTCATAGTTGTTAAATTGTGCGAGTGCCGAATGCAAGAAACGTCCGTTGCCCGGAATATTGCGAATCAATTCGTCGAGAGGTTTGGCATTGGTGACGTTGCAGCGTCCGCCTCCGGAAATGGCCAGTTTTCGGCCAAGTTTGCTCCCTTTTTCAATCAGGAGTGTCCGGGCCTGTGAACTTTGGGCGGAGATCGCTGCCATTAGGCCACTGGGTCCCCCGCCAATGACAACGACATCATAGGTTCTGTCGCCGTTTGTTGGTCTGTTATGAATCATGTGTTCTTTGGTGGTTCCTGGATTGTTCCTGCTCAGAAGCCGCCAGCTCTCTTTCTTGGAATATCCGCTCGCACAGTCTTTTCTTATACTGCCACCCACCGCCGCGCTGGAGCAAGTGGCAGGCCCGCCGCAGTGCCTCGATTTGCGCGCTGGCCGCTGGGGTGATGTTCGGGGCGCGGATTTTGGGGAATGACATGTTTCACATTGAGTCCGTGGTCTTAAAAAACCCCGCCGCAATAGGCACTCTGATGATCAAATTTTTCGAGTAAATACTTCTTCACGTTATAGCCTTGCAGGATCCCCCGCAGATATTCGACACCGGAAATTTGTGAGGACTCCAGTTTTTGTGGGTCGAATCGGACGTGCTCGACACTGAGGGCCGTGATGCGATCCAGATTCCGAATCTGCATTGTTGTCAGCACCTGGAGCGTTTGACTGACACGGGCCTCCAGGGGAGGGGCAGCCAGCCCGCTTCCCGTTGCCGATTCCGAAACCTGGGTTGACGATAGCGTGTCATGCCATACCGGCATCCTCGCCGGGTATCCAGTCGGGCTTTGATGCCCGTTTTATGAACAATTTGGCCAAAGAAGGCCCCCTTGGTCTCTCGGGTTGCTTCTAAGATAATCGCCACACCCGTGTTTTGGCTGCCAGTGTTGAACATAATGCCCGCGCATTCCCCTTCCCAGGCGAAGCCGGGAGGGGGTCAAGCGGGTGGCGGCCTCTTGGCCGCCTTCCGGGGTTTTTCTTTTG